>NZ_MSIE01000041.1 GCF_001921205.1 Actinophytocola xanthii | reverse complement strand
GAGTCGGTCATGGTCCACGAGCGTGGCCACACCGCCGGCCTCGAGCACGTCGCCCAGAACTCCGCCCAGACCATGACCCCCAGGACCCCGGCCTGCACCACCGTCAACCGCGCCCTCGCCGCCGGTGACGTCCAGGGCCTCAAGGCGATGTACGCCGCCTGAGTCGCGTCAACGGCGCACTCGACAGCGCAGGTGAAGCACCCGGTCGCCCCGAATCACCACATCAGGATCCTCCAACAGGTGCTGGGTGTGGACTGAACCGAAGTAGCGCTTGCCGGACCCGAACACGACGGGTACGACGTCCATGCGCACCTCGTCGACCAGCCCCGCTGCGAGTATCTGGCCACCGACGTCGCCAGCGGCGACCTCGACGATGCGGTCACCCGCGAGCTCCTGCGCCATGGCCACGGCTGCCTCGACGCCGTCGACGAAGTGGAACGGCGCCTCGGGATCCCAGCCCTCGGGCGGCGGCCGGTGCGTCACGACGACCACGTGGTCGATCCCGGCCGGGGGCTTCCCGTCCCAGCCGTCGGTGATGTCGAAGACGTGGCGGCCGGCGATCGTCACCCCGATCTGGTCCCAGTACGGCCGGATGTAGTCGTAGGACGTCTGCGACACCTTCACCTCGCCGCTCTCGTCCAACGGGACGTCACCGCTGAGCAACCAGTCGAACAGGGGTCCGGGCTGGTCGTTCTCGTCAGCGATGAAGCCGTCCACCGACACCGAGCTGTACATGACTACTGTGCCCACGGGACTCTCCTCTGCTGTGGAGCCCCAAGTTAGTGTGCCGTGAGCTGTGGCTCTTGTAAGAAATCAATCGGCCGGCAGCGGCCAGCCGTCTATCGCGTTGCCGGGATGTTCGCGCAGGAACCGCCGCCGGACTTCGACGTACCGGGTCGGTGTGAGCCCGGTGAACGCCCGGAACTCGTGGCCGAAGTGGGCCTGGTCGAAGTAGCCCGCGGCACAGGCGAGGTCGCCCCAGTCGACCGGTTCGGCGGGGTCGATCGCGAACACGGTGGCGGCGAAGCGGTAGGTGCGCGCCAGCCGCTTCGGCGTGACGCCGATGAGCTCCTCGAACCGCTGTGCCAGGTGAGTGCTGCTGACGCCGGCTGCCACGTTCAGGTCGCCGATCGCCACCGCCCCGCTGGTCGCCGCGATGACGCTGCTCGTGTGCCGGACCAGTCCCAGGCCGGCGGTCTCGCGCAGGCGTCGCATCAGCTCCTCCTCGAGCAGCGTCAGCATCTCGTGCGGCCCGTCCGCCGCGGCCAGCCGCTCTCGCAGCTCGGCTACGGCGGGTCGGCCCCACACCTGCTCCACCGTCACCGGCCGGTCACACAGCTCGGCGGCGGGCATCGGCAGGAACGGCGCCAGCCCCCACGGCTTGAAGTGCACGCCGACCGACTGGGTCCGGAGCGGGTAGCCGAACTCCCACGCCCGGGTGGGCATGGTGACCACGCAGCCGTCGGCGTACTCGGCCGTCGCGATGTCGGTGCCGCCGCGGATGCGGAACGGCGCCCCGAGGTTGACGATGAGCAGCGCCGACGGGGCCGGCGGCAGCGTCAGCAGGGCGTACGGCGGCGCGCCCGCCAGGTGGTAAATGTCGTCGATCAGCCCGTCCAGCGGCGGTCGCGGCACCATGGACACGTACTCCACGCCCCCAGCATCGCCGACGCTCCGCCGACGTCGCGCGCTGGGATGGGTCCAGCGTCAGGACAGCACCCGGTAGGTCAGGTGGGTGACCGAGCTCGCCGCTCGCGACTCCACCTGCTCGAGGTTCAGGGGCGGGACACCGTCGAACAGCCGCGTGCCGGCACCGAGCGTGAACGGCACGATATGCAGCCGCAGCTCGTCGATCAGCCCCGCCGCGAGGTACTGGTTGACCGTGGTCGCGCCACCCTGGACGGAGATGTCACCGCCGCCGGCCGCTTCCCTGGCCCGCGCCAGCGCGGACTCGATCCCGTCGGTGACGAAGTGGAACGTGGTGCCACCCTCCATCGGACGCGGGTCGCGCGGGTGATGGGTGAGCACGAAAACCGGCGCGTGGTACGGCGGGTTGTCGCCCCACCAGCCGCTCCAGTCCCGATCCCACTCGCCCCGCACCGGGCCGAACATGTTGCGCCCCATGATGAACGCCTTGGCCGCCGCCACCCGGTCGCGCTGGATCCGGTTCTCCTCGGGGTCGTCGTACCACGCGTGCAACCTGCCGCCCCAGCCGTCACTGCCGTCGTCGCCGAACGGGCGCTGCTCGGTCTGGTCGAGCCCGGCGGAGTACCCGTCGAGCGAGATCGACAGGTCGCAGGTGACCGTGCCCGTGCGTGTGGTCATGTCGGCTGCCCTCCTCGTGGCGACCTGGTGTCGCCGTCGGAACCAGCCTTCTGTAGTTGGGACATGACGTCTAATGCCAGTTTCGTCGAGAACCCATTGATACTGTTGATGGGTGCTCAGCCTGGTGCACCTGAGGGTTCTGGTCGCGGTGGCCCGACACGTCTCGGTGACCGAGGCGGCGAGGGAGTTGCACTACTCCCAACCGTCGGTGAGCCACCACCTGTCCCGACTCGAGACCGCCACCGGCGTGAAGCTCGTCCAGCGGGTGGGCCGCGGCATCCGGCTGACGCCGGAAGGACAGCTGCTGGCCGACCGGGCCGCCGAGATCCTGGGGCGGGTCGACGCGGCGGCCAACGAGCTGGCGGCTCAGGTCGGCCTGCGGGCGGGACGGGTCCGGCTGGCGGCCAACGCGTCCACACTGAGCACGATCGTGCCCGAGGTGGCCGCCGCGTTGGCCGAGGCGCATCCGGGCCTCCAGCTGAGCCTGGTCGACCGCCACCCGGCCGAGGCGCTCCAGCTGCTGCGACACGGCGAGATCGACGTCGCCATCGTCTTCCACAACGCCGGTGTCCCGTTCGAGGAGCAGGGAGTCCGCCTCCTCCACCTCCGCGACGACCCGCTCTACCTGATCAGCCGGCGGCCGGAGGACAGCCTGGCCAACCACGGCGACTCCGCCTGGATCGGCGGGTGCGCGCGGTGCCGGGACGAGCTGGACGCCGCGTGCCGGCGCGCGGGCTTCACCCCGCGCATCGCCTCGCACAGCGACGACATGGTCGTCGTCCAGGCCCTCGTCGCCGCGGGCGCGGGCGTCGCCCTCCTCCCGGGACTCGCCCTCCAGGCCCATCGCCGTTCCGACATCCACGCGACCGAGCTCGAGGGCCTCCACCGCCGGATCTACGCGGCCACCTACGGGGACCCGCCCGACCCGCCCGGCGTCGCCGCCGTACTGGCCGCGCTCACCGAGCGGGCGGGCGTCCCCGTGCTCAGGTCCGGAATGGACCGGTGACCTCGAAGGTGATGCCGCCGCTCGACGAGCCGCTCGTCCCGCGCTGGGAGGAGAAGTACAGGCGGTTCCCCGCCGGGGTGAACGCGGGTCCGGTGATCTCCGATCCGCTGTGCCCGCTCAGCCGCAGGAACGGGGCCACGATGTCGTCGGGGGTGATCACACAGATCTCCATGTTCCCGCCGTCCTCGGCGATGTAGAGGTCACCGGCCGAGGAGCCCGTCACGTTGTCCACCCCGGTCAGGGGCGGGCTCCCGGGGCTCACCAGCGAGTCGTCGTAGGCCAGTTCGTAGGTGTCGTTCAGCAGGTTCAGCTGCCAGACCCGGTTGTCGCCCTTGGTGGTGAACCACGCCGTGTCGTTGGCGTAGTGCAGGCCCTCCCCGCCGTTGAAGCGCTTCGCCCCCGACACCTGGTCCCGGGTGGGGGTCGGTGAACCGTCGGGGTCGGGAACGGTCGCCCAGGTGAAGCTGCCCGACGTCGCGGTACCGGCGACCAGTACCTGCAGGGTCCCTGCCGACAGGTCCCCCCAGCTGCTCGGCACGAACCGGTAGAAGCAGCCGTTGCTGGTGTCCTCGGTCATGTACACCACCTGGCGGACGGGGTCGGCCGCCGCG
The DNA here is from genome assembly GCF_001921205.1 of Actinophytocola xanthii. Lineage (GTDB taxonomy): Bacteria > Actinomycetota > Actinomycetes > Mycobacteriales > Pseudonocardiaceae > Actinophytocola > Actinophytocola xanthii. Next base: position 54,105 of record NZ_MSIE01000041.1, on the reverse strand, counting down.
GCCTCGTGGACGAACCGGCCCATCGCCGGGCGCTGCACCGAGCTGCCGCCCCAGGGGTTGGTCTCGTACACGAAGCCCCCGGTGACCTCCTCGCACGACAGCCAGGTCGACCACGGCATCGCGCCGCCGGCGCAGTTCTGCCTGGTGTTGCTGAGGATCCGGTAGGCGTCGGTGATGGCGCCCGCAGCGTCGAAGCGGATCGCGCTCGCGCCGCCGCCGGGATTGATCTCGGAGTTGGACACGTAGATCCAGCCGGTCCCGTCGGCGAACACCGCGCCCCCGTCGGGCGCGTTGTGCCAGCGGTAGGTCGTCGGGCCCACCGGCTGGCCGGACCGGGCGACGATCCGGCTGGTGAAGCCGGCGGGCAGCGCCACCCCGTTGGCGTCGGCGGCCAGCAGCGGGCCGTACGGGCTGGGCCCGTTCTGCGCGGGGGCCGCCATCGCCGAGGGGGTGAGGGTGTTGCCGAACGCCGTGACTCCGGTGCCGATCACGGCCGCGCGTAGGAAGTTCCGTCGTTTCACGCTGTGCCTCCGCAGGGTGGTGGGGGACCAGCCTACGAGCGGAGGGTGAACAGGGGAACACGCTCAGCTCGCGGCGGCGCGATCGGCGGCCCCCGCGGTGATGAACGCGACCGCCCGCGCGACGGTGTCCGTGTCGTGCAGCAGCCGCCAGTGGCCGAGGTCGCGCACGGTGTGCAGGGTCGCGCCGGGCCAGGCCTTGGCCAGCGCGACGCTGTCGGCGTACCGGGTCTCCCGGTCGCCCGGGTCGTGCACGGTGAGCAGCGGCGGCGGGGTGATCTCGGCGACCCGGCTGGGGAGGTCGAAGGCCGACCACGGGCTGCCGACCATCCGGGCGACCCGCTCCACCATGCGCGTCCGGATGCGCGTGTCGAACCCCAGCGTGGCACCGAAGATCGCCGTGTACGGCACGGGCTGGGTCATCGGCGCGAGGAACACCAGCCGGTCCGCCCGGACGCCCTCGGTCAGCGCGAGGAACGCGGCGTTGCAGCCGAGCGAGTGGGCGATGACCGCATGCGCCGGCCCGTGCGCCTCGACCACTGCCGCGAAAGCCTCGGCCATCTCGGGAATGCAGGCTCGTCCCGGGCCGAGCCGGCCGGGGTCGGACGCGCCGTGGCTCGGCGCGTCGTAGGTGACGACCCGGTACCCCGCGTCGAGCAGCGGTTCGAGATACGTACGCAGCTGCGAGCCGATCCCGCCCCAGCCGTGCACCAGGTACACCGCGGGGCCACTGCCCCAGGTCCTTCCGTGCACCCGCCGGCCGGCAACGGTCACGGTGAACGGCTCGCCGGGCGGGAACACCGCCGGTCTGGGTCTGCCGCGGTACACCGGCACGGTCAGCCAGCGCCGCGCGGCCCACCGGGCACCCAGTCCAGGTGCGACCCGTTCCAGCAGTCCGAACGCCGCCCGGAGAGCGGTCAGATTGATACGAACGATCGTGCTTTTTTTGGGATACACGTGATTCCTCTTCCCGATGATGGCGTGGCTAACGGGCTTCTCGGACGGAGTCCAGCAGGGTCTCGAACGCGCGACGGGCCCGCGCCTCGGCCGTCTCGTCGCCGAGCAGCCGCTTGAACGAGTGGTAGCTGAACATGATGCCGTCGAGCTCGAAGGCGAACTGCTCGGGATCCGCGTCGGCGCGGAAGTGCCCCTCGGTGCGTCCGGTGTGGAACACGGTGGCGAGCGTGTCCAGCCAGTCGCGCTGGTCACGCACCACGCGGTCGCGCACCGGGCCCGGCCGGTCGTCCAGCTCCATCGCCGAGGAGGTGAAGATGCACCCGCCGGGCTGGGCATTCCACCGCAACTTCGCGTCGAACAGGGCGCGCACCCTCGGCTCGCCGCGCGCCGCGGCCAGGGCCGGGGAGACCACCTCGGCGACGAACCGCCCCTTGGCGTGCTCGAGCACCTGCAGCTGGAGCGCCTCCTTGGAGCGGAAGTGGGCGTAGAGCCCGCTCTTGGACAGCTCCGTGCTCGCGGCGAGCGTTCCGATGGTCATGCCGGACAGGCCGACCGTCCTGGCCAGCCGGCTCGCCGCGTCGAGGATGGTCTCGCGGGTCGCCTCTCCCTTACCCACCGGGAGAGATTAGCACGATCGTTCGGTCCGACCCAGGGGTTATCCCCAGACCTCGCTCGCGACCTCCACGATCAGCGCCAACTTCGCCACCTGCTCGTCGTAGGTCAGGCTGTTGCCGTCCACGGTGGAGGAGAAGCCGCACTGCGGGGACAGACAGAGCTGCTCGAGCGGCACGTACCGCGAGGCCTCCTCGATCCGGCGCTTGAGGTCGTCCTTGGACTCCAGCTCGCCGCGCTTGGTGGTCACCAGCCCCAGCACCACCATCTTCCCCGGCGGCACGAACCGCAGCGGGGCGAACGAGCCCGAGCGCGGGTCGTCGTACTCGAGGAAGAACCCGTCCACGGCCAGCTCGGAGAACAGGGCCTCGGCGACGAAGTCGTAGCCGCCCTCGGCCGCCCAGGACGAGCGGAAGTTGCCCCGGCACATGTGCGTGGTCACCCGCAGCCCGTCCGGGCGCGCGGCCAGCGCGGTGTTGATCTGCCTGATGTAGCGCAGGTGCTGGTGCTCGGCGTCGTCGCCGCGGGCGGCGAGCTCGGCGCGCTGCTGCGGGTCGTTGAGGTAGGCGAGGCTCGTGTCGTCGAGCTGGAGGTAGGTGCAGCCCAGCTCGGCCACCGCGGCGATCTGCTCGGCGTAGGCCTGCGACAGGTCCGCCCAGAACAGCTCCTCGTCCAGGTAGACCGTCGGGTCCAGCGCGGCCGGACCGCCGCGGTAGTGGACCATGCTCGGCGAGGGGATGGTCAGCTTCGGCGTGATCGAGTCCCCGGCGACCTCCCTGAGGAAGGTGAAGTCGTCGGCGAAGATCGTCTCCCGCAGGCGGACCGGACCGTCCACACGCAACGCCGCGGTACTGAACTCGATCACCCCGTCCGCGTTCTCGAACCGGACCTTGATCGACTCGTCCGAGCTGCTGACGCCGCCGAGCCGGTAGATGAAGTCCATGTGCCAGGAGGTGCGGCGGAACTCGCCGTCGGTCGCCGACCGCAGGCCGACCTCCTTCTGCATGGCGACGACCTCGCGGATCGCGGTGTCCTCCGCGGCTCGCAGGTCCTCGCCGGAGATCCGGCCCGCGGCGTGGTCCTCGCGGGCGGTCAGCAGGGCGGCCGGGCGCAGCAGGCTGCCGACGTGGTCGGCGCGGAACGGCGGGAGGTCGGTCATGGGGTGAAGGCTCCTTCCGGGAACGGCAGCCCGACGTAGTTCTCCGCGAACGAGGTCGCGGACGCCGTCGAGCCGGTCAGGTACCGCAGTTGGGCGAGCTGCAGGCGGCGGGCGAACGGGTCCGCCTCGGGGGTGAGGTGCAGCATCGTGGTCATCCACCACGAGAAGTGCTGTACCCGCCAGATCCGGGACAGACACGTGGCCGAGTACGCCTCCAGGCCGCTCTCGTCGCCCTCGGCGAACCAGCGCTCGAGCGCGGCGGCCAGCACGGCGACGTCGACGACGGCGAGGTTCAGCCCCTTCGCGCCGGTCGCCGGCACGATGTGGGCGGCGTCGCCGGTGAGGAACAGCCGGCCGTGGCGCATCGGCTCGGTGACGAAGCTGCGCAGCGCGGTGACCGACCGGTCGATGATCGGTCCCTCGTTGAGCGTGAACCCGGCCGTGCGGCCCAGCCTCGTCCGCAGCTCCGTCCACACGCGAGCGTCGGGCCAGGCCGCGACCTCGTCGGTGGGCGGCACCTGGAGGTAGAGCCGGGTGACGGCGAGGGAGCGCATGCTGTGCAGGGCGAAGCCGCGGTCGTGGGAGGCGTAGATCAGCTCCTCGGCCGAGGGCGCGACCTCGGCGAGCACGCCCAGCCAGGCGAACGGGTAGACGTGCTCGTAGACGGTCAGCGCCTGCGCCACCGCTGGCCGGCAGACGCCGTGGAAGCCGTCGCAGCCGGCCACCACGTCGCAGTGCAGCTCGCGCTCGACACCGTTGTGGGTGTACCGCACGACCGGCGAGCCGGTGACGTCCTCGACCGAGACCGCGGGGGCCTCGAACAGCAGCGGCCGGCCGGTCGCCAGCCGGGCCGCGACCAGGTCCTTGACCAGCTCGTGCTGGCCATAGATGGTCAGCTCCCGGCCGGTCAGCTCGGTCAGCGGGACGCGGTGGCCCTCGCCGTCGAACAGCAGCTCCACCCCGTTGTGCACCAGGCGTTCCCGGTGCAGCCGGTCGGCAAGGCCGGCCCGGGTGAGCAGGTCCACGCTGCCCTGCTCCAGCACCCCGGCCCGGATCCGCTGCTCGACGTACTCGCGCGACTGCCGCTCGAGCACGACCGTGTCGATGCCGCGCAGGTGCAGCAGGTGGGCGAGCAGCAGCCCGGCCGGGCCAGCGCCGACGATGGCGACCTGCGTGCGCTCGGGCATCAGAACGGGTAGGTCGGGATCTCGCCGCGCATCGTGATCCAGCGTTGCTCGGTGAACGCGTCGAGGTTCGCCGAGCCCCCGAAGCGGGCGCCGGTGCCGGAGTCGAGCACACCGCCGAACGGCGCCACTGCCTCGTCGTTCACCGTCTGGTCGTTGATGTGCACGATCCCGGTGGGGATCCGCTCGGCCAGGGCCAGCCCGCGCATCGCGTCGCCGGTGAGGATCGACAGCGACAGGCCGTACTCGCTGCCCGCGGCCAGCGCCGCCGCCTCCTCCACCGAGGAGAACCGGACGACCGGCGCGACCGGGCCGAAGACCTCGTTGGCGTAGGCGGGCATGTCCGTCGACACGTTGTCCAGCACGGTCGGCCGGTAGAACAGGTCCTCGTAGCGCCCGCCGGCGAGCAGCTTCGCCCCGGCGTCGACCGACGCGGTGACCAGGCCGTGCACCTTGTCCCGCTGGCCGGCGTCGATCAGCGGCCCGAGCGCGACCTGCCCCGTGGCCGGGTCGCCGACCGGCAGCGCCTCGGCATGCGCCGCCAGTCCCTCTACATAGGACTCGGCGACGCCCTCGTGGACGAGGTGGCGGCCGGTGGTCATACAGATCTGCCCCTGGTGGAGGTAGGAGCCCCAGGCGGCGGCCGAGACGGCGCGCTCGACGTCGGCGTCGTCCAGCACGATCAGCGCGGAGTTCCCGCCCAGCTCCAGGTGGACCCGCTTGAGGTGGCGCGCGGCCAGCTCACCGACGGCGCGACCGGTCTCGCTCGAGCCGGTGAACGACACGACCCGCACGTGCCGGTCGCTCACCAGGGCGGTCCCGGCCGCGGCGGCGCCGGGCAGCACGTGCAGCACGCCCTCGGGCAGACCGGCCTCGGCGAGCACCCGCGCTATCGCGAACCCGCCGCTGACCGGGGTACGCAGGTCGGGCTTGAGCACCACGGCGTTGCCCAGCGCGAGCGCCGGCGCCACCGAGCGGATGGACAGGATCAGCGGCACGTTGAACGGCGAGATCACACCGACCACCCCGACCGGAACCCGGCGGAGCATGGACAGCCGCGGCTCGGCGGTCGGCAGCAGCTCACCCGGCGGGCGCGAGGCCAGCGCCGCGGCCTCGTAGCACTCCTGCGCGGCGACCGAGACAGCGAACCCCGCGAGGCCGGGCACCGCGCCGGTCTCCCGGACGACCCAGTTCGCGAGCTCGTCGGCGTGCTGCTCGACGAGCGCCCCGGCCCGGCGCAGCACGGCGGCCCGCTCGGCGTAGCTGGCCGCCGCCCACTCGCGCTGGGCGGCAGCGGCCGCGGCGCACGCCGACGCGACGTCCTCGGCGTCGGCCACCCCGGTCGTGCCCAGCTCCTCGCCGGTGGCCGGCGCGACGATCGGCGTCGTCCCACCCCTCGGGGAGACCCACCCTCCACTGAAGACTGTTCCGGCGAACGTGTTCGGGTCCAGTACTGCGGTCATCGGGCCTTCCCTTCGAGCTTGGCCTTCTGGATCTGGGCGTACACCCGTCCGCGCAGCTCCGTGAACCGGGGGTCGCCGCGGGTGGTGAGCTGGTCTCGCTCGTCGGGCAGGTCGATCGTGAGGTCCTCGGCGACCCGGGTCGGCGACGAGGTCAACATGATCACCCGCTGTCCGAGGTAGACAGCCTCGTCGATGTCGTGGGTGACGAACACGAGCGTCACGCCGAGCCGCTGCCAGACCGAGCGGACGAGGTCCTCGAGGTCGGCCCGGGTCTGCGCGTCGACCGCGGCGAACGGCTCGTCCATCAGCAGCACGCGCGGCTGGTAGGCGATCGCGCGGGCGATGGCCACCCGCTGCTGCATGCCGCCGGAGAGCTGCCATGGGTAGGCGCGGTGGGCGTCGCCGAGCCCGACCGCGTCCAGTGCCTCGTCCACCAGCCGGCGCCGCTCCGCCCGGTCGACGCCGGCGGCGCGCAGCGGAAGGTCGACGTTGTCGGCGACCCGTAACCACGGGAACAGGCTCCGGCCGTACTCCTGGAACACCACGGCCAGCCCTTCCGGCGGGCCGGTGACCGGGGATCCGGACAGGGTGACGGTGCCGGAGGTCGGCGGCAACAGGCCGGCGCAGCAGCGCAGCAGCGTGGTCTTGCCGCAGCCGGACGGGCCGACGATGCAGACGAAGCTGCCGGTCTCGACCTCGAAGCTGAGGTCGCCGATCGCCTCCACCCGCCGGCCGTGGCTGGCGTAGACCTTTCCGAGCCCGTCGACGGTGAGCATCATCGCTCCTTCTGTGCGGTACGGCTGCCGTGGTACCAGCTCAGCACCTGGTGCTCGACCACTCGGAACAGCATCGAGAGCAGCACACCGAGCAGCCCGAGCAGGATGACCCCGCTCCACATCTCCGGGATCTGGAAGCCGTCCTTGAACTGGATGACGGTGAAGCCGAGGCCGCTGCTGGCCGCGAACATCTCACTGATGACCATCAGGATGATCCCCACCGAGAGCGCCTGCCGGGCGCCGGTGACGATCTGCGGGCTGGCCGAGCGCAGCACCAGGTGCCGCCAGCGCAGGGTCCCCCGGATCCGGTAGGTCCGGCAGGTGTCCTCGAGCACGCCGTCGACGGCCCGCACCCCCGCCACGGTGTTGAGCAGGATCGGCCAGACGCAGCCCGAGATGATCACCAGGATCTTCATGCCGTTGCCGATGCCGGCGACCAGCATCAGGACCGGCACCAGCACCGGCGGCGGGATCGCCCGCAGGAACTCCAGCACCGGCTCGGTCACCGCGCGGACCCACCGGTTCGACCCGATCAACACGCCCAGCCCGACGCCGAGCACGAGCGCCGCGGCGTACCCGGCGGCGAGGCGGCCCAGGCTCGGCAGGACGTCGTCGACCAGGCGCTCCCCGAACCAGGTCGGCCCGAACACCTCGACGATCGTGCGCAGCGGCGGGAAGAAGAAGTCGGTACTGCCGGCGCTCGCGAACCACCACACCGCGACCAGCACGACCGGCAGTCCCAGGGCCAGGCCGACGCGGGTGAGCACGGCGGTCATGCCGGCACCTCCGCGCGCATCGACGGGTGCCAGTGCAGGGCGCGCCGTTCCGCCGCCCGGGTCACCACGTTGGCCAGGACCCCGAACACCCCGGTCACCACGATCAGCGCGTACATCGCCGGCACCGCGCCGGACTGGCGTGCGGTCGCGATCAGCTGGCCGAGGCCGGGCGAGCCGATCACGAGCTCGCCGGTGATCGTCAGGATCAGCGCCACGGTTGCGGCCAGACGGACGCCGGTGACGACGTAGGGGAGCGCGGTCGGCCAGGTCAGGTAGCGCACGCGTGCCCAGCGGTCGAGCCGGTACGAGCGGGCGGTGTCCCGGGCGACCGGGTCGATGTCGGCCACGCCGTGCAGGACCTGGACGAGCACCTGCCAGAAGGCGGCGTAGACGACGAGGATGAGCGTGGAGGTGATCGTGCTGCCGTGGAGCACGACGACCAGGGGGATCAGGGCGACCGAGGGGATCGGCCGGAGGAACTCGATCGTCGAGGAGGTCGCTGCCCGCACCAGGGGCACCGACCCGATCGCCACCCCGACCACGACCCCGAGCGCGACCGCGATGGCGAGGCCGAGTAACCAGGTCAGCACGGTGTCCCCGACCGCCACCCAGAACGCCCGCTCCCCGACCTGCCCGGCGAGCTCGCCGAGGATCGTGCTGGTCGGGGGGAAGTAACGCTCCGGCACCAGCCCGACCCGGGGGGCGACCTCGAGGAGCAGTCCGAAGCCGAGCAACCCGGCGAGGCCGAGGAGGGCGTTCATGGCAGAAGGTCGCCGACCTTCGCCGGTTCCTTCAGCAGTCCGTCCTCCAGCGCGAGGTCGGCGACCCGCTGCACGGAGTCCCGGTTCACCTCCGCCGGCCACTTCGGCAGGGTGACCCGAGCGACGACGTCGCGGGCGATGTTCGTGTAGGACCCGATGATCGCCCTGGCCTCGTCCGGGTGGCCGTTCGCGTAGGACAGTGACTCCTGCATGGCCTGGGTGAACCGTTTGACCAGCTCGGGGTTCTCGGAGAGTATCCGCTGCGAGGTGAAGTAGGACGCGACGGTCAGATTGGGCGCGGTGTCGACGTAGCTGGACGCGATCGTGCGACCACCCTGGCCGAGCACGGCCTGCTGGAAGGGCTCCACCACGAACACCGCGTCGACCTGGCCGGAGGCCAGCGCGGCGGGCTGCTCGGGGAACGGCAGCGCGGTGAACTTGACCTTCGTCGGGTCGCCGCCGGCCTTGCGGACCGAGGCGCGGACGGCGGTGTCGACGATGTTCTGCAGGGTGTTGGCCGCGACGGTCCTGCCCTCGAGGTCGGCGGCCGTCTCGATTGGACTGTCTGCGGAGACCATGAGCGCGGCGAAGTCCTCGCCGTCCACACCGGTCGAGTTGTTGCCGTTGCTCACCATCTTGACGGGCAGTCCCTCGGAGTGCGCGAGCAGTAGCGACACGATGTTGCTGAAGCCGAACTGGTACTGGCCGGAGACGACCGCCGGCACGATCGCCGCGCCGCCCTCCGCCTGCTCGAGCGTGACGTCGATGTTCCGCTTCTCGAAGAAGCCCTTCTCCACCCCCAGGTAGATCGGGGCGACGTCCAGGATCGGGATCACCCCGACGGTGACCTTGTCCGCCTCTCCCGCGTTCGGCGACTGGCCTTCGTCCGACCCGCACGCGGCGGTCGCGAGGAGGGCTGGCGCTAGCAGGAGCGCGGCGAGGTGACGGCGCATCAGCGGACTCCAGTCGGGGGTAAACAGCGTTGTTCGTAGATCGCACGCTCGTTCTCATCGAGAACGTAGAGGTACGCCCCGGGGGCGTCAACCGTTGACTGGCCAGGACGCGGCTCCCTATTGTGCGTAAAGAGAACGCGCGTTCGTAATGCGAACGGAGATAGTGTGGCCGAACTGGTGACGCTCGCCGACGGCATCGCCGAGCTGGTGCGGGACGGGGACACCGTGGCCCTGGAGGGCTTCACCCACCTCATCCCCTCCCGGGCAGCACTGGAGATCATCCGGCAGCGCCGGCGGGAGCTGACCCTGGTCAGGATGACCCCGGACATTGTCTACGACCAGCTGATCGGCGCCGGCTGCGCCCGCAGGCTGGTGTTCGCCTGGGGCGGGAACCCCGGCGTCGGCTCGCTGCACCGGCTGCGCGACGCGGTGGAGAACGGCTGGCCCGCGCCGCTGGAGATCGAGGAGCACAGCCACGCCGGCATGGCCAACCGCTATGTCGCGGGCGCCTCCGGGCTGCCGTTCGCGGTGCTTCGCGGCTACCAGGGCACCGACCTGGCCAGACACAACGACACGATCAGGACGGTCACCTGCCCGTTCACCGGTGAGGAGCTGGCGGCGGTGTCCGCGGTCCGGCCGGACGTCACGGTGATCCACGCCCAGCGCGCGGACCGGCAGGGCAACGTCCAGCTGTGGGGCCTGGTCGGCGTGCAGAAGGAGGCCGTGCTCGCGGCGAAGCGGTCGCTGGTCACCGTGGAGGAGGTCGTGGACACGCTCGAACCGCGCCCGGACGCCGTCGTACTGCCATCGTGGGTGGTGACCGCGGTGGCCGAGGTCCCCGGCGGCGCGAAACCGTCCTACGCGCAGGGTTACTACGAGCGCGACAACGAGGCCTACCGGGCCTGGGACCAGGTGAGCCGGTCCCGGGAACGGTTCCAGGCGTGGCTGTCCGAGCACGTCCACGCGGGGGCGGCATGAGCTGGACAACCGACGAGATGATGTCGGTCGAGGCCGCACGGTCACTGGTCGGACACGTGTCGTGCTTCGTCGGCATCGGCCTGCCGAGTACCGCGGCCAACCTCGCCCGACGCGTGCACAACCCGGACCTCGTGCTGATCTACGAGTCCGGCGCCGTCGGCGCGAAGCCAACCCGGCTCCCGCTGTCCATCGGGGACGGTGAGCTGGCCGAGACGGCGGACGCGGTCGTGAGCGTCCCGGAGATCTTCAACTACTGGCTCCAGCCGGGCCGGATCGACGTCGGCTTCCTGTCCGCCGCGCAGCTGGACCGCTACGCCAACCTGAACACCACCTTCATCGGCGGGGACTACGCGCACCCCCGGGTGCGGCTGCCGGGCTCGGGCGGCGCCCCGGAGATCGCGGCGTCCTGCCGCGAGGTGTTCATCATGGTGCGGCAGAGCCCGCGGACGTTCGTGGAGCGGCTCGACTTCGTCACCTCGGTCGGCTTCGGCGCCGGCCACGACGCCAGGGAGAAGCTGGGCCTGCGCGGCCGGGGACCGGTGCGGGTGGTAACCGACGTCGGCGTGCTCGAGCCGGACCCGGTCACCCGCGAGCTGACCCTGACCAGGGTGCACCCGGGCGTGGACGTGGCCGACGTCCGCGCGGCGACCGGCTGGGAGCTGAAGGTCGCACCGTCGCTCGAGGTCACCGAGCCGCCCACCGAGGAGGAGCTGACCGTGCTGCGCGGACTCGTCGAAAGGAGCAAGCCGTGACCGATCTCGTCGTGCCCGGCTACCGGCGCGACCCCGGTGGGACGCACCCGCCGCTCGCCTCGCCCGGCTACGGCTCGACGGTGCTGCGTGCCCCGCACCAGGCGCCGGTGCCGCTGCCGCACACGCTGACCGAGATCACCGGCCCGGTTCTGGGGGAGGGGCGGGTGCTGCCCACCGACAGCGACCTGACCCGCCAGCACGACGGTGAGCCGCTGGGCGAGCGGATCATCGTGCACGGCCGGGTACTGGACAGCGACGGGCGCGCGGTCCCGGACACCCTGGTCGAGCTGTGGCAGGCCAACTCCGCCGGTCGCTACGCACATGCCCGCGACCAGCACCCGGCACCGCTTGACCCCAACTTCACCGGCGTGGGGCGCTGCCTGACCGACTCGACGGGCCGGTACCGGTTCGTCACGATCAAGCCCGGGGCCTACCCGTGGCGCAACCACGAGAACGCCTGGCGCGCGACCCACCTCCACTTCTCGTTGTTCGGGCGGGCGTTCGTGCAGCGGCTGGTAACCCAGATGTACTTCCCGGGGGACCCGCTGTTCTTCCAGGACCCCATCTACAACGCGGTTCCCGAGGCGGCCAGGGGCCGGATGATCTCCTCGTTCGACCTGTCCGAGACCGAGCCGGAGTGGGCCCTGGCCTACCGGTTCGACATCGTGCTGCGCGGGCGCGAGCAGACCCCGGTGGAGACGTCGTGAGTTTCGGTCTCACTCCCTCCCAGACGGTCGGCCCGTTCTTCTCCCACGCCCTGACCTGGTTGGACGGTCCGGACGTCGTGCCGGAATCGGAGCCGGGCGCGTTCTGGTTGCGGGGCAGGGTGTTCGACGGCGCGGGGGAACCGGTGCCGGACGCGCTGGTCGAGAGCTGGCAGGCCTCACCGGAAGGCCGGTTCGACCACCCCGACGACCCGCGCGGCGCGGTCTCCGGCTTCCGCGGTTACGGCCGCTCGGCGACCGACGACGAGGGCCGCTGGGGCATCCGGACGGTGCTGCCGGGTCGCGTCCCCGGCGTCGACGGGCGGCTGCAGGCCCCGCACATCGACCTGTCGGTGTTCGCGCGCGGGCTGCTCGACCGTGTGGTGACCCGGGTCTACTTCGCCGGACAGCCCGCGAACGCGGAGGACCCGGTACTGTCGGCCCTTTCGTCCGACCGGCGGGAGACCCTGGTAGCAGCTGTCGCGCAGGACGGATACGTCTTCGACATCCGGCTGCAGGGCGAGCGGGAGACCGTGTTCTTCAGCGTCTAGTTCTCGTGGGACGGGGGTGGGCCGGTGGCCGGGCGGGGCTCGGACTTCGTGCAGTCGCTCGAACGCGGCCTGGCGGTGGTCCGCGCCTTCGACCAGGAGCACCCCGAGCTGACGCTGAGCGAGGTCGCCGCGGTCACCGGCGTCACCCGCGCCGTCGCCCGCCGCTTCCTGCTGACCCTCGAGTCGCTCGGCTACGTTCGCAGCGACGGCCGGTTCTTCTCGCTGACCGCGAAGGTCCTCGAGCTGGGGTACGCGTACCTGTCCAGCCTGACCCTGCCCGAAGTGGCCGAGCCGCACCTGGAGGCGCTGGTCGGCGAGGTGAACGAGTCCTCGTCGGTGTCGGTCCTGGACGGCCACGACGTGGTCTACGTGGCCCGCGTGCCGGTCAGCCGGATCATGACGGTGTCGATCAGCGTCGGCACCCGGTTCCCCGCGTACGCGACGTCGATGGGTCGGGTGCTGCTGGCCGGGTTGCCGGAGGACGCGCTGGTCGAGTACCTGTCGTCGGTGCGCCTCGAGCGGTTGACCGCCCGCACCGTGGCGTCGGTGGCGGCGCTGCGGGCGGAGATCGCCCGGGTGCGGGGGCAGGGGTGGTCGCTGGTCAACCAGGAGCTGGAGGAGGGCCTGCGCGCGCTCGCGGTGCCGATCCGCGACCGGTCCGGTGCCGTGGTGGCCGCGCTGAACGTGTCCGCCCACGCGAGCCGGACGTCGTTGGAGGCCATGCGCCGCGAGCTGCTGCCCCCACTGCTGCGAACGGCGGCGCTGGTGGAGGCCGACCTTCCCGGCCCCCGGGCTCGCCGCGCCTGACGTCGAGCACCTCGTCAGGAATCGAGAAGCGTGCGCCTCGCACCGTGTCTAGCGTGGAGGAAGATCACCTGACCGGAGCAGGAGGAGCATCGACGATGGCTGCATCGAAGGCCGGCGGAAAGACCAGGAGCACGTCCTCCGAGGGCGGGTTCTCCGAGCAGGAACGCGCCGCGATGAAGGAGCGGGCGGCGGAGCTCAAGGCGCAGGCGCGGCGCGGGCGCGGCGCGAACAAGGCGGCAGCCGACGAGGCCGACGTGCTGGCGAAGATCGCGGAGATGCCGGAGTCGGACCGTGTGCTCGCCGAGCGCGTCCACGCGGTCGTGACGACCGCCGCCCCGGAACTGGCGCCGAAGCTGTACTACGGGCAGCCCGCCTACGCCAGGAAGGGGAAGGTGGTGTGCTTCTTCCGCAGCGGGCGGATGGACAAGGAGCGCTACTCGACGTTCGGGTTCAGCGCGGAGGCGAACCTCGACGAGGGGAGCGGGCTGTGGCCCACGTCCTACGCGCTGACCGACCCGGGGGAGGAGGCCTGGGAGAGGCTCGCCGTACTGGTCAAGCAGGCCGTGCGCCCGTCGGGGCAGGAGGCGGGCTGAGGCGGTTCCGCGACACGGACCCTCCGCGACTCCTCAGCTACGGGCCTCACCCGCCGATCCTCCGCGTGGCACTGCTCTGACCCGACGAGTGCCACACCCAGGAGCGACGATGCAACTCTCTAACATGAAGATCAGCCGCAGACTCGGCATCGGGTTCGGCGTTGTCGTTCTCGGCATGGTGGTGCTCACCGGCGTCGGTGTGACCCGCGTCGAGGCGATCAACGACCGGCTGAGCACGATCAACGACAACAACAGCGTGAAGCAGCGGTACGCGATCAACTTCCGTGGCAGCGTGCACGACCGGGCGATCAGCCTCCGTGACGTGGTGCTGGCGACCACGCCTGCCGACGTCCGGACGGAGGTCGACACGATCGCCACGCTGGCCGGCAACTACGCCGACTCGGCGACGAAGATGGACGAGATCTTCGCGGACGCGAGCAAGGTCAACGCCGAGGAGAAGGCCGACCTGGCCGCCATCCAGGCGATCGAGGCGAAGACCTTGCCGTTGATCGACCAGGTCATCAGCCTGCGCGACGCCGGTCGGAACGAGCAGGCGCTCGCGGTGCTGACCGAGCAGGCGAAGCCGCAGTTCATCGCGTGGCTGGCGTCGATCAACAAGCTGATCGACCTCGAAGAGGCGATGAACCAGGAGAACAGCGCGGACGCGCGTTCGATCGCGGATCACTTCCTGATGCTGATGCTGTTGATGTGCGCGCTGGCGGTACTGCTCGGCGTGCTCGTCGCGTGGTGGCTCACCCGGGGCATCACGCGTCCGCTGGCCAAGGCCAGCGAGGTGATGTCCGCGGTCGCGGACGGCGACCTCACCCGGCGTATCGACGGCATGTCCAATGACGAGATCGGGCAGCTCGGTCGGTCGATGAACGGTGCGCTGGCGAGGATCAGCGAGGTGCTGGTCGCGTTCTCGACCAGCGCGGACCGGCTCGGCAAGGCCAGCGAGCGGATCGGCGGGTTGTCCCAGCGGATGGCGGGGACCACCCAGGAGTCCTCCACCCAGGCCGAGGCCGTGGCCACCGCGGCCGGCGAGGTGTCGCGCAACGTGCACGCCGTCGCCACCGGCTCGGAGGAGATGGGCCTGTCGATCCGGCAGATCGCGCAGAACGCGGCCGAGGCGGCCTCCGTCGCCGCGCAGGCCGTCACCGCGATGGAGGGCACCACGATGACCGTGGAGCGCCTCGGCGACTCCAGCCGCACGATCGGCGACGTGGTCAAGGTGATCTCCTCGATCGCGGAGCAGACGAACCTGTTGGCCCTCAACGCGACGATCGAGTCGGCGCGCGCCGGCGAGGCCGGCAAGGGCTTCGCGGTGGTGGCCAACGAGGTCAAGGAGCTGTCGCAGGAGACCGCCAGGGCGACCGAGGACATCTCCGGTCGGATCGAGGCGATCCAGGCCGACACCACCAAGGCGGTGAGCGCGATCAGCGAGGTGGCGAACGTGATCGGGCAGATGAACTCCTACCAGCAGTCGATCGCCGCGGCTGTCGAGGAGCAGACCGCGACCACGTCGGAGATGAACCGCAGCGTGACCGAGGCCGCGACCGGCTCGCAGGACATCGCGGGCAACATCACCGGGGTGGCCGCGGCGGCCCGAGCCGCCAGCGAGGAGGTGGAGGAGTCCCAGCGCGCCGCCGACGAGTTGGCAGCGGTGTCCGGGCAGCTCCAGACACTGGTTGGGCAGTTCCGGTTCTAGTCGCTTCGGACCGGTCAAGGGCCGCGCGGGTTCGGAACCCGTGCGGCCCTGCCGCGTCGTCGTGCCGGCGGGTGCGAGTCCGCCGCTCCGGCCGCTGACGTCGCGTTCGGCTCACGCGGCGTCGGAGCGGCGGACGGTCCACTGGGCGGCCTGGCCGATGATGCCGGGGATGTCCTCGGTGAGCCGGGCGAAGTCCATTGCCTGGGAGAGCAGGCGGTCGGGGTGGTTCTCGATCGCGGCCCAGGCGGCCCTGCGTTCCTGTTCGCTGCGGAACCGGCCGTGGTCGAAGGCCCTGCGTGCCGCCGCCCGCAGCGCGTCCAGGTCGTGGACGACGATCTCGAGGGTGGCGTCGACCCGGTAGCGCCGTGTCGGGTCGTCCGACAACGTGATGGCCCGCAGCTCGGCGCTGGACAGTTCGTGGCTCATACAGCCATGGTGCGTCCGCGTTCCGGACGCGGCCACCCTCTGGGCGGACATGGGTGACTATTCCGGGTCGCCCCTAAGGGGGTGGATGTCCAGCTCGCGCAGCACCGCGGTGAGCCGGGCGAGCACGCCCGCCTCGTCGGCGTAGAACGACGAGGCCCGCACCCGGAAGAACCGCCAGCCGCACCGTTCCAGGTCGCGCTGCCTGGCCAGCTCCCGCACGTAGGCCGCCTCGCCCTGCCAGGTGTCGTCGGCGCAGAGGACGCCCAGCCGCGACCGGCCGCCGACCACCACGAGATCCGGCGACACCGCGTACCCCAGCGCCAGCAGGCGGTTCGCGACGTGCTGGTGCAGCAGCGACGGGAACGGCTCGACCAGCGTCTCCTCCGGCGCCGGCCCGCGCAGGTAGCTCTCCTGCCCGCCGTCGAGGCCGTAGCAGTGGTCGAGCAGTTGGAAGCGCATGTCCTCGGGGTTGGCGAGCGCGCCCGGTGGGATCGAGTGGAACAGCCACATCTGCTCGCGCGCCCGCGACGCCGCGACGTTGTACCGCTGCACGTAGCGGTCCCCGGTCAGCGGAACCTGCGCCGGGCCGGCCGCCACCATCGTCAGGAACACCACGTCGCGCTCCGCGCCCTGGAAGTCGGCGGCGTCCCCGCACCGGAGGTCGCGAGCCACCCAGTCCTCCGGCGCGACCCGCTCCAGCAGGCGCTTCTCCACGGCCTTCGCCTGGGCGGTGCCGAGCAGCGAGATCACGCCGAACGTCATCCCGTCGTAGCGCGGGTCGGCGATGCACTTCTCCAGCTGCTCCACCACCGCCTCGACCTCGACCGGGTTCACCTTGTTCGTCGTGCCCAGCACGTGGCCCTCGGGCAGGTACACCGCCTTCACCGGCTCCAGGCGGTCGGCGCCGTACTGGCGAACGGGCACCAGCCGCACGCCCTCGGGCTCGTAGGCGACCCGGTTCGAGAACGCGATGATCTCCGGCACGCACCGGCGATGCTCGGTCAGCGTGAGCAGGCCGCGGTAACGCATCCTCGCCTCGTCGAACAGGCTGCGCCGCGGGTCCTGCCAGGCCGACCGGTACGGGTCGTCGCCGAGGTACTGCCGGGCGAGGTCACGCAGCTGCTGCTGGTCGACGCCCACCGCCGAGGGCGAGACCTGCTTGTCGTCGCCGATGACGACCATGCGCGGCGCGAGGTACTGCAGGAACGTCGCCTCCAGGCCGGCCTGGGACGCCTCGTCCACGATGACGACGTCGAACATGTCCCGCCCGATCCGCAGCTGTTCCGCGATCCGGTACACGGGCATGATCCACACCGGCACGGCCGGACGGCAGCGGTCCATCGCCTGGCGCACCTCGGCCCGCCGCTGCGGCGCGTAGCGCCCGGTGCCCTTCCCCAGGCGCCGCACCAGGTACGCGTAGTGCTCGAGGTTCGCCCTGGCCTGCCCGGTCAACCGGTCCGGGGAGACGGCGTGCCGCCAGGCCCGCGTCGCGGCCAGCCGCTCGACCTCCCCCCGGATCCGCTCCTCGGTGAGACCGACCTCGGACTGGAGCGCGTTGACGTCGGTCGCGCCCCGGGTGAGCACCCAGGCCCTGGCCGAGGCCCACGACCACGCCCGGTCGAACGAGGCGAGGCGCTCGCCCCACTCCACCGGCGACCGCTCGACGGCGGTGCGCAGCCGAGGCGCGACGGCGCCCAGCCGCCCGCCCAGCTCCTCGCGCCGCGCGGTCAGGTCGCGGACCTCGTGCAGCCGCTCGATGCGGCGGTAGGCGGTGGCGTAGGCGTCCGGGTCGCGGTCGCGAGCGGCGCGGCGCAGTGCCCGCAGGCACGGTGCGGCGTCCGCGTGCGCCGCCGCGGCCGCGAGCGTGCCCTCGATCCGGCGCAGCGGCACCGTCGCGGCGGCGTGCGCCTGCGCCGCGTCCGCGACCTCGACGAGGTCGGCGTAGGCGCGCACGGCGTCCAGGTCGGTCCAGTCCGGACGGGGGAGACCGGCGCCGGTCAGCTCGCGCTGCTCGGCCTCCAGCGCCGCGGACAGGCGCAGTACGCGGTGCAGCTGGTCCAGCTCGGCACCGTGCCACTGGACGCGTTCGTGCACCGAGCCCGCCGGGGCGGCGACACCGTCTGGCCAGGTCCGGTCGAGCGCGGCGAGGACCTTGGCGAGCTCGGCCCAGACGAGGAACGCGCCGACCTGCTCGGCGCTGGTCGGCGGCAGCCCGTCCACCCGGACCTGCCCGAACAGCGCGGCCGCCTGTTTGACCGGTTTCGGTGTCAGCGCGCCGAGCTTCGGCATGCCGTCCGGCTGGGTCCGCAGCGCGCCGCCACGCAGGTGGGCGTGCAGCTGCTGTGCCTGCGCCACAAGCAGAACCGGGTTTCCGTCCACCTCGACTGTCCGTAGTGGACCGAGTTCGGCGGCGAGTCGCTGTGCCTGGGCGGTCAGCGCCGCGAGCTGCTCGGCGCGGGCGTGCCAGGGCCGGCCGCGATCCGAGCGGATGTCGGCCAGCGCGTCGTTCATCCACGCCTCTCGGCGCCGGGCCAGGTGCTCGGCCTCCTCCGCCAGCTCGCGCAGTCGCCGGCGCAGCCGGCCGCGAGCGCCGGGGTCGAGGCCGCGCAGGGCCTCCAGCGCCGGATGCGTGCGGTGCCGCTCGTGCCGCTGCTCCTCCGCCGCGGCCGCCCGCTCCCCGGCGACCAGGTCGGCGAACCCGGGCGGTGGCGGCACGGCGGCGAGGTCCACCAGCCGCCCGGAGGACTCGAGCTCGTCCTCGGCGAGCACCCGGTCGGTCAGCAGCCGGTGCCACTCGAGAACCTCGCCGACCGGCAGCGGCGGCTCCTGGTCGGACCGGACGTCGGCGAGCTCTCCCAGCCAGTCGAACCGGGGTGCCTCGGCGGCGAGCCGGCGGGCGATCGCGGCCAGGGTCCCGCGGTGGCCGGCGTGCTCGTGCTCGCGCACCTCCTCGGCGCGCGCGGCGACAAGCTGGCGCCGCAGCTCCGCCCGCCGTCGGCCGAGCCGCTCGATCATCTCCTGGCACCGCTGCTCGGTGAGCTCGGCCTCGGCGTCGTCGTGCTCGACGGCGGCGGCCCCGATCCGCTCGACGGCGACCTTGAGGTCGGACATGTCCTCCCGCGAGGTACCCACGACCGCGACCGAGAGCGGTTTCACCGCGGCCGGGAGCTTGGCCCGGACCTCCCGCAGCGCGCGGTCGGTGTGCGCGGTGACCAGCACCCGCTTGCCCTGGGCGAGCAGGTGCGACAGCAGCGCCGCCGCGGTGTGGGTCTTGCCGGTGCCTGGCGGGCCCTGGACGAGGGTCTGGGCCTGCCCGTCCACCTGTCGGACGATGCGCAGCTGGGTCTCGTTGACCGGCAGCGGCAGGAAGTCGTCGCCGTCCACGGTGACGAGCGCACCGCCGCCGGGGGTGGCGGTGCCCGACGCGGGTCGGTGGTCGGGGTCGACCAGCGGCAGCAGCCCGTCGGGGACCTCGCCGGCGCCGGTCAGCTGCTCGACGATGGTCTCGTAGATCTCCACCAGCCCCTGCTGGCCGCGCCGGCGCAGGATGACCGCCGGCGCGAACGAGGCGACGGCGTGCTCGGCCCCGGCCGGCGCGGTGTCCGCGTCGTGGTACTCCGCGGCCGGGTCCAGCGTGTGCACCGCCCGGCGCACCAGCGCGCCGGTCTCGGCACGCAGCAGCGGGTGGGTGGCGAGCGCGGCGGCGGCGGTGCGGATCTCGTCGAGGTGACCGGGGTTGGGCACCACCCCGGGGTCGAGCATGTCCAGCTCGAGGTCGGCACCGTCGACCGCGTCCGCGCGCCGCACGGTCAGCCGTCCGGTGTCGTCGTCGAGGTCGACCGCCACCGGGACGGTGAGCAGGTGCCGGCGCACCCGCGGGTGTCCGGCGGGGGACCAGACGAGGCAGCCGACGCCGAGGACGAGCTCCAGCTCCTCGGGGCTTCCGCTCGCCGCGACGTAGGTGGCGAACAGGCGCCCGTAGGCGTCCCGGACCGCCCGGTCGGCGAGCTCCCGGTCCGCCCAGGCGCGCCAGGGGGCGAGCCAGGCGTCGTACCGCTCGCGCAGGACGGGGTCCTCGGGCGGGGGTGGGGTGAGGGCGGGGTCGTCCCAGTGCTCGACGGTGAACCCGGCCGGCTCCGGCGGCTCGACCCGGACGACGCGGTCGAGGGTGAGGATCGGGTCGTCCGGTCCCGGCTCGCCCCGGTGCGCTCCCAGGACGGCGGGATGCTCGGGGAGGTCGCCGAGCCAGTGCACGGCGCGGTACCCGTCCACCTCGCGCGGGGGCGTCGCGCGCAGCTGCTGCACGCGCCCGAGGAACTCGAACAGCCGGACGGCGCGGTCGACCAGCGGATCGCGTGCCGCCCGGCTCACCTCGCCCACGCTCCCACGCTACCGGCCCGGTGTCAGGCGAGGCAGGTCAGCGGGCGTCCGCCGTTGAAGGCGACCATGTCGGTAAGGGCGGCGACGGCGTCGACCGGGGCGCCGCGGGGTGCGCCGGACAGCTCCGCGAAGGCGCGATGCAGGTTGCCGACGAGGCGCTCCGGGTCGGTCAGGTGCGCGTACTCGCCGAGGTCTGTCTCGCGGGCGGCCTCGAGCGGCGACAGGCCCGCGGCGTGTGCCGAGCGGGCCGTCTCGTCGACGAAGCGCAGGTAGCCGAGCACGTCCTGGATCAGCTCGGGCCCCGCGACCGGGCCGTGGCCGGGCACGATCGTCTCCGCGCCAAGCGGCTCGAGCACCTCGGTGAGCACCTGGATCGCGCCGGTGACCGAGCCCTGCAGCAGGAACGGCGTGCCACCGTTGAACAGCAGGTCGCCGCAGAACAGCACCTTGCGGTCGGGCACCCAGACGATCGAGTCGTTCGTGGTGTGCCCCGGCGTTCCGGTATGTCGTACCTCGCAGCGCAGGTCGTCGACCCAGACCGTCACGCCCTCGGTGTAGGTGAGGAACGGGGGCTCGAGCTCGATGTCGCCCCAGTCGACCTCGTTCCAGATCGGCGCGTCGATCGGCTGGCCCCACCGCAGCACGTTGGTCCTGGTCTCCTCGTGCCCGACGACCGTCGCGCCGGAGAACAGGAAGTTGCCGAAGGTGTGGTCGCCGTGGTGGTGGGTGTTGACCAGGGTGCGCACCGGCTGCGGGGTGACCCGGCCGATCGCGTCGAGGTAGGCGCGGGTCCGGCGGACCGTCGAGCAGGAGTCGACGCTCACCACCCCGCGCCGGCCGACGAGGAAGCCGGTGTTGTTGATGAACCACGTGCCGTCCGGTTGCACGTAGGCGAACACGCCCTCACCCACCTCCTCGACGCGGGGCGGGGCGGGGCTGTCCACCTCGTGCGCGGAGCTGCTCATCCGGCAATCGTATGACCTGAGGCAGAGGACTCGGGCCCGGAAACCGGTCTCGCGGCAGACGCGGCGCCGGCCGGTGCTCCGTAGCGTCGACAGGCATGATCGAGATAAGGGCACTCACGAAGAGATACCGCGGGAAGACGGCTGTCGACGGCCTGTCCTTCGACGTCGTTCCCGGCCGGGTCACCGGCTTCCTCGGCCCGAACGGGTCGGGCAAGTCGACGACGATGCGGGTGGTCGTGGGGCTCGCCAGGGCCACGGCGGGCACGGCGCGGATCAACGGTCGCCGCTATGCCGACCTCCCCGACCCGCTGCGCCAGGTCGGGGTCGTGCTGGACCTGCCGCCCCTGCAGCGGGGCCGCACGGCCGCGGCGCACCTGCTCGCGTTCGCCCGCAGCCACCGCCTGCCGAGGTCCCGGGTGGAGGAGGTGCTCGGGGTCACCGGCCTGCAGCCGGTAGCCGGGCGGTCGACCGGCGGCTTCTCCCTGGGCATGCGCCAGCGGCTGGGCATCGCGACGGCGCTGTTGGGAGACCCCGGTGTGCTGATCCTGGACGAGCCGACCAACGGCCTGGACCCGGACGGCGTGCTGTGGCTGCGAACCCTGCTGACCGGTCTGGCCGCCGCCGGTCGCACCGTTCTGGTGTCCAGCCATCTGATGAGCGAGATGGCGCTGACCGCCCAGCAGTTGGTGATCATCGGCCGGGGCCGTTTGGTGGCCGACACCTCGGTCGAGGAGCTGACCTCCCGCGCCGGTGGCGACCACGTCCTGGTGCGGTCGAACCAGCCGGAACGGCTGCGCGAGCTGCTGGCCGGCCGCGGCGCGACCGTCGTCGGCGAGGAGCCGGGCGCGATGGTCGTGGGCGGGATGGCGGCGGAGGAGATCAGCTCGGTGGTCGTGGGGCACGGGCTGTCGCTGCGCGAGCTGACACCGCGGCGTGCCTCGCTCGAGGAGGCGTACATGGACATCACGCGGGACGCGGTGGAGTTCTCTGGAACGGAGGCGGGTAGATGAGCGAGTACCGGCTGAGCTTCGGCAGCGTGCTGCGGTTCGAGTGGACCAAGCTGCTGTCGCTGCGGTCGAGCTGGGTGGTGCTCGGCGGCGTACCGATCCTGTTCGTCGGGCTGTCCGCGGTCATCGGGCTCAACAACCGCGGACGGGTCGACCCGCCGACGGTCAGCGAGGCGGTCGGCGGCGGCTTCCTGGCGTTCGCCCTCGCGATCGGCGTCTTCGGCGTGCTGGCGATGAGCGGTGAGTACCACTCCGGCCTCGTTCGCGCGACGCTGGTCGCCGTGCCGCGCCGGCTGCCGGTGCTCTGGGCCAAGGCCGTCGTGCTGGTCACCGTCACGGCGCCGACGATGCTCGCCGCCCAACTCGGCTCGTTCCTGGCCAACCAGGCCTTCGTCGGCTCCTCGGCCCGGGTCTCGCTCGGCGACCCGGGCGTTCTGCGGGCGCTCGTCGGCGCGGCCGGTGCGACGGTGGCGGCGGGCCTGCTGGGGCTGGCCATCGGCACCGTCGTGCGCGGCACCGCGGCGGCGATCGTGACGTTCGTCGTGGGCCTCGTGCTCGTGCCGCAGGTACTGCTCGGGGTGCTGCCCGCGTCCGTGCAGGACGACGCGCTGCCGTTCCTGCCGACGTTCGCCCTGCAGTCGCTGTTCGACCTGAGCGGCACCTCGCCGGTCCTGGACCCGGACGCCGGTGCGGGCGTGGTCGCGGCCTGGGTCGTCCTCCTGCTGGCCGGCGGGGCGTGGTCCCTGTGGAGACGCGATGCCTGACCAGGCCCGGCGAGCGGCCCTGGAACGGCTGCTGGCCCGCCGTCCACAACTGGTGGACGGCGGGCTCGCGGTCCTGGCCGCCGCGGTGGCGCTGCCGGCGACCGTGGGCGGGCACTCGGCGCCGGGTGTGCTCGAGCCGGGCACCGGTGTGACCGGCGCGGGCTGGCTCTGGTTCGTCGTCGTGCACGTTCCGCTGGTCTGGCGGCGGCGTTCCCCCGACGGCGTGTTCTGGCTGGTGCTCTGCCTGTCCGTCGCGTCGGTCCTCAGTGGAGTGACCGGCGTCTTCCTGGTGTCCGTGCCGCTGTGCGCGCTCTACGCGGTCGCGCGGTACCTCCCGCCCGTGCGGCTGCTGCCCGTGGCGGTGGCGTTCGTGCTCGTCGTCGGCCTGGGGTGGCTGCGCGACCGTCCGGCGCCGGCGACGCTGATCGGGATTGGTTCGCTGGCGACGGCCATCGCGGTGACCGGGATACTCGTCCGGCAGAGGCTGGCCTATCTCGACGAACGCGACCGCCGCCTGCGCGCGGAGCTCGACCACCGGGCGATGACGACCGTCGCCGCCGAACGCGCACAGATCGCCAGGGAGGTGCACGACATCGTGGCGCACAACCTGGCGGTCATGGTCGCCCTGACCGAGGGAGCCGCGCACACCGCCTGGAACGACCCGCGCCGGACCGTCGAGATGGTGGACCAGGCGTCGGCGGCCGGCCGGGCGGCGCTGGGTGACATGCGGCGGCTCGTCGGGCTGTTGCGGGACGGCGGCGCGTGGACCGGGGACCAGGCGCGGGAGGTCGACCTGGCCCCCCAGCCGGGCCTCGCCGACCTCGACGAGCTGGTGGGTCAGGTGCGGGCCGCGGGACTGCGGGTGGCGTTCACCCGGGAGGGGCCGGTCGGGGTGCGCGGGTCGGGCCTCGGCCTCGCCGTCTACCGGGTGGTCCAGGAGGCGCTGACGAACATCCTCAAGCACGCCGGCCCGAACGCCCGGGCCGAGGTGCGACTGCGGTCCACCGCGGAGGGTCTCGAGCTGGAGGTCGTCGACGACGGCGGGGACCGACCGGCTCCAGCCACGTCCTCCGGCGGCAACGGGCTCGTCGGCATCGCCGAGCGCGCCGCCGCCTACGGCGGGACGGTCGAGACGGGTCCCGCCGATCAGGGCTGGCGCGTTCGGGTCCGGTTCACGGGCGGTCCCGGGGACCCGCCGTGATCCGCGTCCTGCTGGTCGACGACCAACCGCTGGTCCGGCTCGGTTTCCGCGCGGTACTCGACGGCCAACCCGACCTCGAGGTACTGGGGGAAGCCGGGGACGGGGCGGAGGCGGTCGCCAGGACGGAAGCGCTGCGACCCGACGTCGTACTGATGGACGTGCGGATGCCGAGGATGGACGGGATCGAGGCCACCCGCCGCATCGTCGGCTCGGGAGCGGCGGCGCGCGTGCTCATCCTGACCACGTTCGACCTCGACGAGTACGTGTTCGCCGCAACTGCGCTCGGGGGCCTCGGGATTTCTCACCAAGGACGCGCTGCCGGCGGATCTGACCAACGGCATCCGGGTGGTGGCGGCGGGCGAGGCGGTGGTGGCCCCGACGGCGACCCGCCGGCTGATCGAGCGGTTCGCCTCGTACCTGCCGGACCGGCCGCCGCGCACCGACCCGAGGCTGGACACGCTGACCCGCCGGGAGCGGGAGGTTCTCGTCGAGCTGGCGCGCGGCAGCTCCAACGGCGAGATCGCGCAGCGGCTCTCGGTGTCCGCGGGCACGGTGAAGGTGCACGTCGGCCACCTCCTGGCCAAGCTCGGCCTGCGCGACCGAGCCCAGCTGATCGTGTTCGCCTACGAGAACGGGGTCGTCCGGCCGGGTCGATCCGTCGAATGAGCGTCTCCCGCCGCCGAATTTGGTCTAGACCTTGACGACGGACACGAGTCCACGCCACCGTAGGGATGAGAGCGCTCTCACGGTCTCCGCCGGACTTCGGTCCGGCTCCCCTGCGAGGCAAGTGAGGGCAGACATGACACGAGCACGACTGCTCGGGGCGATGGGCGCGTGCGCGCTCGTCGCACTGGGCCTGACCGCGACACCGATCGCGACGACGACCGCGGCCGCGGCCCCGGAGGTCTCACCGGGACTGGTCGCGGCCATGAGCCGCGACCTCGGGCTGACCGAGGCGCAGGCCGCCGCGCGGGTCCGGCAGGAGTCGGCGGCGATCCGGACCGAGCCGACGGCGAAGGCCGCGGCCGGTGAGGACTTCGGCGGTTCCTGGTTCGATCCGGCGTCCGGCTCGCTCGTCGTGGGGCTCGTCGACCGGGACCACGCCGGGGCGGTGCTGGCCACCGGGGCGCGGGTCGCCGACGTGGAGCGCACCCAGGCCGAACTCGACGCGGACAAGGCACGGCTGGACCGGGCGGCGGCGCCGCGCGAGGTCCTGAGCTGGCACGCCGACCCGCGCTCGGGCGGCGTCGTCGTCACCGTGCTCGCCGGCTCGGCGGACAAGGGTGCCGTTCGGGCCTTCCTCGGCCTGGTGAAGGACGTGACCGTGGTCGAGGCGGCCGAGCGGCCCGTTCCGTTCGCGGCCGGCACCGTCGGCGGCGACCCCTTCTACATCAACGGCAACACGCGCTGCTCGATCGGCTTCTCCGTGCACGGCGGCTTCGTCACCGCCGGCCACTGCGGTGGCGTCGGCGCGTCGGTCGCCGGCTGGGACGGCAGCGCGATGGGCTCGTTCGCGGGTTCCTCGTTCCCTGGGAACGACTACGCGTTCGTCCGGATCGGGAACGGGTGGTGGACGGCGCCGGTCGTGCTCGGCTGGGGCACCGTGCCCGACCAGTTGGTGCGCGGCTCGGGCGAGGCCCCGGTCGGCTCCTCGATCTGCCGCTCCGGCTCGACCACGCGATGGCACTGCGGTCGGGTGCTCGCCAAGAACGAGACGGTCAACTACGCCCAGGGGGCGGTGCACCAGATGACCAAGACGAGCGTCTGCGCCCAGCCTGGTGACTCCGGTGGCTCGTTCATCACCGGTGACCAGGCCCAGGGCGTGACGTCCGGCGGCTGGGGCAACTGCTCCAGCGGTGGGGAGACGTGGTATCAGCCGGTGAACGAGATCCTGGCCGTCTACGGCCTGGGCCTGGTCACGGCCTGATCGACGCACCGCCGTCCTCCCGTGTTGTCGCCCGTACGGGCGCACGGGAGAACGGCGGTGCTACTCCCGGTGCGGCCCCGATGCGCGTACTCTGAGTTGTCTGACGGTGACTGCGAAGACGACGATGGAGGCGGAGATGACCGCGGACGGGCTACGCGGTGACTCGAACGACTCTGCCAAGGCTGGTGGCGAGCTGAGCGGCGCGCCGACCGCGCGACGTATCGTGCTGGGCGCCCAGCTGCGGCGGCTGCGCGAGGCCGCGGAGATCTCGCGCGCGGAGGCCGGCTACGCGATCCGCGGCTCGGACTCGAAGATCAGTCGGATGGAGCTTGGGCGCGTCGGCTTCAAGGAGCGCGACGTCGCCGACCTGCTGACCATGTACGGGGTGCACGACGCCACCGAGCGGGCGCAGTTCCTCGACATGGTGCGCATGTCGAACGAGCGGGGCTGGTGGCACCGGTACACCGATCTGATGCCGGACTGGTTCCAGGACTTCGTCGGCCTGGAGGAGTCGGCCTCGCTCATCCAGAACTACGAGCTCCAGTTCGTGCCCGGCCTGTTGCAGACCGAGGAGTACATCCGAGCTGTCGCGAGCCACGGCCGGCCCGAGCACATCGACGAGCCGACCGAGCGGCGGGTGCGGTTGCGCCTGCAGCGACAGAAGGTGCTCACCCGGCAGAACGCTCCCCGGCTGTGGGCGGTGATCGACGAGTCGGTCCTGCACCGCCCGATCGGCGGCCCGGCCGTGCTGCGCCGCCAGATCGAGCACCTGCTGGAGATGACCCGGCAGCCGAACATCACCTTGCAGATGGTGGCGTACGGCATGAGCGGGTACGCGGCCGAAGGCGCGTTCAGCATGCTGCGCTTCGCCGAGCCCACGCTGCCGGACGTGGTGTACGTGGAGCACCTCGGCGGTGCGCTCTACCTCGACCGACCCAGCGAGATCGAGCTGTACGGCCGGGTGATCGACCGCCTCGCTGTCGACGCCGAGACGCCGGACCAGACCCGGCAGACCCTCTCGAAGCTGCGCGCCGGGCTCTGACGAGCCGATACTGAGAGCCGCCCGGCCGTTTCCCGGGCGGTGAGTTCGACCTGTGCCCCGCCAGGGAGTTCGTGGCCGAAGTCTGCGCTTGGGCAGATGCACGTGCATTTACCACTGCAACCGCAAGTGTTATCGTCCAGGGGACTGCAACTGCACGTGCAGATGCACCCACTGCGGGTGGTGATCGGGGAGATGGGCGATATGGCGGACGAGGTGCGCAACGGGATGCCGGCGACTCGGATCGATGCGGCCGACTGGCGCAAGAGCAGCCGCAGCGGAGCCGTCGGCAACTGTGTGGAGCTGTGCTGGCCGGCTCGCGACGTGGTCGCGATCCGCAACTCACGCGATCCGCGGGGGCCGGTGCTGGTCTACCCGCGGACGCGCCTCGCGGGTTTCCTGGCCGGCCTGCGTGCCGATGGCGGAGCAGGCGCGGGTCTCGCCGGGGAGCAGGCCTGATGGCCCCCGGCGGAGCTCCTGCCGCGGTGTCCGCGCGGCCCGTCTCGGCCGGACCGGCAGCCAGCGTCGACAGCCTCCTGCGTGCCCTGGTCGCGCGCGGGTTCCGGTTCATCGACCCGCGTGACGAGCACGGCGAAGTGGTCGCGGTCGTCGGCATCCGCGCGCACCACAGCGTGGTCGACGTCGTCGAGCTTCACGGCGAGGACGAGGCCCTCGCCTGCCGCATGCCCGCGAACGAGGACGTCCTGGCGCCCCGCCGCGTGTTCTGGCGCGAGGCCGGACCGGCCAACGAGGTACTCGCGATGATGCTCGCCACCCCTGACGAGCACCTCGGCGACCTCGTGCCGAGGCCGGCCACCCCACCTGCCCGACGGCGACGGGGGGCCGCCGTCGGGCTCCAAACTCACTGATCGCCACCGACCGACCGACATCTCCCGGCGCCGGCTTCGTCACCGCTCTCCGAGGCCGGTGAGCCTGACGACGGTCGCGAAGCCGTCGTCGGTGCCCGGCCAGTGCGCGCGAACCGCCTCGAGGCCCGCGCGCCGGACGACCCCGCGCAGGACGAGCGCGACGACGATGGCGTCGTCGGCGTAGCCCAGAACCGGGATGATGTCAGGGATCAGGTCGATCGGGACGGCGAGGTAGGCCAGGAGGAACCCGAGCCTGACCCGGACACCGCGGGGCAGCGTCGTGTCGCCGGCGAGCCGGCGGACGAGGCGGAGGAGGTCGGGCAGCACCCGCAGCGCCTCGCGCAGCAGCCCACCGCGCGGTCGGGCGACGAGCAGGACGAGGACGAGGACGAGCCAGGTCAGCAGGAGCGCGGCGGTCACGCCGATGAGCAGGTCCCACCAGAACGAGCCGGTCACGGCTGGCCGGGCTCGGCCCTGGGGTCGGGGACGGCGTTCACTTCGGCGGTCACTTCGGCGGTCACTTCCTGCTCGTCGCGCGTGCCCGATCAGGCTAGTAGGTGGCCCGGCCGCCGCTGATGTCGTAGACCGCGCCGGTGGAGAAGGTGCACCGGTCGGAGGCCAGCCAGGTCGCGAGCTCGGCGACCTCGTCGGGCTGGCCGAGGCGGCCCATGGGGATGAGGCCGGCCAGCCGCGCGATGACCTCCGGCGGCGAGCCGGCGCTCATCGGGGTCTCGATCACCGCCGGCGCGATCGCGTTCACCAGGACGCCGGTCGTCGCGAGCTCCTTGCCCAGGGCCTTGGTCAGCCCGATGACCGCCGCCTTCGTGGCCGAGTACACCGCCAGGCCCGGGTTGCCCTCCTTCCCGGCGATGCTCGCCAGGTTCACCACCCGTCCCCAGCCCCGCTCGACCATGCCGGGGGTGAGCGCGCGACACAGGTGGAAGGTCCCGGTCACGTTGACCGCGAACGTGTGGGCCCACTCGGCGTCGTTCACCGAGGCCAGCGGCCCGGCGGGACCGAGCACGCCGGCGCTGTTCACCAGCACGTCGACCGGGCCCAGCTCGGCCACCGCCGCCCCGACCTCCGCCGAGGACGTGACGTCGAGCCGGAGGTCGGCGCCGACGAGGTCGGCGGTCACCACCCGCAGGCCGTCGGCGGCGAGACGCTTCGCGCAGGCCAGGCCGATCCCGCTGGCTCCGCCGGTCACCAGGGCGGTCCGGGCCATGGCACCTCCCAGAAGTAGAACGTGTTCTAGCTAGAGGGTACTGGTTGATCGGCGACGGGCGGCGTTGTCGGTGGCGCCGCCTACTATCGGAGCCTCCCAACCGCTCGAAAACCACACGGAGACGGCGTAACGGACATGGCAGTCGCTGAGCTCATCGGACGGGCCCACCCCGCGGCGTTGCTGCGCGCGGAGATCGAGCGCGTCGTGGCGAGTCACGGCGGGCTGGTGCTGGTCACCGGCGAGGCGGGGATCGGCAAGACCACGCTCGTCACCGCCGCCATGGACACGGCCCGGCGGGACGGCGCGCTCGTGCTGTCCGGCTCCTGCTGGGACTCGGCCGCCGCGCCGGGGTACTGGCCGTGGGTCCAGGTGATCCGCGCGCTGCGTCGGCACAGCGCGCCGGAGGAGTGGGCAGCCGTCGAGGCCGCGGCCGGCGCACCGCTGACCTTCCTGCTGGGCGACACGCACACCACCGAGCCGGTGGCCGGGTTCCAGCTCTACGACGCGGTCACCAACGCGCTGGTGGCCCTCGCTCAGCGGCGCCCGGTCGTCGTCGTGCTCGACGACCTGCACTGGGCCGACCCGGAGTCGGTACGGCTGCTGGAGTTCGTCGCCCAGCACACCTGGTTCGAGCGGCTGCTGCTGGTGGGCACCTACCGCGACGTCGAGGTGGAGGCCAGCGACCACCCGCTGGCGCCGCTGATGCTGCCCCTGCTGTCCCGGGCGAGCACGGTGACGCTCGGCGGGCTGGACGAGGCCGAGGTGGGGGCGCTGATCACGCGCACGACCGGTGTCGAGCCGGCCGCGGAGCTGGTCGGCGAGGTGCACCGGCGCACCGGGGGAAATCCGTTCTTCGTCGAGCAGACCGCCCGGCTGTGGCACAGCGGGGGAGCGCTGACCACGGTGGCGCCGGGGGTGCGCGACGCGGTGCGCCGGCGGTTGTCCCTGTTGGCGCCGGCGGTGTCCGCGCTGCTGGCCAGCGCGGCCGTGTTGGGCAGGGAGTTCGACCGCCGCGTGCTGGCTGCCGTCGTGGCGGCGCCGGTGCCGCAGGTCGCGCGGCTGCTCGACGAGGCGGTCGCGGCCCGCCTGGTGCTGCCGGTGGGCGATGGCCGGTTCGCGTTCGCGCACGACCTGGTGCGGGAGACGCTGTACGAGTCGCTGGACGTCGCGCGGGCCCGTTCCGGGCACGCCGCCGTGGTCCGGGCGCTGGAGAGCTCCTCGGCGCTGGCCGAGCGGGTCTTCCCGGCCGACCTCGCCCGGCACGCCTACCTGGCCGGCGCGGAGCTGCCGGCGGTCCGCGTGGTCGACCATCTGGTCGCCGCGGCCAAGGACGCCCGCCGGCGGATGGCGTTCGAGGAGGCGGGTGGGCACTACCGCCGGGCGCTCGAGCTGCTCGGTCCGCGCGAGCCACGCCGGGCCCGGGTTTGCCTCCAGCTCGCCAACCTGCTCTACCAGTTCGGCCCGACGCAGGACGCGCCGCCGATCTTCCAGGAGGCCGCCGAGGTCGCCCTGACCTGCGACGACCCGGAGCTGCTTGCCAGGGTGGCGCTGACCCTCTTCAGCGTCGGCGACGGCTGGACGCTCGGCTCGGTGAACCGGGCCGAGCTGCTCCGGGCCGCACACGACAAGCTCATCGACGGCGGCGAGGTCGACCGGCCCGGCGGGAAGTCCCTCGACCACCTGGCGCAGGAGCTGATCCTCCACCTCGTGGCGTCGGCGCGCGACGGCAACGACGACGACCAGCTCGGCTTCGGCCTGTGGACGATGCACGACACGCTCTGGGGCCCGGGCAACGCCGCGGAACGGCAGCGCCTGACCGACGAGCTGGTCACGATCGCCCGGCGCACCGGCGACCGGGAGATGGAGCAGTGGGCGCGGTCGCTGGGCTGGGTGGCGGCGTTGGAGCTGGGGGAGCCCGCGTACCACGACCGGTTCACCGAGTTCGTGCGCCTGTCCGAGGACGCGTCGGTCCCGTCGATGGCCATCGCGTCGAACATCGACCAGAGCATCATCGCCGCGCTGCACGGTCGGTTCGCCGAGGCTGAGGCCTTCCTGGGGGTCGCGGTCGAGATCACCGGCGACGAGCACGAGCACCCGCACTTCGGGTACACCATCCACCACCTCCGGTGGGCGCTGGCGGTGCTGCGGGGCGACTGGACGGAGGTGGAGGTCCTGCGGGAGCGGGTGGTGGCGGCGAAGCACCCGTATCCCGAGCTCCTGGAGGGCATCGCCGCCGCGCTCCGCGGTGACGTGGATACCGCGGCGCGCTGCCTCGCGACGGCGGACGCACGCACCGAGCCGATCCGCGAGGCGTTCCTGCCGCTGCTGTTCCGCCTGCGGGCGCATGTCGCGTCGCTGGTGCGGGACTCCGCCGTCTGCGAGCGGGCGCGAGCCGAGCTGACCCCGTACGCGGACTTCTGGCTGGTGTCGCTCTACGGCTGCGACATCGGCGGCCCGGTCCGCCTGTGGCTGGCGATGATCGACGCCGCCCGCGAACGCTGGTCCGCGGCCGTGGAGGGCTTCACCGCGGCGCTGCGCTCGGCCGAGCTGCTGGGTGCCCGTCCCTGGGTCGTCGAGGCCAAGCTGGCCCTGGCGTCGGCCCTGCGTGGCCGCGCCGACCCGGCCGACGCCCCGACCGCGGCCCGGCTCCTGGCGGAGGCCACCCACGAGGCAGGCGAGCTGGGTATCGGCCACCGCGCGTCGGTCACCGCGCCGGTCCCGGTGGCCCCCGCCAACGAGTTCCGCCGCACCGGCGCCGTGTGGACCCTCACGATGGCCGGCCGAACCGTCCACATGCCCGACGCGAAGGGCCTGCGCGACCTGCACGTCCTGCTCTCCGCACCCGGCACGGAGATCCCGGCCACCCGGCTGCTCAACCCCGGCGGCGGCGAGGAGGTGGCCGCCGCCGCCCGCCTGGGCGGCGACGACGTACTCGACGCCCAGGCCAAGGCGGCCTACCGCCGGCGCCTGACCCACCTCGACGAGCGCATTGCCGCCGCTACCGACGCGGGCGCCGACCGCCAGGCAGCCGACCTGGACCGCGAACGCGAAGCCCTCCTGACCGAGCTCCGCACCGCCGCCGGCCTGGCCGGCCGCCCCCGCCGCCTCGGCGACGAGGCGGAACGTGCCCGCAAGGCGGTGACGGCCAGGATCCGGGACACCCTGCGCAAGCTCGACGCCCGCCACCCGGAGTTGGCGACCCACCTCCGGGGTTCGGTGTCGACCGGCACCACGTGTTCCTACGCCCCGTCCATGCCCACCAGTTGGCGGCTGTAGGGCTCAGGGGCCGGCGCGATCGATGTGCTCCGGGACGCCCATGGTCCGCAACGCGGCGCGTGCGGCGGTGGACAGTTCGAGGTCGGGCCAGGTGGCCAGTTCGCGCAGCGCGGGAACGGCCGCCGCGAGGCCGAGCCGGGCAACGGCCCGGGCAGCGCGCGGGTCGTGCGCAAGATAGATCAGCAACACGTCCTCGGCCACGCGGCGTTCCCGCTCGGTCAGCCCGGCCACGATCTCGACAGGGTATTCCGGGCCGTTGGGGTCCGGACGCTGACCGTGGTAAAGGTCGCTGGTGACCGCGTCGGTGAACGTGCGCAGCGGCCCGTCCGGTTCCGGCTCCCACAGCAGCCCCAGGTCCGCCGGGGAGGCCCCTCGGTCGAGCGCGGCGAGAATCTCCCGCAGCTCGTTCGCGGCCGGCCCCCGCAGCGCCGTCAGGTGCGACACGAGTCGGCTGGCGATACTGGACAGCGTCTCACCCGTGCGCTCCTGGTTCGGCTCGGTGAGACCGGTGTTCGCGTAGAGCGCGTCCGTCGCCGACGAGCGGACCAGCCTGCTCGGGTCGTGCTCCGCCGCGACCAGCAGGGCCTCGCGGTCGGCGTCGGGGAACTCGCGCATCAGCGCGGCGGCCCGTGACCGGTCGATTTCGGACACTCCCAGGTCGCCGAGCAGGGCCGGCCCGACCTCACGTCCGGACTCGTCGCCGAGCTCGTGTAGGGCGCGGGCGGCGAAGACACGCATGATGTGCGGGGTGTCGGGGCCGATGCGGTCGCGAAGGGCGGGGATCGCCCGGGTGACGCAGAGGCGCGCGAGCGCGGACGCGGCGCGTCCGTCGTTGACCGCGAGCCGGGTGATGAGCAGGTCCTCGGCCGCGCGGCGCAGGTTGCCGGTCAGCAGGTGCACCGCGCCGACGTTCGGGATCTCGTCGACGGCGTCGCGGGTGAGGCGGAGAGGGTCGTACAGGCCCGCGCGGAAGCTCTCGAACAGCTCGGACTCGGTCATGGGGCAGCCACGCTGGGCACTGTACTGGCGCCGTCGGGGGTCTACCTCAGGCGCGACGCAGGATGCCTCTGGTCAGGTCGAGCTCCAGGTCCTCGAGGTTCCAGTCCTCGCCGTAGGCCTGGTTGCTGACCCAGAACGTCGTCGCGCCGTCGGGGAGGGCGCGCGCGTAGTTCGCCAGCGACCAGGAGTTGCCGCCGTTGTGCCAGGCGACCTTGCCCTGTTCCGTCTCCAGGATGGCCCAGCCGTAGGCGTACCACTCGTCCCTGCCGGGGATCCGCGTGTGCGGGGTGAACAGCTTCCGCTTGGCGGCGGGGGACAGGACCACGTCGCCGGCCAGTGCGTGGTGCCAGCGGAACATGTCCCGCGCGGTGGACAACATGCCGCCGTTGCCGCGCAGGTTCCAGTACGGACCGTCGGCCGCCCACGGATGCTCGTAGGGTCGGCCCTGGCTCACCCCGGCCTCGTCGTACTCGACCGCGACCTGCTCTGGCGACCAGCGCGGCAGGACGTAACCGGTCCGGCGCATGCCGGCCGGGGTGAACAGGTACCGCGCGAGGAACCTCTCGTAGCCGAGCCCCGAGACCTTCTCGACGATCGCGGCCAGGACGCTGTAGCCGACGTTCGAGTAGTGGAACTCCGCACCGGGGGTCGAGACGAGCCTCGACGCAAGCGTTTCCGCAAGCAGGTCCTCCCGCGACATCACGTCGTAGTCGTCGCCGAGCCCCTCGACCAGACCGGAGGTGTGGGCGAGCAGGTGGTGCACGGTGATCGCCGCCTTGTCCGCGGGCACCGGCCCGAGGTGGACGCTGATCGGGTCCGAGACGCGCAGCCTCCCCATCATCTCGAGCTTCAGGACCGCCGCCGCGGTGAACTGCTTGGTGATCGACATGACGTCGTACACCGTGTCGCAGGTCGTGGGGACGCCGGCGGCCCGGTCTGCCAGCCCGACGCCCTCGCAGTAGGTGATGTCGCCGTCGCGTCCGGCGAGGACGGTGCCGCCGAACCCCTCCGGCAGCGTGCGTTCGAGGTAGTCGCCCACCGAATCGGGCGGAGGGGGCACCGGCGAACACGCCAGCGCTCCCACCAGGACGACGAGCAGAACGGGAACCATGTGACCTCCTGGGTTTTATCGAGGGGTCACACGCTCACCGAGAGGATCCGGGGCGATCAACACGTTTGGCGTTCGACTTCGTGCGGAACAGGAGCGACATGACCGCCACGCCCCCGCCCTCGCCGGCGACGGCCATCGACGACGCCGCGCTCGTGGCGCAGCTGCGCCGGCTCAAGGCCTGGTCCGGCCTGAGCTTCCGGCAGCTGGAACGCCGGGCGGCCGGCGCCGGCGACACCCTTCCCTACTCCACGGCCGCGACGATGCTCGGCAAGAGCCGCCTGCCGCGCGAGGACGTCGTGGCGGCGTTCGTCAGGGCCTGCGGCGTTGCCGACGTGCGCCCGTGGCTGGTCGCCCGGGCCCGCATCGCGGACCGCGACGCCGCCCCGCCGGTCCCGGCCGCACCTCGGCCGCCCGCGCGGTGGCGCCGTGCGGTCGCCGCCGCGGCGGCCCTCGCGGCCGCCTTCGCCGGCGGAGCGGTGTTCGACGCGGTCGCGACGAGCGAGGCCGAGGTGGAGGTCCAGGTCATCGCGCCCTAAGGGCACGTCCTCAGCGGTCGGTCGGTATCGCGATCTCGCCGTCCTCGGCGATCAGGCGGTCGAGGACGTCGTCGGGGAGCCAGACCCGCTGGGGGTAGCTCGTTCCCCAGGAGTTGAGGATCGGGACCGCGCCGAGCTGGTCGGCGCGCTTGTTGTCCAGGGTCTGGTGGACCTCCTCGACGGTCGTCGCCCAGCGGTAGGTGGTGAGTCCGTCGGTGGAGTCGGGCTTGTACTCGGCCCTGGCGACGTGGTCGTGGCCGGAGAGGGAGTCGGACCAGTCGACGTGGCCCGAGTCGACCAGGATCTGGGCGGCCGCGCGGACGGAGGTACCGTCGCTGTCCCCGGGGTTGGTCTCGGGCCACTCGTCGATCTCCTTGGCCCGGTCCCACAGCCAGCGCGCTGAGTACAGCTGGTCGTTGAGGATCGTCATGCACCGCGACCAGCCGAAGCCGACGCACGCCCCTTCCCGGCCCTGGTCGTAGAACCCGTGCCAGGCCTCGCGGTCCGGCTCGCCGCCGGGTTCGAGGCACACGCAGTGGCCACCCCGGATCGTCGTCAGTGACCCGGCGCCGCCCTTGGCGATGAAGAACTCGCCGCTGGTCCCGTCCTGTTCCGGGTTGTCCATCTCGCGGTACCAGTTCACCCCGATCACCACCGGCCGCCGGACCGGCCGCTCGGCCGGCGACAGCTCCGTGATCGGAAAGTGCTCGACGTGGCTCCAGTCGTTCGGGACGTACCGGCCCAGTCGCTGGTCCTCGGGCTCTGTGTTGGTCGGGCGGTAACGCATTCCAGGCTCCCCTCCGTGCGCGCCGATGTACAGCTCTCGGTCGACGGGCCGGAACAGTTACGGGCTGTCGCGGATTTCGATTTGACAGACGAGCCCGCGCGGTCGCTAGATCTGATCTGGCGGCCGGTCTCGCGCCTCCTGGACGAGGAGGCGAGATGGACGCACGGCTACGGGTCGCGGTGATCATCGGCAGCACCAGGGACGGTCGGGTCGGGGGCTCGATCGGCCGGTGGTTCGTCGGCTGTGCGGCGCGTCGTGCCGACATCGAGCTGGAGGTGGTCGACCTGGTCGGGTTCGACTTCCCGAGTTGCTACCCCGAGGAGATGACCGAGTCCATGCGTGAGTTCGGGCGGGTGATCGGGAGCGCGGACGCGTTCGTCGTCGTCACGCCCGAGTACAACCGCAGCTTTCCCGCCTCGCTGAAGCAGGCCATCGACTTCGCCTACGACGAGTGGCACGCGAAGCCCGTCGGCTTCGTCTCCTACGGGTGCCGCAGCCGCGGCCACTACGCGGTCGAGGCCCTGCGGGTCGTGTTCGCGGAGTTGCACGTGATGGCGGTCCGCGACGAGGTGGCCATCGACCTCATGACGCTGGGGGAGGACGGCATCCCGCCGGACTCCGCCGACGTCGCCGTGACGACCATGCTCGACCAGCTGGCCTGGTGGGCGCTCGCGCTCCGCGACGCGCGAGCCAACCGGCCTTACATTGCGTGAAGGGACATACGGAGATGACCGAACTGGCCATCGAGACATCGGGCCTCGTCAAGACGTTCGGCAAGACCAGGGCCGTGGACGGGGTGGACCTGGCGGTTCCGGCCGGCACCGTGTACGGGGTGCTCGGTCCGAACGGCGCGGGCAAGACCACCGCGGTGAAGATGTTGGCCACCCTGCTGCGGCCGGACGGAGGTGAGGCGAGGGTCTTCGGCCACGACGTGGTCCACGAGGCGGACGCGGTGCGGGCGAGGGTCAGCCTCACCGGGCAGTACGCCTCCGTCGACGAGGACCTCACCGGCCTGGAGAACCTCGTCCTGGTCGGGCGGTTGCTCGGGTACCGCAAAGCCAGGGCCAGGGAACGGGCGGGCCAGCTGCTGGACGCCTTCGGCCTCTCCGACGCCGCGGACCGGCAGGTCAAGAACTACTCCGGCGGCATGCGCCGCCGGATCGACATCGCGGCGTCCATCCTCACCACCCCGGACGTGCTGTTCCTCGACGAGCCGACGACCGGGCTCGACCCGCGCAGCCGCAACCAGGTCTGGGACATCGTGCGGATCATCGTCGCGCAGGGCACGACGGTCATGCTCACCACCCAGTACCTGGACGAGGCCGACCAGCTGGCGTCCAGGATCGCGGTCATCGACCGGGGCAAGGTCATCGCGGAGGGCACGCCGGGCGAGCTCAAGGCCTCCGTGGGTGCCGGCTCGGTGCACGTCCGGCTGCGGGACGCGGCGCAGCGGGAGGACGCGCTGCGGGTGCTGACCGCCGTGCTCGGCTCGTCGGTGCAACTGGACGCCGACCCGGTCGCGCTGACCGCCCAGCTCTCCGGGGAGGACACCGACCGGGAGGCCGCCGAGCAGGCCTCGCGCGCGCTGGCCGAGCTGGCCGCTGCCGGGATCACCGTCGACAACTTCGCCCTGGGCCAGCCGACCCTCGACGAGGTGTTCCTCGCCCTGACCGACCACCCCGCCACCACCGAGGAGGTTGCGGCATGAGTACCGCCACCACTGAACCCACCGTCTCCAGCTACACCCCGGCGGCGGACAGCCTCGCCGCCGTGCTCGACGGCGCCGAGCGGCCGCCCCGGCCGTCCGCCTGGTCCGCGGCCGTCACCTTCGGCTGGCGCGCGATGCTGAAGATCAAGCACGTGCCGGAGCAGATGTTCGACGTCACCGCGTTCCCGATCATGATGGTGCTGATGTTCACCTACCTGTTCGGGGGTGCGCTGGCCGGCTCGGTGACCGAGTACCTGCAGTACCTGCTGCCGGGCATCATGGTCACCAGCGTCGTGATGATCACCATGTACACCGGCACCGGCGTGAACGTCGACATCGAGAAGGGCGTGTTCGACCGCTTCCGCACCCTGCCCATCTGGCGCCCCGCCGCGCTGGTCGGCGCGCTGTTCGGCGACGTGTTCCGCTACGTCACCGCGGCGACGGTCATCCTCGTGGTCGGCCTGATCCTCGGCTTCCGTCCCCAGGGCGGCCCGACCGGGGTGGTCCTCGGGATAGCGCTGCTGGTGCTGTTCTCGTTCGCCTTCTCGTGGGTGTGGACGATGTTCGGCCTGCTGCTCCGCTCGGAGAAGTCTGTCATGGGCGTCAGCATGATGGTCCTGTTCCCCCTGACGTTCCTCTCCAACGTCTTCGTCGAACCGACCACCATGCCCGGCTGGCTGCGGGTGTTCACCGAGGTCAACCCGGTGACCCACCTGGTCGCCGCGGTCCGCGGCCTCATGCAGGGCAGGCCGGACGCGGGTGAGATCACCTGGGTGCTGGTCGCCGGCGCCGTCATCGTGGCGATCTTCGGCACCCTGACCATGCGGCTGTACAACCGGAAGTGAGCCCCTGGCGGCGGGCGCGCCCAGCGCGCCCGCCGCGTTGGCCTCGCGCAGCGAGGGCCTACCGCGAAGAGGTGGACGGTATGGAACTGGGCGCCCGGATCCGGCAGCTGCGCGGAACGCTGCTTACCCAGCGGGAGCTGGCCGAACGAGCTGGGGTCAGCGTGGACCTCGTCCGCAAGCTCGAACAGGGCCAGCGCCAGACCGCGGCAGTCGGCAGCCTGCAACGCATCGCGCGTGCGCTCGACGTTTCCCTGGCCGAACTGCTCGACAAGCCAAGGGGCGTCCCGTCCGCCGACCCCGACGCTGGTGTTGTGGCGATCCGCCGTGCCCTCACCCCGGTCGACGACCTGACCGACGGCGATGGCCCGGACATCGAGCCACTCACCCTCGAGGAGGCCGAACGCACGGCCACCTACCTGTGGGGCGCCTACTGGTCCGGCCGCTACGAGCTGTTGTCGGCGACGCTGCCGAACGCCTTGATGCAGCTACGTGCCACCGCGCGAGCCGTGGCGTCGGAGCAGCGCCCCGGCGCCGCTCGCGCTCTCGCCCGGGCCTACCAGGCCGCCGGCGACACCCTCGTGCATCTCGGGCATCCCGACGCGGCATTCCTGGCCATTCGCGAGGCGTTGCGGGCCGCGGAAGGCGGCGGCGACCCGATGCTGGACTCGGCGCTGCGGATGTCGGTGTCCTGGCAGCTGCTCGTGCAGGGCCGGTACGAGGAGTCCGAACGGGTCGCCGTGGTCGCCGCGAACGACATCGAGCCACGCGGCGACGCCAGCGAACCGGAGCTGGCGGCCTACGGCATCCTCACGGTCACCGGCGCGACGGCGGCGGCCAGAGCAAACCGCGGCGCCGCGGCCGCCGAACTGCTCGACGCCGCCGGGGAGATGGCCATCCGGCTGGGCCACGACCGCGACGTCCACCAGACCACGTTCGGCCCGGCCAAGCTGGCGATGATGCGGGTCGATGTGTACGTAGCCCAGGACGAGTTCTCGGCCGCGCTGACCGCCGCATCGGCTCTGCCGGACGACGCGGCCCTGCCGCTCGCCAGCCGCGCCAGACATCTGGCTGACGTGGCCCTGGCGCAGCTGCGCCTCGGCCGGGACGCCGCGGCGGCGAACACCCTGCTGTCGATGGAGCAGTTCGCCCCGGACTGGATCAGGTTCCAGACGCTGCCCCGCCAGGTGCTGGCCGAACTCGTCGAACGGAAGCGCCGCGCGAGCGGCCCGGTTCGGGACCTCGCGGTTCGGCTGGGCGTCATCGCCGGATAGGCCACCCCGATCGGGTAGTGGGACACACCGTCCTACCTGATCAGTCGGCGGTGTTCGTAGCGTCGGCTCATGCATGGACTGCGGGAGGCGGAAACCCTCCAGGCGAACCTCGTCGACCTGGTTGGCGCCTACCTGGGGTGATCCGGCGGAAAGAAACTGCGGCGGGCGCTCAGCGCGCCCGCCGCACCACACTCACCCCACTCAGCTCGCCTGAGCGCTCACCTGCTCGTTCAGCAGGTCGGCCAGCGCGCTGACCACCCGCACCGTCGGCGCCTCCGCACCGGTCAGGTCCGCCAGCTCGACGACTGCCTTGAGGATCACGTCCAGCTCGAGCGGTTTGCCCTTCTCGAGGTCCTGCAGTGTCGACGTCTTGTGCTCGCCGGTCCGCTCGGCACCGGCCATCCGCCGCTCGATGGAGATCTCCGGGTACGAGTCCAGCCGCGCGGCGACGTCGAGGGTCTCGCGCATCATCTGGATGACCACCTCGCGGGTGTCCGCGTGTCGACACATGCCGGCGATCGTCGCTCTGGTCAGGGCGCTGATGGGGTTGAAGGCGATGTTGCCCATCAGCTTCAGCCAGATGTCCTTGCGCAGGTCCGGCTCCACCGGGCACTTGAGACCGCCGGCGATCATCGCTTCGGAGAACTCCGTGCAGCGGCTCGAGATCTCGCCGGTCGGCTCGCCGATGGAGAAACGGGTGCCTTCCAGGTGGCGGATCACGCCGGGGGAGGCGATCTCCGTCGCCGCGTAGACGACGCAGCCGATCGCTCGCTCGACCGGCAGCACGGCGCTGACCGCACCACCGGGGTCGACGCTGTTGATCCGGTAACCGGCGTACCTGCCCGGCACGCCGTGGAAGTACCACCAGGGGATCCCGTTCTGCGCCGCGATGATCGTGGTGGTGTCGTGCAGCAACGGCTTGATCATCGGGCCGGCCTCGGCGTACCGGTTGGCCTTCAGGCCGAGGAAGACATGGTCGACCGGGCCAACCTCGGCCGGGTCGTCAGTTGCATGGGGACGGGCTTCGAAGTCGCCCCGGGGGCTGAGCACCCGGACGCCGTCGGCACGGATCTTCTCCAGATGGGGACCTCTGGCTATGAGATGCACCTGGGCTCCTGCCCGGTGCAGGGCGGCACCGACGTACGCGCCGATGGCGCCGGCCCCAAGAACAGCAACTTTCACCGCGTAAGCTCCGTTCTTGTGTTCATTTGGTATGCAGCATACAGTATGAGATGTTGGCCAAAACGAGAAGAGTGAACACGGATCGGCTGGTCAGGGCGCTGCAAGGCGGCTCGAAGGGCTCGCCGATGCCAGCGTGAGTGGGATCAGGCAACAGCTTCGACAGGCGCGGACGACAAAACGTAGACCGGGACGCTGGCCCTCATTAGAGTCATACGGTATGCAGTATGCGCCACACCTCGACACACGATGACATGAGGAGATGACGAGTCACATGGCTTCAACCGTCCGGGAGACGCCGGGCAGCGACGGTCAGGAGAACCCGGAGACGATCTCCGGTGGTCATCTGGTGGCCAAGGCGCTCAAGGCCGAGGGCGTGGACGTGATCTTCACGCTCTGCGGTGGACACATCA
Organism: Actinophytocola xanthii; assembly: GCF_001921205.1. Taxonomy (GTDB): domain Bacteria; phylum Actinomycetota; class Actinomycetes; order Mycobacteriales; family Pseudonocardiaceae; genus Actinophytocola; species Actinophytocola xanthii. The sequence goes on along the minus strand of NZ_MSIE01000041.1, from coordinate 12,925 downwards.
TCGACATCTACGACGGATGTGTCGACGAGGGGATCGACGTCATCGACGTGCGCCACGAGCAGGTCGCCGCGCACGCGGCCGACGGCTACGCGCGGATCACCGGCAAGCCCGGCTGCGCCGTGGTGACCGCCGGCCCTGGCACGACCGACGCGGTCACCGGTGTCGCCAACGCCTTGCGCGCGGAGAGCCCCATGCTGCTGATCGGCGGCCAGGGTGCGCTCAGCCAGCACAAGATGGGGTCCCTGCAGGACCTCCCGCACGTCGACATGATGACCCCGATCACCAAGTTCGCCGCCACCGTGCCCAGCACCGAGCGCGCGGCCGACCTGGTGTCGATGGCCTTCCGCGAGTGCTTCCACGGCGCCCCCGGACCCTCCTTCCTGGAGATCCCGCGCGACGTGCTGGACGCCTCCGTGCCGCTTGCGAAGGCACGCATCCCGAAGGCCGGCGGCTACCGCGCCTCGACGAAGACCTCGGGTGACCCCGCGGCCGTCGAGCGCCTCGCCGACCTCGTGGTCAGCGCCGAGAAGCCGTGCGTGCTGCTCGGCAGCCAGGTATGGACCACCCGGGGCACCGACGCCGCCATCGAGTTCGTCCGCGCGCTCAACGTGCCGGCGTTCATGAACGGCTCCGGCCGCGGCACGCTCCCCCCGGGCGACCCGCACCACCTCCAGCTCGCCCGCCGCTACGCCTTCCAGAACGCCGACCTGATCATCATCGTCGGCACCCCGTTCGACTTCCGGATGGGCTACGGCAAGCGGCTCTCCCAGCAGGCGACCGTGGTCCAGATCGACCTCGACTACCGCACCGTCGGCAAGAACCGCGACGTCGACCTGGGCATCGTGGGCGACGCCGGCGCCGTTCTGGCAGCTGTCACCCAGGCCGCCTCCGGCCGGGTGGACAACGGCGCCGTTGGCCGGAAGGCGTGGCTGGAGGAGCTGCGTGCGGTGGAGACCCAGGCCTACGAGAAGCGCCTGCCGCGCCAGCTGTCCGACTCGACGCCGATCGACCCGTACCGGCTCGTCCACGAGATCAACGAGTTCCTCACCGAGGACTCGATCTACATCGGCGACGGCGGCGACATCGTCACGTTCTCCGGCCAGGTCGTGCAGCCCAAGTCCCCGGGGCACTGGATGGACCCGGGTCCCCTTGGCACCCTCGGCGTGGGCGTCCCGTTCGTGATGGCGGCCAAGTACGCGCGGCCGGACAAGGAGGTCGTCGCACTGTTCGGTGACGGCGCCTTCAGCCTCACCGGCTTCGACTTCGAGACGCTGGTCCGCTTCAACCTGCCGTTCGTGGGCATCGTCGGCAACAACTCCTCGATGAACCAGATCCGCTACGGGCAGATCCAGAAGTACGGCGCCGACCGCGGCCGGGTGGGCAACACCCTGGGCGACGTGCGCTACGACGAGTTCGCCCGGATGCTCGGCGGCTACGGCGAGGAGGTCCGCGACCCCAAGGACATCCGCCCGGCGCTCGAGCGTGCGCGGGAGAGCGGCCTGCCCTCGCTGATCAACGTCTGGGTCGACCCCGAGGTGTACGCCCCGGGGACGATGAACCAGACCATGTACAAGTAAAGGGGCCTGGCATGCGAAAGGCACTCGAGGGCGTTCGGGTCCTCGACATGACCCACGTCCAAAGTGGACCCTCCTGTACGCAGATCCTGGCGTGGCTCGGTGCGGACGTGGTCAAGATCGAGGCTCCGACCGGTGACATCACGCGCAAGCAGCTGCGCGATCTGCCCGATGTGGACAGCCTCTACTTCACGATGCTGAACTGCAACAAGCGCAGTATCACGCTGAACATGAAGTCCGCGCGGGGCAAGGAGCTGTTCACCGAGATGGTGAAGAAGTTCGACATCCTCGCCGAGAACTTCGGGCCCGGCGCGGTCGACCGGATGGGCTTCAGCTGGGAGAAGCTCCAGGAGCTGAACCCCCGGCTGATCTACGCCTCGATCAAGGGCTTCGGCGACGGCCCCTACACCCACTTCAAGGCCTACGAGGTGGTCGCGCAGGCAATGGGTGGCTCGATGTCCACCACCGGCTTCGAGGACGGACCGCCGCTGGCCACCGGCGCGCAGATCGGCGACTCCGGCACCGGTATGCACACCGTGGCCGGCATCCTGGCCGCCCTGTACCAGCGTGAGCACACCGGTCGCGGGCAGCGGGTGACCGTCGCGATGCAGCACGCGGTGCTCAACCTGTGCCGGGTGAAGCTGCGTGACCAGCAGCGGCTCGCGCACGGCCCGCTCAAGGAGTACCCCAACGCCGAGTTCGGCGACGAGGTGCCCCGCTCGGGCAACGCCTCCGGCGGCGGTCAGCCCGGCTGGGCCGTCAAGTGCGCGCCGGGTGGGCCGAACGACTACATCTACGTGATCGTTCAGCCGGTCGGCTGGGAGCCGATCGCCAAGCTGATCGGCCGGCCCGAGCTGGCCGACGACCCCGAGTGGTCGACGCCGGAGGCTCGCCTCAACAAGCTGGACAAGATGTTCCAGCTGATCGAGGACTGGACCTCCGGGCACAACAAGTGGGAGGTGTTGGCGAAGCTCAACGCCCACAACGTGCCGTGCGGGCCGATCCTGTCCACCAAGGAGATCATCGAGGACACCTCGCTGGCGGAGAACGAGATCGTGGTCAAGGTGGACCACCCCGAGCGAGGCGAGTTCACCACCGTCGGTATGCCGATCAAGCTGTCCGACTCGCCGACCACCGTGGAGCGCTCGCCGCTCCTCGGGGAGCACAACCAGGAAATCTACGGCTCCGAGCTCGGCCTGCCCGAGCAGGAGCTCGCCGAGCTCAAGGCGAATGGAGTGATCTGAGGCAATGTCCGAAGTAGACAAGGCGTCCGTCCGCGAGGTCCTGGACAAGGTCCGGGCCGAGGGACGGGACTCGCTCACGGCCCCCGAGGGCAAGCGGGTCTGCGACGCGTACGGGATCCCCACCCCGCGTGAGGGTCTCGCCACGACGGCGGACGAGGCAGCGAGCCTCGCCGAGGAGATCGGCAAGCCGGTGGCCGCGAAGATCGTCTCCCCGGACATCCTGCACAAGACCGAGGCCGGCGGCGTCATCATCGGTGTGGACGGCGCGGACGCCGCCCGCGCGGCGTTCGACAAGATCATTGCCAACGCCAAGGCATACAAGGAGAACGCCTCGATCTCCGGGGTGCAGATCCAGGAGATGGTCGGCGGCGGCCAGGAGGTCATCGTCGGCGCCACCACCGACGGCACGTTCGGCAAGGTCGTCGCGTTCGGCCTCGGCGGCGTGCTGGTGGAGGTGCTCAAGGACGTCACCTTCCGCCTGGCCCCGCTGGACCAGGCCGAGGCGAGGTCCATGGTCACCGGCATCCAGGCCGCCGAGGTGCTTCAGGGCGCCCGCGGTGCCGAGCCGGCCGACCTCGACGCGATCGCCGACGTGATCCAGAAGGTGTCCCAGCTGGTCACCGACTTCCCGGAGATCAGCGAGTTCGACCTCAACCCGGTGTTCGCCTCGGCGAGCGGCGCGACGGCGGCCGACGTGCGGATCCTGCTGGAGACCGAGAAGCGGTCCGAACCGGTGCGGCACAGCCAGGAGGACATCCTCACGGCGATGAACCGGCTGATGAACCCGCGTTCGGTCGCCGTCATCGGTGCCTCCGACCAGGCCGGCAAGATCGGCAACTCGGTGATGAAGAACCTGATCAACGGCGGCTACGCGGGGGAGATCTACCCGATCAACCCCAAGGCCGAGCAGATCCAGGGGCGCACCGCGTACAGGACGATCGCCGACGTGCCGGGTGAGGTGGACGTCGCGGTGTTCGCGGTCCCGGCGAAGTTCGTGCCGGCGGCGCTGACCGAGTGCGGCAAGAAGGGCGTCACCGCGGCCGTGATGATCCCGTCCGGGTTCGCCGAGACCGGCAACCAGGAGCTCCAGGACGAGATCGTCGGCATCGCCACCGAGTACGGCGTCCGCATGCTAGGCCCGAACATCTACGGCTACTACTACACACCGCAGAACCTGTGCGCGACGTTCTGCACGCCCTACGACGTGAAGGGCGGCGTCGCGCTCACCTCGCAGTCCGGTGGTATCGGCATGGCCATCCTCGGCTTCGCCCGGACCACCAAGATGGGCGTCTCGGCCATCGTCGGCCTCGGCAACAAGTCCGACGTGGACGAGGACGACCTGTTGACGTTCTTCGAGAACGACGACAACACGCAGTGTGTCGCCATGCACCTCGAGGACCTGAAGGACGGTCGTGCGTTCGTGGAGACCGCGCAGCGCATGACCAAGAAGAAGCCTGTTGTCGTGCTCAAGGCGGGCCGTACGGACATGGGTGCGCGGGCAGCCAGCTCGCATACCGGTGCCCTGGCCGGCGACGACAAGGTGTACGACGACATCCTCCGCCAGGCCGGCGTGGTTCGGGCGCCGGGGCTGAACGAGATGCTGGAGTACGCCCGGGGTCTGCCGTTGCTTCCGACCCCGAAGGGCGAGAACGTCGTCATCATCACCGGCGCCGGCGGCTCGGGAGTGCTCCTCTCGGACGCCTGTGTCGCGGAGGGTCTGTCCCTGATGGACATCCCACCGGACCTCGACGAGGCGTTCCGCGCGTTCATCCCGCCGTTCGGCGCGGCGGGCAACCCGATCGACATCACCGGTGGCGAGCCGCCGTCGACGTACGAGGCGACCATCCGCCTTGGCCTCGAGGACCCGCGCATCCACGCGCTGATCCTGGGCTACTGGCACACGATCGTCACGCCGCCGATGGTGTTCGCCGAGCTGACCGCGAAGGTGCTCGCCGAGGCGCGTGCCAAGGGGATCGACAAGCCGGTGGTGGCGTCCCTGGCCGGCGACACCGAGGTCGAGCAGGCCTGCGACTACCTCTTCGAGCATCGGGTGATCGCGTATCCCTACACGACCGAGCGACCGGTCGCGGTCCTCGGCGCGAAGTACCGGTGGGCGCGGGCCGCCGGCCTGATCGACGGCTGAGAAGTCGCCGACCAGAACCAAGTTCAGAAGGTGGGGTGGCCGCCGGGACGGAAAACGGCGGCCACCCGGCAGGGGTCGACAGGCAGGCAGGCGGTAGTTACACCGAACACTGGAGGTCCAATGGTGGATTCTCACAATCCTCCCGCCGTGGGCAGTGGTGAGGCCACTGTCGCGGGCGAGGAACGGGTATGGCGAGCCGGGGGGCTCGAACCCATGCCCATTCGCCCGCTGCCAGACGCGCCGCCCTCCATCCACCTGCTGGGCCCGACCGTGTTCCTGGTCGCGCTCGGCGTGGGTATGGGCGAGTCGTACATGTGGCCACGTCTGGTGCTGGTCTTCGGGCCGGAGATCAGGTGGCTGTTCCTGATCGGTGTCACCCTGCAGGCAGTGGTGATGCTGGAGATGGCGCGGTACGCGATGGCGACGGGGGAGAGCATCTTCTCCGGCGCGGCCCGCGTGTTCAAACCGTTGATGTGGTTCTTCTTCGTGACAGCGATCCTGGTCTACATCTGGCCGGGTCACCTCTCGGCGGGCGCCGCGGCGTTCGAGGAGATAACCGGGATTCCGTGGGTCGTGACGGCCTGCGTCGCCCTGGTGCTGGTCGGGATCCTGTTCAGCCTGGCCAGCGTGATCTACAACTTGCTGGAGAACGTGCTCGCCATCCTCATCGGCACGCTGGTCATCGGCACGGCGATCATCGCGTCGATCGTCGGTAGCTGGGGTGACCTCGGCTCGACGCTGGGCGGCATGTTCGCCTTCGGGTACATGCCCTCGGAGATGTTCACCGAGGCGTGGTTCCCGGTCATCGTGGGCTCGATCGCGTTCGCGGGCCCGTCCGGCATGCAGCAGATGTGGTACACGCTCCACCTCCGGGACTCCGGGGCCGGCATGGGCGCGCACGTGCCCAAGATCCGCGGTCTCCGGGCGGCCAAGGACGAGGAGGAGATGCCCGCCCGCGGGTTCATGTTCGACACGGACAACCCGCAGGAGATGGAGAAGTGGCGCGGCTGGCGCAAGTGGGTCACCTTCGACGCGTTCCTGCTGTTCTGGGGCGTCACGATGCTCGTGACGATCTCGTTCACCGTGCTCGCCCAGTCGGCGGCCAGGGAGAACCCGAACGTCAAGGAGCTGATCGAGGGCGGCGACCGGGACGCGGCGCTCGCGGCGATGTCCGACGCGTTCGCGGCGGCGGGCTCACCGGTGCTCGGGTCGGTGTTCTTCGGGTTCATCGCGCTGATCGGGTTGAACGCCACGCTGGGTCTGTTCGACTCGTTCTCCCGCGGCCAGGCGGACATGACCTACTTCCACGTGCCCGGCGCACGGCGGTTCCGGCTGTCCCACCTGTACGCGGGCTTCCTGTGGGGTGTCATCACCTTCGGCATCCTGATCCTGCTGTTCGGGCCCGCGGACGGTCCGGCGGGCGTACTCGACATCCTGGCGTTCCTCTCCGCGTTCGCCATGGGTGCCTACTGCGTCACGTTGTTGCTGGTGAACAACAAGATGTTGCCGAAGCCGATTCGGCCGAAGTGGTGGTCGAACGCCATCATCGGCTTCGGTGCGGTGTTCTACCTCGGCATGCTGTTCTACAGCCTGTTCAGGTACGGCGTTGTTCTGTGACCAAGGGATGACTGCGATGCGCCTCTACCGTTTGGCCGAGCTCACCCTCCCCGGGCTCGCCGTTGGGTTCATCGCCGGTGTCCTCGCCGGCGGGCTGGCCGGATTCGTCGGCCAGCCCGTCGGCTGGGCGCTGGTGACGGGCCTGGCGCTGGGCATTCCGCTGGCCCTGCTCGGCGCCGGCTACACGATGCTGCTCGTGCAGAACAAGGTGCGCCTCGGCGGGTTCGCTCCCGCGGCGCTCTACTGGCTGATCGCCTTCCCGGCGGCCCGTCTGCTGCACGAGGTGCTCACCTCGTGGATCCTGGGTGGGTCGCCGTCGCTGCCCCCCGACCCGCTCGGTTTCCTCGCCTACCAGGGAATCGTCAGTGCGGGCTTCTCCATCGGTTTCCTCTGGCTGCACGAGCGCGTGGCGCCCCAGTACTGGCAGCGGATCTCCGGGCGCAACCCCCGCGCCCGCGAGGTGTACCTGCGCTACGCCGAGCACGCGAGGATCCTGTTCGAGGCCAAGGAGCGGCGCAAGGCGATGCGCGACCAGGTCAGGGCGGCCCGTCGTCGGGGCGGTCGTCCGGAAACCCCGGCCCGCGGTGCCGACCGCCCGCCCGCGCGTCCGGGGAAGGCGACCGCCGTGAAGAAGGCGGCGTCCCCGACACCCTGACGCCGACCTCGAAGTAGATCAAGTCCCCGCGAGGAGCTCGTCGGTGCGCCGTAGTGTTGGACTCGGCGCATCGACGAGTCGTGCCCGCGCGCGGGCGAAAGGGAGCCGATGAACGTTCCACTGTGGCTGTGGCTGGTCACCGGCGTTGGCCTCATCGCCATCATCTGCCTGGACTTCTATTTCATCTCGCGCAACCCGCGCGACCCGTCGCTCAAGGAATGCACTCTCTGGATCTCGGGCTACGTGACGCTGTCGATCCTGTTCGGACTGGGCATCCTGGCCTTCGAGGGCCCGCAGTACGGCGGTGAGTTCTTCGCCGGGTGGATCACCGAGTACTCACTCTCGGTCGACAACCTGTTCGTCTTCGTGATCATCATGTCGTCCTTCGCGGTACCCCGGCAGTTCCGCCAGAAGGTGTTGTCGATCGGCATCGTGCTGGCGCTGCTCATGCGCGGCGCGTTCATCCTGATCGGGTACCAGGCGATCACCCGCTTCGACTGGCTCTTCTACTTCTTTGGCGCGTTCCTCGTCTACACGGCTTACAAGCTGATGATGCACAAGGACGACGAGGAGGAGGAGTTCAAGGAGAACGCGATGCTGCGGGCGGTGAAGAAGGTGCTGCCCGCGACGAACACCTACGAAGGCGCCCGGATCACCACGAAGGTGAACGGGAAGCGCATGGTCACCCCGATGCTGATCGTGATGGTCGCGATCGGCACGACCGACCTGCTGTTCGCCCTCGACTCGATCCCGGCGATCTTCGGGCTCACCAAGGAGCCCTACCTGGTGTTCACCGCCAACGCGTTCGCCCTGATGGGGCTGCGCCAGCTGTTCTTCCTCATCGGCGGGCTGCTGGACAAGCTCGTGTACCTGAGCATCGGCCTGTCCGTGGTGCTCGGCTTCATCGGCGTCAAGCTGGTGCTGGAGGCACTGCACCACGACGGCGTCTCCTGGGCACCGGAGATCCCCATCCTCGTGTCGCTGGCGATCATCGTCGGCACCCTGGCCGTCACCACCGTGGCGAGCCTGCTCAAGGTCCGCCGCGACCGGCGTCGAGAGGTCGACACCGCCGTCACCACCCCGGTGCCACGGGAAAGCCCCGCCGAGATCGACTGAGTTACGGGGAGGCGGACCACTGATTTTCCACAGCTCGGTGGGCTGGGCCGTACGGACCGCGGCCCAGTCCGCTGGTCCGACTCCCCGGAATTCAGTGTGTTGGTCGCCTTGGGAGGCGCGGGCTCGGCCCGGGTGCGTACTTGTGGCTGGCCTGCGTCACGTTCCCCTGAGCTTCTGTTCCGAACGTCGATCGACCCCCGGAACTCGGTGGGCTGGGCCGTACGGACCGCGGCCCAGTCCACCGGCCCGTTAGTGGCGTACGCCGGTCAGGTCCAGGTCGGCGAGTACGCCGAAGTGGTCGCTGAGCCAGACGCCGTCGACCGGGTGGTTCGCGACCAGCGTCGCCGACCTGACTCGGGCTTCGCGGCCGGCGAGGACGTAGTCGATGCGGCGGCGGTGGGTCGGGTCGCCGATCAGCCGGGCGATCTCCGCCGCGGCCAGGGGATTGTCCACGGTCCAGGTGTGGCCGGCGCCCTGTCCGGCTGTGGCCCACGCGTCGCGCAGGTGCGCTGTCAGGTGGCGGATGCTGGCGGAGTCCGGGGCGGCGTTCAGGTCGCCGGCGACGACCGGCGGCAACGGGGTGGGGTGCCGGGCGATCAACGCGACCAGCTCCCGCGCCTGGTGCTCCCGGGCCCACTCCGCGCTCGGTTCCCAGGGCGTCGAGCCGGTGACGAACAACAGGTCGCCGCGGGCGGGCACGGTGACGGTGACCGCGAGCAGCCACCAGTGGGCGTTGTTCTCGCGGCGTTCCATCGAGTCGACGACCCGGTGCGGCCAGCGGGTGGCGACCACGCTTCCGCCGACGTCGGTCGTGCGGATCAGCGCGCTCTGGTGGGTCGTGTGTCTCAGGTCGGTGCCGGCCAGCAGCACCGGCAGTTGGTGCTCGCGGACCTCCTGCAGCGCGACGAGGTGCGGGCGCAGCCGGCGCAGCTCGCGGTTCAGCAGGGGCAGCCGCCGCTGGTCGCCGGCGTCGTGCTGGATGTTGAGGGTGAGAACCCGCAGGGCCTGTGCCGGCGGGCCCGGTCGTTGGGCCTGCTGCTCCAGCGGGTCGACGGTGAGACGGACGACCGGCCTCGTGGTGGGCTCGACGCGGCCGGTCCCCTCGAGGCGACCCAGGTCCGAGACCAGGACGTCCTCGGCATACGCGTCGGTGGACTGGGCCACACGGACCGTGGCCCAGCCCACCGAGATCGCGTCTACCCCCACGCGGCGTTACGCCGCGGCCTTCACCTGCTCGGCGGGAACGTCGCGCAGGTAGTCCTCCACCTCGTGGGTGGCGTCGCGGCGCTGCCGCTCCATCGCCGTCGCCAGGCCGAGGCCCAGGCGCCGGCCGTCGGCGGCGAAGCCGCGGGGCGGGGCGGTCAGGGCGGTGAGGATCTCTCGCCAGCTACGCATGGTCTTTCACCTCCTGTGGAGACGGGCCGTACGGACCACGGCCCGGTGTTCCACCTGTTCCAACAACCGGGGTACCCCGACAAGTCCAGATCACGCCGAGGTGGTCGTCACAGGACGGTCCTCGGCGTTGCGCCGCAGGTACTCCTCCACGTCGTGGGTGGCCTGCTCGCGCTGCCGCTCCATGGCGACGGCGAGGCCGAGGCCGAGCGCGCGCCCGTCGGCGTTGAAGCCCTTGAACCTGGTCAGCCAGTTGCGCATGTTCGTTCACCTCCTCACGGGCATCACGAGTAAGCCTTGGGTCGCGACAGCGCGAGCCCAGGGCCTTACCGGCGACCGTCGTGGTCGCCAAGGGTGGGGTGGGAGCGGGTCAGGCCTTGGCGGCCTTGCGGCGACGGCGGGTCGGCAGCGCGATCAGCTGCTGGTCGTCCTCGCCGTCCTCCACTCGCTGCTCGAGGTAGGACTTCCGCGTCCGTTCGGTGTGCTCCTTCATGATGCGGGCGGCGGCGTCCGCATCACGGTTCTCGATCGCGTCGATCAGCTTGGCGTGCTCCTGCCAGGACTGCTCGCCGCGCTGGCGCGCGATCGGGGTGTAGTACCAGCGGACCCTGCGGTCCACCTGGGTGGCGAAGTCCAGCAGGACCTTGTTGCCGGACAGCTCGGTGACACAGCGGTGCACGGCCGCGTTGAGTGCCACCGCGGTGTCCACGTCGTCGCTCGCCAGGGCCTCGATGCCCTGTCGGTTGAGGTCGCGCAGCCGGGCGATGCCCTCGGCGTCCGCGTGCACCGCTGCCAGTCGGGCCGACTCGCTCTCCAGCAGCGAGCGCACCGCGAGCAGCTGGTCGGCCTCGTCCTGGGTGGGGGCGTGGACGAAGGCGCCGTAGCCGGGCCGCAGGTCCACCCACCCCTCGTTGTTGAGCCACTGCAGGGCCTCGCGCACGGGCTGCCGGGACACCCCCAGCATCTGCGCCAACTCGCTCTCCACCAGGTGTTGACCGGGCGCGAGACGGCGCGAGATGATCAGCTCCTGCATCGCCTGGTAGACGTGCTCACGCAGGGGAACAGGCCGGTCGATCCGGCGAGCCGCCAGTTCCTTCGGCAACTCGTTCGACTGCATGGTGGACTCCAACAGGTCGATGTGGAGAAGCTGTATGCCCCAGTGGCATTTCCCAGCCGCATCTCTGCGTGCTGTCTACAGCATACAGCTTAACGTTCTCCGTTACCTGCCTCGTGAGCACCTTCACAGTGCGTGACGGACGCCACTACTCCATTAGTGAATTCCCCGGTCAGACCGGGTGTACAGGGGGGTTTGGGACGCCGCCGGCGACGGTCGGCGGGAAGGCCTCGAGCCGTTCTCCATCCCGCTCCCAGGCGATTTCTCGCTCCCGCGGACGGCTGGGCTCACCCCGAGGGAGAACCAACCCGTCGGGTGAGCCCGGTGCCGATGAGCCCTGCGGTCGGCTACGGAACGACCTGGCGCGGCGGGAGACCGGGTAGGAACCGGCCTGGCTGACGCAGCTTGAGACACAGCGCTCCGGAGGTCGTCGCCAGGACCGTCGCCAGCATGAACAGGGCCGGGTAGCCCCAGGCCGGCACGGCCGCGGCGGCGAGGCCGACACCGAGCACGCCGCCGAACGCCTTGGCGCTGTACACGGCGGCGTGCGTCTGCCGCGAGCCAGCGCTCTGGTCGCCAAAGAACTCGCGGGCAAGGCTCGCGAACAGCGGATAGAAGGCGCCGCCGCCGGTACCGGCGAGCAGGGCGGCCAGCAGCAGCATCGACACCGAGCCCGTGGTCGCCGCGCTGGCGAGGCAGAGCTGGCCGACACCGAGCAGCGCGAGTACCCAGCCGAGTGTGCGGGTCCGGCCGACCCGTTCGGAGACGCGGATCGCCAGGGAGCGGCCGGCGCCGTTGGTACCGAGCAGAACCGCCGTTCCGATCGCGACGGCGACCAGCGTCAGGTCCAGCTCGGCGCCGAGGGTGGCCAGGAACGTGATGTCGAACAGCGAGACCGCGCTCGCGCAGAACAGGATCAGGTACATCAACGGGGCGACCCCGGTGCGCATGGCCTCGCGCGGGGAGTACTGGCGCACGGCGTTGACCGGGCTCTGCCGGCGGTCCAGTGCCCACACCCGCGGGTCGACCGTCGGCGGCCACCAGTGTGCCGGCGGGTCCCGCAGGAGCAGCCCGGCGCCGAGCACGACGACGAACATGACCGCTGCCGTCGCGTCGAGCATGCCGACGAGCCTGCCCGCGTCCGCGGCGAACAGGAACGCGACGGCGAACGGCACCGACCCGTAGGCGAAGGCTCCGGTCGCCAGGCTGACCTTGGCGGCGGTGCGCTCCGGGTACCACTTGGCCACCGTCGACGAGCAGGTGGCGTAGATCAGCCCGGCGCCGGTGCCGCTGAGCACCGAGTAGCCGATCACCGCGACCAGCAGCGAGCCGTGGGCGAGCGCGAGCGGGCCGAGCGCGAGCAACACGGCGCCGCCGGCCATCGCGCTACGCGGGCCGATCCGCCCCCGCTCCCGCAGGAACGCGACGGGGAACCCGGCGCCGGCCTGGAAGACCGTCCACAGCGCCAGCAGCCAGAAGACGTCGACCGGCGCCCAGCCGCGGGCCACCAGGGAGGGCACCAGCGAACCGAAGCCGTACTGGAGCACGCCGACCGCGGCCATGGCCGCCCACGGCAGCCAGAGCATCCACTCCCGGCGCCGTCCGAGCAGGCTCTCGGCAGTGGGACCGACGGCGTAGCGCCGGCCGAGAAAGTCGAGCGTCTCGCTGGCCGCGGGGGGTGCCGCTGGCTCGGCTGAGGTCCTCATCACTGGCCTCCGGGTCGCTGTTCCCTGGACAAGTGCGGTCCATACTGCATACAGTCTACAACACATCGTGGCCCCGGTCACAGCCCATGAATTGGAGGGTCGGGCGCGTGGACCTGTACGAGTACCAAGCAAAGGACCTGTTCGCGCGGCACGGCGTGCCGGTCGGAGCAGGGCAGCGAGTCGTGGAGGACGCCGCCGCCGCGGGAGACGCCGCGGCGGAGTTCGGTATGCCAGTGGTGATCAAGGCGCAGGTGAAGGTAGGTGGTCGGGGCAAGGCCGGCGGGGTGAAGCTCGCCGAGGGCCGCGAGGACGCGGTCCGCAAGGCCGAGAACATCCTCGGGCTGGACATCAAGGGTCACGTCGT
>NZ_MSIE01000040.1 GCF_001921205.1 Actinophytocola xanthii | reverse complement strand
CGCCCCCGGCACCACCCCGGCTCGTCGGTGCCGCCGGCCGCGGCCCTCGTGACCGCCCGCTGCCCGGCCGCGCGGTGGACCGGGTCGGGACCGAACGTGGACAGCGCCCACCCGACCCCCGCCAGGCCGTCGCCGAAGCCCGCCCCGTCGTCGGCGACCGGTTCCAGCGCCCGGTCGACCCGGCCGGTGAGCTCGGTGGCGCACCGGTCGGCGCCGGCGGTGATGTCCAGGTCCAGCTCGGCGCCCACCGCGCTCAGCGCGGCGAGGCAGCCCGCCAGCCCACCCGCCCAGCCGGCCTCCGCGGCCGGGGTCGCCGCCGAGACGGCCAGCGGAACCGCGGCCGCGGCGGCCTCCCGCAGGCCCTGGTCGTCGAGCAGGGAACCCAGCCGGGCCAGGCCGAAGGCGATGCCGCCCAGGCCGTGCAGCCCGCCGCAGCCGATCGCGGTCACCAGGTCCGGGCGGGTGGCGAGCAGGTGCACCAGCGCGGGGGTGTCGCCGACGGCGCGGTGTGCCTGGTCGGCGTAGCGGCCGATGCCGGTGAGCGCGGCGAGCTGGGCCAGGAACACGGCGACCCCGAGGTACCCGCTGCCCAGGCTCGCCCCCAGCGGCAGGACCAGCCACTGCCGCCGCTCGACCACCTCCAGGCCCAGCCAGTTCACCCGCCCGTCGGCCGCCAGCCCGCCCGCGACGAGCCGGTCGGCCACCGCGCACGCCGCGGCCAGCAGCTCGTCGGGATGCGCCGCCGCGCCCTCGGCGGCGACCGGTGCGGCGACCGGATGAGCGCCGGCGCGGCGGCGGGTGGCCAGGGTCGCCGAGACGACCCACTCCTGGTCGCGCCGGTCGACCTCACCCAGGCCGGCCAGCGTCTCCCGCGCCGCGGCCAGACCCGTCCTCGGCAGCGGGACCGGCAGCGGCGCGCCTTCCGCGGTGCGCAGCCGGCCGTCGCCGACCCCCGCGGTGAACAGCGGAACGTCGCCTGCCCACAGCGCGGCCACCTCGTGTGCCAGCAGCTGTGCCACCAGCGGCTCGCCGGTACGGCCCTGGTGGAGCACGGCCAGGGCCCGGTCGCGGTCGAGCGCGTCCGCCAGCACGTCGGGGTGGGTCGTCTCGTCCAGCAGCGTTCCGTACACCCAGGTCGGTCGGGTGACCACGCGCACCCGCAGGTCCGCGTGCTCCGCCGCCAGCTCGGCGAGCTCCCCGCGGTGCGCCGCGATGGTGTCGTAGGCCTGCCGGAACCCCGCGAGCAGCGCCTGCTCGTGGTTGGCGGGGTCGACCTCGCGGCCGTCCAGCCGAGGCCGGTTCGCCGCGCCCGCCATGCGTGCGGTGCGGCGGGTCAGCCGCATCCGGTCGGTGCCCGGGTCGAGCCAGTCCACGACCGAGGAGGGCGAGTGGCCCGGGTCGCCGCCGAGGCCGGACAGGTCGGCCATGCCCTGCTCGCCGACGGTCACCAGCGGCAGCAGCGCGGTGCGGTGCACCGAGGCGGCCAGCGCGTCGGCGGCCGGGTCCCCCGGGCCGGCGGGCGAGAGGTCCGGCTGGAACAGCGTCTCCACGTCGACCAGCACCGGCTGGTCGCCGTGCGCGATGAGGTTCTCGTAGTGCACGTCGGTCGCCCGCAGGCCGTGCAGCAGCGCGAGCAGGGCACCCTGGCGCCGGTAGAACCGGTCGGCTCCGGCGCGGTCGGTCAGCGGCCGGGCCGGGACGTGCTCCGACCAGCCGTAGCCGGGGCGGGCGAGCAGCGCGGGCGAGCGCGGGAACAGGCCGGGCGCGAGGCCCTCCAGCCGGTCCAGGAAGCGGGTGAAGCACACCTGGGGCGCGAGGTCGCGGGGCTTGTAGACGACGAGGGCACCGCCGGCGAACTCGAGCAGCGTCACCGAGCGGCCGCCGGCGTGCCGGTCGCCGCGTGCCCCGTGCAGGGCGACCAGGGCGCCGGGGTCGGTGCCGCCGAGCAGCGTCCGCACCAGCTCCGCGCGGTCCTCGCCGAACCGGGCCAGCAGCTCGAGCGTCGCCGCGACCGTGCCGCTCGTGGCCTGGGCGAGCAGCCTGGCCAGCACCGGGTACCGGCCGAGCACCTCGCCGAGACCGGGTGGCGTGGTCAGCTGCCGGACGAAGTCGTCGAAGCGGGCCCGCCCGTCGTCGCCGTCCAGCCGGTCCTCGGCGCGCCAGCGGTGCAGCTCGGTGACCAGCGTGCGGACGGCGATGTCGACCAGCCAGGAGCCCAGGGCGGCACCGACACCCTCGGCCACCCGGTCCAGGTCGACGTGCTCGCTGCCTGGCGTCCCGGCCCGGATCGCGGTCGCCGCCTCGGCCACGAAGGGGTCCAGCACCCGGGCGAAGGCGAAGCGCCAGTCCACCCGCCGCGGCTCCGGCGGATGGGTCTCGAGCGGTCGGGCGGCGCGGACCGCGCGCTCGGCGAGCGCGGCCCAGGCCGGGCGGGGAAGCCGCCGGGCGAGGTCGGCCGGCGACCCGCCGGACGCCGTGTCCGCCACGCCGAGGTCGCTCAGGCGTGCGGCGAACGCGGGGTCCCTGGAGTTGCCGGCCGGGTCACCGACCGACCCCCGGCCGTCCACCGCGCCAGGGACGGCCGGATCGCCCCGCTCGTGCAGGGCGACGCCCGGGGCCCACCACGCGGGGTCCGCCAGGCCCGCCCCCGCCGTCCCCGTGACGGCCGCGGTCCGCGTGGCTGGGCTCACCACCGGCACGGTGCCAGACCGGCGCGACGGCGGTCATGGGTACTGGGCACCCACATTTGCGATCGACCATGCCGCGGCGCCGGGGGCGCGCGGGTGTCGTGCCTGGTCGGCGTCGGATGCGTGCTGGTCGCCGTCCTGGCGGAAATGTGGGGGACACGACCGGATGCGCGGGCGCGGGAGCGCGCGCCACGCTGGGCCGCCGGAGCGGAGAGCGGAGGCGGGCGATGGTGCGGGCGGAGGTTGTCGCGCTGGACCCGGTGCTGGGAACCCCCGTGGCCGAGGCGCTGCGCGCGTGTCCGGAGGTCGAGCCGACCTCGCCGGAGGAGCCCGCCCAGGTGGCGGTGGTCGTGGTCGACCGGATGGGCGACGGTGCGCTGGGGCTCGTCACCGCCACGCTGGGGGCGCGGCACCGGCCGCGGGTCGTGCTGGTGGCCCCGGAGCTGTCGCCGGCCGAGGCCCGGCGGGCGGTCGCGGCGGGGGTCAGCGGGCTGCTGCGCACGGGCGAGGCGAGCGCGGCGCGGCTGGGCGGGGCCGTGCTGGCCGCGGCCGGGGGCGACTGCGCGATGTCGGCGGGGATGCTCGAGGAGCTGGTGGGGTGGGGGGTTGGCCTCCGGCCCCCGGTTTCCAGCGTACGGGAGGGGGCCGACGGTTCCGCCGGGCCGCGGGGGAGCGTGTTGACCGAGCGGGAGCGTGCGGTGCTGCGGCTGGTGGCCGAGGGGCACGAGACCGGCGAGATCGCCAGGCGCCTCTGCTACTCGACCCGCACGGTGACCGGCGTCGTGCACGGCATCACCCGTCGTTTCCGCCTGCGCAACCGGGCCCACGCCGTCGCCTTCACGCTCCGGGAGGGCCTCCTGTGACCCACCTGGAGGAGGCCGTCCACTCGGTGTTCGTGGCCGCTCGTGCGGCTGGGGTGGGGGACGTGGTGGCGGGGCGGCTGGCGGAAGCCGGGTTGCCGCTGGTTGGGCGGCCCGGGGCCGGGGTGGTGGTCGTCGCGGTGGGCAGGACGGTGGGGGAGGCGCTGGCAGCGCGCCCGTTCACCTGCCGGTGCGGGAGGTGTCGGCTGGTGGTGGTCGCCGACAGCGTCGAGGCCGGTGAGGTGCTGCGCGCGGTGCGGGCGGGTGCGCTCGCCCTGCTCGAGTCGACCGCGGACCCGGCCCGGCTGGCGGCCGCGGTCCGGGCGGCCGCCCGGGGGGAGGGCCGGCTGCCGCACGCGGTGTTGCTCGCGCTGCTGGACCGTCCCGCCCCGCCGCCGCCGGCGGTGCTCTCGCCGTTGACCGCGCGGCAGACCGCCGTCCTCGAGCTGGTCGCGGAGGGGCACGGGAACGCCGCGATCGCCCGGGCGCTGTCGTGCTCGGCGCACACCGTCAAGAACGTCATCTACGACCTGATGGCCCGGTTGCAGGTCCGCAACCGGTCACACGCGGTGGCGCGCGCGGTCCGCGCCGGGCTCATCTGACCGTCTCCGCCGCCGCGACCACCCGTCGGCCGGTGTACGGCTCCCGGCCGTGCGCCACGAGCATGTTGTCGACCAGCAGCACGTCGTTGCGCCGGGGCACGAAGCGGCGCGACGCCGCGCGGTAGCCGTCCCGGAGGTGGGCGAGCACGTCGCCGGGCACCGGTTCGCCGTCACCGAAGTACGGGCTGGTGAGCACGCCGTTGAACCAGACGGCCTCCCCGGTCTCCGGGTGGAGGTGGACCGCGCGGTGCCGCCGCCCGGCGCCGAGCCACCCGCGCCGGGCGAACTCCTCGCGCACGTCCGGGTCGATCGAGCGCAGGACCCGGCGGGTGTCGACCAGGGTCGTCGCCCCACCGGCCTCCGGGGCGTGCACGTAGTGCAGGAGCAGGGTCGCCGGCCAGGTGTCGGCCTCGGCGCCGACGTGGTGGGGGAGGACCTCGACGTAGCGGGGCTGCGGGTCGGGAACCTGCCCCCGGACGACGGTGCCCGCGGCCGACCCGGACAGCGCCCGCACCACCCTCGCCAGGTCCACCTCGAACCCGCGCAGCACCACTGCACCGCACTCGTGCAGCCGCTGGCGCACCGTCCACCCGGCGACGGCGAGGTAGGCCGCGGCGGCGGTACCGGCGGTCGCCGCGGGCAGCACGCGCGGTAGCGCCGGGTCGCGCTCCGGCGGTGCCAGCGGGGCGGACGGGGACGAGCTCACCCGTCCAGCCTGTCGCGCCGCCGGCCCGGGCGGGAGAGAACTTCGAGCAGTCGTTCGGGCAGCCGGCCCACCGCGGCCGCGGGCGTCCGCCGACCGCACTCGCCGGCCGAACTGGCACTACAGTCGTCGAGTGACCTCTGTTGTCAGACACATCACCTTCGACACCGCGCCCCCGCACGAACCGTACGACCTCTGCGAGTTCTGGGGCAGGGTGCTCGGCCTGCCGGTCCACCCGGCGGACGCGCCCGGTGACGACGAGGTGGCGCTGGACGCCCCGGAGGGTCACCCCACACTGCTGTTCGTCCGCGTCCCCGACGGCAAGACGGTGAAGAACCGCGTCCACCTCGACCTCGAACCCAGCCAACGCCGCGACGACGAGGTAGCCAGGGTCCTCGAACTCGGCGCGACGATCGTCGACGACCGCCGCACCTCCGGCAGCCGTGGCTGGGTGGTCTTCGCCGACCCGGCGGGCAACGAGTTCTGCCTGGAGACCAGCGCCGCGGAGCGAACCGCGTCCAGCGCCCGGTAGTCGCTGTGTTTGATGGTCGCTCCCGCGACTGCGCTCGGACACCGTCTTCCCTCGTCGCGTCCTCGCTGTGTTTGATGGTCGCTCCCGCGACTGCGCTTAGACACCGTCTTCCCTCGTCGCGTCCTCGGCGCTGGCGCGCCTGCGGGCGCTCCTCAGTCCAGACGGTGTCCGCTCCGTCGCTCCCGCTCCTGGCGCTCCCGCTCCTGTAACCAGCGGGCGAAGGCGTCCAGGTCGGCTCGGAACGACTCACCGGCGCGGCGCGGGTTCTCCCGGGCCCACGTGTCGAACAGGGGGCGGAAGCGGTCCCCCAGGGTCGCGGCCAGGTCGGGGCGTAGGCGGGCGGCGACGCCGCGGCGCTTGGCCAGGAGTGCCGCCGCCTCCGCCCGGACGCGGTCGGGGTCGAAGCCGGCGGGGACCGGGCCGTCGGCCAGCAGTGCTCGGACCAGCTCCGCCTGTCGGGCGGCGAGGTCGGTCATCGGGAAACGACGGCGCGGATCGCCGCCAGCTCGGCGGCCAGCTCGGCGTCGGGTGGGTAGGCGTCGTCGCGTTCCAGGAGGACGCCGGGCGGGGACACGCGGGAGCAGAGCTCGCCGAGCACCTCCAGCACCTCCGGGGGCACCGCGTGGGCGTGCGTGTCGTGGTAGAGGTCGCCGTGGCGGACGCCGCCGGCGACGTGCACGTAGGCCAGGCGTTCCAGGGGTAGCTCGTCGAGGAACCGGCCCGGCTCGGTGCCGAGGTTCGTCGCGTTGGCGTGGAGGTTCGCCACATCCACCAGCAGCCAGCAGTCGGTGCGCTCGACCAGCTCGGCGAGGAACCGCCCCTCCGACAGCTCCCCGTCCGGCCACTCCAGCAGCGCGGCGATGTTCTCCAGCGCCAGCGGCACCGGCAGGTCCTGTTGGGCCGCCCGCACGTTGCGCACCAACACGTCCAGCGCCTCGCGGGTGCGCGGCAGCGGGAGCAGGTGCCCGGAGTCCAGCCCGCCGGCCCCGGTGAACGCCACATGCTCGCTCACCAGGGGCGCGTCCACCGCCTCGGCCACCGCCGCCAGGTGTGCCACCCGCCGCGGGTCCACCGGTTCCGCCCCGCCGAGCGAGAGCGAGACCGCGTGCGCCACAACGGGAACGCCCCGGCCGCGCAGCACCCGCAGCGACTCCGGCAGCGGGTCCGGCGACACGTTCTCGGCGAGCACCTCGACGAAGTCCACACCGGGCAGGCGCTCCACGGTCAGGTCGATCTCGGACCGCCAGCCGATCCCCACCCCGAGGGTCGGAAGTCCCATCAGCTGCCCCCACCCCCGCTACCGCACCCGGCGGCGTGCGCGCCGCAGGACGCGCCCGTGCCGCAGGCCCCGGTCCCGTAGGTGGAGCGTGCGGCGGGAGCGCGGCCCACCGGCGGCGCGAGCAGCCGGCGGATCTCCGGGTCCGACACCGCGGAAAGCCCGCGCAGCGCGACCCGCACGAACTCACCCTCGTCGTCCACCGAGTCGAGGACGCGCTCGCCGGCCGCGGTGAGCCGCAGCAGGGGCCTTCTCATCAGGGCGACGGCCGCCACGACGCTGCCGACGAGCAGCAGGGGCAGGAAGCTGACCGCGGCGCCCTCGGTGATGTCGACGTTCCACCGCACCGCGCCCACCGCCACCACCGCCCAGAGCCCCAGCGGGGCAAGCCATCGGGCCCGCTTGGCCGCGGCGGGAGACGTCAGCAGCCCGCTCGCGGTCAGCCGGTCACTGGTCTCCCGGATGGCGTCGCTCGCGACGCAGGCGCGGACCACGGCCTGGGCGTTCGTCCCCCCGCCGCCGACGTGGCGCAGCACCAGACTCTCCAGCGGGTGGGACGGGTCCTCGTCCGTGGTGGCGCTGAGCCGGCCGGCGCGGTTCACCCGCAGCCTGCCCGTACGCACGAGCTCGGCGACGGCCGTGCGGACCATCCGGTCCGGGCCACCGGCGAGGAAAGCCAGATCGAACTCGTCGACTCGCGGCGGCGCATCCGGCTTCGGCGGCCGTCGCGCCGCCCACCGGGCGGCGAGCACCACCGCCACACCCAGTGCGACACCGACGGCGTAGAGCACGAGGAACGCCGAGCCCGAGATCTCCCACAGCTCGCCCATTCGAGCCTCCTCCCCGAGATCTCCATTCTGCCAGCGCGGAAGGTCGATCGGGGCGGGATGGGGATCATCCGCACCATGGGAACAAGGAAAGCTCCCTGCACGTCCCCGCTCCCTCGGCCGGAAATCGTCGTACTCCGGGCCATCGGTGTAAAGGGCGCCTGACGGCGTCGCTGACGCGAGCTCGCTTCGCTCGCCCCTTGACACCGATCCCCCGGAGCTACGAGACGGCCTGTATGAGGGAGCAGAGGGGAGAACTAGGCAGCCTCCCTACACTCCCCCGGCTCCCTCGCACAGGCCGTCCCTAGCGCCGCAGCGTCGGGGTCAAGAGTGGCGAAGCCATCGCGCAGCGACGCCGCAGGCGCTCTTGAGGCCGGCGATGCGGCGTTAGACCATCCCCGGCCGAGGGAGCCCTCACACCAGGGGAGGAGCAGCTCGCTCATCGCCTGAGCACCAGTCACCCGCCCCCGCAGCCGCCGCACCCGCCGCCACAGCCGCCGCTGCCGCAGCTGGATCCCCCGTCGCCCCCACCGCCCCCCGAACCGCCGGTGTCGCCGACGTAGGCGCCGCCGACAGCGCCGCCGTAGCTCCAGGCCGCGACGGACGCGACGCCGGCCGAGGCCAGCAACGCGCCGCGGACCTCCCGGTCCGGGTACGCCGAGAGCCCGTGCAACGCGACGCGTACGACCGGCCCCCGCTCCTCGGCCGACGCGAGGGCCTGGTCCCCGTGCACGGTGCGCGGCGGCACCTGCCTGGACCGCACGGCGACGATCGCGACGACCGTGGCCGCCAACAGCACGGTCAGGAAGCCGATCGGGAGGCGCTCGCCGAGCGCGACAAACCAGCGCAGCGCTCCCACGGCCAGCACCACCCACAGTCCTCGCACGGCGCGTCGGCGCGCCCGGGCCGCGGCCGAGGGCGACACCAGCAGGCCGTTCGCGGCCAGCCGGTCGCCTCTCAGGCGGACCACGCCGGACCCGGCGTACGCACCCACCAGGGTGCCCACGCCCGCCCCACCGCGGCCGACCCGCTCCATGACGAGCTGGTCCAGCGGATTGGTCCCGCGCTCGTCGGTCGTGGTCGTGAGCGTCCCGGCGCGGCTGGTGCGCAGCCTGCCGCTGTCCACGAGCCGCGCGACGACCGTCTCGATCACCCGCTTGGGACCGCCGGCCAGGAAGGCCAGGTCCAGCTCGTCGAGCGTCGGCGCCGGGTCGGGCGCCGGCGGGCGACGCACCGCCGAACGGACCGCGGCCGCCGCCGCGAGCGCCAGCGCGAGACCGGCCGTGTAAAGCCCCAGAAACGCCGGCCCGGAGATCCCCCACAGATGGTCCATGACCGCTCCCTTCCCCGGCTCATTGTGACTCGGCGCATCTCGTTCGGGAGCCGGAATGTTCCAGGTGACGATATCCGAAAGCGATCACTGAACCGCTTCACTAAAGATCGATAAGCTGGCGAGACAGCCAAGATCTGCTGTTCGAGCTGCGGAAACCGCGCTATGGTGATCCCCGATTCTCTGATCCTCACCGCCGAAAACTGATCCGGTTCAGTTGGCGCGAGGAGGCGGGAGGCACTGGTGCTGCTGATCGAGGGCCGGCCGTGGCTCGGGGCCAACTTCTGGTCGCGGGCCGGGGGGCCGCTGATGTGGCGCCAGTACGACCCCGCGCTGGTCCGCGACGAACTCCAGGTCCTGCGCGAGCACGGCATGAACCTCACCCGATCGTTCTTCTTCTGGCCCGACTTCATGCCGGCCCCGGACCGGATCGACCCGGAGCTGGTGCGCCGCTACGCGGACTTCCTCGACCGCCACCACGAGCTCGGCATGCGGACCATCCCCACCTTCGTCGTCGGACACATGTCGGGCGAGAACTGGGACCCGGCCTGGCGCCGGGGCCGTGACCTCTACGCCGACGTGTGGATGGTGGCGAGGCAGGCCTGGTACGTCCGCGAGCTGACCGCCCGGTTCCACGAGCACCCGGCGGTGGCGGCCTGGCTGATCTCCAACGAGATGCCCATCTACGGCGAACCGTCCACGCGAGACAGGGTGACAGCCTGGGCGGAGCTCGTGGTGCAGGCAGTGCGTGCCGGCGGCGGAACCCAGCCGGTCTCGGTCGGCGACGGCGCCTGGGGTATCGAGGTCACCGGCGTGGACAACGGCTTCTCCGTGCGGGACCTCGCCGCCATCACCGACTTCGTCGGACCCCACGTCTACCGCATGGAGAACGACATCGTCCGCCAGCACCTGACGGCGGCCTTCGTCTGCGAGCTGGCCGGGACGATGGACAGACCGGTGGTGCTCGAGGAGTTCGGGGTCACCGACAACTTCGTCTCCGCCGAGCACGCCCGCCACTACTACCGGCAGACCCTGCACAACTCCCTGCTCGCCGGGGCCACCGGCTGGATCGCCTGGAACAACACCGACTACGACGACCTCTACGACCAGGACCCCTACCGGCACCACGCGTTCGAGATGCACTTCGGGCTCACCGACTCGACCGGGCGGCCCAAGCCACAGCTGGCCGAGGTGCGGGAGTTCGCGTCCGTACTGGACCGGGTGGACTTCGCCCGGTGCACCAGGGCACCCGGCCAGGTCGGGCTCCTCGTCCCGTCCTACCTCGAGCACGCGTACCCGTTCACCGAGGACTCCGACCGCACCTACCTGTTCGGCGTGCTGCGCCAGTCCTACGTCGCGACCCGTGCGGCGGACCTCCCGGTGCGGCTGCTGCGTGAGCGCGACGGCATTCCCGACGGGCTTGCGCTCTACCTCGTCCCCTCGGCCAAACAGCTCACCGCGCCAGCCTGGCGCCTGCTCGCCGAGGTGGCGCAGGACGGGGCGACCGTGTACGTCTCCTACAGCCCGGGCGGCAACGGCGTGCAGCGCGGCCCCTGGTACGCCGACCTCAACGGGATGTTCGGCGTCGAGCACCAGCTCCGCTACGGACTGGTCGACCCGATCGAGGACGACGAGGTCGGCGTCCGCTTCCTCGACGCCCTCGGCCCGATCGCGGCCGGCGCCACGCTCCGGTTCACCACCGGCGGCGACGAGCACTCCCGGGCCTACCTCCCGGTGCGGCCCACCTCCGCGCGGGTGCTCGCCGTCGACGGCCGCGACCGCCCGGTGCTGCTCGAGCGGACCACCGGTCGCGGGCGGATGGTGCTGTGTACCTACCCGATCGAGCACATGGCCGCGGCGCTGCCGAGCGTGAATCCGGAGCCGACCCACGCCGTCTACGACGCGCTGGCCGTGCTGGCCGGGGTCGAGCGGCCGGTGACGGTGGCCGACCCGCTCGTCCACGCCGCCACGTTGTCCCATGAGGACGGTCGACGGTTCGCCTGGCTGGTCAGCCAGTCGCCGGACCCGCTCACGGTCCGGCCGACGGTCCGGGGCGGGCTTGCCGGCCTCGAGGACTGGCGGCCCCTCGACGAGCTGACCCTGCCGCCCTTCGGGGTCAGCGTGCTCAACCTGCTCCCCGACTCGTAGAAAGAAGGAGAGACCCGATGCGGAACCGGTGGAGGTATCTGGTCCTGCTCCTGTCGGTCGGCCTGGCGGCCGCCTGTACGGGTGTGGACGGTGGCGAGGGCGGCGACGGCGAGGGCGGCGGCAGCTACCCGAGGGCGCAGACGTTGTTCACCAGCGGCACGCAGTGGGGGGCGCCGGTGAACTGGAACCCGATCATGAACTGGACCTACGCGACCGGCACCGTCGGGCTGGTCTACGAGACGCTGTTCCTCCATGACCCACTCACCGGCGAGTTCGAGCCCTGGCTCGCCGAGAGCGGCGACTGGACCAACGACAACACCTACGAGGTGACCTTGCGGGAGGAGCTCACCTGGACCGACGGTGAGCCGATCACCGCCGAGGATGTCGTGTTCACGGTGAACCTGGGTGAGATGAAGTCGGTGCCCTACAACGAGCTCTGGAAGTTCCTGGACAGCGCGGAGGCCGTCGACGAGCGCACCGCCCGGTTCACCTTCTCCGAGCCGCGCTACCAGCAGTGGGCGAACTGGGTCTACTTCAGCCCGATCGTGCCCAAACACCTGTGGGAGGACAGGTCCGAGAAGGACGTGACGGCCGGCGCGAACGAGAACCCAGTGGGTTCCGGGCCGTACAAGTACGAGGCGCACGACCAGGACCGGCAGGTCTGGGTGAAGAACGACGACTGGTGGGGCAAGGAGGCCCTCGGCCTCGACGTCAAGCCGCGCTACGTGGTGGACCTGGTCAACTCGAGCAACGAGGCCGCACTCAGCCAGCTGCTGGCGGGCGAGATCGACCTGAGCAACAACTTCCTGCCCGGCATCGCCGACCTGGTGAAGGGCGGCTACAAGCTCCACACCTACTTCTCCCAGGCCCCGTACATGCTCGCCGCCAACACGACCTGGATGGTGCCCAACACCACCAGGGCGCCGTTGAACGACCCCGCGTTCCGGCGGGCGCTGGCGAACTCGGTGGACGTCGGGAAGATCGTGAACTCGGTGTACGGACAGATCGTCTCTCCGGCCGACCCGACCGGCCTGCTGCCGATCTGGGACGAGTACATCGACAAGGCACAGGTCGACCGGCTCGGCTACTCGTTCGACACCAACCGTGCCAAGTCGCTCCTCGCGCAGGCCGGCTACCGCGACACCAACGGCGACGGGCTGGTCGAGAACAAGGACGGGTCGCCCATCGAGCTGACCCTCGCCACCCCGTCGGGTTGGACCGACTGGAACGAGTCGGCCAGGGTGATCGCCGAAGGGGCCAAGGCCGCCGGCATCAACCTCACCTCGGAGACTCCGGCCGACACCGTGGTCCAGGACATCCGGGAGAGCGGCGACTTCGACCTCATCCTGGACAACCAGCGGCAGATGGACAACACCCCGTGGCGCTACCTGGAGTACGTGTTCGGGCTGCCGATCCGGGAAAGCCAGACGACGGTCAACTACGGCCGGTACGAGAACCAGCAGGCGTGGGACCTGGTCAACCAGCTGGACGCGACGAAGATCGACGACAGGGCGGGAATGAAGGCCGTCATCTCGCGGCTGCACCGGATCCAGCTGACCGAGCTGCCGATGATCCCGTTGTGGTACAACGGCCTCTGGTCGCAGGCGAGCAACTCGGTGTGGACCAACTGGCCGGCGGACAGCGGTGACGCACCTCGCCTCGTGCCCACCATGTGGCGTGGCTACCTGCAACGCGGGGCGATCAAGATGCTGGCCGAGCTCCGCCCGGCCGAGCAGCAGTAGGGTCGGCATGGCCCGCTACTTCGGCCGCAAGCTGCTGATCTACGCGCTGACGTTCTTCGTCGCCGTGACGATCAACTGGCTGATCCCGAGGTTCATGCCGGGTGACCCGGTGCGCGCCATGGTCGCGCGCGCCGGGTTGCAGACCCCCGAGGGGGTCGCGGCCATGCGGGAGTACTACTCGAGCCTGTTCGGTTTCGACGTACCCGTCTGGCAGCAGTACCTCAACTTCTGGGGCGGGATCCTGCGCGGCGACCTCGGGGTCAGCCTGTTGGCGTTCCCGGAGCCGGTGACCTCGCTCATCCTGGGGGCCGTGCCCCTCACGCTGGGCCTGCTGATCCCGGCCATCCTGCTGAGCTGGTGGGCGGGCAACAAGTTCGGCGCCTACGCCGCGCGGAAGAAGGTGCTGGACAACGCGGTGCTGCCGGTCTGGTACGTCCTGACCGCCACCCCGTACATGTGGCTGGCGATCCTGATGGCGTGGGCACTGGGCAAGGTCGCCGGCCTGTTCCCGGTGGGCCGCCCCTACAGCGCCTCGCTGGTGCCGGAGTGGTCGTGGCTGTTCATCACCGACCTGGTCAGCCACTGGTTCCTGCCGTTCCTGTCGTTGTTCCTGGTGGCCTTCGGCGGCTGGGCGATCGGCATGCGCAACATGGTCATCTACGAGCTGGAGGCCGACTACGCGCACTACCTCTCCTCGCTCGGCGCGCCGCCGAAGCTCGTGCGCCGCTACGCCTTCCGCAACGCGCTGCTGCCGCAGATCACCGGACTCGCCCTGCAGCTCGGCGTGATCGTCGGCGGCGCGGTGGTGACCGAGATCGTCTTCGACTACCGCGGGCTCGGCTACCTGGTCCTCGAGGCGATCAAGGCCACCGACTTCTTCCTGCTGCAGGGGATCTTCCTGTTCATCGTGATCGGTGTGCTGCTGGCCAACTTCGTCATCGACATCGTCTACGTCCTGGTCGACCCGCGGACCAGGGCGGGAATGGGAGGTGACCGGTGACCGCACCGGAACCGGTGTCCGGGGAGTCCGGACCCGAGGTCGCCGCGGTACCCGGCGTCGCCACGGTCCGTGGCACCGGGGTGCGGCGCGAGGCGCTGTACTTCGCCGTCCGCAACCGCAAGCTGGTCGGTGGGCTGGCCGTGGTGGTGGTGTTCCTGCTGGCCGGGTTGGTCGGCCCGTTGCTGGTCGGCGACCCGCTCGCCTACGTCGGGCCGCCGGCGGCCGCTCCGTCGGGGGAGTATCCGCTGGGCACGACCACGTTCGGCCAGGACGTGCTGGCCCAGCTGTTGCACGGGCTGCGCGCGACCTTCCTCGTCGGGACGGTGGCCGCGCTGATCGCCGGCGTGATCGGCATGCTCGTCGGGTTCACCGGCGGCTACCGCGGCGGGCTGGTCGACGAGGTGCTCAACATGATCACCAACATCGTGCTCGTGCTGCCCGTGCTCGCGGTGTTGATGATCATCGCTGCCTACCTGCAGGTGCGCGACGTGCTCGTGCAGGCTGTGATCATCGGCCTGTTCTCCTGGCCCTGGGTGGCGCGGGCCATCCGCGCGCAGACCTTCTCGTTGCGGGCCAGGGAGTTCGTCGACCTTGCCCGGCTGTCCGGGATGCCGGTCCGGCGGATCGTCTTCCGCGAGATCGCCCCCAACATGGCCTCCTACCTGTTCATGGTGTTCATCCTGCTGTTCGGCGGCTCGGTGCTGTTCGCCGCGACGCTGGACTTCATCGGACTCGGCCCGACCGACGGGATCTCGCTCGGGCTGATGCTCAACCACGCCAAGCAGTGGAGCGCGATGAACCTCGGGATGTGGTGGTGGTTCGTCCCACCCGGACTGGCCATCACGGCGATCGTGGGGGCCATGTACGTGATGAACGTCGGCTTGGACGAGGTGTTCAACCCGAAGCTGCGGGAGACGTGATGAGCCTTGCGGTGGAGGACCTCCGGGTGTACTACCGGACCCTGCGCGGCGACGTGCGGGCGCTGGACGGTGTCACGTTCTCCCTGGCCGACCACGAGATCATGGGTCTGGTGGGGGAGTCCGGGTGCGGCAAGACCACGCTGGGCAAGAGCCTGGTCCGCCTGGACGGCCGCATGCGCCACGTCGGCGGCACGGTCACGCTGGACGGCCGGGAGCTGCCGATCGGCGAGGACGCCCGGATGAACGAGTTCCGGTTCGCCGAGGTCTCGGTCGTCCCCCAGTACGCGATGAGCGCGATGAACCCGACCAGGCGGATCGGCCGGATGGTGCGTGAGCTGGTGGGGTCGAGGGGGATCCCGTTCGCCTCCGTGCGGTCCGAACTGGACAGGCGGCTCGCGTTGGTCGGCCTGGACGCCGAGGTGCTGGAGCGGTACCCGATCGAGCTGTCCGGCGGCATGAAGCAGCGCATGGTCATGGTGATCTCGACGTTGCTGAACCCGTCGCTGCTGGTCGCCGACGAGGTGACCTCGGCGCTGGACGTGTCCACCCAGCGCGCGGTGGCCACGGCGCTGGCCGGTTTCCGCGACCGGGACCTCGTCCGTTCCATGATCGTGATCAGCCACGACCTCTCGCTGGTCTACCAGATCGCCGACACGGTCACGGTGATGTACGCGGGCCGGCTCGCCGAGAAGGGACCGACCGAGGTGATCGTCGAGCGCCCCCGGCACCCGTACACCCAGCTGCTGATCTCGGCGCTGCCCGAGGTCGGCGTGCGCTACGGCGGCAAGCGCCTCGCCGGCATCCCGGGGAGCCCGCCGTCGCTGCGCCCACCCCCACCGGGCTGCCGGTTCCGCGCCCGCTGCCCGCTCGCCTACGGGAAGTGCGCGGAGCAGCCGCCGTTCGCCGAGATCGAGCCCGGTCACGCGGTCGCGTGCTGGCGGGCGTCATGACCCCGGCCGTGGTGCGCCTGGACCGGGTCTCCAAGCGCTTCCGGGTCGGTGCCTTCGGGCGCCAGGAGCTGCTCGCGGTCCGGGACGTGAGCTTCGAGCTCCGGGCCGGCGAGGTCGTGTCGCTGATCGGGGAGAGCGGCAGCGGGAAGTCCACGATCGGGCGAATGATCCTGCGGCTCACCGCCGCCAGCAGCGGCACGATCACCTTCGACGGCACCGACGTCACCGGGCTGCGGCGGGGCGCGCTCAAGGAGTACTACCGGCGTGCGCAGGGGGTGTTCCAGGACCCGTTCAGCACCTACAACCCCGTGTTCAAGGCCGACCGGGTACTGGCGATGATCCGGTGGTCCTACTTCCCGGACGTGGGCGAGCAGGCGTGGCGGCAGCGGGTCGAGGACGCGCTCGCCGCGGTCAACCTCAACCCCGAGCTGGTCCTGGACAAGTACCCACACCAGCTCTCCGGCGGGCAGCTGCAACGGCTGCTGATCGCCCGCGCGCTGCTGCTGGACATCAAGCTGCTGGTAGCCGACGAGGTGATCAGCATGCTCGACGCGTCGACCCGCATCGACGTGCTGAACCTGTTGGCCGACCTCAAGGAGCGTGGTCTCGCGGTGCTGTTCATCACCCACGACCTGTCGCTGGGCAACTATCTCGCCGACCAGACGGTGATCCTGCGGCGCGGCTCCATCGTGGAGCGCGGAGCGACAACGGCCGTGTTCGGCGACCCCCTGCACCCCTACACCAGGACGCTGCTCGCGTCCGTGCCCCGCCTGGGTTCGAAGTGGACCGACGAGCCCCTCGACCCCGGCCCGTGCCGCTACCACGAGGTCCACCCCGAGGGCGGCCCGCCGCTCGCGGAGGTGGCCGAGGACCACTTCGTGGCATGCTTCAGGCTCCACGAAGGACGGAAATGCGGTTAGCGTGACGAAACGAGTGACGATCGCGGACATCGCGGCCAGGGCAGGCCTGTCCAAGGGAGCCGTGTCCTACGCCCTCAACGGCCAGCCCGGGGTGTCGGAGTCGACCAGGCAGCGGGTGCTGCGGATGGCGCTGGAGATGGGGTGGCACCCCAACAGCGCCGCGAAGGCCCTCTCCGGCGCCCGTGCCGGCGCGTTCGGCCTGGTCCTGGCCCGCTCCCCGGCCACGCTCGGCGTCGAGCCCTTCTTCATGAAGCTGATCTCCGGCATGGAGAGCGCGATGGCGGCCACCCAGACCGCGCTGCTGCTCCAGGTGGTCGCCGACCACGACGTGGAGATCGCCACCTATCGCCGCTGGTGGGCCGAGCGCCGGGTGGACGGCGTGTTCCTGATCGACCTGCGCTGCGACGACTGCCGGGTGCCGGTGCTCGAGGAGCTGAAGCTGCCCGCGATGGTGGTCGGCGGGCCAGGCCACCACGGCACCCTGCCCGGGGTGTGGATCGACGACGCCGGGGTGATGGTCGTGGTGATGGAGTACCTCGCGGCGCTGCGCCACCGGCGCATCGCCAGGGTGGCGGGGGTCGCCGGCATGCTGCACACCGAGGTGCGCACCCGCGCGTTCGAGGAGGTCTGCGCCCGCATCGGGCTCGACGGCACCACCGTCAACACCGACTACAGCCCCGACCAGGGAGCCCAGGTCACCCGCCGGCTGCTCAGCGCGGCGACCCCGCCCACCGCGATCGTCTACGACAACGACGTGATGGCGGTGGCCGGGGTGTCGGTCGCCCACGAGATGGGCGTCGACGTGCCCGGCGAGCTCTCCATCATGGCCTGGGACGACTCGGTGCTCTGCGAGATCGTCCACCCCGCGCTCACGGCGGTGAGCCGCGACATCGACGGCTACGGCAGGCATCTGGCCGAGCGCCTGCTGGCCCTGCTCGACGGCCAGGCGGTCACCGACTACGAGAACCCGCCGCCGCGGCTGGTCGTGCGGGGCAGCACCGCACGACCGACCGCGGGGACGGTCTGAGCGGTCACGTCGGCGCCGCGGTGCCTCCACTACTCTGTGGTACTTTGTAGTAGTACTCGGTACCACTGAGTACTGGGATGGCCGAGGGGCGGCATGGACGACCTGACGGAGATGCTGAAGGGCACGCTCGAGGGCTGTGTGCTGGAGATCATCGCCGGCGAGGAGACCTACGGGTACGCCATCACGCGTCGGCTGAACGAGCTCGGCTTCACCGACGTCGTCGAAGGGACGGTCTACACCATCCTGGTGCGGCTGGAGCGGAACGGGTTGGTCACGGTGGCGAAACGACCGTCAGGGGTTGGGCCACCACGGAAGTTCTATGCGCTCAACGAAGCGGGGCGCGAGGAGCTCGCGAGGTTCTGGGCGAAATGGGAGTACGTCACGTCACGAATCGCCAAGCTCAGGGAGGGCGGGAGATGAGTTTCTGGGAGAAGGTCACTGGAAGCGACCTCACCAGGGAATGGAAGGCGTTCGAGGTCCGGGCCGAGGCGTTGCCCGCCGACCACCGGGCGGCGTGGGAGCAGATCAAGGGCCATCTCGCCCCGTACTCGGACTTCACCGGGCGAAACCTGCTGCCGATTCTCGACAGTGCACTGGGACTGCTCGAGGAGACGGCGGCCGACGGCCAGCGAGCTCACGAGGTGCTGGGTGAGGACATCGGAGGCTTCTGCGCGGCGCTGGCCGGCGGAGAAGGGGCTCGGGGCTACCGCGACCGGTGGCGCGAGCAGCTGAACAGGAACGTCGCCAGGAAACTGGCCCAGCTGGGAGGCTGACGTGAGCATCCAGGACATCATCGAAGGCAAGAAGCAGTGGCGGGCACACGTCGCGCGGGTCAAGGCGCTTCCGCCGGACTACCGGATCGTCTACAAGGAG
Organism: Actinophytocola xanthii; assembly: GCF_001921205.1. GTDB lineage: Bacteria > Actinomycetota > Actinomycetes > Mycobacteriales > Pseudonocardiaceae > Actinophytocola > Actinophytocola xanthii. The sequence goes on along the minus strand of NZ_MSIE01000040.1, from coordinate 105,810 downwards.
ATGCAGAGGTACCTGTTCAAGGTCGGACCGGTCGGCCTGTCCGACGGGTCGCTGCTCTCCGGGATCGTCGACTTCTTCGACGAGGGCGTCGCCGCCGGCACGGGAGTCCTGGAGCTCGTCGGCGACGACGTCGCCGCCTTCTGCGACGACCTCATCAAGGACTCGCGCACCTACGCCGACATCTACCAGGAGTCGATCAGCGGAAGCGGCGGCCCGACCGGACGATGACACCCGCCGACGCCGTGGCGCCGGCGGGTGCCCCGGTGTGCCGGTGGCGGCCTCGTCTCAGCAGGGGCCGTGGCACATGGCGCGTTCGAGCATCGGCAGCGAGCGGTGCAGGGCGCGCTCCCAGTACGGCCAGGTGTGCCGGCCTGGACCGTAGAAGTCCGTCCGCACCGGGACGTGCACCTGGCGCAGCCGCTCCGCCAGCGCGACCGACTGCTCGCCCAGCAGCCGTTCGAGGTCGTCCGGGGCGGCGTCCGGCGGGTCGAGCGGACCGGGCTGGCCGTTGCCGGTCGAGAGGTAGACCGGCGTACCGCGCAGCCGCTTCGCGAGGTCGTAGGGGTTGTGCGCGGCCCAGACCCGGGCGTGGGTGACCGGGTCGCCCCACAGGTCGTCCGGGTCGAGGCTGTAGGCCTCGAGCAGCCACCGGACCAGCGAGATCCCGGTCTCGCCCTGGTAGGTCGTGTGCACGACGCCGCTGTAGGACGCGGCGGCCTCGAAGAACCCCGGGTGGCGGGCCGCGTAGGACAGGGCGCCGAAGCCGCCCATGGACAGGCCGGCCACCGCGCGGTCGTCGCCGGAGCGGTAGCGCCGCTCGAGCAGGCGGCGCAGCTCGGTCAGGTGGAAGGTCTCCCATCCGGGGCCCTCCAGCCAGTCCGAGTAGAAGCCGGCGGGACCGGCCTCCGGCATCACGACCATGATGTCGGAGTCCTCGGTCAGCTCCTCGACATCGGTGTTGTTGGTCCAGGAGCGGTACCCGACGTCGCCGTCGCAGCAGCCGTGCAGCAGGTAGAGCGTCGGCCACTCCCGGTGCGGGAACCTCGACCAGTTCCTCGGCACCAGCAGCCGCACCCCCACGTCCCGGCCGACGGCCGAGGAGCGCACGGTCAGCTCGACCAACCGCTCGCCGAGCCATTCCTCGTGCACCACCCGCGCGCCGCCCCGGGTGGCCGAGGCCGGTTGGGTGAGAACCAGACTGAACAACAGAACCAGGGTCAGCAGGAGTCCCCGGAGTCGCATGGCGTGCCCTTTCCCTCGCCCGCTGGTCGCTCCATGGTGCGCACGCCGACCCCGGTCGAACAAGCCCCCAGCACCGTCAACGCTGGGCAGGGGCTTGCGCGGCCCACTATGGTCTGTCCTTAAGCCGATCATCGAGGTGGGCCACCAATGACGTCGGACAAGCCGGAGCGGCGGGTCAGCGGGTTGGTCTTCAACCCCTGGAACCTGCTGCTGATCGCGCCGTTCATCGTGTTGTTCACACCCCTGTACAACCGCACGGAACCGCGCCTGCTGGGGCTGCCGTTCTTCTACTGGTTCCAGTTGGCGGTCATCATCGTCGGCGTGCTGTCGACGGTGATCGTGTACCGGATGACCCGCAGCCATCCGGTGGCGCCGCCGCCGGGTGAGGAACCCGGCGTCGACGAGCTCGACGAGGGGAGCGTTCGCTGATGGAGTGGGTCGAGCTCATCGTCTTCTCGCTGCTGTTCCTGCTCGTCACCGTGATGGGCTTCGTCGCGGCGCGCTGGCGGGCGGCGGCGTCGTTGGACCACCTCGACGAGTGGGGCCTGGGCGGGCGCAAGTTCGGCTCGTGGATCACCTGGTTCCTGATCGGCGGAGACCTCTACACCGCCTACACGTTCGTCGCGGTGCCGGCGTTGCTGTTCGGCGCGGGCGCCACCGGGTTCTTCGCGCTGCCGTACACGATCATCGCCTATCCGCTGGTGTTCCTGCCGATCCTGCGGATGTGGTCGGTCTCCCGCGCCCGCGGCTACGTCACGCCGGCCGACTTCGTGCGCGGCCGCTACGACTCGCCGCTGCTGGCCCTGGTGGTCGCGGTGACCGGGATCGTCGCGACGATGCCGTACATCGCGCTGCAGCTGGTCGGCCTGGAGGCCGTGCTGCGCTCGATGGGCTTCAACGGCGCGGGCTTCCTCGGCCACCTGCCGCTGCTGATCGCGTTCGTCATCCTGGCGCTCTACACCTACCAGTCCGGGCTGCGGGCGCCGGCGCTGATCGCGTTCGTCAAGGACATCCTGATCTACCTCGTGATCCTGGTCGCGGTGATCTACCTGCCGGCCAAGCTCGGCGGCTGGGACGCGATCTTCGGCGCGGCGCAGGAGAAGTTCGCCGCCTCCGAGGCGCCGGCCGACGGCATCCTGCTCAACGCCAACAACCAGCTCCAGTACGCGACGCTGGCACTCGGGTCGGCCCTGGCACTGTTCCTGTACCCGCACTCGATCACCGGCGTGCTCGCCTCGCGGGGGCGGGACGTGTTGAAGCGCAACATGTCCGCCCTGCCGGCCTACTCGCTGCTGCTCGGTCTGCTAGCGCTGCTCGGGTTCGTCGCGATCGCCGCCGGCACCAAGCCGATCGTCAACAACGCCACCGGACGGCCGGACAACAACACGATCGTGCCGGAGCTGTTCAACGGCCAGTTCCCCTCCTGGTTCGCCGGCATCGCCTTCGCCGCGATCGGCATCGGCGCGCTGGTCCCGGCCGCGATCATGTCGATCGCCGCGGCGAACCTGTGGACCAGGAACGTCTACAAGGAGTTCCTCCACAAGGACGCGACCCACGCGCAGGAGGCCAAGCAGGCCAAGGTGGCCTCGCTGGTGGTGAAGTTCGGCGCCGTCGCGTTCATCCTGTTCATCGACCCGCAGTACGCCATCGACCTCCAGCTGATCGGCGGCGTGATCATCCTGCAGACCCTGCCGGCCGTGGCGATCGCGCTGTACACGCGGTGGCTGCACCGCTGGGCGCTGCTCGCGGGCTGGCTGGTCGGGATGACCTGGGGGATGGTCCTGCTCTACGGCATCCCGAACCCGGCCTCGGGCCGGGCGCACTTCGGTGGTTCAGCGCTCGCCCTGGACAAGCTGAACCTGTTCGGCTGGCAGCCGTTCGAGGGCTCGACGGTGCAGATCTACGTCGGTTTCGTCGCGCTGCTGGCCAACCTGCTGGTGGCGGTGGTCGGCACGCTGATCGTGCGCCGGCTCAACGTGTCCAACGGCCAGGACGGCACCACCGACGCGGACTACCACGTCGACGAGGGCGACGAGGACCTGCGCCCGATCGCGGCCGCGCACTGACTCACGCGCGGGGCCGCCCGATCAGCCCGCGACACTTGGCGAGCGGGCCGGGCATACCGATCGCCACCGCGCCGGTGACCGTTCCGGCGCGGTGGTAGTGGGCCAGGAAGCGGCCCTCCGCGAGCGAGCCGGCGACCACGTCGAGCTCGTCGTCCGGTGCCGGCAGGCCGAGCGCCTGTAGCCGCAGGCCGTACTGGTCGGTCCAGAAGTAGGGGACCGCGCTCAACGCGGTCGGCCGCTCGGCGAACAGGTTGGCCGCCACCAGGTGCGCGGTGTCGACCGCGCCGGTCCAGTGCTCGAAGCGGACCGTGCCCGGGCCCCACGGGTGGGGGAACCGCGCCACGTCACCGGCCGCGAACACGTGGGCGTCGGAGGTGCGACCGGTGTTGTCGCACACCACGCCGTCGGCGAGCTCGAGGCCGGAGGTGGCCAGCCACTCGGTGTTCGGCGTCGAGCCGACGGCGACGACCACGACGTCGGCCGGCAGCACCATGCCGTCGGCGAGCTCGACACCGGCGACCCGGCCGTCGCCCTTGAGTCCGGTGACCTCGGTGGAGCAGAGCACCCGGACGCCGGCCGCCCGGTGCAGACCGGCGACGTGGCCGCCGATCACGGGGCCGAGCACCGGGGAGAGGGGTTGGTCCAGCCGCTCCACGAGGGTCACGTCCAGCCCGAGTCCGCGCGCTGTCGCCGCGACCTCGCAGCCGAGCACCCCGGCACCGACGACGACCACCGACCGGGCCGAAGCCAACGCCGACCGCAGTGCGACGCAGTCCTCCCAGTCGCGCAGCAGCCGCACCCCGCCCCACCCCGCGAACAGGGCGGGCAGCCGCGGACGTACCCCGGTCGCGACCACCAGCCGGTCGTAGCCGACCGCGTCACCGTCGAGCAGCAGCCGCCGGCCCGGTAGGTCGACGCCGGTCGCCCGCGTCCCCAGCCGGAGGTCGAGGTCGAGCTCGGCGTACTCCTCGGCGCGCAGCGGCGGCCGCTCGGCCGCCGGGTCGGTGAGCACGGCCTTGGACAGCGGCGGACGGTCGTAGGGCAGGTGCGGCTCCGCGCCGACCACCGTGACCGGCCCGGTGTGGCCGAGGCGGCGAAGGCGCTCGGCCGTACGCAACCCCGCCAACCCGGCACCCACGATCACGGTCGCGGAGGCGGACAGCTGGTCGGTCATACGTCCTCCTCGGCCACGGGTACCCGCTCATCGTGCCGGTCCGGGCGGGTCCGGTCATCATCCGCGCGGCGCTTACTCGAGTGGGGCGCGAGAGGGCCGGGGCTCATGGTTGCCCTGTGTGCCGCCGGCGGCGACGATGTGGGCATGACCAGGCGTGCCGTGTCCGATCTTCCGCTGTTCCCGACGTCGCTGGTGGGTAGCTACGCCCAGCCGGACTGGCTGATCGACCGGGAGCGGTTGGCGGGGCGCTTCCCGCCGCGGGTGCGGGCCAAGGAGCTGTGGCGGGTGGCGCCGGAGTTCCTCGGCCAGGCCCAGGACGACGCGACGGTGCTGGCGATCCGCGAACAGGAGCGCGCCGGGCTGGACATCCTCACCGACGGCGAGGTCCGCCGGGAGAGCTACTCCAACCACTTCGCGACCGCGCTGACCGGGTTGGACCTCGACAACCCCGGCGTGGCCACGGACCGCAGCGGGCACCCCAACCCGGTACCGAGGATCACCGGACCGATCCGGCGACCGCACCCGGTGCAGGTGCGCGACCTGGAGTTCCTGCGGGCGCAGACCGACCGACCGGTGAAGATCACCGTGCCCGGCCCGTTCACGATGAGCCAGCAGGCCCAGAACGACCACTACCCGGACCTCGAGGCCGCCGCGATGGCCTACGCCGACGCGGTCAACGCCGAGATCAAGGACCTGTTCGCGGCCGGAGCGGACATCGTCCAGATCGACGAGCCCTACCTGCAGGCCCGGCCCGACGCCGCCAGGGCCTACGGCCTCGCCGCGCTGAACGCGGCGCTCGCGGGGGTCACCGGTCCGACAGCGGTGCACCTGTGCTTCGGCTACGCGGCGATCATCCACGAGCGGCCGGAGGGCTACTCGTTCCTGCCCGAGCTCGCCGGCTGCCCGGTGGAGATGATCTCCATCGAGACCGCGCAGTCCAACCTGGACCTCGGCGTGCTGTCCGACCTGGCCGGAAAGACGATCATCCTCGGCGTGATCGACCTGTCCGACCACGACGTGGAGCCGGCGGAGGTGGTGGCGGCCCGGGTCCGCCGGGCGCTGGACCGGGTGCCGCCCGAGCGGCTGGTCATCGCGCCCGACTGCGGCATGAAGTACCTCCCGCGCCGCTCCGCCGCCGGCAAGCTCGTGGCGATGGCCGGCGCCGCGGAGATCCTCCGCCGCGAGCACGCGCGCTAGACGCCCTGGGGCGCGTCCTCAGTCCGCCCACACCTCCCGGACCTGGCCGAGCACGGACCGGGCCTGGGCGAGGCCGGCTCGGGCGGCCTGGGCGCGCCGGGACGGGTCGAGCACGTTGCGGCCGATCGCGCGCACGGCCGCCGGGTCGGGGGTCACCAGCGCCACCCTCGACCGGGCACGCAGGGCCTCGACCTGGGTGGCGACCGGGGTCAGCTGACCGAGCCCGCGGGCGATCGGGGCGAGCACGACCACCCGCTCGTACCCCCCGGCCAGGTCGGCGTTGGCGCTGGAACGCATCCCGCCGTCCATGAACCGCTGGCCGTCGATCGTGACCGGCGGCCAGACACCCGGCACCGCGCAGCTCGCCGCGACCGCGCGGACCAGCGGCACGCCCGAGTCGCGGTCGAAGACACGGAACTCGCCCGATCCGGCGTCCACCGCGGTGACCAGCAGCGGCCTGTCCGGCCATTCCCGCACCGGCAACCGCGACTCGATGACCTGGATCCGCGCGCTCTCCGGCTCCGTCGTCGCCCGCAAGGCCATCCGACCGATCCTGGCGCGTGCCCGCGCCGGCGTGCCCGGTCCGACCATCGCGACCGCGTAGCGCAGCAGAACGCCGGGACCGAGCGCCGCGGCGACCTCCCCGTCCGGCGGCTCGAGCTGCGCGCGGTAGCGCTCCCGCGGGTCCAGCCCGCTCGCGACCTGAGCCCCCACCACGGACCCGGCCGAGGTGCCCACGACCAGGTCGGCCGCGGTCAGGTCCACCCCGGCCTCGGCGAGCCCCGCCAACAGGCCCCACTCCCAGGCGATCCCGGTGATGCCGCCTCCGCCGAGAACCAGTGCACGCGTCATGCCACCCATCATGCCGACCCCGTACCCGGTCGTCCGCGCTCAGCCGCGCAGGTTGGACAGGCCGCGGAGCACGCGCCCGAGCAGTTCGATGTCGGGCCGGTCGCCCTCGCTCCGGGACTCGTGCACCTCCACCAGTCCGAGGCCGGCCATGTCCGAGAGCAACACCCGCACCACGCCGAGCGGCAGGGACAGCAGCGCGCCGATCTCGGCCACCGACTTCGTCTCCCGGCACAGCTGCGCGACCGCCTGGTGCTCGCTGCGCAGCCCGTCCATCCGGGCCTCGGCCCTCGGGGTCGTGGAGATCAGCGTCTCGATCTCCAGCTTGACCGTCGAGCGGGTACGGCCGCCGGTCCAGGCGTAGGCACGGACGATCGAGGCGCCCTCCTCGATCGGCTCCTCCTCGCCGGGCTCGGGCCTCGCCGGCGCCGGTGCGGGGGCCGCGGCCGAGCGCGTCGGGCGTGCCCGCCCGCCGCGGGAGAGCCCGTTGAGCACATCGGCGAAGGTCTGCTCCGCCGGCTCGTCGGCGGCCATGTCAGCCGGTGGCGAGAGCGGCTCGCAGCTGCGGGGTCAGGATCTCCCCCACCTGGTCCACCAGGACCGTCATCTCGTACGCCACCTGCGAGATGTCACAGTCGCGCACGGCCAGCACGGCCAGGCATGAACCGTCCTTGATGGACGTGATCAGCAGGGCCCCGTGGTCCATCTCCACGATCGACCGGATCACCTTGTCGGCGCCGAGGCACTTGGCGGCGCCGAGGTTGAGGCTGACGATGCCGGCCGAGATCGCGGACATCTGCTGGGCCCTGTCCACCGGCAGTCGTGCCGACGAGGCGAGCAGCAGCCCGTCGACGGAGACCACCACGGCGTGGGCCACCCCGGGGACGCTCTCGGCGAAGTTGTTCACCAACCAGCCGAACTGCCCCAGGTGCTGGGTGTCCTCCTGCGTGGCGATCATCGCTCTTCCTTCCGGTTCTGGCTGTCACGGATACCCGCCTGGAAGCTGCTGAGGAACCCCCGCGCCCGCGCGGCGTCCCTGGCCGGACGGTCGGCGGTCGGCCCCGTCCCGGGCGGCTTCGCCGCGGGCAGGGTCACGGTCGGCGCCATCGCGGGGTTCGTGGCGGGGTTCGCGGCCGGGTTGGCGGGTGGGGCGAGCAGCTGGCCCCGGGGCACTCGCTTGGGCAGCCCGCCCGGTCCGGGCTCGGGCGCGGTCTCCGAGGGCGGCGGGGGCGCGAGCTGCTGCGGTGCGGCCGAGGAGGAGGTGAGCGGCCGGTTCAGCCAGGTGAAGTCGCCAGCCCCGCCGGGCGCCGGGCCCTGGGGGGCCGGGTTCTGGGGTGCCGGGTCGACCGGGGTCTGTGCGGTGAACAGGATCGAGGCGGGTGTGTTGGCGAGCGGCAGGTCGTGCAGCCGCACGTGGATCCCGGCCAGCTCGAGCCGCCCGGCCACCTCCTCGACCGCGACGACCGAACCCGGCCCGGCGGACGGGCCGGACCCGTTGCCCGAGCGGGAGGTCTGCAGCACACCGGAGAGCGGACCGACCGGGGTGCCGTCCCGAGCGGGTCGCGTCGGGGCGGCCGACGCGGCCGCCACCAGGGTCGTGGGGACGAGCATCGACGCGGACAGGCCCGCGTCCGCGCGCCTGTTCAGCGTGACCCGGATCCCGTGTCGGGCGGTGAGCCGACCCACCACGAACAGACCCATCTGCCGGGAGATCGGCACGTCGACACCGCCGCCGGCAGCCACACGCTCGTTGGCCTCGCGCAGGTCGGCGTCCGACATCCCCACACCCTCGTCGAGGACCTCGACCACCACCGCCCCGTCCTCGGCCAACCGGCTCTCGATGAGGACCTGGCTGTCGGGCGGGGAGAACGTGGTGGCGTTCTCGATCAGCTCGGCCACCGAGCGGATCAGGTCGCCGGCCGCGTACCCGACGATCCGGACGCCCGGCGCCGAGCGGACCAGCGCGCGCTGGTAGTGCTCCACCTCGGACACCGCGGCCCGCAGGATGTCGGTCAGCGGCACCGACTCGGTGAACCGCCGGGTGAGCTGTGCGCCGGAGAGCACCATCAGGTTCTCGTTGTTGCGGCGCATCCGGGTCGCCAGGTGGTCGATCCGGAACAGGTTCGACAGCTGCTCGGGGTCGTCCGCCTTCTGCTCCAGCTGCTCCAGCTGCTTGAGCTGGCGCTCGACCAGACCCTGGCTGCGGCGGGAGAGGTTCTGGAAGATGCTGCTCAGGTCGCTGCGCAGGTTCGCCTCGTCGATGGCCGAGCGGACCGCCTGCTCGTTCACCCGGTCGAAGGCCCGGGCGAGCTGACCGAACTCCTCCGTGGTGTGCAGGGGCACCGGCTCGATCCTGGCCTCCTCGGACCGGCCCGCGCGGATGGCGGCCACCGCCTGCGGCAGGCGGTCGGCGGCCACGTCGAGCACCGTGCGGCGCAGGACGGTGAAGGACCGCACCAGGTAGCGACCGAGGACGCCGCCGATGCCGGCGGCGAGCAGAACGAGCGTGAGCAGCAGGACCGACTCCGCGCCGGCGCGGTTGCCGATGCTGGTGGCGAGGTCGCCGGACTGGGCGCGCAGCCGCTGCGCCGCCTGCCCGGTCACCTGGGCCAGCAGGTCACCGGTGGCGCTGGACGCGGAGTCCCAGGCCTCCCTGTTGAACTGCGGTGCCGACGAGCGAGCGGCGGTGGCCAGCAGCTGCCGCTCGGTCACCGGCGTGCCGGTCACGGTCGACTCGTAGAGCGAGCGCAGCTCTGCCGGGGCGGTCGCGCGGAAGTCGCGCAGGTTGTCGTCGAGCCGAACGTCGGCCTCGACCATCATCTCCCGCTCACCGGCCGTGAGCGTGCCGTCGCGCACGCCCAGCATGCCCGCGGCGTGCTGGATGCCCACCTGCTCGCGGACCGCCTGCAGCTCGTTGACCGCGATCGAGGCGCTGGTGAGGTTCTCGTCGGGGAAGCGGCCGACCAGCGCCCGGTCGAACTCGATGACCGCGTTGGTGACCGCGTTGTAGGCGCTGAGCACGACCAGACCGTCGCCGTCGGCGACCTTGCGGGCGTAGGGGAGCAGGTCCAGCGCTCCGACAACGTTCTCGTAACGCTGGCTCGGGCCGGTGCCGAGGTCGGGTGCCTGCTCCACGGCGTCCCTGGCCCGCGCGACGGCCAGATCGGTCTGCTCACCGATCCTGCCGAGGTCCACCCAGCCGCGCATGGCGGCGTTGCGCTCGTCCTGGATCGCGGTCAGCGCGCGGACCAGCTCCACCCGCAGGGTCGCGATCCGTTCGATGTCCTCGTAGGAGCGGGCCAGCGCGACGTCCGCCTGCACCCGCAGCACGCCGAGCACCAGCGCGCCGACGACCGGCACCACCAGCACCACGCTCAGCTTCACCAGCAGTGGCCAGTTGCGCCACTGCGCGGCCTTCACCCACCACGCCCGCTTCACGAGCTGCACCTCACGGGATCTCCGGCGTGATGGCCGGCTCGACTTTCTCCCAAACCTAGGATTCGCAGACATTGTGGACAAGAGCGGTTTTCGCCACCGCGCGAATACGGACCGTCATCACTGATTGGCGAAAGGTTGCCAGATGCCTGCTGAACAGGTGAGTTTCGCACCAGAAGGCACTTGACTTCCTGGTTACGCTTCCGACGCCGCACCTCCTCCGGCCCCTTGAATTGTGTGGCGAAAGGGACTGATCAATGACTCGGATGTCCTCCTTTGCGCGCGCGCCCGAACGGGAGTACCTCGTCGACGCCGCGGGCGACCCGGACTTCGCGGCGATCCGCGCGCTGCCGGAGTTCGTCGCCCTGCGCCGGCGCCTGGCCCGGTTCGCCGCCGTGGCCACGGTGGCGTTCCTGCTCTGGTACCTCACCTATGTCGTGCTGGCGGCGTACGCGACGGAGTTCATGGGCACCAGGGTCTTCGGCAACGTCACCGTCGGGTTGCTGCTCGGGCTGTCCCAGTTCGCCAGCACCGTCCTGATCATGGTGCTGTACTCCAGGTTCGCCCGGCGCCGGCTAGACCCCGAGGTAGCCGCGCTGCGTGAGCGAGCGGGGGTGGCGGCCCCGTGAACGGTGATCCGTTGCTCAACAGCGCCATCTTCGGCGTCGTCGTCGTGGCCACGCTGTTCATGGTCTACCGCGTCAGCGGCAACTCCACGACCGCCGACTACTACGCGGCCGGCGGCGGGTTCAGCGGCGGGCAGAACGGCCTCGCGCTCTCCGGCGACTACCTCTCGGCCGCGTCGTTCCTCGGCATCGCCGGCGCCATCGCCGTGCAGGGCTACGACGGGTTCCTGTACTCGATCGGCTTCCTCGTCGCCTGGCTGATCCCGCTGCTGCTGCTCGCCGAGCGGGTGCGCAACGTCGGCCGGTTCACGATGGGCGACGTGCTCAGCTTCCGCATGCGGCAGCGCCCGGTGCGGGCCGCGGCGGCCAACGCCACGCTGGTGATCTCGGCGTTCTACCTGCTCGCGCAGATGGCCGGAGCCGGGGTGCTGGTGGCCCTGCTGCTCGACGTGCGCTCCACGGGCGGTCAGGCGCTGGTCATCGTCGGCGTCGGCGCGATCATGATCCTCTATGTGCTGATCGGCGGCATGCGGGGCACGACCTGGGTGCAGATCATCAAGGCCGGTCTGCTGCTGGTCTGCGTGTTGATGCTGAGCGTGTTCATCCTGGGCAGGTTCGGGTTCAGCATGTCCAACCTGCTGGACCGGGCGGCCCGGAACAACCCGCTCGGCGAGGCGGTGTTCAGCCCGGGGGCCAGGTACGGGGAGTCGGGCACGAGCAAGCTCGACTTCGTCTCGCTCGCGCTGGCGCTCGTGCTCGGAGCGGGTGCGCTGCCGCACGTGCTGATGCGGTTCTACACCGTCCCCGACGCTCGCCAGGCGCGTCGCTCGGTGGTCTCCGCGATCTGGGCGATGGTGCTGTTCTACCTGGCCACGCTGGTCATCGGCTACGGCGCTGGCGCCATCGTCGGGTCGAGGGCGATCCAGGACGCGCCCGGCGCGGAGAACTCGGCGGTGCCGCTGCTCGCGTTCGAGGTGGGCGGGCCGGTGCTGCTCGCGCTCGTGGCCGCGGTGGCGTTCACCACGATCCTGGCCGTGGTCGCCGGGCTGACGCTGACCGCCTCGGCCTCCTTCGCCCACGACGTCTACGCGAACGTGATCAAGCGCGGGGCGCCGGAGCCGGGCGCGGAGATGCGGGTGGCGCGGGTGACCGCGGTCGTCATCGGCTGCCTGGCCATCCTGGGCGGCATCCTCGCCCTCGGGCAGAACGTGGCGTCGCTGGTGGCGCTGGCGTTCGCCCTCGCCGCCTCGGCCAACCTGCCGACCATCCTCTACACGCTGTTCTGGCGGCGCTTCAACACCGCCGGCTCGCTGGCCTCCATCTACGGCGGTCTCGGGTCCTGCCTGCTGCTGATCGTGTTCTCGCCGGTGTTCTCCGGGACGTCCACGTCGATCGTCGAGGACGTCGACTTCCACCTGTTCCCGCTGAGCAACCCGGGGATCGTGTCGATCCCGCTGTCGTTCCTGCTCGGCTTCCTCGGAACGATCTTCAGCAAGGAACGCTCCGACGTCACCCGTTCGGAGCAGTTGGAGGTTCGTTCGGTGACCGGAATCGGTGCATGATGAACCGATTCACCGAGTTTCACGAGGGCGATTACCGGCGAATACCGGGAACGTATATTCCAGCCATGATGCCGGTCGATCCGGGCGCTTTCCACCGGAGACAAAAAAGCCGCGGTGACGCTCAGCTATCGACGATTCCGCGCTCGATGGCCTCGGTCGCGAAGGTCACCAGCCGCTCGGCGGAGACCCGAGCCTGACGGGAGCCCCCCTGGACCAGGTCGTCGGCGACGCCGATCAGCGAGTCCCACACCCAGTGGGGCATCGCGGGGTGGTCGACGAGCGTCCGGCCGTCCGCCGCCGCGGTCTCGCGCAGGGCGCGCTCCAGCGAACGGATCGTCCGGCGGAAGACCGCCGCCGACATGGTCGCGGGCCTGCCCTGCCGGCCGCCGGCCAGCACCTTGGCCTCCCACTGCTGGGCGGAGCGCCCGAACAGCCGCCAGAGCTCCCGCACCTGGGGCAGGATCTCGCGGAGCAGGCCGGCCACGCCGAGCGTGCGGTCAATGGTGTCCACAGTGGTGCATATGTTCTCCAGCCGGGCCGCCATGAGGGCGAGGAAGACGTCCTCCTTGCCGTCGAAGTACTGGTAGACCGTGCCCGCGCTGACGCCGGCGCCCTCGGCGACGGCGCGCATCGTCAGGCCGGCGTAACCGGAGGACTCCAGCAGGTTGCTCGCGGCACGCAGGATGTCCCGCCGCCTGGCCTCCGCGTCCCCCCAGGCGGTCGGCGTGGTCGGGTCCACCCAGCAAGGTTACCGCGCCGATGGTGATCTTCGGTGACGTTGAACGTTGTTCAATTTACTCCTACCATGGGTTGGTGATGACTCACCTGGACTGGCTCGAGTCCGAGGGCATCGACATCATGCGGGAGGCTGTCGCCGAGAGCGACCGCCCGGTACTGCTCTACTCGATCGGCAAGGACAGCTCGGTCCTGCTCCATCTGGCCCGCAAGGCGTTCTACCCGTCCCGGCCGCCGTTCCCGCTGCTGCACGTGGACACCACGTGGAAGTTCCAGGAGATGATCGCCTTCCGCGACCGCACGGTGGCCGAGCTCGGACTGGAGCTGGTCGTGCACCACAACCCGGAGTGCGTCGCGCTCGGGGTGAACCCGTTCGAGCACGGGTCGGCCACCCACACCGACATGTGGAAGACCCAGGGGCTGCGCCAGGCGCTCGACGAGCGCCGGTTCGACCTCGCCTTCGGCGGCGCCCGCCGCGACGAGGAGGCGAGTCGGGCCAAGGAGCGGGTGTTCTCCTTCCGCACCGCCGACCACCGGTGGGAGCCGCGCGACCAGCGACCCGAGCTGTGGCGGCTGTACAACGCGCGCAAGGCGCCGGGCGAGAGCATCCGGGTGTTCCCGCTGTCCAACTGGACCGAGCTGGACATCTGGCAGTACATCGAGCGGGAGCGGATCCCCGTGGTGCCGCTCTACTTCGCCGCGGAGCGGCCGGTGGTCGAGCGGGACGGCGCACTGATCATGGTGGACGACGACCGGCTCCCGCTGCGCCCGGGGGAGCGCCCGGAGTACCGGATGGTGCGTTTCCGCACGCTCGGCTGCTACCCGCTCACCGGCGCCGTGCCCAGCACCGCGACCACCGTGCGCGAGGTCATCGAGGAGACCGTCGCGGCCACCACCTCCGAGCGGCAGGGCCGGGTGATCGACCGCGACCAGTCCGGGTCGATGGAACGCAAGAAGCGGGAGGGCTACTTCTGATGAGCCTGTTGCGCTTCATCACCTGCGGCAGCGTCGACGACGGCAAGAGCACGTTGATCGGCCGGCTGCTCTACGACACCCGGCAGCTGCACGCCGACCAACTGGCCGCGGTGGAGGCTGACTCCCGCCGGCGGGGCAGCGACCTGGACCTGTCCCTGTTGGTCGACGGGCTGCTCGCGGAGCGGGAGCAGGGCATCACGATCGACGTGGCCTACCGGTACTTCGCCACGGAGGCCCGGACGTTCATCGTGGCCGACACCCCCGGCCACGAGCAGTACACCAGGAACATGGTCACCGGCGCGTCCACAGCCGACGCCGCGGTCATCCTGCTCGACGCGCGCAGGGGCGTGCTGCGCCAGACCCGGCGGCACAGCCACGTCGTGGCGCTGCTCGGCATCCGGCGGGTCGTGCTCGCCGTGAACAAGATCGACCTCGTCGGCTACGACCAGAAGACGTTCGAGGCGATCGCCGAGGAGTACCGGGAGTTCGCCGCCGGCATCGGGATCGCCGAGGTCGAGTGCGTCCCGGTCTCGGCCCTCGACGGGTCCAACGTGGTCGCCCGGTCCCCGCGGATGCCGTGGTACGACGGCCCCACGATGCTTGGCTGGCTCGAGGGGGTGGCGGTCGAGGACGACCGGCGCTCCGGCCCGTTCCGGCTGGTGGTGCAGTGGGTGAACCGCCCGGGCCCGGACTTCCGCGGGGCCGCGGGCATGGTGCTCGGCGGCACCGTCCGGCCCGGTGACGCCGTGCGGGTGTTCCCCGGCGAGCGCGAGACCACCGTCGCGCGCCTGGTCACCTTCGACGGCGACCTCGCCGAGGCCGGCCCCGGCGAGTCGGTCACGGTGGTGCTGGCCGACGACCTCGACGTCGGTCGCGGGGCGGTGCTGGCCGCCGGTGACCCGCCGGCCGTCGCCGACGCCTGCCAGGCCGACCTGATCTGGATGGGCGAGCAGGAGATGCTCCCCGGACGGCGGTACCTCGCCAAGATCGGCGCGCGGACGGTCGGGATCAGCATGGACACGCCACGGCACCGGCTGGACGTGGACACCGGTGCCCAACTCGCCGCCAAGACCCTTGGGCTCAACGAGATCGGGCTGGTCAACGTCCACTTCGACCAGCCCGTCGCGCTCGACCCGTACCGGGCCAACCGGAACCTGGGCGGGTTCATCGTGATCGACCGGATGAGCAACGCGACGGTCGGTGCCGGGCTGGTCCGCTTCCCGCTGCGCCGCGCGAGCAACCTGCGCTGGCAGGAGCTGTCGGTCGACCAGGCCGGGCGCGAGCGGCTCAACGGCCACCGCGGGTGCGTCGTGTGGTTCACCGGTCTGTCGGCCTCCGGGAAGTCCACCATCGCCAACCTGGTCGAGTCGCGGCTGCACGGCGAGGGTCGGCACACGTTCCTCCTCGACGGCGACAACGTGCGGCACGGGCTGAACAAGGACCTCGGCTTCACCGACGCCGACCGGGTGGAGAACGTCCGCCGGGTGGGCGAGGTCGCCGGCCTGATGGTGCGGGCCGGTCTCATCGTGCTGGTCTCGTTCATCTCCCCGTTCCGCGCCGAGCGGGCGCTGGCCCGAGGCATCGTCGGGGCCGGCGAGTTCTGCGAGGTGCATGTGGACACCCCGCTCGCGGTGGCCGAGGAACGGGACCCCAAGGGCCTCTACGCCAAGGCGCGCCGAGGGGAGCTGCCCAACTTCACCGGCATCGACTCGCCCTACGAGCCCCCGGACAGTCCCGAGGTCAGGCTGGACACCACCGCGCTGTCCGCGGGCGAGGCGGCGGACGCGGTGCTGTCCCGGTTGCGCGAGCTGGGGGTCTGCTGACGTGGTTCAGGCCGGCATGTGCTCGCCGCCGTTGACGTCGAGCACGGCCCCGGTCACCTCCGAGGCGAGGGGGGAAAGCAGGAACAGCACCGCCCCGGCGCAGGCCTCGTCGGTCGGGATGCGGCCCAGCGGGTTCCGCGCGGCGATCTCGTCGTAGATCTCCTGCTCGGACACGCCGCGCTGCTCCGCGGTCATCGTCAGGTAGAACCGGACGCCAGGCCCGTCCAGCCAGCCGAGCACGGCCTGGTTGACCCGGATGCCGAACTCGCCGAGCTCGAGCGCCAGGTACTGGCTCGCGCACCCCATCGCCGCCTTCGCCACGGCGTAGCCGCCCTCGCCGCGCATCGGCCGCCGGGTGGACATCGTGCCGACGTTGACGATCGACCCGCCGCCCGCGGCCCGCAGGTGAGGGACGACGGCGCGCGTCATCCCGAGCGCCCCGTGCAGGACGATGTCCATCGAGCGACGGAGCTGGCGGTCGGGGGTGTCGAGCAGGTCGTGGAAGCCGGGGTGGGAGTAGGCCGAGTTGACCAGTCCGGTCACCCTCCCGAAGCGCTCGACCGCCGTCGTGGCGACCCGCTCCACGTCCTCGGCGCGGCGCACGTCGCACGGCACGCCGACGGCCTCCCCGCCGGCGGCGGCCACCCGCTCGGCGACCTGGTCCATCACTCCGCTCGAGCGGGCGGCCATCACGACCTTCGCGCCCTCGGCGGCGGCCCTGGTCGCGAGCTTCGCGCCCAGCCCCGGGCCGACCCCGGAGACGATCACGACCTCGCCGGCGAGGATCACGGCGACACCTCCTGGTAGAAGGCGAAGTCCCGCTCGAGGCGCTCACGGGCCAGCCCGAAGTCCTCGGGCGTGTAGGTGTGCGAGCCATGCCGTTGGGCGCGGTTGCGCTCGAGGTAGGCGGCCAGTGCCGCACGGTCGGCCTCGTCCACCGCGACGTCGAGCGCGGCGAGCACCCGCTCGGCCTGTCCGAGCGGGTCGGTGAGCATGTCGGCGAAGTGCACGTCGACGAAGCGGTCCGGTCGCCGTGCTCGAACCCCGGCGAACGCGCGCAGCGCCGAGGTGAAGCGGCGTGCCCAGTAGGGCCCGAGCTCCAGCGGGTCGACCTGCTCGCTGTACTGGCGCGCTATCGAGGCGACCATCGAGGCGTAGGAGGGCACGGCGTCGACCGGCGAGCGGTGGGTCATCACGATGCGGCAGCCGTCGAACGTGTCGAGCACGGTGTCGACGGCGGTCAGGTGGTGCGGCGACTTCAGCACCCACCGCCGCCCGGCCCGCTCCGGGTCCTGCCACTGGAGCACCTGGAGCCACTCGCGCAGCTCGCGGTAGGCCGGGGTCTGGTCCGCCGCGCGCAGCCAGCTGCCGTAGGTGGGCACCCGGTAGAAGGAGTCGAAGCTCATCGAGACGAACGTCCGGTCCAGCAGGATGACGTCCTCCTCGGGGCCGTCCCACTCGATCGTGTGGATGCCGGCGAACTCCGGGGACATCTCGAGGAACAGCCGTGCGCGGTCGCGGGCGCGCCGCTTGCGCTCCTCCGCCTCGCGCCCCTCGTCGGGGAACGGGATCGGGTAGGAGGTCTCCCAGGACAGGGTGGAGGTCAGCCGCGGTGAGGCGGCGAGCAGCCGGTGCAGCAGCGTCGAGCCGGTGCGGGGCAGCCCGCAGATCTCGGCGGCCACGGAGACCTCGACGTCCTGGATCTCCGGGTGCGCCAGCCGCAGCGCGCGCAGCCGCAACCGGTCGGCGAGCAGCGCGGTGAGGCGCCGGCGCGTCAGCTCGAGCCCGAGCACGGACAGCCGTGCCTCCTCGGCGAGGCTCGTGGTGAGCACGGTGAGCGGCTCGAGGAACCACTCGTCGCCGAAGTCGGTGAGCCCGGTCCGCTCCCTGGCCGCGGCGAGCAGGCCGGGCACCCGCAACGCCTCGGCGACCGCGGTCACGGCGTCGCCTCCGGGCGGACCACCCGGCAACGCGGTACCGGGTGGTTGGTCGCGCCCAGCCAGCGCAGCAGGGCGGTGCCGCTGGTGTGGCCGCAGGTGTCGATCCAGTTACCCCACCCGGGGTCGGTCGCGGCGACGACGATCGTGAGCCGCCCGTCGTCGTCCAGCGTGGCGGTGTGCTTGTTGACCGTGATCCTCCTGGCGTGGTCGAGCGACTCCATCCACCAGTTGTCCAGCTGAAAGTTCCAATATGGACAGTCCGGGACGTCGGTCTCGATCACCCACGCCTCACCGGGTTCGAGGGTCCAGTACCCGTGCAGGTAGAAGATCTCCGGGTCACCGCCGGCGCGCTGGAACATCTCCTGGCCGAAGTCCGGCAGCTCGTTGGGCCGGGTCATGAACAGCTCGGTCCAGCCGGCGAAGGTGGCCGCCGTCCCGTGCACGGCGAGTGCCGCCCGGCGCAGGGCCTTGACCAGGAACTCGGGGTCCAGCGGCGCCGGCGCCGCTGGACCGTCGACGCACTCGATCCCCCAGGTCCCGGGTACCTCGGTCGAACGGTCCAGATAGGTCTGACGCACGACCAGGCTCGTCGAGTCCGCGGCGAGCGGCAACCAGTTCCCCTCGTGCGGGGTGGCGCTGGCGACGATCTCCACCCGCCCGTCGGCATCGACCGCGAGGTCCCGGTCGGAGAGCTCGCCCGTGGAGGCCATCGTGCCGTCCCTGGCGTACCGGTTGGCCTTGGAGCCGATCGAGAAGTAGGCGATCGAGCCCCGCGTGCCGGTGATCCGGTAGGTCCGGTCCCCGCGAACCGTGGCGGAGAGGTAGACGTTGTCCGGGTTGTCCGCCCCGATCTTGGTGAGGTCGAGCTGGTGCAGCCGGGGGAAGTCGGGGTCGGCGTTGTCGAGCGTGGAGTAGAGCATCTCGCGGGTGAGCCGGGCGAGGTAGCGGAACCCCTCGGCCCGGTCCAACGGGGTGGCCGGCGAGCGCTCCCGCAGCACGACCTCGCCCGCCCGCTCCAGCGCCCGGCAGAACTCGGTCCAGACCCGCCCGCTCAGCACCTCCGCCTGCGCGTCCGTCACGGGCACCTCCTCGTGCAAATCTAGAACACGTTCTACCAGAGGCGAGGCGTACTGGACAACGTTCAGTCGCTGCGCTGCGGCGGTCGGGTCACTTGCTGAAGCCGGCGGCGAGGCCGCGGAGCATCTGGCGACGGCCGACCGCGTAGAGGGCCAGGATGGGGAGCGTGGTGAGGACGACGGCGGCGACGGTGGCGGGGACGTTGACGCTGTACCGGCCCTGGAAGGACCACAACGCGAGCGGCAGGGTCCGCTGCTCGGGGCTCTGGGTGAGCACCAGCGGCAACAAGAACCCGTTCCAAATGTGCAGTGCGTTGTAGATGGTCACCGTGAGGATGGCCGGCCGGGTGAGCGGCGCCGCCAGCCGCCACATCGTCGTCCACTCGTTCGCGCCGTCGACCCGCATCGCCTCGAACAGTTCCTTGGGCACGTCGCGGATGAAGTTGGACAGCACGAGCACGGACAGCGGGATGGCGAACGCGATCGACGGGAGGATCAGCGCCAGCAGGCTGTCGTACAGCTGCAGCTCGATGATGATCAGGTACACGGGGATGATCGTCGCCTGCAGGGGGATGGCGAGCCCCATCAGGAACAGCCCGTTCACCGCGCGGAGGAACCGCAGCCGCCAGCCGCGCACGATCGCGTAGGCGGCCATGAAGGAGACCACCACCGCCGGCACCACCGCGCCCGCCGTCGCGATCACGCTGTTGACGAAGTACCTGACGAAGCCGGCCTCGAGGACGAAACGGTAGTTGTCCAGCGTCGGATCGGGCGGCGGTGCCAACGGGTTGCTCGCGTAGTAGTTGCTCTGGAGCTTGAGGCTGGTGATGACCACCCAGTAGAGGGGGATGACGATGATCGCGAGCCACACCCAGCCGCCCAGCCCGGCGAGCCAGTTGGGTCGGCGGCTGCCCGCGCTGGTGTGCCGTTGGCGTCCGCGGGGACCTGTCGACTGTTCGGACGGCCTGGTCAGGGTGAGGCTCATGTCATGCCCCCTCGAACTGGCTCTGGCTGGCGTCCCGGCCACCGAGCCTGCGCAGCAGCAGGGCGAGGCCGAGGCCGACGAGGACGAGGATGACCGCGATGGCGCTGGCCGGTCCCATCTCGTTGGCTTCGAAACCCCGTTTGTACATGTCCAGGGCGAGCACGCGGGTCGCGTCGCCGGGACCGCCCTCGGTCAGCACGAAGATGAGGTCGAAGAAGGTCAGTGAGCCGACCACCATGAGCGTCGAGGAGGTGATGATCGTGTACTTCAGCTGGGGCAGCGTGATGCTGAAGAACTGGCGGACCCGGCCGGCGCCGTCGATCTGCGCCGCCTCGTACAACGACTGGGGAATCTGCCGCACGCCACCCTGGTAGATCAACGTGTGGAACGGGATGAACTGCCAGGACACCACGAACACGACGAGGCTGAACGCGAGCGTGGGCCGGCCGAGCCAGTCCTGGGTGAGGAAGTCGATCCCCAGCCCGGCGCCGAGGCCGAAGTTCGGGTCCAGCAGCGCCTTGTAGGCGATCGCGATCGCCGCCGAGCTCAGCAGCAGCGGGACGAAGTACACCACCGCCAGCACCGCGCGGTAACGTTGCTGGTTGGCCAGAAACGTGCCGAGCAGGATGCTGATCGGCGTCTGGACCGCCCAGGACACGACCATCACCAGGAAGGTCACCCAGACCGCGTGGGGCAGCGCGGGATCGGAGAGCACCTCCCGCCAGCTGTCCAGACCCGACGGTCGAATGGCGCCGATGCCGTCCCAGGTGGTGAAGCTCAGCGCGAAGACGCCGACGAGCGGAAGGACGGCGAAGCCGACGAAGAACACCAGCGCCGGCGCGGCCAGCCACGGCAGGACGCCGCGCTGGCCGCGCTGCGACGCGTCGGAGACCGGCGTACTCACTTGTTGGTGACCGCGTTGAGGTTGTCGGCGAACTGCTGGGGCGAGATGGACAGCTGGAACAGCTTGACGATGTTGTCCAGCAGGGTCGATGCCGCGCTCGGGTCCAGTGCCTGGTCCCAGGACTGGGCGAAGACGTTGGCCTCGTTGGCGGTCTTGTAGACGAAGTCGACGAACTCGGCGTTCTTGCTGGCGGCCAGCTCATCCTCGATGCCGCTCAGGATCGGGACCGCGCCCGAGTCGATCCAGTCCTTCACCTCCTGGTCGTCAAGGACGCCGTTGGTGAAGAACTTCTTCGCGATCTCCTTCTGCTCGGCACTGGCCTTGGAGTAGATGGACAGGTACTGACCGGGGTTGCCGACGGTGTTGCTCGGGTCGCCGGTGCCGCCCTCGACCGGCGGGAAGTTCATGAAGCCGAGCCCGCCGCTGGGGACGAAGTCGCCGCCCAGCTCCTGCTGGATGCCGTAGGACCAGGACCCGTGCAGCATCATCGCGGCCTTGCCCGTGTAGAGCAGCGCCTGGTCGGCGTTGGAATCCGCGGTGATCGAGGAGAAGCCCTCGACGAACCCGCCGGCCCGGACCAGCTCCTGCAGCTTGGTCAGCGCGTCGATGGCCGCCGGGTTGGACCAGGCGTCCTTCTCGCCCTCGAAGGCGGCCTCGAACACTTCGGTTCCGCCGATGCGGTCGAACAGGAACTCCAGCCACATCATGTTCGTCCAGCGGGACTGCCCACCGAGCGAGAACGTCGCGATGCCCTTCGCCTTGAACTTGGGCACCAGCGCCATGATGTCGTCCCACGACTCCGGCGGCTCGACGCCGACGTCGTCGAAGACCTTGTTGTTGTAGTACAGGAGGATCGGCTCGGCGGTCTCGCACGGCATCGCGTAGATCTTGCCGTCGATGGTCGCGGGGCCGAACGAGGTCGAGATCAGCTTGTCCTTCACCTTCGGGTTCTCGTCGAACCACGAGGTGAGGTCGTCGACATGGCCGGCGTCGACCCAGGTGCGCAGCCCGCCGCCGCCCCAGCCCCAGATGATCGTGGGAGCCTCGCCGGCGCCGAGCGCGGTTTTGATCTTCGTCTTGTAGGGGTCGTTCAGGAAGGTGTTCGTGCTGATCTTGGTGTCGGGGTTGGCCTCGTTGAACCGGTCCACCGCACCCTGCCGGATGCCTTCCTGGGGCGGGCCGCTGAGGAACCAGTAGCTCGCGCCGCCGCCGCTGCTCGGGCCGGACGTGCCACAGGCCGAGAGAGCCATTGATACCGGCACGCTGGCAGCGAGGCCGAGGACGGTACGTCGGGAGATGGGTGTTGCCACGATGGTGCTCCGTTCTCGGGCCGAAGATCCATTGGCAGATTTTCCGAAAATTTTCGAAATCGTGTCGGCTAGCGTAGGGAGCGGATCGAATTTGTGTCAAGGTCAGAACGATGCATTGCCCGGGATAATGTGCAAATGTATCCTCAGCTGACGCGTCGAAACTTTTCGAAAATTGCCGGGTGTGCGAGGGAGGGCGATGGGTCGCGCCAGGCGCACGACGTTGGCGGCCGTCGCACGTGCGGCGGGGGTGTCCGTCGCGACCGTGTCCAAGGTCGTCAACGGCCGCAGCGACGTGGCTCCCGAGACCCGTGCCCGCGTGCAGGAGCTGCTCCACCGGCACGACTACGTCACCCCCGTCGTCCGCCGGGCCGAGAGCGCGCCCTCGACGATCGAGGTGCAGTTCGCCGGCGACATCAGGCCGTACGTGGCCGAGGCGCTCGGGGGCATCGTCGACGCCGCCGCGGAGGCCGGCATCGCGCTGGTGGTCAGCCAGCCGGGCAGCGGCGCGCGGGCGGCGCGCGGCGTGGTCTCGGCGGGCCGGCGCGCCCTCGTCGCGGTCACCAGCGTGTACACCCCGGCGTACCTGGACGCGTTGACCCAGGCGGGTCTTCCGCTGGTCGTGCTCGACCCCCTGCACCTGCCGCACAGCGACGTCAACAGCGTCGGGTCCACCAACTTCGCCGGCGGCTTCGCGGCGACCCAGCACCTGCTCCGGCTCGGCCACCGCCGCATCGCCTACCTGGGCGGCCCGGCCGACGCCGGCGCCAACCAGGCGCGCGTGCACGGTTATCGCGCGGCCATGGAGGCGGAGAAGGCGCCGGTGCGCGGCGAGTACGTCCGGCCGGGGGAGTTCACGTACCAGAGCGGCGTGCGCGGCGCCGGGGCGCTGCTCGACCTCGCGACGCCGCCGACGGCGGTGTTCGCGGGGAACGACGAGATCGCGCTCGGCATCATCGAGACCGCCCGCGGCCGAGGGCTGCGCGTCCCGGAGAACCTGAGCGTGGTCGGCTTCGACGACACGCTGCTCGCCAGGATGGCCTCACCGCCGCTGACCACCGTGCGGCAGCCGCTGCGGGAGATGGGCGGCGTCGCCCTGCGCACCGCCCTACGCCTCGCCGACGGCGAGAAGCTCGAGTCCCATCACGTCGAGCTGGCCACCGAGCTGGTGGTCCGCGCCTCGACGGCGCCGCTCTGACGGAGCTGGTCCGAGGGAGCGGAACGGGTGTGGACGCCCACCATGGGCGGTGGGCGGGCGGTGGTGGGTGGCCACCTTGCCCCCGACGCGGGTGGCGGGTGACCGTAGGCCGTCCGTCCACGTTCGGGAGGTCGCCGATGCCCGCCCCCCTCACCCCGGTCGACGTCCGCGTCCCGGTGCCCGGCGGTGAGCTGAACGTCGCCGTCTGGGGTGAGCCCGGTGGGGAGCCCCTCCTCGCGCTGCACGGGATCACCGCGTCCAGCCGGGCCTGGGGCGCGGTGGCGGCGGCCGCCGGCAGCCTCGTCGCCCCGGACCTTCGGGGGAGGGGTGGGAGCGTGCGGGGCGGGCCGTACGGGATGGCCGCCCACGCGGCGGACTGCCTGGCCGTGCTCGACCACCTCGGGGTGGGTCGCGCGCGGGTCGTCGGGCATTCGATGGGAGCCTTCGTGGCGGCCGTGCTGGCCATGCGGCACCCCGCTCGGGTGGCCCGGCTCGTGCTGGTGGACGGGGGAGCGCAGCTGCCCCCGGTCGCCGACCCCGAGGCCGCGCTCGGGCCGGCCGCCGCCCGGTTGCGCATGCGGTTCGCCGACCCGCTGGCCTACCGCGACTTCTGGCGCCGGCACCCGGCCTTCGTGCGGTGGTCCCCGGCGGTCACCGCCTACGTCGACTACGACCTCGTTCCCGACGGGGACGACTACCGCAGCCGGGTGGTCGAGGAGGCCGTCCGGGTGGACCTGCTCGAGCTGCACGCCGGCGACCTGCCGCGCGCCGCCCATGCCGCACTGCCGCCCGGAACCCCGTTCGTGCGTGCCGAGCGCGGGCTGCTGGACGAGCCGGTGCCGCTCTACCCCGACCCGGCGGCGCTGGCGCCGCTCGACGTGCGCACGGTGCCCGGCACCAACCACTACTCGGTCCTGTTCGACAACACCGGCGTCGCCGCCGTGCTCGCCGCGGTGGCCGGACACCCCGAGAAGGAGCGCTGATGCCTCGACACCGCGCCGTCCTGGCGGCGCTGCTGGCCTGCCTGCTCACCGGACCGCCGCTGGTGGTCTCGTCCGGCGCCGCGGCCGACCCGGCCCACCTGGTCCGCGAGGCCACCTTTACCGACGTCGCCAACGGGTGGGCCTCGGTCGACCGGTACCGGGACACGACCCCGGGGTTCCGCGACGAGCAGTACCCGCCGGACGGGCGCGGCGACCAGGACGGGCAGCGGCGGGTCTTCTTCGGCGGCGTCGCGCGGCCCTCCTCGTCCCGGTTCCTGCTCTACTCGGCGCCGGGCTGGGACACCGGGTCGAAGGCGACGCCGGTGCTGCTCGTGCACGGCGCCAACGACAACCCCGACCGCGCCTGGGCCAACCCCGGCGAGTCCGGTGACTTCGGCTGCGGGTCGGCGAGCTGCCCGTCCACCGGCCTCATGCAGTACCTGAGCGCGCGCGGACACCGCGTGTTCGCCATCGGGTTCGCCCACAAGCAGGGGGACAACCTCCAGCAGGCGCAACAGGTCGGCGACGCCGTCGCGGTCATCCGGGCCCGGCTCGGGGTGCCGCGCGTGGACGTGGTCGGCTGGAGCAAGGGCATGATGTCGGCCCGGATGTACCTCGCCTCGGTGCGGCCGGCCTGGGGCCGCCCCTACGCCGGCGACGTGCGCCGGCTGGTCACCCTCGGCGGCCCGAACGGCGGGTACGACTACCCGTTCGCCCACGGCTGGGCGCACGACTTCTCCGTCTGGCCCGAGTGCGGCGGCACGGTGAACGCACCGAGCCCGCACACGGCGATGACCTGTTTGGGCAGCCTCACCCGCCACCCGGAGCTGTCGATCACGCCGGCCGGCGGCTTCGACGCCTACCCCGGCCAGCGGCAGATGCTCGCCCGCTGGGACGGCGTGTACGGCCTGAACACGGCCACCCAGGACTGGTACACCACCTACCACGGCGGGCGCGGCTTCTACACCGAAGGCCCCGGCATCCAGGCCGCGATCGACGCCGGCTCGCTGGTCGCCCGCATCCGGTCCGCCCCCACGCCGGCCGACGTGCCGGTGTACCTGCTCGCGGGTGGCGCGCCGACCGTCGTGGGCATCTGGAACGAGACCCGCGGCCCCAGCGACGGCGTCGTGTTCGTCTCGAGTGCACTGTCCACGACGGGCATCACGACCGTCGGTGCCACCGCCCTGGTCGGCACCGCGAACCACCTCCAACTCGGCTGGGCGTCAGCGGTCTCGGCGACCGTGGCGGGCTGGCTCGCCTGAAAGGTACGCGTTCATGATCACTCTCCTGCCGGGGATCGTCGCGCGCCGCGTCCCCACCGAGCGGCTCACCGCGAACGTCCTCGAGGTCGACGGCCGGACCGGCACGCCGGTGCTGTTCGTCCACGGCAACGTCTCCTCGAGCCTGTTCTGGCAGCGGACCATGCTCGACCTGCCCGAGGGCTACCGCCCGCTCGCGGTCGACCTGCGCGGCTTCGGCGACACCGACCCGCTGCCGGTCGACGCGACCCGGGGCCTGCGCGACCACGCCGAGGACGTGGTCGCACTGGTGCGTGCGCTCGACCTCGGCTCGCCGCACCTGGTCGGCTGGAGCATGGGCGGCGGTGTCGTGCTGCGGATCCTGCGTGCGGACCCCACCGCGGTGCGGACGGCGACGCTGGTCAACCCGGTCTCTCCGTACGGGTTCGGCGGCACCCGCGGCGTGGACGGCGAGCCGCTCGGCCCGGCCGGTCTCGGCGCGGGCGGTGGCGCGGCCAACCCCGACTTCGTCCGGCTGCTCGCCGCCGGGGACCGCTCGGACGACTCGCCGCTGTCGCCGCGGCAGGTGCTGCTGTCCTACTACGTCAAACCGCCGCTACGCCCGGCGGACCTCGAGGTGCTGGTGGAGTCCATGCTGAGCACCCGCACCGGCGAGGACCACTACCCGGGTGACCTGGTCGCCGCGCGGGACTGGCCTGGCGTCGCCGCGGGCGGGCGCGGCGTGCTGAACAGCATGGCGCCCAACCACTTCCGGATCGACGACCTGCACACGATCTCACCCAAGCCGCCGATCTGCTGGATCCGCGGCGCGGACGACCAGATCGTCTCGGACGCCTCCGTGTTCGACCTGGCGTTCCTCGGGTCGGTGGGTGCCCTGCCCGACTGGCCCGGTGCCGGGACCCACCCGCCGCAGCCGATGGTCGCCCAGACCCGGGCGGTGCTGGAGCGCTACGCCCGGGCCGGCGGCACGTTCGACGAGGTCGTGTTCCCCGACACCGGGCACAGCCCGCACCTGGAGCGGCCGGCGGAGTTCGTCGCCGCACTGCGGGAGATCCTCGCCAAGGGGTGAGAACGGCGCCCGCTCACGCCGCTCCTGGCACCGACCCGGCCGGCCGGCGGGCGCGGCGGGTGGACACCGACGCGGCGACCCCGACCGAGAGCAGCGCGCCCAGGAGGTACGGCATCGCCATCGCGACGCCGAACAGGGCCCCGGAGGCCAGCGGTCCGGCGGCGCGGGCGACGGCCGCGGCCGACTGGCCCTGACCCATCCGCGCCCCGAGCTGCTCGGGCGGGCCCGCCCCCGCGAGCAGGCTCGCCACGGTCGCGGTGACCAGCCCGTTGCCGGCGGAGACGACGAGCACCGCGACGACGAACGGCACCTCGGCGAGCACGGGCATGGCCAGCAGTCCGGCCGCCATCGCCGCCGCGCCCACGGTCGCCACCCCGACCTCGCCCCACCGCCTGGCCGCCGGGCCGACCAGCAGGCCCTGCACGATCACCAGCGTCAACCCGGCCAGGGCGAGCAGCACACCGACCAGCCCCGGCCCCGCGCCGAACCGCGCGGCGGCGAGGAAGGCGACGGTGGTCTCCATCCCGACGAACGCGGCCATCGCCGCGAAGCCCGCCAGCAGCAGCGGCAGCGGGGCGACCCGGCGGTGCGGCGCGGCCGCGCCGGACGGGTTGGCCGGGGGGTTGGCGGGCAGCACGGCCGCGGCCAGCGCCAGGTTCGCCAGTGCCAGGCCGGCGCCGAGGTAGGCCGTGGTGGCGAAGCCGAGCGGGGCCGCCAGCGCACCGAGCGCGGGCCCCACCGTGAACGCGAGCCCGACCGCGGCGCCGACGTGGCCCATCGCCCTCGTCCGCCCGGCCGGTCCGGCGAGCTCGGCCGCGAAGGCCTGGGCCACACCGATGCTCCCGCCGCAGGCGCCCGCCACCGCCCGGGCCACCAGCAGCAGCCACAGCGCGTCGGCGAGCCCCATCAGCGCGAGCGAGGCCGCCGAGCCGCCCAGCCCGAGCAGCAGCAGGCGGCGCCGGCCGTGCCGGTCGGCGAGCCGGCCCAGCACGGGGGCGGCCGCCGCCTGGCACACCGAGTACATCGTCAGCACCACGCCGAGCCACAGCGCGTCCCCGCCGAGCTCGACCACCCGGAAGGGCAGCGAGGGCAGGACCAGTGTGAAACCGAGCAGGTCGACGAACACGGTCGCGTACAGAGCCGGACGCACCCGCGAAATACTACAATAGGTAGTAATCAGCTCACTCCCAGCGGAACCAGCGGACAGTGCCGAGCACCCCCACCATCCCTACGCACGCCAGGCCGATCCAGTTCAGTGCCGCCGGCGCGACACCGTGGGTGAGCGTGGCCCGCAGGCCGTCGGTGAGCGCCGAGAGCGGCAGCACGGCGCCGACCCGGTCCGCCCCCGGCACCGGGAACATCACCCCGCCGGTCACCAGCAGCACCAGGTAGACCAGGGTCGCCGCACCGGCCGTCGCCTGGGCGGGCAGCGTGCCGGCCAGCAGCAGCCCGAACGACGAGAACAGCGCCGTGGCCAGGAGCACCAGGGCCAGCGCCGGCGCCAGCATCGACAGCTGCGGCCGCCAGCCCAGCGCGACGCCCACCGAGACCAGCAGGGCCACCTGGAGCGCGATCACGGCCAGCACCGCGGCGGTCTTGGCCACCAGCACGCCCGACCTGCGCAGCGCCGAGCCCCCGAGCAGCTTCAGCACGCCGTAGGCGCGCTCGTAGCCGGTGTTGATCGCCTGCCCGGTGAACGCGGTCGACATCACCGCGAGCCCGATCACGCCCGGCACGACGAACCCGAGCCGGTCCTCCTCGGGCAGGCGGATCACGTCGGTCAGCCCCACCCCCAGCAGGGCGGCGAGCGGCACGAGCACGTTGAGCACGAGCGTCTCGCCCCGGCGCAGGATGAGGCGGATCTCCAGCGCCGTCTGGTGGCGCAGGATGGTGGTCGTCGGCGCCCGGCCGGGCGCCGGGGCGAAGGCCGGTTCCTTCCCGTTCACGCCGCCTCCCGAGCGGTCAGCTCCAGGAACACGTCCTCGAGCGTGCGGCTTTCGGTGCGCAGGCCGGTCACCGTCGCACCCTCGGCCAGGCACCAGGTCAGCACCGCGGCCAGGCCGGCGGTGTCGAGCGCGCCCTCGACCAGGTAGGTGCCCGCCGGCTCCTCCGCGGCGACGAGCCCGGCGGGCATCGCCGCCACCGGGAGGCCGGGCGTGGCCGTGAGCGTCAGCCTGCCCACCCCGCCCATGCCGGTGAGCGCCTCGGGCGAGCCGGCCGCGAGGAGCCGGCCGCGGTCGATGATGACGACCTGGTCGGCCAGCCGCTCGGCCTCGTCGAGCAGGTGGGTGGTGAGCAGCACCGCGACCCCGCACGAGCGCAGCTCGTCCACCAGCTCCCAGGTGCGGTACCGCCCCCGCGGGTCCATGCCCGCGGTCGGCTCGTCCAGGAACACCACCTCCGGCCGGCCGACCAGGGCGAGCGCCATCGCCAGCCGCTGGCGCTCGCCGCCGGAGAGCCGGATGAAGGGGGTGTGCAGGAACCCACCGAGATCGAGGCGGTCGACCAGCAGGTCGACCTCGAGCGGGTGTGCGGCGAACGAGGCGAACAGCTCGAGCATGTCGGCCGCCGAGACCCGCGGGTGCACCCCGCCGGACTGGAGCATGATCCCCATCCGCGGCGTCAGCCGGTCGTGGTCGGCGAACGGGTCGAGCCCGAGCACCTCGACGGTCCCGCCGCCGGCCCGCCGGTAGCCCTCGCACACCTCGACGATCGAGGTCTTGCCGGCGCCGTTCGGGCCGAGCAAAGCCAGCACCTCGCCGCGCCGCAGCCGGAAGGACACCCCGTCCACGGCGACCCGGTCGCCGTAGCGCACGGTCAGGTCCTCGACCGTGATGGCGGGCGGGGCGCTCATGAGCCCAGCACGTCCGCGGCCACCCGGCGGGCGTCGCGCACGCAGTCGTTGACGCCGACGCCGTGGTAGGTGTTGCCGGCCAGGTGCAGCCCGCCGAGCCGGGCCACCTCGGCGAGACCCGCGTCCATCCGGGCGCGGTGGCCGACCTGGTACTCCGGAATCGCCCGCCGCCACAGGTGGTCGAAGGAGAACACCGGGCGGCCGCTGATGCCGAACACCCGGCGCAGGTCCTGGTGGATCGTCTCCACCGCGTCCGCCGGCGACAACTCGGCGAACGCCCGGTCCTGGACGCCGCCGGCCAGCGTGCGGATCAGCACGGTGTCCGGCGGCGCCTGGTCGGGGAAGATCGTCGAGGTGTGGATCGTGCCGAGGATGTGGGTGTGCTCGGTGGGGATCGTGAGGAAGCCGATGCCGTCCGGCTGGCGGCGAAGGTCCGCCCGCCGGTAGCCGATCCCGACCACCCGCACGTCCGGGTGCGGGATCTCGGTCAGCGTCGCGGCCAGCCGGGGCAGGTGGGGGCCGAGCAGCGCCGCCGCCGCGTGGGCCGGCAGGGCGAGCACCACCTGCGCCGCTCGCACCGACTCCCCGGTGCTCAGCGTGGCTCGCCAGCGGTCCTCGTCGCGGTCCAGCGCGACGACCCGCGCCCCCAGCCGGACCCGGTCGGTCAGCGACTTCTCCAGCGCGTCGACCAGCCGCTGCATCCCGTGCCCGCGGAAGCTGAACAACCGCATCCCGAACTCCTCGAACCTGGGCAGCGTCGGGAATCGCTTCCCGGCCGCCCGTTGCTGTTTCCACGTCACTTTCAGTGCGCCAAGCAGAATGCTTCGATGGTCGCGTTCCAGCTGCCTTATGAAGGGGAACTTCGCGTCCACGCTGAGATTCCTGGAATCGCCGCCGGTGACGCCCAGAACGGCCGGAACCGCCAGTGCCTCGGCGACCTCGGTGCCGAAGCGGCGCGCGGTGAAGTGGAAGAACGGCTCCTCGGCGAGCCGGCGGGGCACCAGGACCTCGGCGGCCGCGCGCAGCTTGCCCCGGGCGGAGAGCAGCGAGCTGGTCAGGAAGTCGGTCACCGAGACCGGCATCGGCTCGAGCAGGTGGTCCTCCCGGAGCAGGAACAACCGCTGTGCCGCGGGTTCGGCGGCCATCAGCTCGTCGTCCAGGCCGAGCTCGCTGGCCAGGTCGGAGACGCCGCCGGGGCCGTAGACGACGAACCCGTGCGGGCCGGTGTCCACCGTGTACCCCTCCCGCCGGTAGGAGCCGACGATTCCGCCGACCCGCTCGCCGGCCTCGAGGACCGCGACGGAGGTACGCGGCGCGGCCGCGCCGACCTGCTGCGCGACGGTCAGGCCGGTGACCCCGCCACCGACCACGAGAACATCCAATTCGTTCGACACGTCTGCTCACCCTCGTTTCTCGCCTGGAGTTCGCGGCCGAACGCTAGCACCGGTTTACCGTCGCCTGTCGCGCTAAGTGCGGTTATGGCTGGAAGTGCGGTTGTCGTCGTATTTCCTTGAAATGGGCGAGAATGCGCGAATATCGTCGGTCGCACTCCATTCGAGAAGCGAACGGTGAGACGTCTCATGGCGATTCTTGCGATCGGGGCCAGTTTCAAGTCGGCCGCGACCGACCTGCTGGAGCGGCTGGCGGTGCCCGCGGGCGAGCAGGACGGCGCGCTGGAGCGACTGCGCGCGAGCCCCGCCATCGGGGAGGTTCTGCTGTTGTCCACCTGCAACCGCACCGAGGTCTACGTGGCGCCGAAGGGCTCGGTGCACGCCGCCTCGCACGCGGTCGACCACTTCTTCGCCGCCCGCGCCGGCCTGTCGGTCGCCGAGACCTGCGGGTTCCTCCGGGTGCGGCATGGCGCCGAGGCCGTGACCCACCTCTGCGCGGTCGCCTGCGGGCTGGACTCGATGGCGACCGGTGAGGAGCACATCGTCGCCCAGCTGCGCGCCGCGCTGCGGACCGCTCGGGCCGCGGGTGTGGTCGGCGGCGTGCTGGGCGGTGCGCTGGACACCGCGTTCCGGGCGAGCAGGCGGGCCCGCACCGAGACCGGGATCGGCAGGGCGGCGCCGTCACTGCTCGACGCCGGTCTCGAGCTCGGCCGGGCGACGCTCGGCGGCCTGCACGGCCGGCGTGCGGTGCTGGTGGGCTCGGGCACGATCGGCACGCTTGCCGCCCGCGCGCTGCGCTCCGAGGGGCTCGCCGAGATCCGGATCGCCGGCCGCGGCACGGCCAACGCGGCCCGCCTGGCCGACGAGGTCGGCGGCTCGGTGGTCCCACCGGGCGCGCTTGCCGAGGCCCTGGCCGGCTGCGACCTCCTGGTGTCCTCCACCGGCGCGCCCCAGCACGTGATCACCGCGGACGTACT
The DNA here is from genome assembly GCF_001921205.1 of Actinophytocola xanthii. Classification (GTDB taxonomy): domain Bacteria; phylum Actinomycetota; class Actinomycetes; order Mycobacteriales; family Pseudonocardiaceae; genus Actinophytocola; species Actinophytocola xanthii. Next base: position 74,183 of record NZ_MSIE01000040.1, on the reverse strand, counting down.
GCGCGCGGCGCGCCGCGCCGTCGGCAACCGGCCGCTGTTCGCGCTCGACCTGGCCATGCCGCGGGACATCGACCCCGCCTGCCGGGACGTCGACGGCGTGACGCTGGTGGACCTGGACGTGCTCGGCGGTTCGCTGGCCGGTCGGGGTGAGGTGTCCGAGCTGGACGCCGCCTGGCGCGTCGTGGCCGAGGAGGCCGCTGCGTTCGCCGCGCGCGACCGGGCGATGTCGGCCGCACCGCTGATCTCGGCACTGCGGGTACGCGCGAGCGAGCTGGTGGGCGCCGAGCTGACCCGGCTGCACACCCGGCTGCCCACGCTCGGCGACCGCGAGCGCACCGAGACCGAGACCGCGATGCACCGGGTCGCACAGAAGCTGTTGCACCGCCCCACGGTGCGGATCAGGGAGCTGTCCGCGGCCGCGGACGGCGAGGTCTACGTCGACGCCCTCTACCGGGTGTTCGGCATCCCCAAGGAGAACGAGGACGAGGTGAGCCGATCATGAACACGCCGCTGAGGCTCGGTACCCGGCGCAGCACGCTGGCCCTGGTCCAGTCCCGGTGGGTGGCCGACGCGCTCGCCGCGGCGTCCGGACGCGCCGTCGAGCTGGTGCCGATGTCGTCCGCGGGCGACGAGAGCGGCGCCCCGATCGCCAGTTTCGGCAGCGTCGGGGTGTTCGTCGCCGCCCTGCGGGAGGCACTGGCCGCGGGCGAGGTGGACCTCGTCGTGCACTCCTACAAGGACCTGCCCACCGCGCCGGACCCACGCCTTCGACTGGCCGCGGTGCCGGTCCGGGCCGACGAGCGCGACGCCCTGGTCACCCGGGACGGCCGGGCGGCGAGGGACCTCGCTCCCGGTTCCCGGGTCGGCACCGGCTCGCCGAGGCGGGCCGCGCAGCTGCTCGCGGCGAACCCGGAGCTGGAGCTGGTCCCGTTGCGAGGCAACGTGGACAGCCGGCTGTCCCGGGTGGGCGAGCTGGAGGGTGTGGTGCTGGCGATGGCCGGCCTGTCCCGCCTGGACGCGGTCGGTCCCGGGGTGCGCCCGCTGCCGGTCGAGGAGCTCGTCCCCGCGCCGGCCCAGGGTGCGCTCGCCGTGGAGTGCCGCGCGGACGACCCGCTGACCGCCGCCGTGGTGTCCACCGTGGAGCACGGCCCCACCCGGTGTGTGGTGACCGCGGAGCGCGCGGTGCTGGCCGGGTTGGACGCGGGCTGCACCGCGCCGGTCGGCGCGCACGCGCACCTGGCGGGTGGGGAACTGCACGTCACCGGTCTGGCCGCGGCCCCGGACGGGCGCACTGTCCTGCGGGCGACGAGCAGCGGTCCGGCGGAGTCGGCGCAGGCGCTCGGTCTCGCCGTCGCCGGCCGGCTGCGGGACGCCGGCGCGCACGCGCTGCTCGCCGCGGCCGCGGACCTCGCCCCGGCCGACCCGCGCAGCGTGCCGACCCCGGTCGCGGGGAGCGGAACGTGACGCGCCGGCCACACGTACGTGCTCGAGCCGAACACACAGCCAGCGGGATCGATCCCGGGGAGGCGGACATGAGCGAGTTGGTCAGGGTGCCGGTGGTCCGGCCACGGCGGTTGCGGCGCACCACCGCGGTTCGGCGGCTGGTGGCCGAGACGGAGGTCGTCGCGCGACAGCTGGTGCTGCCGTTGTTCGTCAAGGAGGGCATCACCGAACCGGTGCCGGTGCCCTCGCTGCCGGGGGTCGTCCAGCACACCCTGGAGTCGTTGCGCAAGGCGGCACACGACGCGCTCGCGGCCGGGGTCGGCGGGCTCATGCTGTTCGCCGTCCCCGCGGTTCGGGACCCCGGGGGCACGGCCGCCACCGACCCGGACGGCATCCTCAACCGGGCGGTCCGCGACGTCGTCGCCGAGGTGGGCCAGGACGGCGTGGTGATGGCCGACCTGTGCCTCGACGAGTTCACCGACCACGGCCACTGCGGCGTGCTCGGACCGGATGGCGAGGTCGACAACGACGCCACGCTCGGCCGTTACGCCGACATGGCCCTCGCGCTCGCCGAGGCCGGCTGCGGCGTGGTCGGGCCGAGCGGCATGATGGACGGCCAGGTCGCCGCCATCCGGGCCGCCCTCGACCGCGGCGGCCACCAGGGTGTGGCGATCCTGGCCTACGCGGCCAAGTACGCCTCCGCCTTCTACGGGCCGTTCCGCGACGCTGTCGACTCGCAGCTCGACGGGGACCGCCGGGCGTACCAGATGGACCCGCCCAACGCGGTCGAGGCCGTCCGGGAGATCGAGCTGGACCTCGCCGAGGGCGCCGACATCGTCATGGTCAAACCCGCCATGTCCTACCTGGACATCGTGCGGCGGGCGAGCGAGCTCGCCACCGTCCCCGTCGCCGCCTACCAGGTCTCCGGGGAGTACGCGATGGTGGAGGCCGCGGCCGCCCGCGGCTGGATCGACCGGGACGCCGCGATCGTCGAGTCGCTCACCTCGATCCGCCGGGCCGGCGCCCGCCTCGTCCTGACCTACTGGGCAACCGAAGCCGCGGAGCGCCTGCTATGAGCGTCTTTCTCGATGCCGCGTGGGGGAAGTCCACCCCGCACGCCCCCGTGTGGCTGATGCGCCAGGCCGGGCGTTACCTCCCCGAGTACCGCCACCTCAAGGAGCGGTACGGGTTCTGGGAGATGGTCCGCACCCCCGAGCTGGCCGTGGAGGTGACCCTCCAGCCGGTGCGCCGGTTCCCGCTGGACGCCGCGATCCTGTTCAGCGACATCATGACGCCGCTGCCGCCGATGGGCGTGGACATCGAGTTCGCGCCCGGCCCGGTGCTCGCCCGGCCGGTCCGCACCGGGTCCGATGTGGACGCGCTGCGGGTGCCGGCCGCCGGGGAGCTCGTGCCGTTCGTCGCCGAGGCGGTGCGGTTGCTGCGGGCCGCCTCGCCGGTCCCGGTGATCGGGTTCGCCGGCGCGCCGCTGACCCTCGCGACCTACCTGGTCCAGGGCGGCGGTAGCAAGGACCATGCCGAGTTCCGCGCATGGCTGCGCCAGGACCCGGTGAGCGCGGACGCGCTGCTGGACAAGCTGACCGAGGTCACCATCCGGTACCTGCGCGACCAGATCGACGCGGGAGCCCAGGCGGTGCAGCTGTTCGACAGCTGGGCCGGCGTGCACGACGCGGCCGGCTACGGGCGGTTCGGCCTGCCCCACGCCCGGCGCGTGCTCGAGGCGCTCGGCGATCGCGTGCCGCGGATCTACCTCGCCGTCGGCGCCTCCCACCTCTACGGGCCGATCGCGTCCCTCCCGGCGGAGGTTGTCAGCGTCGACTGGCGGCGGCCGTTGCACGAGTGCCGAGCGGAGCTGCCCGGCATGGCCCTGCAGGGCAACCTCGACCCGGGCCTGCTGCTGACCACGCCCGAGCTGGCCGTCGCCGGTGCACACGAGGTGCTCCGCGCCGGCCTCGGCGGGCCGCACATCTTCAACCTCGGCCACGGCGTGCTGCCCGGCACGAACCCCGACACGGTCGCCCGGCTGGTCGACGCCGTGCACGAGTTTCCCCGGACGGAAGGAGACCAGGGCTCGTGACCTTCACCGACGCCATCGCCGAGCTGCTGTTCGGCGAGCAGTCCCGCCTCGTGGCCGCGTTCGAGGAGTACGACGGCGGTGCCCCCTTTCGACGCGACCCCTGGCAGCGGGCCGGCTTCGGGCGAGGCCGGGTCTGCCTGCTGGAGGGCGGACGGGTCTTCGAACGCGCCGGCGTGAACGTGTCCTCGGTGGCCGGCTCGGCCGTCCCGGCGACGATCAGCGAGGCCAGGCCGGAGCTGGCCGGCCAGCCCTACCGGGCGACGGGCATCTCGATGGTGCTGCACCCGCTGAACCCGCACGCGCCGTCCTTCCACGCCAACCTGCGCTACCTGGAGGCGGGGGAGGCGTGGTGGTTCGGCGGCGGGATGGACCTCACCCCCGTGTACGGCTTCGAGGAGGACGCCGTGCACTTCCACCGGGTGCTGCGGGACTGGTGCGCCAGGCACCCCGTCGCCGACCACCCCGCCTGGAAGGCCGCCTGCGACGACTACTTCACCATCCCCCACCGCGGCGAGATGCGCGGCGTCGGCGGGGTCTTCTTCGACGGCCTGACCGGTGGGGACCGCGGGGCGTACCGGGACCTCCTCGTCGACGGGCTCGCCTCGATCCTGCCCGCCTACCTGCCCGTTCTCGACCGGCGCCGCGGGCTGCCCTACGGCGAGCGTGAGCGGCGCTGGCAGCAGCTGCGCCGCGGGCGCTACGTGGAGTTCAACCTCGTCTACGACCGGGGAACGCTGTTCGGCCTGCAGACGGGCGGGAACATCGAGGCGATCCTCATCTCGATGCCGCCGGTGGCCGGCTGGGCCTACGACGTCCGACCGGAGCCGGGCACGCCGGAGGCCGAGGTCGCCCGGTTCCTGCGACCGAGGGACTGGGCGGGAAGCGAGGTGGCCGTATGAGCCGTTCAGCCTCCCCGGACTTGTCCCTGTTGGTCGCCTTCGACAGCGAGTGTTCGGCCCGGTCGCGTACGTGTGGCTGGTTTGCGCCAGGTTCCCCTGAGGTGACGGTTCCGGAGGTTGCCCGATGAGCGCACCCACGACTCTGCACTACCCGTACGAGGTTCCGCGGTCGGCGGCGTTGTTCGAGCGGGCGCGGGAGGTGACGCCCGGCGGGGTGAACTCGCCCGTCCGCGCCTTCCAGGCCGTCGGCGGCACCCCGCGCTTCCTCACCGCCGGCGCCGGGCCGCTGGTGACCGACGCGGACGGGCGGGAGTACGTCGACCTGGTCAACTCGTGGGGAGCGCTGCTGCACGGGCACGCCGAGCCGACCGTGCTGGCCGCGGTCCGGGAGGCGGTCGAGCGCGGCACCACCTTCGGCGCGCCGACAACCGGCGAGGTGCGGCTGGCCGAGGCCATCGTCGGCCGCGTGCCGGCCGTCGAGCGGGTGCGGCTGGTCGGTTCCGGCACCGAGGCGACGATGTCGGCGATCCGGCTGGCCCGCGGGGTCACCGGACGCCCGGCGGTGGTCAAGTTCGCCGGGTGCTACCACGGGCACGTCGACGCGCTGCTCGCCTCGGCCGGCTCCGGTGCCATGACCCTGGGCCTGCCCGAGGGCGCCGGGGTGGCCGCGGCACAGGTCGCCGACACGATCGTGGTGCCCTTCAACGACATCGAGGCCGTCCGGGCGGCGTTCGAGCGGCACGGCGAGCGGATCGCCTGCCTGGTCACCGAGGCGGTCCCGGCGAACATGGGCGTCGTGCCGCCGAGGCCGGGGTTCACCGCAGCGCTGGCCGCGCTCTGCCGGGAGTACGGCGCGCTGTTCGTCGTGGACGAGGTGATCACGGGTTTCCGCGTCGGGCCGGGCGGCTGGTGCGAGCTGGAGGGCGTAGAGCCGGACCTGCTCACGTTCGGCAAGGCCATGGGGGGCGGGCTGCCCGCCGCGGCCTTCGGCGGCCGGGCCGAGCTGATGGACCGGCTGGCCCCGGACGGACCCGTGTACCAGGCGGGGACGCTGTCGGGGAACCCGCTGGCCACGGCGGCGGGCCTGGCCGCGCTGCGGCTGGCCGACGATGACCTGTACGCCCGGCTGGACACCGCGGCGAGCTCCATCGCCGACGCCGCCTCGGCGGCGCTGTCGGCGGTCGGGGTGGCGCACCGCGTGCAGCGCGCGGGAAACCTGTTCTCGGTGTTCTTCACCGGGGACGAGGTGACCGACCGGGCGGCGGCCGGCGCCCAGGACACCCGGGCCTACGCGGTGTTCTTCCACGCCATGCTGGCCCGCGGCGTCTACCTGCCGCCGTCGGCGTTCGAGGCGTGGTTCGTCTCCGGTGCCCTCGACGACGCCGCGCTCGCCCGCGTGCACGCCGCGCTCCCGGCCGCCGCCGAAGTCACCGCCGAAGCCACCCAGGAAGGGAGAGAGGAATGAGGCGTGTCGCGCCAGCCGCGCTGCTGGCCGTCCTGGTCGCCTGCGCACCCGAGGGGTCCGCCGAGGAGCCCGGCTTACAGGTGGTGACCACGGTCGCCCCCCTGACCAGCATCGTCGCCGACGTCGTCGGCGACCGGGGGCGGGTGACCGGCCTGGTGCCCGAGGGCACCAACAGCCACACCTTCGACCCGCCGCCGAGCGCGGGGGAGGCGCTGGCGCTCGCCGACGTCGTCTTCGTCAACGGTCTGCGGCTCGAGGAGCCGACCGTCGAGCTGGCCGAGCGGACCATCGAGTCCGGTACGCCGGTCGTCGAGCTGGGCTCGGTGCTGCCGGAGTCGGAGTACATCTACGACTTCTCGTTCCCGCGCGAGGAGGGCAAGCCCAACCCTCACCTGTGGACAGACCCGACCTTCGCCGCGCGGTACGCCGAGAAGGTGCGCGACACGCTGGTGGAGCTCGACCCCGACGGCGCCGAGGACTACCGGGCGAACGCGGCCGCGTTCGTGGCGCGGGCGGACGGGCTCGCCGACGCGCTGCGGGCCGACCAGGAGTCGCTGCCGCGGGAGCGGCGGGAGCTCCTGACCTACCACGACGCCTACGCCTACTTCGCCCGCACGTTCGGCTGGCGCGTGGTCGGCGCGATCCAGCCGGAGAACTTCGAGGACCCGACGCCGCGCGAGGTGGCCGCGCTGATCGACCAGGTGCGGCGCGAGGACGTGCGGGCGGTGTTCGGGTCGGAGGTCTTCCCGTCCAGGGTGCTCGAGCAGATCGGGGCGGCGACCGGGGTGCGGTACGTCGACGTGCTGCGCGACGACGACCTGCCCGGCGAGCCGGGGGACCCCGAGCATTCCTGGCTGGGCCTCATGCGGTTCGACTACGTGACGATGATCGAGGCGCTGGGCGGCAGCGCGCCGGCGCTGCGGGCACTGGAGATCGAGGACGTGAGCGCGGCCGATGCGCACTATCCCCAGTAGCCCGACCGAGGGGACGCTCGTCGAGCTGTCCGGAGTAGACCACTCCTACGGTGGCACGCCGGCGGTGTACGGCGTGGACCTGACCGTGACGCCGGAGGAGCTCACGGCCGTCGTCGGCCCGTCCGGCTCTGGCAAGACGACCCTGCTGCGGCTGCTGCTCGGCACGCTGCGCCCGACCCGGGGCGTCGTCCGCCGCCGGCCGGGGCTGGCGGTCGGCTACGTGCCCCAACTGGAGACGATCAACTGGGACTTCCCGGTGACCGTGCGGGAGTGCGTGCTGATGGCTCGCCGCCAGAGCAGACCGTGGCCGTGGCCGACCCGGGCCGAGCGGCTCGAGGTGGCCGAGGTGCTGGAGCGGTTGGGCATCGCGTCGGTGGCGGGCCGCCGGGTGCGGGAGCTGTCCGGTGGACAGCAGCAGCGGATGTTCCTGGCCAGGGCGCTGTTGCGTCGTCCGGCGCTGCTGCTCCTCGACGAGCCGACCAGCGGCCTGGACCTGGCCACCCGGCACGACATCCTGCACCTGCTCGGCGAGCTGAACCGTCGCGGGACGGCGATCCTGCTGACCACCCACGACCTCAACGGGATCGCCACCCACCTGCCGCGGGTGATCTGCCTGGCCCGGACCGTCGTCGCACACGGTCCACCGGAGTCGGTGATCCGCCCCGACATCCTCGAGCGCACCTTCGGCGCACGCCTCGAGGTCCTGGAGCACCTCGGCCTCCGCGTCGTGGTGGACCGCGAAGCAGGCCGGCGGGTGGGCGTCTCATGATCGATCCGTTCCGGTTCGAGTTCTTCGTCAACGGGGTGCTGGTGGCCACGCTCGCCGGGGCGCTCTGCGGGCTCACCGGCGTGTTCATCACCCTGCGCGGGATGTCCTACCTCGGGCACGGGTTGTCCCACTCGGTGTTCGGCGGGTTCGCCGCCGCCTCGCTGGTCCAGGTGGACTACTACCTCGCCGCCGGGGTGTGGGGGGTGGCCAGCGCACTGGTGATCAACCGGGTGGCCAGGTCCCGGGGTATCGGCTCGGACGCGGCGATCGGTGTCGTCACGACCGCCTCGTTCGCGCTCGGTGTCGCGTTGCTGACCGTCTTCGGCAGCCGCGGCCCCTCGTTCGACGCCGCCCTGTTCGGCTCGATCGTCGGGGTGCGGACGCTGGACGTGGTCGTGGTGGCGGGGGTTCTGGTCCTGGCGGTGGTGGCCGTCCTCACCCGCTACCGGGCGCTGCTGTTCACCACGTTCGACCCCGAGGTCGCCGCCGCCTCCGGGATCGCGGTGGGGCGGGTCGACGTGCTGCTGATGTGCGTGCTCTCGCTCGCGATCCTCGCCACCCTCACGATCATCGGGGTGACACTGGTGGCCGCGGCGTTGGTGGTCCCCGCGGTGGTCGCGCGGATGCTGGCCCGCACCTTCGCCCTCCTGCTCCCGGTCGCGGCCCTCGTCGGCGCCGGGACCGGGTTCGTCGGGATGAACCTCAGCTACCACGTCGACGTGCCGAGCGGGACGACGATCGTTCTGGTGGGTGCCGTGGTGTTCGCCGTCGTGTACGCCGGTACCGCCCGTTATCACCACTAATTTGCAATTGCCCTCAACCGCACTTAGGTCGACATCGGCATTGGGTCAGGGACTACGTTCGTGCATGAGCGCGTCGGAACTATGGGGCCAATTCGCACGTGGGGGAATCATCGATGTCCTTGGAGGCGAGTGTACCGCCGAGCCCGTTGGATTACGCGGAGGCATTACACGGACACATTCGACACCGATTCGCCAGAGCAGAGCCGCGGGAACGGGCGCTGGTATATCTCCGTGGAATTCTGGACCCGGTCGGCCGCCGGAACGGGTGGCAGCTCGCCGCGCAGGGCGGCGAGAAGTACCCGGACGGGATGCAGCGCCTGCTGAGCACGGCGCGGTGGAACGCGGACCGCGTGCGCGACGACGTCCGCGACTTCGTTCTCGGTCACGCCGCTGACCGGAACGCCGTACTGGTGGTTGACGAATGGCGTTTTCCGAAGCGGGGGCGCCGGTCGGTCGGCGTACACCTGGCCCAGTCCAGTGCGGGGCGGCGAACGGAAAACGTGCAGACCGGGTTGTTCTGCACCTATTCGTCACAGCGCGGCAGTTTTCTGGTCGACCGCGAGTTGTTCCTCCCCAAGGCGTGGATCGCCGATGCCGGTCTGCGCCGCGCGGCGCGCATTCCCGAGGAGCTGCCCTATCGGAGCCCGGCCGCCCTGGCGGCGGCGATGGTGGCGCGCGCGGTCGCGGCCAGGGTGCCGGGGCGGTGGGTCGCGGCCAGCGCGTCGGTCGTCGACGCCGGGCTGCGCCGGTTCTTCGAGAAGAACCACATGTGGTTCCTGGTAGGCGTGGCCAACGCGGAGAAGCTGCCGGTGGTCATCGCCGACCGCCGCGAGCGGCAGTCCGCCGAGTCGCTGGCGGCGTTGCTGGAGGGGGACGCCTGGTCCGGCCAGCCGAGGCCGTGGAGCTCCTACGAGTGGACCAGGGTGCGCCTGGCGCCCGGCCGGCCCGCCCGTCCGGTCCGCTGGCTGCTGCTGCGCCGCGACGCCGGCACCCGCGACAACCTGCACGCCTACCTGTGCCAGGCGGCGCCGGCGACGACGCTGCCCGAGCTGGTCGAGGTCGCCCTGGTGCTCGAGCGCAACCGGTACGTGCTGGCGGCGGCCTGCTCGGGGGCCGGGCTGGACGAGTACGAGGTACGCCACTGGACCGGCTGGTACCGCTACACCACGCTCGCGCTCGCCGCGCACAACTGCCTGGAGCTCGCCGGACCCCGTACCGAGCCGGCCACCCCGGTCCCCATCCCCCGCCAGGGCGGCGCACACCGCCCCACCCGCTCCCGGCGCTCCGCCCCCGGCGGGGAGCGTGACCCAGCTCCGGGGCCGGTGGCCCGGCCCGGTCCCGTGCCCGAAGCCCGCACCCCGTTCCCCGACGCCGGCACCGAGTCCGCCGGCGGTCCCGACCCCGACCCCGAGGAGGAGTCATGCCCGAGCCCGATCCGGGCCCCGTCGAGCACGCCAGACGTGCCATGTGCGAACAGGTGCGCCAGTACCTCGAGCTTCGTGAGCGGCACGGGCCGGCCGAGGCGCGGGAGATCGCCCTTTCCGGTCTTCCCGAGCGGCAGGCGGCCCGGCTCGGTCCGCTGATCGGGTCGGCGTCCCTGGCCGAGGGGCTCTCCGCCGCGGTGCCGGGCCTGGCCGCGGTCGGCATCACCACCGACTTCGTCGACGTCTCCACCGAGGCCGAGGACGCGGCGCTGGAGATCATGCTGACCTGCACCTGCCGCGTCGCCGCCGAAGGGCTCGGACTCGCCGAGACCGAGGCCGAGCCAGTGCTGTGCGAGCTGGACCTGCTCGCCACCGAACGCGCCTTCCCCGACCTGGACGTGCGGGTGCTCGCCCGCCAGACCGACCGGCGCAACGTCTGCGTCTTCCGTTTCGCCCGCCCTCGATTGGAGACCACATGAACCGGCTGACCGCCAACCTCCTGCTCACCGCCGGCCTGCTGCTGCACATCCCGGTCGTGCTCACCAGGGCCAACGCCAGCCGAGGCAAGGCGCCGACGCTGCCCGACGGCAACATCTCCTTCGCCTTCTACGGCGCGATCGACGAGCCGGGAGAGGTCCGGACCGTGCGTGCGGAGCTGCGCGCGGACCAGCAGCTGTTCGTCGAGCTGCTGATCCCCAAGCTGAGCCCGGAGCAGGACCTGGCCGAGGAGGACCTGCCGTTCCTGACCATCGTCTCGCCCTCGGGACAGGAGCGGGTGCTGCGCGCCTCCCGGCGGGAGACCTTCGACGAGCCCTACACCCAGACCTCCTACCTGAGCTACCTCACCGGGCGGTTCCCGGCCGAGGAAGGCACCTACACCCTCTCGGTCTCCGGTTCGTCCCCCGCCCGCTTCGCGCTGGCGGTCGGCGACGACGAGCGCCCGGGTGAGGTTCTCGGCGTTCCGATCGGGTCGGTGGAGGACGTGCACCACTGGTACGAGGCGGAGGCCAGCGTGATCCGCTGAGGCGTGGCGGGACGGGGTGGTGGCGGCTCCGCGACCACCCCGTTCGGCGCTACGATCGGCGCGGGCATCGGCAGGGAGGACACCGTGGTGGGCAGGCTGGGCGAGCTGGAGCGCGCGGTGATGGAGGTCCTGTGGGACCGCGGCGAACCCTGCGTCGTCCGGGACGTCGCCGGTGCGCTGGCCAACCGGCAGCTCGCCTACACCACTGTGATGACCGTGCTGGACCGGCTGGCGAAGAAGGGCGTCGTTCGGCGCCACCGGGACGGCCGGGCCTGGCGGTACGAGCCGACCAACAGCCGCGAGGGCTACATCGCCCAGCTCATGCTCGACGCGCTCGACCTGACCGGCGACCGGGACGCCGCGCTCACCCGCTTCGCGCTGTCGGTGAGCAGTCCCGAGGTCCAGGTGCTCAGCCAGGCGCTCGAACGCGCCGCGCGCCGCGAGCCGGAGGACCCCGCGCCGGCATGAACGCGACGCTGCACCTGCTGACGACCCTCCTGCTGTGCACGGCGCTGGTGCGCCCGCTGGCCGCGGCGAGGTGGGTGTGGCGTTCTCCGCGCACCGGCATCCTGCTGTGGCAGATGCTGCTGCTGACCTGGGTGCTGTGCGCGGTCGGCGCGGTGTTCGCGATCGGCCTGTCGCCCTACGACCCCGACATCCCCACCGCCGTCGAACGCCTGCTGGCCGGCACCCGCCCGGCCGGGCTCTCCCCGTGGCACCTCGCCGTGGTCGGCGCCGGGCTGGTGCTGGCGTCGGTCCTGTTGGCCTCGCTCGCCTGGTCGTGGGTCCGGGTGCTGCACACCCGGCGGCGCCACCGGCAGGTGCTCTCCCTGGTGGCCCGGGAGGAGTCCGCTCTGCCCGGCGTGCTGATCCTGGACCACCCGCTCACCGTGGCCTACTGCCTGCCGGGGTTGCGGGCTCAGGTCGTGCTCAGCTCGGGGACCCTGTCGGCGCTCTCCCCGGACGAGGTCGCCGCCGTGCTGGCCCACGAGCAGACCCACGCCCGGGAGCGGCACGACCTGGTGCTGCTGCCGTTCGCCGCGCTGCGCCGGCTGCTGCCGAGGAGCAGCCTGGTGGCCGGGGCGGCCGAGGCGGTGGCGCTGCTGGTGGAGATGCGTGCCGACGAGGGGGCCTGCCGCGCCCGGTGCGCGGCCTCGCTCGCGGCGGCGCTGCGCCGGTTCAACCTCACCGCGGTCGCGCCACCGCCCGGCGCGATCGGCATGGCCGACGGCGCGGTCGCCGCCCGGCTGTCCCGGCTCGGTTCGGCCCTCCGGCCGCTCCCGCTCGCCGTGCGTTGGCTGGTGCTGGTCACCGGGGCGGTACTGGTGTCGACCCCGCTCAGCTTCCTCGTCGTCTGAGCGGTCCGAGGCGGCCGCCGCGATCTACTACGCGGCGTAGGACTAAGATCCGTCCGAGCCGACCTCGAGGAGTCGTGATGCCCGAGCTGCCCGGTACGGCGATGCTGAGTGACTGGCTGTTCACCAGCGCCGTCGGCGTCTACATGCTGGCCGCGCTGCTCAGCGCGGGGGAGTACGTCCTCGGGCGCTATCCCGTGCGGCGGGCCGCGGCCGCGAGGCCGGCTCCGGTGGCCGTCGGTGCCGCCGCCGGGGGTGCGGCACCGACGGCGGCACCGCCCCCGGCCGACCCGCCGCCGGCACCCGCCACCCTGCCCGCGCGGCTGGGCCGGATGGGGGTCGCCCTGACCGTGCTCGGCGCGCTGCTGCACCTGAGCTCGGTGGTGCTGCGCGGGGCGGCGACCGGCCGGATCCCCTGGGGCAACATGTACGAGTACATGTCGGCGGTCGGGTTGGTCGCGGTCCTCGCCTGGCTTTACGTGCTGCGCCGGCACCCGGTCCGGCGGGTGGCCGTGTTCGTGCTGCTGCCGGTGTCACTGCTGCTGTTCCTCGCCGGCAACTTGCTCTACACGGAGGTCGCGCCGCTCCAGCCGGCCCTGCGCTCCTACTGGATCGTGATCCATGTGGCGGCGGCGATCATGGCCAGCGGGGTCTTCCTGGTCTCCGGGGTCGCCAGCGCCCTGCACCTGGTCAGCGAGGGACGGCTGGGCACGCTCACCGAGGAGGCCAGCGGCGCGGCCGGGTCCACCGGGGACGGACGACGCTCCGGGCAGGACCGCGCGCCGGCGTCGCGCGCGGACCGCCTGCCCCCGCCGGAGTTCCTCGACCGTCTCGCCTACCGCAGCGGGGTGTTCGGCTTCATCACGATCACCTTCGCGATCGTCACCGGCGCCATCTGGGCGGAGTCGGCCTGGGGTCGGTACTGGGGCTGGGATCCCAAGGAGACCGTCGCGTTCGTCACCTGGGTCTGCTACGCGGCCTACCTGCACGCGCGGGCGACGTCGGGCTGGCGGCGGCGCCGGGCGGCCTGGCTCAACATCGTCGGTCTGGTGATCGTCCTGTTCAACCTGTTCTTCGTGAACCTCGTCGTCGCGGGACTGCATTCCTACGCCGGCGGCTGACCCCGGCACGCGTTTGTGCATTGGGCGGATCGGGGTACTCGGCCGGGGTGAATGACCAGGTCGTAATCTTCGCTCCCTCGCCGCAGGTAACGGTGACGGTCGAGCAGGTCGAGGGCAATGCCGACGTCCACCTGCACGCCGGGGGCCAGGGTTTCTGGCAGGCGCGCATGATCACCGCGCTCGGCTCGCGGGTGATCCTCTGCTGTGCGCTGGGCGGGGAGCCCGGGCAGGTGCTGCGGCACCTGATGGACGTCCCCGACATCGAGGTGCGCGCCAGGGACGTGCTGGCCCGCAACGGGGCCTATGTGCACGACCGGCGGGACGGGGACCGCGAGTCGGTGGCGGAGATGATCCCGGACAAGCTCACCCGCCACGAGCTCGACGACCTGTACGAGATGACCGTCGTCGCCGGGCTGGGCGCGGGTGTCGCCGTGCTCAGCGGCTCGGCCGACACCGCGACCGAGGAGGTCGTGCCGATCTCGGTGTACCAACGGCTGACGACCGACCTGACCCGCAACGGGTGCGACGTGGTGGTGGATCTGGCGGGCGCGCGGTTGGAGTCCGCGCTGAAGGGCACCCCCACGGTCGTGAAGGTCAGCCACGAGGAGCTGCAGGAGGACGGCCGCGCCAAGTCCGACTCCCTCGACGACCTGCTCTCCGCCGCACGGGAGATCGCCGAGACGGGTGTCGGGCTGGTCGTCGTGTCCCGCGCCGCCGATCCGACGCTCGCCGTGTTCGACGGCGAGGCGGTCACGATGCGTGCCCCGTCGTTCGAACCGGTCGACACCAGGGGCGGCGGCGACTCGATGACCGCCGGCATCGCCGCGGCGCTCGCCCAGAAGGCCGACGTGCGGACCGCGCTGCGCCTGGGCGCCGCGGCCGGCGCGCTCAACATCACCAGGCACGGCCTGGGCACCGGCAGCGGCGACGCCGTGCGCGCGCTGGCCGAACGGGTCGAGATCGAGCAGATCGAGGAGAAGAAGCGATGACGCCGCGGGTGCTGGTGACCAACGACGACGGGATCGACTCACCCGGTCTGCACGCGCTGGTCCGGTGCGCGCTGGAGCTCGGGTGGGACCCGGTCGTCGCCGCGCCGGTCACCGAGTCCAGCGGTACCAGTGCCGGCCTGACCGCCGCCAAGGACGCCCGCCAGGTCGCCGTCGAGCGCCGTCGGCTGCCGGGCCTGGAGGAGGTCACGGCCTACGCGGTGGCCGCACACCCCGGGCTCATCGCCCTGATCGCCTGCCACGACGGGTTCGGCGGCCGGCCGGACCTGCTGCTGTCGGGCGTTAACCGGGGCGCCAACGTGGGGCGGGCCATCCTGCACTCCGGAACCGTCGGCGCCGCCCTCACCGCCGCGGTGAACCGTTCCCGGGCCGTCGCAGTGTCCCTCGACACGGAGATCGAGGAGGTCACCGACCCGCACTGGGCCACGGCGGCGACCCTGGTCCGCGACCTGCTGCCGAAGGTGGCCGAGATGGCCCCGGGCACGGTCGTGAACGTCAACGTGCCCGACCGCCCGGTGGACGAGGTGCGTGAGCTGCGCTGGGGTCGGCTGGCCAGCTACGGGCGCGTCCAGAGCAAGATCACCCAGCTCGGCGAGGACCTGATCGAGGTGGGCAACGTCGTGGTCGAGGGCGAGCTCGAGGAGGGCACCGACGCCGCCCTGCTCGCCCAGGGCCACGCCACCGCGACCCCGCTGACCCCCGTCACCGAGGACGAGCAGGTCCTGTCGACCTTCTCCTGACCGGCCGCGCCCCGTTTCGCCGCCCCGGTACCGCGGGCGGGTCGTAGGGCGCGTCCGCACAGTCCCGGTCGATGGGCTTGGTGATCCAGGTCGTCGCTGGCAAGGCGGAGGGCAGGCCTCGTACCGGGTCGTACTCGGCCTGTCCGACAACGCCGCCAGCGGCGGGCTGGGCGCGAAGACCGCGACCGAGGGCTGTGCGGACGTGCCCTGGATCCCGCCGGCGGTTCCCGGTCGGCTCGTGCCCGTCTCGGGCGGGCTCTCCGCCCGCCCTTCCTGAGCCATCCCACCACCGCGTAGACCGAGCGGTTGGTCACCTCGCCGCGGTCGAACGTGGCCCACAATCGACCGCGACGGCGTCGGCGCGGGATACCGGATCGAGGCGGGTTTCCCCCGGACCGTGATTTCTCCGGTCACCCGCCGACAGATCACCTCGCGCCCGAGGTGGGCCGCTCACACCGCCTCGACCACACCCCGTCTCGTTGTGAGTGCGGAAAGTTCTTCGTTTCCGGCAGTGCTCGTGGCGTCTCGCGGCGAGTTCTCGGGCGTGCGGAGAGGGGGTGGATGTCCGATTCCTTACTACCAGTCGTAGTCATCCGGCTCTCAATCGTTGCCGCGGAGGATGCGCGAGGGGCTTGTGGCTGGCAGGCTGGAGAGATCTAATCTTCAGAATGAGGCGCTGATCTCGGTACCCCCTGTTGGTTTACCTCCGACCTCTTGCTATCTTCAGGAAGTGATAGCCGTATTCGCGGCCACATCTCAGAAGGGCTCCCCCCATGGCTCAGAAGGTTCTTGTCCAACTGGTAGACGATCTGACCGGTGCGACCTCCAGTGACATCTCGACGGTCCAGTTCGGACTTGACGGGGCGAACTACGAGATCGACCTCACCGAGGACAACGCGGAGCGCCTGCGTGCGACGCTCGCCCAGTACGTGGACTCCGCCCGTCGGACCGGTGGCCGGATCAAGCGCGGCACCAAGCCGACCAACGGCAGCTCCGCCAACGGGGAGGCCGGCCAGGTTCGCGAGTGGGCTCAGCAGAACGGCTTCGAACTGTCCGCCCGGGGTCGCATTCCCGGTCACGTCATCGACGCCTACAAAGAGGCCCAGTCCGCCGAGAAGCCCGCGCCCAAGCGGCGTGCGCGCAAGAAGAGCTGAGCCGGGAATCCTCCCCGGAGCTCGCTGACCCGCCCTGAGAAAGTCATTCCGGCCGGCGCCGGGAAATCAGCGGTCGGTCACGGAGCCGTGGGCGAGGTGGAGGTGCCTGGTCGTGTGCACGGCCTCGAGCATGCGGCGGTCGTGCGTCACCAGCAGCAGCGTGCCCGGATACGTGGCGAGGGCGGACTCCAGCTGCTCGATCGCGGGGAGATCGAGGTGGTTGGTCGGCTCGTCGAGCACCAGCAGGTTCACCCCTCGGGCCTGCAGCAGAGCGAGCGCGGCCCGCGTGCGCTCGCCCGGCGAGAGGCTGCCCGCCGGGCGCGGAACGTGCGCCGCGGTCAGCCCGAACTTCGCGAGCAGGGTGCGGATCTCGGCCGGCGGCCAGGTGGGCAGCTGGGCCTCGAACGCGGCCAGCAGCGTGCGCTCGCCGGTGAACAGCGCCCGGGCCTGGTCGACCTCGCCGACCCGGACGCCGGGGCCGAGCGCGGCCTCGCCGGCCGCGAGCTCGACACGGCCCAGCATCGCGGCGATCAGCGTGGACTTGCCCGCGCCGTTCGAGCCGGTGATCGCGACCCGGTCCGCCCAGTCCACCTGCAGGTCGACCGGGCCGAGGGTGAACTCGCCACGACGGACCACCGCGCCGCGCAGGGTCGCGACGACCGCGCCGGATCGCGGTGCCGCCGCGATCCGCATGCGCAGCTCCCACTCCTTGCGCGGCTCCTCGACGGCCTCGAGCCGCTCGATGAGCCGGTCGGTCTGGCGTGCCTTCGAGGCCTGCTTCTCGGTGGCCTCGATGCGCTTGCCGCGACCCACCTTGTCGTTGTCGGGCGCCTTGCGGCGGGCGTTGCGCACCCCCTTGTCCATCCACGCCCGCTGGGTGCGCGCCCGCAGCTCCAGCGCCGCCCGGGTCTCGGCGTACTCCTCGTAGCGCTCACGGGCGTGCCGGCGGGAGACCGCCCGCTCGGCCAGGTAGGACTCGTACCCCCCGCCGTAGGTGTTGACCTGGTGCTGGGCCAGGTCCAGCTCGACGACGCTGGTGACGGTCCTGGCGAGGAACTCCCGGTCGTGGCTGACGAGCACCGTCGCCGCCCGCAGACCCGCGACGAACGCCTCCAGCCGGTCGAGGCCGGCGAGGTCGAGGTCGTTGGTCGGCTCGTCCAGCAGGAACACGTCGTAGCGCGACAGCAGCAGCGAGGCCATCCCGGCACGGGCGGCCTGCCCGCCGGACAGGGTGCCCATCGGGAGGTCGAGGTCGACCGCGAGCCCCAGATCGGCCAGGACGTCCGACATCCGCTCGTCGAGGTCGGCGCCGCCGAGCGCGAGCCACCGCTCCAACGCCTCGGCGTACACCTCGTCGGCCCCGGCCTCCTGCTCGGCGAGGGCGACGGTCGCGTCATCGAGGACGGCCTGCGCGGCGGTGACCCCGGTTCGCCGGCCGAGGAAGGCGCGGACCGTCTCGTCCGACCGCCGGTCCCGCTCCTGGGGCAGGTAGCCGACCGAGGCCGTGGGCGGGTTCAGCGAGACCGAGCCCTCCTCCGGCGCGGCGAGTCCGGCGAGCACCCGCAGCAGCGTCGACTTCCCGGCACCGTTGGCCCCGACCAGCCCGACGACGTCGCCCGGCGCCACGACGAGGTCCAGCCCCGAGAAGAGCAGCCGGTCGCCGTGCCCGGCCGCGAGCCCCTTGGCCACCATCGTCGCGCTCACCGGTGCTCACCGTCCAGGTAGGTCCACTGCCCGTCCTCGCGGCGGAAGCGGGAGTGCTCGTGCAGGACGCCGGGCCTCCCGTCGCGCCGGTGGTGGGCGCGGAACTCGACGGTGCCGGTCGCGTGCAGCGGCCCGCCGCCGGTGGCCGACACGATCTCCAGCCGCTCCCAGCGCAGCGCGGCGTCGAGTGTCAGCTCGCGCGGCCGGGTGCTGGAGTGCCAGGTCCGCAACAGGTAGGCGCCGTCACCGACGGCGAAGGCGCTGTACCGGGACCGCATGAGCGCGGTCGCGGTCGGCGCCGTCGTGGCACCGGAGTGCAGGGGCGCGCAACAGTCGTCGAAGGCCGAACCGGTCCCGCATGGACACTTCACCCGACCATTGTCCCGGTGTCACGGCACCCGACCGACGGCCGCCCAGAGCAGGGAGTACCCAGGTGTGGGGAGGGAGATGGGGCGGACCCCCGGGCCGGTCTCCTCCGGGTGCCAGTCGGGGCCCCAGGCCCAGCCCGGCTCGAGCAGCTCGAAGCCGTCGAGCAGCGCGGAGATCTCGGTCCGCCCCCGGGTGACGACGTTGCTGGCGCTCTCCTCCTCGAACGACCGGGCGAGCGTGACGAGCTGCGCGGCCACCTCCGCCGGCACCCCCTCGCTGGTGACGTGGGAGAGCGCGAGGAACGACCCCGGGGGGAGCAGCTCGCGGAACCGGGCCACCGAGCGGGCGCTCACGTCGTCGCCGTCCGGCCCCGGCTGGTGGTGGTGCAGCACGGCGAACAGCAGCAGCGCCACCGGCTTGTCGAGGTCGATCTGCTCGGTGTCCAGGACCGCGGCCCAGAGGCCGTCGGGGTCGCGCAGGTCCGCGTTGACCACCGCGTGCCGCCGCTGGTCACCCTGCCGGTCGAGCAGCACCTCGGTGTGCGCGACGACGATCGCGTCGCGGTCCACGTAGACCACCCGCGCGTCTGGAGCGCGGCCCTCCGCGGCGGCGAACTCGTCGACGACCTCGTGCGTGCAGCCCGGGATGGGCTCGCCGGAGCCGATGTCGACGAACTGGCGCACGCCGAGCCGGTACAGGTGGCGCACGGCGCGGTTGTTGAACACCCGGCTGGCCAGGGCGATGTCCGGCAGCGACGGGTAGTCGTCCACCATCCGGTCGGCGAGCTCGCGGTCGATCGACCAGTTGGAGCTGCCGCCGAGCCAGCGGTCGTGTACCCGGGGGGCGGCCGGCCGTCCGAGCTCGAGCTCGGCCGGCGGGACGCCGTCGTCTCCGGTCATGGGGCTCCGTTCGGGCAGGTTGTTCATTGCTTCGGACTCCGCCATCCCGCGCGTGCGCGATCGATCAGCTCTTCCAGGAACTTCCTGCTGTCCTCGGTTCCGAGTGCCGCGTGGTGGACCCGCTGCCAGTACAGCTCGCGCTCGGCGACGGGTTTCGGCGACCGGAAGATCTTCCCTTCCGTCGCGTACTCGACGTAGGCCAGGTCCTTGTTGCCGTCGGTGAACTTCAGCACGGTGAAGTCCGCGTCCAGGAACGGGATGTCCGCGTCGAAGGTGAGGATGTGCACCGACACCTGCTCGTAGGTCTCGTCGAGGGTGAGCAGGTGCTCGGCCTGGTCGATGACCAGCGCCGGCGTGCGTCCGCCCGGCATCCGGTGCAGCGAGGACTCGCTCAGGATGACGCGGTAGCGCGGGGCGTTCTCGGTGGTGAACAGGCGGGCGCGTTGTTGCCGGTCGAAGAGCAGCGCGGCGAGGTCGGTCGGGTCACCGGCCTTGCTGAACTGGGAGAGCGTGTAGTACTCCGACTGCAGCAGGCCCGGAATCCGCTCGCTGTGCAGCGCGAGGATCTCGCTGGCCCGCGGCTCGAGTTCGAGCAGCTGCAGGAACGCGCTGTTGGGGAGCGAGCCCGCGGGACGACCTGGGGCACCCGGCGCGGCGAGGACCTTGACCCGGTTGACCAGTTCGTCGGAGGCCTGGTAGATCTCCAGCAGACGGCTGAGGTCCTTCGGGCTGATCGCGCACTGCGTGGTCTCGATCTTGTTGATCTTGCCCTGTCGACAGCCCAGCTCCTCGGCGGCCCGCTCCTGCGTCATGCCGGCGGCCCGGCGCGCGTCACGTAATGCCGCGCCGAGCTTCCCTCGCCGCACCGCGGCCGTGCCTGCCCTGGTCACTCAGCGAACGATCTCCCCGATGAATGCGGCCCACTGGTGGCGGGAGAACACGAGTGGGGCCGCGCCGACGTTCTTCGAGTCCCGAACCCCGACGTCATCGGAGCCGACCCTGATTTCTACACAGTTGTTCTGCGGAGTGCAACGACTGGCCCGTCGCCACCCGCGGGGGTGCTTCCCGCCTCTCGCCTGCGTGATCGTCATTGATCATCTCCGTCCCCGAGCCGACCGGACGGATTAATCGTGCGGGTAGATTAATCGGATCGCAAGCCCTGTTTTCGGCCGCTTGGTTCCTATCCTTCGAATCATCCGCAGGAATTTGCGCGGGTGTGCTCGTTCCTTGATCGGTCGGCGCCGAGTCGGCCGTTTCGGCGCTATGATCGTTGGGAGGGTGGCAGCCGGAGAGCGAACCGGCGGCCGGAGGGCACCGCGGTCGGGTGTTGCCGGCGCCGGGCTCGGGGCGGCCCGGGATTCCTGGGGGGTGCCGGGCCGCCCTATCTTCGAACGCGGCTCCTACAGGTTCCGGGTGAGCGTGTCGAGGGCGACTCGGCCGGGTTGGCCGGTCAGGTCCCAGTCCACCGCGCCGAGCAGGAACGCGATGATGGCGTCGGCGAGGATGCTGGCCCCCTTCCAGCGCGACGAGGCGTGGTCGTCGGGGTGGACCCGTTGGCGCAGCAGGAACCCGTCGAGCATGGCCTGCAGGACCGAGGACATCCGCTTGAACGTCCACTCTGGACGCATGACGAGGTCCAGGCCGTGGGCGAGGCGCCGGTAGATGTCGAGCCAGACGTGGATCGCCGCCCGGGAGTTCGGGAGCAGGGCGTCGGACAGCCGGGGGTCGCGGGGCAGCAGCGGACCCAGGTGCAGCACCAGGTAGCTGCGCGGGTGACGGGCGAGGTCGGCCAACAGGTCGTCGGCCGCGCGGGAGATGAGCCGGGAGACCGACGTGGCCGGTCCCGGTGCCGGCGGCTCCGGTTCGCGCAGCAGGGTGTAGACCACCGCGTCGGGGAGGAACTCGCCCCTGGTCGGCCAGCGGCTGAAGAACGCGCGCCGGCTCGCTCCCTCGCCGGTCCAGGTCTGCGCGAGGCGGATGACGTCCTCGGTCCGCAGCCAGTCCAACGCCTCGGGGAAGTGGACGTGGCGGAGGCGGCGGGACTGCCTCGGGTGGATCGGGTCGGACTGCAGGTACGTCTCGATCAGTTCGGCGGCCACGGCGAGAAACTGTTGAGCTGTCGCATCGTGGCGCGAGGGACGTGTTCGCTGACGCACCGGCGGTGTCCTCCAGAGGTCGGACCACGACAAGTGTGCGGGCAGGGGGAGCTCGATCGCTGCCCGGCAGACGAGTGAGCAGTCAACTACTCGCAGTGACTATCCTGAATGGACCGGTCACGGTCGTCGGTCAGCCCCCGCCGCCCGCGCCGAGGCGCTCGGCGAGCGCCCGCACCTCGTCCCGCAGGGTGTCGGGATACTCGATGGTGAAAGGACAGTCGAGCCAGGCGAGGACCCGTGCGACCCAGGCCAGCTGGTTGGCGCGCAGCACCATCCGCACGCCGTTCCCCACCTCCCGCAGGGTCGCCACGCTGACCGGGAGGCGTTCACGCACGGTGTCCAGCGGCGCGTGCAGCAGGACGCTCACCTCGTGCGGGTAGGGCACGTCGACCAGGCCCGACAGCACCCGGGCCGTCGGGTCGAAGTCCGCGGGTACCTCGAAGGAGCCGGCGATGGGTTCGACCGCGTTGATCCGGTCCAGGCGGAAGGTCCGGATCTCGCCGCTCTGCGAGTCGGATCCGATGACGTACCAGCGCCCGAAGTGGAAGACCAGCCCGTAGGGCTCGAGCCTGCGCCGGCTGGAGGCACCGCGCCAGGCGGTGTAGGTGACCAGGACCGGCTGACGACGGTCGGCCGCGTCGGCCAGGGCCAGCAGGACCGCGGTGCCGGGCGGGCTCGCCGCGCCGGCCCGACCGGTGAGGTCGGCGGCCGCGAGCAGGGCCTCCAGGCGTTCGGCCAGCGCCGGGGGGAGCACCCGCCGGATCTTCGCCGAGGCGCTCGCGGTGGCCTCGGGGGCCTCGGTGACCAGGCCGACCCGTTGGCCGGCGGCCAGGCCGAGCACGACGGCGACCGCCTCCTCGTCGGTGAGCATCAGCGGCGGGAGCTTGAACCCCGGCATCAGCCGGTAACCACCGAAGCGGCCGCGGCGAGCCTCGATCGGGATGCCGAGGTCGGTGAGGTGCTCGGCGTAGCGGCGCACGGTCCGCTCGTCGACGCCCAGCCGTTCGCCCAGCTCGCGGGCGCTGAGGAGGCCGCCGCCCTGGAGGATCTCCAGCAACGCGAGGACGCGCGCTGTGGGGCGGGTCACACCGCTCATGATATCGGGCGGCTTCTGTCCGGTATCGAGCCTAGGGCGCGTCCGCACGGTCCCGGTCGATGGGCTTCGTGATCCAGGTCGTCGCTGGCAAGGCGGAGGGCAGGCCTCGTACCGGGTTGTACTCGGCCTGTCCGACAACGCCGCCAGCGGCGAGCTGGGCGCGAAGACCGCGACCGAGGGCTGTGCGGACGTGCCCTAGCGTGCGCGCATGACGACCTACGTCCTGATTCCCGGCTACTGGCTCGGTGCCTGGGCCTGGCGCCCGGTCACCGAGGCACTGCGTGCCCGGGGTCACGAGGTGCACGCGCTCTCCCTCACCGGGATGGCCGAGCGCGTCCACCTCGCCACGCCCCAGACCGACCTCGCGGTGCACGTGACCGACGTGCTCAACCTGCTGCACTACGAGGACCTCACCGACGTCGTCCTCGTCGGCCACAGCTACGGCGGCGCCGCGGTGATCGCCGGCGTCGCCGACCGCGCTCCGAAGCGGATCGCCCAGCTGGTGTTCGTGGACACCGGTCCGCTGCCCGACGGGATGGCCATGGCGGACTTCGGGGCCGAGGAGCACGAGGCCAACGCGGCTCGGGTCGCCGCCGAGGGGGACGGGTGGCGGCTGCCCCCGCCGCCCTGGGAGCAGCTCGCCTCGGCGGTCCCGGACCTGGACCAGGCGGTGCTCACCGCGCTGCGCGAACGCGCCGTCCCCCAGCCGTGGGCCACGGCCACCACACCGGTCTCGCTGACCGGGCAGTGGGAGACGCTGCCCCGGCTCTGCGTCGCCTGCGAGTTCACCGAGGAGCAGGCACGGGGCTGGGCCGCCGAGGTCCCGCTGTTCGCGCACATGGGCGGTGACCGCTGGACCTACGCCGAGCTGCCCACGTGGCACTGGCCGATGTTCACCGAGCCGGCCGCGCTCGCGGAGATCCTGCTCGGGGTGTCGTAGGGCGCGTCCGCGCCGTCGGCTCGGCCGTGCTCGGGTCGAGCGGCCACGGGTGTTTCGGGTACCTGCCGCGCAGCTCCGAACGGACCTGGTGGTACCCGGTGCGCCAGAACGACTCGAGGTCACGGGTGACGGCGACCGGCCGCCCGGCCGGCGAGAGCAGGTGCAACAGCACCGGCACCCGGCCGTCGGCGACCGTGGGGGTGGCGGTCCAGCCGAAGACCTCCTGCACCTTCACCGGGAGCACCGGCTCCTCGGCCGAGTAGTCCAGGCGCACCCGGTTGCCGGAGGGGACCGGCAGCCGCTCCGGCGCCAGCTCGTCCAGCCGCGCCGCGGCCGGCCAGGGCAGCAGGCGGGAGAGCCCGGCGTGGGTGTCCACCCGGGCGAGGTCGGCCCGGCGCCGGGCGTCGGCCAGCTCCGGACCGAGCCACAGCGGCGCCGCCTCGAGCAACGCCGCGTCCGAGACATCGGGCCAGGGGGCGCCCAGCGCGCGGTGGAGCAGGGCCAGTCTCGCCCGCAGCCGGGTGGCGGCTGGCGGCCAGGGAAGCAGGGCGAGCCCCTCGCCGCGCAGCCCGTCGAGCAGCGCCTCGCGCACGGCCGTGCGGTCCGGCTCGGCCAGCCGGCGCTCCCGCAGGACGATCGCACCGAGGCTGGTGATCTCGCGGGCCACCACGTCGCCGTCCACCCAGGCGATCTGCTCCTCGGTGGACAGCATGGCCGGGGCGGCCCGGACGGCCAGCTCCTCGTCTGCCCGGGCGGCCAGGCGGATGGTGCCGTGGCTGCGGCCCGGCTGCCGGTCCGCGCTCGCGACGGCGAGCCACTCGCTGTCGGCCGCCCCGGCGAGCTCGACCGCCGTGCCGCCCGCCATGAGGTAGCTCCGCGCGCCGGGTGCCCGTCGCCGGGCCAGCCGCTCGGGGTGGGCGAGCCCGACGACCAGCGCCGGGTCGGCGCTCCCGGTGCCGGGCCGGTCCGGCACCAGCTCGCGGAGCCGCCGCACCTCCCGGCGCCACCGCCGGGCGCGGTCGGTGGCACCCCCGCGCAGGTCGCGCAGGGCGTCGGACAGGTCGGTGCCCGTCGCCAGCGTGTCGTCGTCGAGCAGCGCGACGACCTCGGCCGCGGCGGTGGTCCCCATCGCCTCGGCCCCGTCGAGCAGGGCCCTGGCCAGCCTCGGGTGCAGGCCGATCTCCGCCAGCCGCCGGCCGCGTCCGGTGACTCCGCCCGTGGCGTCCAGGGCGCCGAGCGCGGACAGCACCGCGCGTCCGGCCGCCAGCGCCCCGGCCGGCGGCGGGTCCCACCAGTCCAGGCCGGTGCCCTCCGGCGTGCCCCAGCAGGCCAGCTCGAGCGCGAGCCGGGTCAGGTCGGCCGTCCTGATCTCCGGGTCCGGCTGGGCGGGGAGCGTGGCCTGCTCGTGCTCGGGCCAGCAGCGGTAGACCCGGCCGGGCCCCTCCCGCCCGGCCCGCCCGGCGCGCTGCTCGGCCACCGAGGCCGACACCCTGGTCGTGGCCAGGCCGCCCAGTCCTCGCCGGTGGTCCATCCGCGGCACGCGAGCCAGCCCGGAGTCCACCACCGCCCGCACGCCCGGCACG
Source organism: Actinophytocola xanthii (assembly GCF_001921205.1). Lineage (GTDB taxonomy): Bacteria > Actinomycetota > Actinomycetes > Mycobacteriales > Pseudonocardiaceae > Actinophytocola > Actinophytocola xanthii. Next base: position 49,163 of record NZ_MSIE01000040.1, on the reverse strand, counting down.
GTCAGGCTGGACTCGGCGACGGCGGTGGCCAGCACCACGCGCCGGGAGGAGCCGGGTACCAGGGCCGCGTCCTGGCGCGCCGCGGACAGCCGGCCGTGCAGCGGGACCACGTCGAGGCCGTCGAGCAGCGCGGTGGTCCGGGCGATCTCGGCCACGCCCGGCAGGAACGCCAGCACGTCGCCGTCCGTCTCGGCCAGGGCGCGCCGGACGGCCCTGGCCACACACGCCTCCACGCGCTCGCCCCGCGCCGGCGGGAGGTGGCTGACCGAGACCGGGTAGGTCCGGGCGAGGGCCCGCACGACCGGTGTCGCCTCGCCCAACACCGCCGCGAGCCGGTCGGTCGCCACCGTCGCCGAGGTCGCGAGCAGGCGCAGGTCCGGACGCAGACCCGCCCGCGCGTCCAGCAGCAGCGCCAGCAGGAGGTCGGCGTCGAGGTGGCGTTCGTGGCACTCGTCGAGCACCACGACGTCCGTGCCCGGCAGGCTCGGGTCGCCCTGCAGCCGGCGCACCAGCAGGCCGGTCGTGACGACCTCGACCCGCGTGGACCGGGACACCTTCCGGTCACCGCGCACTGCGTAGCCGACGGTGCGGCCGACGGGTTCGCCCAGCAGCGCGGCCATCCGCGTCGCGGCCGCGCGCGCGGCCAGCCGCCTCGGCTCGGCGACCACCACGCGGCCCTCGACGCCCTCGGCCAGGGCCAGCGGGACGACGGTCGTCTTCCCGGTGCCCGGCGGGGCGACCAGCACGGCGCGGCCGCTGTCGGTGAGCGCGGCACGCACGTCGTCGAGCACCGCGCGGACCGGGAGATCGGGCAGCCGCATGCCACGAGTCTGCCCGGTGACCGGGGCTGCGCGGACGCACCCTCGCCCCGCCTTGACACCCTCTCGAATGTTTGTTCGAATGGCGCGCGTGATCAGGAGCCCCTACCCGGACGACACGCCCGAATGAGGCTCGAGATCATCGCCGCCCTGGTGACGGGTTTCCTCAACACCGCGGGCGGCGGCGGAGCGGTGGTCACCTTCCTCGCCCTCAGCGCCTCGGGCGTGCCGGCGATCACCGCCCACGCCACCACGCAGCTGGTCACGCCGGTCTCGTTCCTCGGCGGGTTCCGCCTGCTCCGAACCCATGGCCCGGGTTCGCGGCCGCTCGCGGCGGGCTGCGCCGGCACCCTCGCCGGCGTCGCGCTGCTCGTGCTCGCCCCACCGCAGACGTTCCAGGCGGTCGCGCCGTGGTGCCTGCTCCCGGCAGCGGTGCTGGTCGTCGTCCAGGAACCGGTGCGGCGGCTGGTCCGCCGCGCCGGCCGGACGCTGGGCCCGTCCGCCACCGCCGGGGCCACGTTCACCTGCGGCGTCTACGCCGGGATGGTCGGCGTCGGCACAGGCACGCTGGCCTTCGCGGTGCTCGCCCTGGCGCCGGGGTTCGCCGCCATGCCGGCGCGGGACCTGATGCGCACCCGCAACGTGCTGCTGCTGGTGATGGCCGTGCTGGTGAGCGTGGCGTTCGCGCTCACCGGGCTGGTCGACTGGGGGCTCGCCGCCCTGCTCGCCGCTCCCGCCGCCGCGGGCGGCTGGCTCGGCACCAGGGTGGTCGGACGGCTACCCGTGCCGGTGCTGCAGGGGCTCGTGGTCGCCACCGCCCTCGGCGGGACGGCCTGGCTGGTGGCCACCGGCTGACCGGCGGGCGCCGGTCAGCGCGCGCAGGCGGGAACGCGCTCCCCGGTAGCGGTCGAGCATCCAGCGCACCCGCGGGGCGTGCCCGTGGCGCCGCGCCAGCACCTCGCGCAGGCCCGCCCGCCGCAGCTCCTCGACCACCCGCTCGTGCTCCTCGGCCGACCGGGCCTGTTCCTCGGCGAACCGCGCGCGCTCCCGCTCCACCAGGCGCAGGGTCGCCGCCAGGGCGTAGACCGCCGCGTCGGCCAGCTCGGCGGGGTCGGCTCCGTCCGGGTGGGTCTCACGCCGCTCCTCCCCGTCCGCCGGCAGCAGGTCGGCCAGGTCGCCGACGACGTCGTAGCCGGCCCGCCGCAGCGCCGCCACGGCCTGCTCGCTCCACCGCCGCACCCAGTCGCGGTCGCCGGCCGGGAGGGTCAGCGGCACCGAGCCCGGTCGCGACGCCAGCACCTCCACCGCGAGGAAGGTCTTGACCAGGCTCTCGTACGCGGGCCAGGGGAGGTCGTCGGCCACGCCGGCGCTGTTCAGCAGGCGCAGCAGCGTGGTCTCCACGACGCCGGTCGAGGGGTTGCGGACCTCGTCCTCGTCCTCGCCCAGCGCCGGGTCCACGCCCAGGACGCGGGCGAAGCGCGACCACAGCGCGCCCGCGGCGGCGCCCCGAGGCAGCGGCAGGACGTGGACGCGGTCCGGGGGCAACCCGGCGGACCAGGTCCGCAGCACGGCGGGGACGTCCTGGTACCCCCAGAAGGTCCGCGCGTGGTAAGGGTCGGTGTCCTCGTCGAGACCGCGCAGCGAGCGGGAGAACTCCGCGAAGGTCAGCTGGCCGCGGTTCTTGACGTCCTCCTGCCAGACCGCGGGCAGTTGCCTGGCCAGGTCGCGGGCGGTGCACACGAGGTGCACCTCGGCGTCGCCGAAGGACGCGAGGGCGCGGGCCGCCGTCCGTTCGTCGGCGGGGGCGAGCATCTCGTGGGAGACCACCGAGGTCCCGGGCCAGGCCCGGACCTGCTCGGCGAGGCGGTCCCAGGACCCGGGCACGTCGGGGTCGCTGTGCCCGTGGAAGGTCAGACCGAGCAGGTCGAGCGTGGCGAGGAACTGGCGGTCGGGCCGGTCGCCCGGGTACAGGACGCCGGCCACGGCGAGCGGTTCGCGGTTGCGCCACAGCACCTCCTGCAGGTACGTGGTCCCGCTCTTCGGGGTGCCGACGTGCAGGTAGACCCGCCGCGTTGGTTCGGCCACGGCGCCCCACCATAGGCGAGGAGCGGCCGGCTCGCCCGCCCGCGCGACCTTCCGGGTGACCGAGAGAGACCATCCCGGTCCTCACCATGATCATCGGACACGCCACAAACGGGTCCGAAAAGGACAGGGCGGTCGCGGTTCACTCGAGAATGACCATGGGGCTCATCCCCGTCCGTTGAAGTCCATCCCGCAGCTGGGCAACGCTCGGCGCAGCCCGTCCCCTTTGGAGGCTCTGTGACCGTCGAGCGCAACGACACCGTCCTGGACTACCCGCTACCGAATCCCTCCGCGCTGGAGCCCTCCCCGGAGTGGGAGCGGTTACGGGCCGAGTGCCCGGTCGCCCGGATCCGGCTCGCCAGTGGTGACGAGGCCGTTCTGCTCACCCGCTACGAGGACGTCCGCGCCGTCCTGTTCGACCCGAGGTTCAACCGCCAGCTCGACACCGCCGACGCGGCGAGGATCTCCGACGAGGAGGACGGCGGCCTCTTCGGCGGCGAGGTGTCCATCGCGTCCGGACAGGGGCACGAGCGGTGGCGCAAGCTCGTCAGCCGCTACTTCACCGCCCGCCGGATGATCGAGATGCGGCCGCGGATCGAGGCCAAGGCCGAGGAGCTCATCGACCAGATCTTGGAGAAGGGGCCGCCGGCCGACCTCAGCGAGGAGTTCGGCTTCCCGCTGCCGGTATGGGTGATCGGCCTGCTGCTCGGCGTTCCCGAGTCCGACCGGGACCGGTTCGGGCACTGGTCGAACGTCATGGTCAACATGTCCCGGTTCACCCAGGACGAGATCAACTCCTCGCAGGCCGAGTTCGCCCAGTACCTCATGGAGCACATCGGCAAGCTCCGCGAGAACCCGGGCGAGGACCTGATCAGCTCGCTGATCGAGGTCACCGACTCCGGTGACGGACGGCTGAGCGAGACCGAGCTCCTGCTGACCGCCCAGGGGCTGCTGATCGCCGGCCACGAGGCGACCTCGAACATGATCGGCAAGATGGTGGCGATGCTGTTGGCCGAGCGCGAGCGCTGGGAGCGGCTGCTCGCCGACCGCTCGCTGATCCGCTACGCGGTCGAGGAGATCCTGCGCTTCGACGTCAACCCCGGCTTCGGTATCCCGCGCTACGTCAGTGCCGACATCGACCTGTCGTTCGGCACGCTGCCCGCGGGAACCACGGTCATCTGCAACATGGGTGCGGCCAACCGGGACGGCAACATGTTCACCGATCCGTCCACAATGGATCTCAATCGGGCGCCAAACCCGCATGTCACCTTCGGCGGTGGCCAGTTCTCGTGCGTCGGCGCGTCGCTCGCCAGGACCGAGCTACAGGTCTCGCTTGAGATCCTGCTCCGTCGCATCCCGACGCTCGACCTGGCCGTGCCGAGTGACGAGCTGCGTACGCACGAAGGACTTCTCGTCGGCGGCTTGGACGAAGTACCCGTCCGCTGGTAATCGCAACAGGACAAAGGGGATAGACGGTGGACAGTTCGTTCAAGCCGGGTGGATGTCCGGCATTCCCGTTCGCACGCGCGCACGCCTACGAGCACCCGGAGCTGTACAACCAGCTCCAGGAACACGAGCCGGCCGCGAAGGTGACGCTGCCGACCGGTGACGTGGTCCGGTTGGTCACCCGGTTCGAGGACGCGAAGGAGATCCTCATCGACCGGGAGAACATCTACAGCCGCAAGCTGCTCTGCGAGCCCGACGCGCCGTGGTTCTCGACGCTGCGCCCGCCACCCGGCATGCTGACCACCAGCGACCCGCCGGAGAACATGCGGCTGCGGCGGCTGGCCGCCGGTGCCTTCACCGCGCGGAAGGTCAAGGCGATGGAGCCGCAGATGCAGGCGACCACCGACCGGCTGCTCGACGCGATGGAGGAGATGACGCCGCCGGTCAACCTGGTGGAGACCCTCTCCCTCCCGGTGCCGATCGCGATGATCTGCCAGCTGCTCGGCGTGCCGCCGGACGGCGAGGCCCTCGTACACGACTGGTGCAACTCGCTGCTCACGGTCACGGCGGACTCGCCAGAGGAGCTGATGGCCCAGCAGATGAAGATGGCGGGCTACATCCTCGAGCTGGCTGAGTTCAAGCGCAAGGAGCCGAGCGACGACCTGATGGGCATGCTCGTCAAGTCGATGGACGAGGGCAAGCTCAACGACGGGGACCTGGTCATGCTGATCATGTTCCTGTGCATCGCGGGCCACGAGACGACGCTCAGCATGATCAACGGTGCGGTCGTGACGCTGCTGGACAACCCCGAGCACCTCAAGCGGTTCGTCAGCGACCCCTCCTGTGTGGACGCGTATGTGGAGGAACTGATCCGGATCAACCCGATCGGGGACGGCGGTCCGCTGGCGATCCTCACCGAGGACGTCGAGATCGGCGGCACGAAGATCTCGGCCGGGGAGGCCGTGCTCGTGCCGGTCGGTGCCTGCAACCGGGACAAGCGGCGCTACGAGAACCCGGCGGAGTTCATCCCGGAGCGGGACAACCGTGACCACCTCGGCTTCGGCGGCGGGGCGCACTCCTGCCTCGGCGCGCCGCTCGCCCGCGCCGAGCTGCGGATCGTGCTCACCTCGTTGTTCAAGCGGTTCCCGACGCTGCGCCTCGCGGTTCCCCGGGAGGAGCTCCAGCTCAAGCCGACCATGTCGCTGCACACGCTGCACACGCTCCCGATGACCTGGTGACCGCCATGACCACGATTCCAGCCGAGATGACCGCGGTCGTGCTGACCGGGTTCGGCGGTCCGGAGGTCCTCGAGGTGAACCAGGTGCCGGTGCCCGAACCCGGGCCCGGCGAGGTGCTGGTGCGCGTCCGGGCGGTCTCCGTCGGCCGCACGCTGGACCTGGCCACCCGGGCCGGTCGGCTGCCCTTCGCGCGGGCGGTGCGGTTCCCGCACCTCCTCGGCGCCGACCACGTCGGCGAGGTGGTGGCGAGCGGTCCCGGGGTCCCCGTGACCGCGCCGGGGCAGCGGGTCGTGGTGTTCCCGGTGCTCAGCTGTGGCCGGTGCGCCGGCTGCGACCAGGGGCACCAGGAGCGGTGCGGCGGGCTCGAGCTGCTCGGCGTGCACCGGCAGGGCGCCTACGCGCAGTACTGCGTGGTGCCCGAGGCTGCTGTGCTCCCGGTTCCGGACGGTGTGTCCGACCGGGAGGCCTGCGCCCTCGCGCTCAACGGCGCGGTGGCGCACCGCCAGCTCGAGGTCAGCGAGGTCGTGCCCGGGGACTGGCTGCTGGTGCCGGCCGCGGGCGGGGCGCTGGGCTCCGCGGTGGTGGCGATGGCTGTGCACCGGGGGATTCGCGTGGTCGCGGGTACCCGGCAGAGCTGGAAGCACGACCGGTTGCGTGCCCTGGGCGCCGAGCTGGTCGTGGACACCACCGACGCGGGCTTCCCGGCCCAGCTCGCCGCGGCCACCGGCGGCCGCGGCGTGGCCGCGGTGATCGACAACGTGGTGGACGCTCCCGTGTGGAGCCGCCTGCAGGAGGTGCTCGCGACCGGCGGCTCCGTGGTCTGCTCGGGCGCCCTCGAGGACGCCAGGGTCGAGGTGGACCTGCGGGCGATGTACCTGCGTAGCCAGTCGATCCGCACGGTGCGGACCGCGCGTCCGGCCGACTTCGAGGCCACCTGGAAGGACGTGGCGGACGGGCTGCGGGTACCGGTCAACGCCGAGGAGTTCACCCTGACCGAGGCCGCCGGCGCCCACCGTCTGCTGGAGACCGACGACACCTTCGGCCGGGTCGTGCTCACCGTCGAGTAGCGAGCTCTGGTCGCGGCGCCTCAACCCGGCCGGATCATCCCGTACTTGTCGAACAGCAGTCCCGCCGCCTCCGGCGTGAGCGCGCCGGAGGCGGCGAGGCTGTCGGCCTCGACGAACCACCCCTCGGGCCCGGCCGGGTGGAACATCGTCAGGTGTCGGCCGCCGGCCGGGCCGGCGGTCAACCGGTGCGGCTCGCCGCGCGGCACCTTCACCACGTCTCCCGGACCGCAGGTGAACAGCTCCTCGCCGCAGCGGAACTCGTAGGTCCCCTCGAGGACGTAGAAGTACTCGTCCTCGTTCACGTGAATATGGGTCTCCGGTCCCGACAAAGGGTTCATGTTCATTTCCAGGAGAGCGAAACCCTGGCCGGTGTCGGTCGCGTCGATACGAATGAGGCCGTTGAGGAAAGGCAAGGAAAAATGCGCGGTCGCCAATTTCTTGCTCATGTCCGGAATCCTACCCAAGAATGGCTGACCGACTGCCGGTGCTTGACTCGGTCTCGAGTGGGCCGGCTGGAACAGAATTAGGATGTCATCGTGACAGCAACCGGTCTGAACCACGTCCTGCCCCGGTTGAGGGTGTCCACCAGGTTTGTCTCGGACAATTCTTTCGGACCGGAGGAGATTCCGGTACCCCAGCGGGTCAGCGCCTGGCTGCACCATTCCGCGGGAATGGTCGCGTGGGGTGCGGCGGCGAGTTTCACACCGGCCGGTGCCACCCGTTTCGTCGCGGCCGACGAATGGTGGCGAGAAGTATGCGCGCGGGCCGAGGTGGACGACCGGGTGGGCTCGTCCCGCAGCGGCCTGGTCGCGTTCGCCAGCTTCGCCTTCGCCGCCCACCCCGGGCACTCGGTCCTCGTCGTGCCGGAGACGGTCCTCGGTCGCGACGAGGCCGGCACCTGGGTGACTACGGTGCGCCTGGACGGCGTGCCGCCCGCCATGCGGGCCGCCGAGCCCGTGCGCCGGCCCGGCCGGGTGCGGTTCGTGGACGCCTCGGTCTCGGCGCACCGCTACCGCGAGGTCGTCCGGGCCGCCGTGGCCCGCATCGAGGCGGGCGAGGTGGACAAGGTGGTCCTCGCCCGCGACCAACTCGCCGTGGCCGAGGGCGACGTCGACCCGCGTCACCTGCTCGGCCGGCTGGCCGCGGCCAACCCCGGCTGTTGGACGTTCTGCGTGGACGGCCTGGTCGGCTCGACACCGGAGATGCTGCTGCGCCGCACCGGCGACGAGGTCTTCTCCCGGGTGCTCGCCGGCACCGCCTTCCCCGGCCGCCGCTGGCCCGACGGCGTGCCGCCCGAGCTGTCCGACTCCGGCAAGGACCGCGCCGAGCACGAGTACGCCGTGCGCTCGGTGCTGGGCGGGCTCGAGCCGTTCACCGGACGGCTCGTGGCCGGCGAGCCGACCGTGCTGCGGCTGCCCACCCTGGTGCACCTGGAAACCGACGTCCGCGGGGTACTCGCACCGGACGCACCCGGCCTGTTGTCCATCCTGGACTCCCTGCACCCCTCGGCCGCGGTCGGCGGCACCCCGACCGACGCGGCGCTCGAGCTGATCGCCCGCCTGGAGCCGTTGGAGCGCGGGCGCTACGCCGGACCGGTCGGCTGGATCAACGCCGACGGCGACGGCGAGTTCGGCATCGCACTGCGCTGCGGCCAGCTCGACGGCCCCCAGGTGCGGCTGTTCGCCGGATGCGGCGTGGTCGCCGAGTCCGACCCGGACACCGAGGCGGCGGAGGCCGGCGCCAAGTTCCGTGCACTGAGCGACGCGCTGCTCGCCGAGCAGCCGGAAGAACCCGACGAGGGGACCACGATGACCGCGACCACCCACACCGCGACCCACTTCCCCCACCTTGTCGACGACCTGGCGCGGGTGCGCCAGCTGTTGGCGGCCACCGTGCGCGTGGGCGACCAGCGCATCAACGAGCCGTGTGCCAACCTCGTCCGCAACAACGGCAGGTTGTTCCGGCCCACGCTCGTGCTCACCTCCGCCTACCCCTTCGCCCCGCCCGGCCCGGCCAGCGAGCGAGTGATCACCGCTGCCGCGATCGTCGAGCTGTTGCACGTGGCGACGCTGTACCACGACGACCTCTGCGACTCGGCGCAGACGCGCCGCGGCCTGCCGACGGTGAACGCGCTCTACGGCGACACCGTCGCGCTGCTGTGCGGCGACCACCTGCTCGCGTGCTGTGTGGAGCTGTTGGGCGGGCTCGGCTCGGACGCCGTGCTGCTGTTCGCCGAGACACTCAAGGGGCTGTGCAACGGGCAGTTCCTGGAGACCGTGGACGTCGGCGACCTCGACCGGGGCGAGGCGGCCTACTTCGAGTCGATCGCCGGCAAGACGGCCAAGCTCATGTCGAGCAGCGCGGCGCTGGGCGCCATGCAGGCCGGTGCCGGGCCGCGCGAGCAGAAGGTCATGGCCAGCTACGGCCATCACCTCGGCATCGCCTTCCAGATCTGGGACGACCTGCTGGACCTGTGGTCCGCCGTGGACACAGGCAAGCCGCGCTTCGGCGACCTGCGCAACGGCGTCTACACCCTGCCGGTCATCCACGGCCTGCGCGACCAGCCGGAGCTCGCCGACCTCCTCCTGGCCCAGCCGCTCACCGACGAGCACTGCGGGCGGATCCTCGCGCTGCTGGACGAGGCCGGTGCCCGGGAGAGCTCGCTCGCCGCCGCCCGCGAGCACGTCGGCGCCGCGCTCGGCTCGCTCGCCGAGCTCGGCGACGACCTCGTCGCCGAGGTGGCGCCCCGGTTGCTCGGCGTGGCCCGGGAGCTCATGCCCGAGGTGGAGCAGCTGCTGGTCGCCGTGCTCGGTGAGGACGGTGGCCGGTGACCCAGGTGGACAACCGGCTGGAGACCGGTGCCCGGGAGACGTTGCGCCGCGCCACGGGCTGGCTGCTCGACGCCCAGCACGAGGACGGCTGGTGGTGGGGGCACATGTTCACCAACGTGACCCTCGACGCCGAGGACCTCCTGCTGCGCGAGCTGTACGGCGTGCGCACCCCCGAGCTCACCGCCGCCGCGGCCAACTGGATCCGCGCCGAGCAGCGCGACGACGGCACCTGGGCCACCTTCCCCGGCGGTCCGGGGGAGCTGTCGACCACCGTGGAGGCGTACTTCGCGCTGCGCCTCGCCGGTGACGACCCGGACGCGCCGCACATGGCCAAGGCCGCCGCGTTCTGCCGCGCCAACGGGGGTATCGAGCGGACCCGGATGGCCACCCGGATCTGGCTCGCGGTGTTCGGACTGTGGCCATGGGAGGACCTGCCGGTGCTGCCGCCGGAGATCATGCTCGTGCCCCGGCGGGCACCGCTCGGCGTGCCCTCGTTCTCCGGGTGGTCGCGGATCGCGCTGATCCCGCTGTCGATGGCGCGCGCGGAGCGCCGGGTGCACCGTCTGGACTTCGACGTCGACGAGCTGCGCTCCGGTGTGCCGCGGCCGGCGCCCGACTACCCCGCCCTCAGCGTGGAGAACGCGTTCGTGCGGATCAACGGTCTGCTCGAGCACTACGAGCGCCGCCCGCTGCGCCGGGTGCGGGCACTGGCCATGCGCCGCGCGGAGAACTGGATCGCCGACCACCAGGAGGTCGACGGCACCTGGCTCGGTGTGCACCTGCTGTCGGTGTTCTGCCTGCTCGGTATGTGGGCCGCCGGGCACCCCGTCCACCACCCGGTGGTGCGCAGGGCGTTCGCCGGGCTGACGCGCTTCGAGGTCTGGGACGCGGACGAGTCCAGGCCCCGGCGGCGCATGGAGTGCGTGACCGGTCCGGTCTGGGACACCAGCCTCTCCGTCATCGCGCTGACCGACGCCGGTGTCGACCCGGCACACCCCGCCCTGCGCCGAGCCGCGGACTGGCTGATGGCCGAGGAGATCGGTGACCGCGGCGACTGGACCCTGCGCCGTCCCGGCCTGGCGGCCAGCGGGTGGGCGTTCTCGTTCGACAACGACATCTTCCCGGACTGCGACGACACGTCCACAGTGGTCAGCGCACTGGGCCGCGTTCGCGGGGCGGACCAGACCGCCCGCGCCGCGCTCGCCGGCGCGCGCCGCCGCGGGGTGGACTGGCTGGTCGGCATGCAGTCCACGAACGGCGGCTGGGCCTCCTACGACGCGGACAACAACTCCACCATCGCCGGCAAGCTCCCGTTCTGCGACTTCGGCGAGGCCACCGACCCGCCATCGGCCGACGTCACCGCGCACGTGCTGGAGGCGCTCGCGGCCGAGCTGCCGGCCGGTCACCCCACGCTGCGGCGCGGTGCGCTGTGGCTGCTGCGCGAGCAGGAGGAGGACGGCGCCTGGTTCGGGCGGTGGGGCGCCAACTACGTCTACGGCACCAGCGCCGCGGTGATCGCCCTCGTGGCCGTCGGCGTGCCGGCCGAGGGGCGCGCCGTCGCACGGGCGCTGGACTGGTTGCGCCGGCACCAGAACGACGACGGCGGCTGGGGCGAGGACCTGCGCTCCTACCACGACGAAAGCTGGCGCGGGCGCGGCGTCTCCACGCCGTCACAGACCGCCTGGGCCCTGATGGCACTGCACGCGGCCGGGTACCCGGCCGAGGAGGACCGCGTTCGCCGCGGCATCGCCTGGCTGGTGGACAACCAGCGTTCGGACGGGACCTGGGCCGAGGACGTCTTCACGGGGACGGGCTTCCCCGGCGACTTCTACATGGGATATCCGCTGTACCGGCAGATCTTCCCGGTGATGGCGCTCGGCCGGTACCTCGGCAGCGGTGCTCAGGCCTCGTCGACCGTGATGGCCAGGTAGCACATGTCCACCCGGAGCAGGTCCTGCACGGCGGCGCAGAAGGCCCGGATGGGGCCGTGTGCCCGCCGCAGCGCCGTCTCGGCGAGGTGCTCCTCGTCGGGTCCGAGGAGCCTCGCCCGCCCCGGCACCGGGGCGGTGAGCGGGACACCGCGCGGCGTACACGCGGCCAGCAGCACGGTGCCGTCGTTGCGCAGGCGCTTGATCTTGCCGGAGGCCCGCTGGGTCCGTGCGTACATGACACCGTCGCGGACCGCGGCCCAGACGGGTGTGGCCACCCGTCGTCCGTCGCGCCGGAACGTCACGAGGACCGTGTGGCGTCCGCGTGCGGTGCGCGGATCCTTCGCGCTGTCGGCCGGCAGCGCGTCCAACATCTCGATGATCGAGGCTGAGGGCCGGCTCAGCCGGTCCGCGACCCGGCCGCCGGGGAGCTTGCGACCCGGAACCGGCCTGGACCACCGGCGTGCGCGGGGCGTGGAAGGGGCTTCGCCACTCATGTTTGGCAATTCTGCTGACCAGGGGCCGTATCGCGCTCGAGCGGTCCTCAAGACACCTTCGGAGGGACCATGCGCAACGACCCGCGGCAGTACGACGAGCTCGCCCACCAGTGGTGGGACCCGCGCGGGCACTTCGTGTCGCTGAGCTGGATCGCCCGGTCCAGGGCGGAGCAGATCCCGAACGCCACGCGTCCCGGCGCGGTGCTGGTCGACGTGGCGTGCGGCGGCGGGCTGCTGCACCCGCACCTGGAGGGCAAGGGATATACCCACGTCGGGGTCGACCTGTCCGAGGAAGGACCGAAGGTCGCACGTGGACACGGCGTCGACCACGTGGTACGCGGCGACATCAACCACATCCCGCTCGCCGACGGCAGCGCCGACGTGGTGGTCGCCGGGCAGTGCCTCGAGCACGTGGCCGACCCCTACGCGGTCGCGGTCGAGTGCTGCCGGATCCTCAAGCCCGGCGGCACGTTCGTCCTCGACACCATCGCCGACACGGCACTGGCCCGGCTGTTCATCATCACCATCGGGGAGAACCTGCCGCTGCCCGGCATGGCCCCGAAGGGGTGCCACGACCACCGCCTGTTCGTCAACCCCGACCGGCTCGCACAGGCGTGCGCGAGCGCCGGCGTCCCGCTGAAGCTGCGAGGGCTGTTCCCCAGCGTGCTCGATTTCCTGGGGTGGTTCGTGTACCTGCGCAAGGAGGTCCGCATGCGACCCGTGCGGGCGACGAACGTGCTCTACCAGGCCGTCGGCACCAAGGTCGCGTGAAAGGAACGCCATGACACAGCAAGCGCTCCCCGCCCGTCCGGTGGGAACACTGGCCGCCTGGGTCCAGGCGGCCGGGCCGCCGCTGATCGTGGTGATCGTGCTCCAGGCCGGCTACGGCCTCACGATCGCCGACCAGATCGCCCCGCTGTCCCCAGGGCGGGTCGCGATCACGCTCGCGCTGTTCGTGCTGGACTCGATCGGCCGGCGGCTGATCAACGACTACGAGGACCACCGCAGGGGGTTGGACACGCCGGGCACGGTGCGGCCGGACAGCTCGCTGGCGCTCGGGCTTCCCATGCGGCAGGTGCGGTTGGTCGGCATGACGTGCTTCGCGTTGGCCTGGGTGCTGGCCGCCTACCTCGCGCTGACCATCCAGCCGTGGATCCTCGCGCTGGCGGCGCTCTGCTACGTCGCGTACTTCGCCTACGCGGGCGGACCGCGCCCGCTCGGCCACCGCGGCCTGGGCGAGCTGATCGACTTCGTGGTCACCGGCACCGCGGTGACGCTGCTGGTGGTGCTCGCGAACGTGGGCCGGGTGGACGTGGACGGGGTGGTGGCCGCGCTCGGACCGGGTTTCCTGTTCTGCGCGTTGATGATGCACAACAACGCCCGCGACGTCCCGAAGGACTCGGCCGCGGGCAAGATCACGCTCCCGAAGATCATCGGCCTGACCCCGACGAAGGTGCTGTACGTGGCGGCGGTCACCGGCTTCTACGTGGTGGTCACGGTCGTGGCGCTGCGGTGGGGCACGCCGTGGACACTGCTGCCCCTGCTGACCCTGCCCTGGGCGGCCCACGTCGCACTGGCCGTGGCCCGCGCCCGCGAACTGGGCGAGTCGATGATCTCGTGGAGCAGGCTGTACTTCGTGATGATCGCCAACTTCGCCCTCTTCACCCTGGGCGGGGTGCTCTCCTGACCTCAGGCGAGCAGCGGGAAGATGGACAGGTCCGCCCGGCCGGTCGCGCTCTCCACGAACGCGACCGGCCCGGCGATCCCGACCAGCACGTCGACCACCCGGTCCACCGCCTCCGGCGCCGGGCCGGGGCCGGGTACCGCGTGGCGCAGGTCCAGCAGGTGGATCGTCGCCTCGACGAGGCGGGTGAGCAGGTAGTCGGGGAGCGCGATCGTGCCGCCCACGGTCCCGACCGTCACCTCGCCGGCCGCCTCGGCGCGGTCGAGCACCGCCGGGCCGTCGCCGGCGAGGGAGGCCACCAGGGGAGCGGGACCGGCCGCCGCCGCACGCCGGGCGACCGCGTCGACCTGCCGTGCCGCCTGCTCCCGGACACCGGCGAACGAGGCGAAGTAGGCACTCGCGTCCGCGCGTTCGGGGGCGGTGCCGGGAAGGGGCTCGTCGAGCAGGCCGGCGAGCACCTCGACCGACCGGGCCACATGCGCGTACAGCGTGAGCACGTCCCACCCGGTCAGCCGGGTGGGACGCGCCCACTCCACATCGGACAGTCCGGCGCCCACCTTTGCCCACTGTTCCCACGCCTGCCGCACGAGGGTCAGGTCACTGGTGGGGGTTGTGCTCACAGGGGGTACACCATCGAGTTCACGACCAGGTCGCCGTCGTAGACGGCGACCTTCTCGGCGAAGCGGAGGCGGTCGCCGGCGGGGGTGAGGCGGTCGCGGTAGACGCCGCTGGCGAAGACCGTGGTCTGGGCGCCCTCCAGGGACTGGGTGACCACGAACGACGCCGTCGCCAGGAAGTCGCCGCCCTGCCTGGTCAGGCGGAGGCCCGACACGACATGGCGCATGGTGCGCGGCGCGTAGACCGACACCTCCTTGATCGCGTGCACCCGGTCCCGCAGGCCGGGTACCCCCTCGCAGCGCATCAGCGCCAGCGGGAGGCCTGCCTTGTCGTTCTCCGCCGACATCACCCGGACCAGGCAGTCGTCCTCGAACAGGTGGATCCAGTCGTCGAGGCGCTGGGTGTCGAGCAGCTCGGTGTAGTCGGTGTAGAGCTGGTAGGCACGCCACCACTCGTCGAGCGTGATCGGGTCGCCGCTCACCAGCCCATCACCTCCCGGTAGTGCACGTAGAACGCCCGCACGGCGGCCTCGGTGACCATGTGCTCCTCGTTGCCGACGCCGCGGCCGCCCATCTCCACCACCCCGGTCTCCTCGGGTGCGCTGGCCAGCCCCTGCTGGTGGTAGGCGAGCACCTCCCAGTCGTCGACGCCGATCAGGCCGGCCGGCCCCTGCAGGTTGGCCTGCCGCAGCCGCCGCAGCGTCATCTCCTCGTCGTCGTCGGCGTACCCGAAGTAGGTCCACAGCAGATCCGTCACCCCCGCCGACCGGGGCGCCATGTGCCGCATCGCCAGCGTGTTCGTCTGCTGCTGCACCATGACGTTCGGCCACAGCGTGTGCATGACCACGGTGTTCTCGTCCGGGAACTCCTTGGCCGGCTGCAGCATCGTCGAGTCGTTCAACACCAGCCGCTCGTCGAACGTCTTGATCTGCGCGGTCACGTCGTTGGGTGCCTGCTGGCCGCGGCGGGACACCAGCGCGGCGTGCTGACCGGTGGCGTCCATCACCACCCGCGAGGGCTGGTCGGCCCGGAACAGCCCCAGGCTCACCAAGAACACGTGCAGCAGGCTCGCGTGGTAGGGGTCCTTGATGTTCTCGAAGACCAGTTTCCAGTTCGCCGGAATTCGGTGCCGCTGGTATCCGATGACGCGCAGCTCACGTCCGTCGAAAACGCGGTCGAAATAGTGCAGCATGTCCGGGCCGAACGATTCCTCGAATGTCGGCGGATTCTCCGCCGCACTCGCGAAAATAACGCCGTTGCGTTCGGTGGTCCGGTATGTGGTGAGGTTGTGGTCGCTGAGTTTGAAATCCTCGGGCATTCCACCGTTGCCGCGCACGCCGCGCTTGAACGACACGCCGGTCAGCCGGCCCTCGAGGTCGAACGACCACTGGTGGTAGGGGCAGACGAAGGTCTTCGTGTTGCCGCGCTCCTCCATGCAGAAGGACATTCCGCGGTGCGAGCAGCGGTTGGCCACCACGCTGACCCCGCCGGACTTCGTCCTGGCCACGACGACCGGCTGGTTGCCCACCCAGGAGCGGACGAAGTCACCCCGCTCGGGGAGCTCCGTCGACAGCGCGACGTAGTTCCAGAACGGACCGCCGAATATCTTCTTCTGCTCGAGCTCGAAAACGCGTTCGTCCGTGTACACCCAGTGCGGTATTCGGGAGGTGTCCGCACTCGGCCAGGTATGTCCCAGCGGCCCGGCATGATGTCCGTTCGTGGTGCTCTCGCCTAATCGCATCACAGCTCCAGTCGGCTGGCGGAATACCTGCCCGTCACGGAAACGTAGTCGACGTTTCGAGGCGGACGTCAGCGCCGCGAGAGCCAGGCGACCCGCGTTCGAGCCGCATTCGAGAGCCGGGGCGAGAACACGCGAGCCGCCGGCGCACGTCGGCGCCGGCGGCTCGGAGGGGGATCAGAGGGCCTGTTCGAGCCGGGTCGCGAGCACCTTCACGAACCGCGACGGGTCGGCGAGCTCCCCGCCCTCGGCCAGCAGCGCCATGTCGTACACGAGCTGGGCGCTCTCCCGGAGCCGAGCGTCGTCGTCGCCGCGCTCCGCGTGCGCCGCCCGCAGGGCGCCGACCAGCTGGTGGTCGGGGTTCAGCTCGAGGATGCGCTTGACCTTCGGCAGCTCCTGCCCCATCGCCCGGTACATCTTCTCCAGGGTGGGGGTCATGTCGTGCTCGTCGCCGACGATGCAGGCGGGGGAGGTCGTCAGCCTGGACGACAGGCGCACCTCCTTGACCGTCTCGGCGAGGGCGGAGGCCATCCAGGTGAGCAGCGGTGCGAACTCCTCCTTCCGCTCCGCGTCGTCGGCCTTCTCGTCCAGGTCGACCTGTCCCTTGGCGACCGACTGGAACTGCTTGCCCTCGAAGCCGGTGACCGACTCCACCCACATCTCGTCGATGGGGTCGGTGAGCACGAGCACCTCGTAGCCCTTGGCCTGGAACGCCTCCATGTGCGGGGAGTTCTCGATGCTCGAGCGGGACTCGCCGGTCAGGTAGTAGATGTGCTCCTGGCCGTCCTTCATCCGCTCGACGTACTCGCGCAGCGTCGTGGGCTTCTCGGTGTCGTGGGTCGAGTCGAACGAGCAGATGTCCAGAATCGCGTCCCGGTTCGAGACGTCGGAGACCAGGCCCTCCTTGACGACCTTGCCGAACTCGGTCCAGAACGTCCGGTACTTCTCCTGCTCGAGCGACTTCACCGTGGAGAGGACCTTCTTCACCAGGCGTCGCCGGATCAGCTCGATCTGCCGGTCCTGCTGGAGGATCTCCCGGGACACGTTCAGCGACAGGTCCTGCGCGTCGACCACGCCCTTCACGAAGCGCAGGTACTCCGGCACCAGCGCCTCGCAGTCGTCCATGATGAAGACCCGGCGCACGTAGAGCTGCACGCCCCGCTTGGCCTCCCGCACGAACAGGTCGAACGGCGCGCGGGACGGGATGAACAGCAGCGCCTGGTACTCGAAGGTGCCCTCCGCCTGCAGCCGGACCGTCTCCAGCGGCGGGCTCCAGTCGTGGGAGACGTGGCGGTAGAACTCGGTCAGCTCGTCCTCGGTGACCTCGGCGGCCGGGCGCGCCCAGAGCGCCTTCATCGAGTTGACGGTCTCCGTGGACTCCTCGCCGGCCATCCTGATCGGCCAGGTGATGAAGTCGGAGTACCGCTTCACGATCTCCCGGACCTTGGCCGGGGAGGAGTAGTCGTGCAGGTTGTCCTCGGCGTCCTCCGGCTTGAGGTGCAGGGTCACCGCGGTTCCCTGCGGGAGGTCGGCGGCCGGTTCGATGGTGTAGGTGCCCTCGCCGTCGGACTCCCAGCGCACGCCCTCCTCGGCTCCGGCCCGCCGGGTCGTGAGCACCACCCGGTCGGCGACCATGAAGCTCGAGTAGAAGCCGACGCCGAACTGCCCGATCAGGTCGGCGGAGACGGCCGCGTCCTGGGTCTCCCGCAGCTTCCGCAGCAGCTCGGCGGTGCCCGACTTCGCGATCGTGCCGATCAGGCTGACCACCTCGTCGCGGGTCATCCCGATGCCGTTGTCCCGCACGGTGAGGGTGCGGTTCTCCTGGTCGGTCTCGATCTCGACGTGCAGGTCCGCGGTGTCGGCCTGGAGGTCCTTGTCGCGGTAGGTCTCCAGGCGCAGCTTGTCCAGCGCGTCGGAGGCGTTGGAGATCAGTTCCCGGAGGAACACGTCCTTGTTCGAGTAGATCGAGTGGATCATCAGCTGGAGGAGCTGGCGCGCCTCGGACTGGAACTCGAGGGTCTCGGTCACGGCATTTCCTTCTGGTGTCGCGAACTCTCCGTGATGGTAGCCAGCCGTTTACAGGGGATTCCATCTGGCGTTAGTCTGCAAGATGTTGCAGTATCTTGCGCAAGACGCTCTCGACGAGGAGAGAACGGTATGCGACACCCCTCCCTGCGCTCGACGGTCGCCGCCGCCGCGGCGGCACTGGTGACCGGCGTCCTGTCCGTCCCCGCCGCCACCGCCGATCCCCCCGCGCC
This sequence comes from Actinophytocola xanthii, assembly GCF_001921205.1. Lineage (GTDB taxonomy): Bacteria > Actinomycetota > Actinomycetes > Mycobacteriales > Pseudonocardiaceae > Actinophytocola > Actinophytocola xanthii. The sequence continues at coordinate 30,959 of NZ_MSIE01000040.1, read as the reverse complement.
GGCGGCCCCGGCCGGTGTCCACCGGGCTGACACCGGCGTACCCAACGGCGACGTGATCGCCAACCTGTGGGCCTGGAACTGGCGGTCGGTGGCCGCCGAATGCACCAACCACCTCGACCCCGCCGGCTACGGCGCGGTCTGGGTCGCGCCGCCCGCCGAGTCCCTGCGGCACCCGAGCGGGGTGTGGTGGGACGTGTACCAGCCCTACAGCTACCGGCTCAACAGCCGGTTCGGTACGCAGGCGCAGTTCGCCGCCATGGTCAACGCCTGTCATGCGGCCGGCATCGACGTCTACACCGACGCGGTCGTCAACCACACCGCCGCCCAGACCGGCACCGGCTACGACGGCACGGTCATCAGCGACAAGTACGACCCGCCGATGTACGACCGCGGCGAGTACAACGTGGACGTCTGCAACCGCGACATCAGCAACTGGGGGGACCAGTGGGAGGTCCAGCACTGCGAGCTGCTGGACCTGCCCGACCTGAAGACGAGCAGCGCCGGCGTCCGGGCCAAGATCGCGGGCTACCTGAACTCCCAGCTGGCTCTGGGCGTGGACGGGTTCCGGGTGGACGCGGCCAAGCACGTGCCGAGCGGCGAGCTGGCCGCCATCGTCGGACAGCTGAACAACACCACCTCCGGCGCCCGGCCCTACGTCTTCCACGAGGTCTTCCCTGGCGAGCCGCCGGCGCCCGGCGACTACTACGGCAGCGGCGACGTCCTGGACTTCTTCTACGCCGACCGGATGAAGAGCGCCTTCCAGGGTGACATCGCGAGCCTGGCGAACTTCGGGCCCGGCCAGGGGATCCTGCCCGCGGCCAACTCGGTCTCGTTCGTCACCAACCACGACACCGAGCGCAACGGCCGGCACCTGACCTACCGCGACGGCGCGACGGCGGTGCTGGCCAATGTCTTCCAGCTGGCCTGGAAGCACACCACCCCCGCGATCTACGCCGGGTTCGAGTTCAGCAACCCCGAGGGCGCGCCACCGAACTCGGGCGGCTTCGTCACCGACACCACCTGTGGCAGCGGCTGGTACTGCCTCAACCGCGACCAGGCGGTCGCCGGCATGGTCGGCTGGCACAACGCGGTCGGCTCCGCGAACGTGGCGAACTGGCAGTCCCCGGCGGCCAACGTGATCGGCTTCGGCCGGGGCGCGGTGGGCTTCGTGGTCATCAACAACACCGGCGGCACCCACACAGCGCAGTACACGACCGGCCTGCCGGACGGCTCCTACTGCGTCGTGACCACGAGCTGCGCGAGCCGGGTGACCGTCACCGGCGGGCGGGCGACGGTCACCGTGCCGGCGAAGAGCGCCGTCGCCTTCCACACCGGTTCCGGCCAGCAGAACCCGGGCCAGGTCGCCGCGCGGTTCACCGTCCAGGCCACCACGACCCTCGGGCAGAACGTGTACGTGGTGGGCAGCGTGCCCGAGCTCGGCAGCTGGGACCCGGCCCGCGCCGTCCCGCTGACCACCGACCAGTCGACGTACCCGCGCTGGAACGGCGCCGCGAGCCTGCCCGCGAGCACCGACATCGAGTACAAGTTCGTCATCCGCCAGGACGGCCAGCCGGTGATCTGGGAGACCGGAGCCAACCGCACCACCCGCACCCCGGCCCAGGGCGGGCACACCGTCGACGGCGGCACGTTCCGCCGGTAGACCCCGGGTGGCCCTCGCCTGTGGGTGCGGCGGCGGGGGCCACCCGGCCTTCACGCGGTGGCGGTGCGGGCGTCGTAGTCCTCGCGGTGGGCGAGCACCTCGTCCATGTGCGCCTCGGCCCACGCCTTGATGCCGCGGATCACGTGGTGGAGGGAGAGGCCGAGGTCGGTCAGCTCGTAGGTGACCGTGACCGGGACCGTGGCCGTGGCGGTGCGGGTGAGCAGGCCGTCGCGTTCCAGCGCGCGCAGGGTCTGGGTGAGCATCTTCTGGCTCACCCCGGCGAGCCGGCGGGACAGCTCGGAGTAGCGCATCGACCGCGGCCGGGCGGGCCCGTCGGCCCCGGGGCGCGCGCCGTCGCTGCCGAGCGCGGCCAGGACGAGCGCCACCCACTTGTCGGAGATCCGGTCGAGCAGCTGGCGGCTGGGGCACTCGGCGATGAACGCGTCGTACTCGCCCTTCGCCTCGGCCCGCCTCTGGGCCGCCGTCATCGTCGGCATGACCGGTCCTCCCTACCCAGGGGTTAGCTACGCACTTTCAGGTGCCTACTTCCTGATAGAGAGTTTCACCTCGATGGTGGTGTGGTCAACACCGACCGGAGGAGCCACCCATGACCACCGCCACCTTCCGCGCCGCCGTCGTCCGCGTCCCGGACGGGCCCGACTCGATCGAGATCATCGACGTGCCGGTCGTCGAGCCCGGGCCGGGCGAGGTCCGCGTCGCGGTCGCCGCGGCCGCCGTCAACCCCGTCGACCTCGGGGTCGTGCGCGGCCAGTTCCACGCGTTCGGCTGGGTCGACCAGCCCGACCACACCGGTCTCGGCTGGGACTTCGCCGGCACGGTCGTCGCCACCGGCCCGGGGGTGGACCTGCCGCTCGGCGTCCCGGTCGCCGGCATCGCAGCCGGTGTCGACCGCGCCCTGGGTGCCTATGCCGAGCAGCTCGTCGTGCCGGCAGCCGACGTCGCCGTCGTCCCCGACGGGCTGGACCTGGCCGCGGCGTCCACGGTGCCGCTCAACGGGCTGACCGCGGCCCAGCTCGTCGACCTGCTCGGCGACGCACCCGCCGGCGGCGACCGGCTGCTGGTCACCGGGGCGGCGGGTGCCGTCGGCGGCTACGTCGTCCCGTTCGCCCGCGAGCGCGGCTGGCAGGTCACGGGCCTGGCCAGGGCCGGCGACGAGGAGTTCGTCCTCGGCCTCGGCGCCGCGTTCACCACGCGGGCCGAGTCCGGCTGGGACGCGGTCGCCGACGCCGCCGCGCTGCAGGAGCGCGGCCTCGCCCTGGTCGGCGACGGCGGGGTCTTCGCCGGTGTCCAGCCCGGTGCCGTGGTTGCCCCCGAACGCGGCATCACCGTGCGTACGGTGTCGGTGCACCCCGACGGCACCCGGCTGGCCGAGCTGCTCGCCCGCACCGCGTCGGGCGAGCTGCCGGCCCGGGTGCACGCGGTCGTGCCGCTCGACCGGGTCGCGAAGGTCCACCGCGCCATGGCTGGCGGCGGGGTGCGTGGACGGTACGTCCTCGAGCCCTGACGGCGGCGAGACAGGAGGACCAGCCCATGCGGGTGAGCATGGCCACCAGCGCCGCCGGCACCGGCCGGTCCAACGAGGACTTCGCCGGAGCGGTACCCGGCGCCGTCGTGCTGTTGGACGGCGCCGGAATACCGGGGAGCGAGTCGATCTGCTCCCACGGCGTCGCCTGGTACACCCACCGGCTCGGTGGCGCGTTGCTCGGCATGCTCTCCCGAGGCGACGGGCGCGACGTCGCGGAGATCCTCGCCGCCGCGATCGAGGAGATCGCCGAGGACCACCGCGACACCTGCGACATCAGCGACGTCAACAGCCCGCAGGCGATCGTGGCCGTCGTCCGTGCTTACCGGGGGCGTCTGGACCACCTTCTGCTCGGCGACTCCTTCCTCGTCCTCGACCAGGTCCACGACGGACCGCGCGTGCTCACCGACGAGCGCGAGCTGGCCGCCGTCCGCGCCTGCACGGCGCCGCTTTCCGGGATCCCCGAGGGAACACCGGAGTTCGACCGCCTGTGGGCCTCCTGCGTCGCGGCGCTGCGCGCGCGGCGGAACCGGCCGGGCGGTTACTGGATCGCCAAGGACGACCCGCGGGTGGCGGGGGAAGCGGTGACCGGCAGCGTGGCACTGAGCGAGCTGAACGGCGTCGCGCTGCTGAGCAACGGCGCCAGCCGCGTCCTCGAGCCCTACGGGCTGACCGACTGGCCCGGCGTACTGGAGCTGCTGCGGGCCGAGGGGCCGCGGGAGGTCCTCCGGCGTGTCCGGCAGGCGGAGACCCACCCCGACGCGCCACCCGCCGACGACGCCACGGTCACGCACTGGGTCATCGACTGACCGTGCGGGAACGCGCCCCGGTCGAGCCGCGGACGACCAGCTCCGGCAGGAACACGAACTCCGCGTGCGGAGCGGGCGTGCCGCCGATCTCCTCGAGCAGCGCCCCCACCGCCGCCTGCCCCATCGCCTCCACCGGTTGGCGCAGCGTGGTCAGCGGCGGGTCGGCGAACACGATCAGCGGCGAGTCGTCGAACCCCACGACCGACACGTCCTGCGGTACGGAAAGCCCGCGCTGCCTGGCGGCCCGGATGGCACCGAAGGCCATCAGGTCGCTGCCGCACACGATCGCGGTGCAGTCCTTGTCCAGCAGGGAGTTCGCCGCCGCCTGCCCACCCTCCACGGTGAACAGGGAGTGCGCGACGAGTTCCTCGGCCTGCTCGGCGGTGCAGGGCAGCAGCGTGCGCATGCTCTGCACGAAGCCCTCGATCTTGCGCAGCACCGGCACGAACCGGCGTGGGCCGATCGCGAGCCCGATCCGTTCGTGCCCCAGCTCGACCAGGTGCGAGACGGCCAGCCGCATCGCCGCACGGTCGTCGGTGGACACGAACGGCGCGGACACCTTCTCGGTGTACCCGTTGATCATCACGAACGGCACGCCGCGCCCGGCCAGCTTGACGTAGCGGTTCATGTCCGCGGTGGAGTCCGCGTGCAGGCCCGAGACGAAGACGATCCCGGTCACGCCGCGCTCCACCAGCAGGTCGGTCAGCTGGTCCTCGGTGGAGCCGCCCGGGGTCTGCGTGCAGAGCACCGGCGTGTAGCCGCGGCTGGTCAGCACCTGCTCGATGACCTGCGCGAGCGCCGGGAAGATGGGGTTGCCGAGCTCCGGGGTGATCAGCCCGACCAGCCCGGCGCTGCGTTCCCGGAGCCGGGGCGGACGCTCGTAGCCCAGCAGGTCCATCGCGGCGAGCACGGCCTGCCTGGTGGTGGGGGAGACGCCGGCCTTGCCGTTGAGCACGCGGCTGACCGTGGCCTCGCTGACCCCGGCCTGGGCGGCGAGGTCGGCCAGCCGCGCGGGTCCACCGGCCGACTCCACGCCCATCCCGCGCCTCCCGGTCCTGATGTCTGCAAGATATTACAAGAGAATTCAGCAAACCGGTGTTACCGAAAGCCGATGTCCAGCGTCGCCTCGAGCCGCTGGAGCTCCGCGGAGAGCGTGTCACGCACGGAGTGCAGCCGGTCGACGACGCCGGCCACCTCGGCGACGTGGTCGGCACCGAGCACCCGCTGGGCGTTGGCCAGGGCGAGCCGCCGGATCTCCTCCGCCGAGACCCGCGCGGCGGCGACGATCGCCTCCGCGCGCTCCCTGGCCTCCGCCTCCCAGGCGGGGGCGCCGGTCACCGGGCCGGTGGTCTGCCGCCAGTGCTTGATCCGGTCGATCTCTCGACGCTGCTCCTCGACGGTGGCCGTGAGCACCGCGATGGTCTGGGCGACGCGGTCGAGGAAGTCGTCGACCTGGTCCTCGTTGTACCCGCGGGAAGGAAACCGCGCCGCGTCGAACCGCACGCCCTCGACGGCCTGCGGGGTCAACAACGGCGGATCGTCGGTCATCAGCACAGCTCCTACCTGCACGGTCCGGGCCGGACCATCGGTGTCAGCGCGCCCGACCCACGCCATCACGCACCTAACTACCGCCCCTCGCCAATGTCCAGCGGTGTTGGATGGTCGCTCCCGAGACTGGTGTTCGCGGCCTTTGCGGGTGGTGTCCTGCCGTTGTCAGGTCGCTGCTCCCGGTTCACGTGCTCCCATAAGTCCCGCGCTGTGTTTGATGGTCGCTCCCGCGACTGCGCTAAGACACCGTCTTCCTCCGTCGCGTCCTCGGCGCTGGCGCGCCTGCGGGCGCTCCTACGTCCAGACGGTGTCCGCTCCGTCGCTCCCGCTCCCGGGTCCAGACGGTGTCCGCTCCGTCGCTCCCGCTCCCGGGTCAGATGTCCAGCTCGGCGTCCCGGGCGGCCACCGTTCGGGCGAGCTCGGCGAGCTTGACGTTGAGCTCCTGGGAGGTCCGCCGCAGCAGGTCGAAGGCCTCGTCGGCGTTGATCCCGCGGCGGTGCATGAGGATGCCCTTGGCCTGGCCGATCACGTCGCGGCTGTCGACCGCCTGGCGCAGCTGCGTCTCCCGGAGCTCGGCCAGCCGGACCGCCTCGGTGTTGGCCATGGCCAGTGAGGCGTGGGTGGCCAACAGCATGGCGCGGTCCCGCGTCGCCTCCTCGGCGAGCGCGTCCTCGCGGCGGGAGTAGATGTTGAGCGCCCCGGAGAGCCGGGGCGGCGTGACCTCGGGCAGCAGGGCGGTGGAGAGCACGGACCTGAGGCCCAGGTCGGCGGCGTCGGGACCGAACAGGGGCCAGGCCGGCTCGGTGCCGAGGTTGCCGCTGTGGGTGTAGGCGAGGCCCGGCTTGCGCGAGGCGTCCAGGCACGGTCCGTGTCCGTAGCGCTCCTGCAGTGCGTCCAGCTCCGAGCCGAGCGGGTCGGTCTCCAGGGGCGTGTGCAGCCGGCCGTCGTTCGAGCGCAACGTCACGCTGACCAGATCGGCGGCCGGGACCACCGCGAACGTCGCCCGCATGATGTGGCCGAGCGCCTCGGCGACGGTGTCGGTGTTCAGCAGCCGCCTGGTCAGCTCGGCGAACTGGCGGGCGAGCGGGCTGCGTTCCGGCTCCCCCAGCGGATGCACAGGGGCGTCGGGGTGGGCCACGAACTCCGACTTGTCCCGCTGCCAGGCCTCGTCCTGCCCGTTCTCTCGCCCGTACTCGATCGTCATCCTGTCCACCTCCGTGTTCCCCTCATGCTCCCCTGTCGGGATCACGAGGGGAACGGTGGGGGAAGCCGAAGTCAGCCGGCTCCGGTGAGGGCTTCGGTCCCGGCCCGCACGCGGAACGGCTCGAGCAGCGCACGCTGCTCCTCGGCGCGGCGGACCAGCGCGTCGAAGTCGGTGTCCGGGAGCCGTTCGGCCAGGCCGGCGAGATCGCGCAGGGTCGTCCACAGCTGTTTCTTGCCGTCGATGCCCATCGTGAGGAACTCCAGCTCCTCGAACCGGCTCAGCGGCGAGTAGGACCGCAGCCGGCCGTTGAGCTTGAACCGCCCCAGCCGTTCCGCCGTCCAGGCCAGGCCGGACTTGACCGGGCTCGGCCGCACCCGCAACCGCTCCATGATGTCCCGAAAGGTGTCGACATCTTCCGCGATGGCCGTCGCGACCCCGTCCAGGGTGGCGCCGAGCTCGCTGCCGCGGTTGTTTCCCGCCGAACGTTTCGCCAACTCACGCCAGGCGACGCCGAGGGCGAGCTGGTCGTTGAGATAGATGTCCAGAAACGTGTTCATGCCCCCGGAACTACCCCAAATGTCCGTCTCCATGTGCGTCGAGGTGTGTGCGGGAAAAGCTGGGGTATGCCGGGGCGCGAGGATCCTTCATCGATCGGAGAAGCATCATGACCACGAACACCAAACAGCTACACCCGGTGCGGCTGGCGGCCACGGTCGTGGCGGCTGTGTTCCTGCTGGTCGGGATCCTGGGGTTCGTCCCGGGCATCACGACCGAGTACGACGGCATGACCTTCGCGGGGCACGAGTCGACCGCGATGCTGCTCGGCGTGTTCCACGTCTCGATCCTGCACAACATCGTCCACCTGCTGTTCGGCATCGTCGGGCTCGTGCTGGCCCGCAGCGTTCCCGGCGCCAGGAACTTCCTGATCGGCGGTGGCGCGGTGTACGCGGTGCTGTGGATCTACGGGTTGGTCATCGACCACGACAGTGCCGCCAACTTCGTGCCGCTCAACGGCGCGGACAACTGGCTGCACCTGTTCCTCGCCGTCGGGATGATCGGGCTCGGCGTCGCCCTTGGCCGAGTGCCCGATGACCGCCGAGCGGCCGCCTGACCGAGGGACCGCCCGACTGACCGCCCGGAGAACGGGTAACCGACGTCCCATGGGCAGGACCCCCACACTGCGCCGGCCTCCGGCCGGGCCCACCGAGGACGAGCTCGCCGCACTGGGCGGGTTCGGCCGGGAGGGCCTCTGGACGGTCGCCGGCCGGCGCGTGCGGGTGACCAACCTGGACAAGGTGCTGGTCCCCGCCACGGAGTCCGCCGAGCCCCCGGTCACCAAGCGCGAGCTCATCGCCTACTACGCCCGCATCGCGCCGTTCCTGCTGCCCTACCTGGCCAACCGCCCGGTCAACGCCCACCGCTACCCGGACGGGGTGCACCGGCCGGGCTTCTGGCACAAGGAGGTCCCCGACCACGCGCCGCGGTGGCTGACCAGGTGGCACAACACCGAGGCCGACCCGGACGAGACCCAGTGCTACGCCGTTCTCGACAGCCTGCCGGCGCTGGTCTGGATGGCCAACTTCGCCGGCGTCGAGCTGCATCCGTGGACCTCGGCGCTCCCAGACGTGCACCATCCGACCTGGGCGCTGGTCGACATCGACCCCGGCCCGCGCACGACCTTCGACGAGGTGCTCGCCCTCGCCCGGCTCTACCGCGACGCGCTGGCACACCTCGACGTCGCCGGGATGCCCAAGGTCACCGGGCAGCGCGGCGTCCAGATCTGGATCCCGGTCCGCGACGGCTACACCTTCGACGACACCAGGGGATGGGTGGAGACGGTCTCGCGGGTCATCGGCCGGATCGAGCCGGACCTGGTCAGCTGGGAGTGGTACCGCCACCGGCGCGGCGGCCTCGCCCGGCTCGACTACACCCAGAACGCCATCAACAAGACCCTGGTCGCGCCGTTCAGCGTGCGCCCGAGGCCTGGCGCCCCGGTCTCGGTCCCGATCACCTGGGACGAGCTGGAGGACCCGGCCCTGCGCCCGGACCGGTGGTCCATCCGCACGGTGCTCGCCCGCGTCCGGGAGGTGGGCGACCCCCTGGCCGGGCTCATCGGCCGCCAGCAGGAGTTGCCCCGGCTGTAGCCGCGCCCGGTCTGTCCGGTTCACCGCCCGCGTGTCACCATCTCCGTGCGCTCGCACGCACAGCCACGGAAAGGGATGTCCGTTGTTCAAACGCATGCTCTCCGCCTTCGGGGTCGGTGGCCCCTCTGTCGACACGGTCCTCGACTCCTCGGTGGTCTTCCCGGGGCAGGTGCTCCGCGGTCGGGTCAAGATCCAGGGCGGGACCGGCGACGCGTTGATCGACGAGGTCGCGCTGTCGCTGGTGACCCGGGTCGAGGTCGAGTACGGCGACCACGAGGCGCGCGGCACCGGCGAGTTCCACCGCGTCGTGGTGCAGCGCGAGGTCCGGGTGCCCGCCGGCCAGCCGTTGGAGATCCCGTTCCAGCTCGCCCTGCCCTGGGAGACCCCGGTGACCGCGGTGGGCGAGGTGACGCTGCCGGGGATGACCGTCGGTGTGCGGACCGAGCTCGAGATCAAGGGCGCGCCGGACCCGGGCGACCTGGACCCGCTGACCGTGCGCCCGCTGCCGTCCCAGAACCGGGTGCTCGAGGCGTTCGGGGAGCTGGGCGCGACCTTCCGGTCCGCGGACGTCGAGGTCGGCCGGCTGCACGGCGTACCCCAGCAGATCCCCTTCTACCAGGAGCTCGAGTTCTTCCCGCCCAGCCATCACGCCGGGCGGCTCAACCAGGTCGAGCTGACGTTCGTCGCGACCCCGCGGGACCTGTGGGTGGTGCTGGAGGCCGACAAGCGCGGTGGGCTGTTCCGGCCCGGTGGGGACACCTTCGGCCGGTTCTCGATGCCGCACGAGGAGGCCGAGAAGGCCGACTGGGCGCGGCTGGTCGACCAGTGGCTCACCCAGGCCGCCGAGCGCGGGCCGTTCGGCGCGGCCGGCTTCACCGGGCACGGCCACGGACGTCCCGGGCACCGCGGCTCGGGCATGGGCGGGATGCTCGGCGGCGCGGCGGCCGGGCTCGCCGGCGGCATGATCCTCGGGGACATGATGGACGGCGGCCTGATCGACGGCGATGACTTCGGCGGCGGTGACTTCGGCGGCGAGGAGTGACCCCCTGACCCCCGGGGACCCCGTCCGGGTGCCCCTGTGACAGCTCCCTCAGCTCTCTGGCCGCGGCGCCGATCGTGGCGCCGTGGTCGGAGGCGGAGGTCGGGGCATGACGGTTCGCGTGGTGCGGCGCGTGGTGGGCGCGCTGCTGGTCTCACTGCTGGTGCTGCTCGACATCGTCGTGAGCGCGCCGGCGGCCGGCGCGGCGGGCTCGACCCGCTGCGGTGAGGCGGGGACCCCCTCGGTCCTCGCGCTGCAGGACAACCACTTCTACATCGACTCCGCCAGCACTGCGCGGCTGCTGTCGGGGTACGCCGGCTACCGGGTGAACGCCGGCGGCTCGGCCAGGAACAACCTCTGGCTCGAGGTGGGCGGGTTCACCGGCGGCGTCCTCGGACTCGCCTCCGGGCAGGCGCCCGCGGTGCCGCTGCCCGAGCTCGTGGCCGGGGCGAGCTCGGTGCGCTACCTGATGCTCACCGCCACCGGACCGACCACCGTCGCCCAGTCCCACACGGTCACCCTGTACGACGGGCCCCCCGGGTCGGGCAGCGCCCTGTGCAGCCGCACGTTCACCTACACCGACGTCGTGGACACGATCAAGGCGCTGGCCAACAAGGTCGACGGCGTCTCGTCCACCGCAAGCCCTGCCGCCCGCCTCGGCGACACCGTCACCGTGACCGTGACCGGCCACACCGGCACCCTGGGCGCCGGCCCCGCCAACGACCCCGGCGTGCTCGGCTACACCCCGAACGCCCTCGGCGACTTCCCGGCCTCCGCCTGGCAGCTGGAGCGCACCGAGCTGCAGATCTCCCCGGACGGGGTCGCCGCATCCCGGACGTTCGTCGACGGGCTCTACCTGTCGGGCGCCAGCGGGCCGAACCGCCCCTACACCGCGCGGTACACCTTTCGCGCGGTCGGCCCCACGAGCACCCCGGCCCGGGTGCTGCCGATCCAGTACATCGCCAGTGGAACCCAGGTGAAGCACACCGACGCCGGCACGGCCGCCGTCGGCTCGCTGCCGACCGTGTCCACCGTCGCGCCGGTGACCCTCACCAAGGCGCTCACCGCACCGGCCGGCGGGGTGCTGCCCGGCGGCGGCGGAACCGCCTCCTACGCGCTCCGCCTGGTCAACAGCGGCCCCACGGCCGGAACCGTCGACTGGGTGAGCGACACGATCCCCACCGACGCCGGCTACGTGCCCGGCAGCATCCGGCTCGACGGCCGACCCACCGCCGAGCCGCGGATCTCCGGGCAGACCCTGGTCGTCCCCGGCCCGCTGACCGTTCCCGCGGCTGGCTCCTCGGTGCTCACCTACTCCCTGCTGCTCGGCGCGACGCCGGGCGAGCGGGTGAACTCCGCGGTCGCCCACTTCGGCCAGTCGGTCCTGGACAGCACGGCCGACGTCACCACCTCCGCACCGGCGCGCGCCACGGTGACCGTGCTCGGCACGTCGTCCCTCGGCGTCACCGACGACACCGCCGTCACCGACGCCGGCACCCCCGTCGGGGTGGACGTCCTGGCCAACGACACCAGCCCCGCCGGGCTGCCGCTGCGGGTCAGCGGGGTCGGCACGACGAGCGGCGGTACCGCCGTCCTGAACGCCGACGGCACGGTCACCTTCACCCCGGCGACGGGCACCTCGGGCAACGGGACGTTCACCTACACCGCGACCGACGGGTTCACCTCCGCCACCGCGACCGTGACCGTCGCCGTGCTCCCCAAGGCCGTCGGCGACAGCTACAGCACCGGGCGCGGCACCGCCCTGTCGGCCGCGACCGTGCTCGCCAACGACGCCTGCACGGGCTGCACCGTCGCCACCACCCCGGTCAGCGGGCCGCTGCTGAACGGGGCCCCCAGCGGCACCCTCACCCTGGCCGCGAACGGGACGTTCACCTACACGCCGGCCACCGGCGCCACCGGCGCCGTCACCTTCACCTACCGGGCCACCGACGCCGCCGGGCGCAGCACCGACGGCGTGGTCCGGATCGACGTCGCCGACCTCGCCCCCGACCGGATCACCACCCCGTTCGGCACCGCGGTCGTGGTCCCCGTGCAGGCCAACGACCCGGGCTGCACGGGCGGCTGCAAGCCGCAGGCCGGTACGGCCGCGGGCCGGGGCACGGTCACCTACTCCAGCGGTGGCACGGTCACCGTCACCTACACGCCCACCGCCGGCCTGTGGGGCCTGGACAGCTTCGCCTACGGCATCACCGGCAGCTCGGGCAGCCTCATCACCCCCGTCACCGTGCTGGTCGCGCCGCCGGCGAGCACCCTGCGCACCACCTACGGGGTCAGCGCCACCGCGCCGCTGCCCACCGGTGGCTCCTGCGCCGGCTGCGTCTACTCGTTGGGCACCGCACCCGCCCACGGGTCGGTCTCGATCGACCCCGCGTCCGGGGTGGCCACCTACAGCCCCGCCGCCGGCTACGCCGGCCCGGACTCGTTCACCTACGTGGTGGCCGACCCGGTCAGCGGCCTGCGAGTGACCGGCGCGGTCACCACCACGGTCGGCCCCGACGCCGTCGACGACGCGGTGTCGGTCCTGCTCGGCGACACGGTCTCCGGCGACGTGTCGACCAACGACTCCTGCCCGGCGACCTGCACCCGCACGAAGCTCACCGACCCGGCCGCGGGGTCGGTCACGTTCGCCGGCAGCGGCGCGTTCACCTACACGCCGGGCACCGCCATCGGCACGTTCCCGTTCACCTACCGGGTGACCAGCAGCGTCTCCGGAACAGCCGCCGACGACGCGACGGTCCGGGTGAGCGTGCGCGGCGCCGTCGACGACACCGCGTCCACCGCACCCGGCGTGCCGGTCGTGGTGGCCGTGCGCGCCAACGACCCCTGCACCGCCTGCACCCTCGACGCGGTCACGACCCCCACCTCCGGCACGGCCGAGATCAGTGGGAACGCGGTGCGGTACACCCCGGCCCCCGGCTTCTCCGGCCAGGCCCGGTTCTCCTACACCCTCGGCCAGGCCGGCGCCACGACCAGCGCCGAGGTCGTGGTGACCGTCGTCCCCACCGCGGTCGACGACCAGGTCACGACGGTCGTCGGCACGCCCGTCGACGTGCTCCCGCTCGCCAACGACCTCTGCGCCAACTGCGCGCTGACCGGGCTCGGCACCCCCACCTCGGGCACGGCGACGATCACCGGTGACCGGGTCACGTTCACCCCCGGCGGGGCCGGGACGGCCACGTTCACCTACCGCGCCGTGGACGGCTCGGGCAATGTCCTCACCGGAACCGTGACCGTGGACGTGGCGCAGGCGCCACTGCTCGCGGCGGACCGGGCGACCACCGCCGGCCCCGCGCCGGTCGCGGTGTCCGTGCTGGCCAACGACTCCTGCGCCGGCTGCACGGTCTCGGTGGCCACCGACCCCGCGCACGGCGCGGTCGTGGTCGACGTGCGCTCGCGGCTCGTCTACCGCGCGGCGCCCGGGTTCAGCGGTACCGACACGCTCCGCTACACCGCGACCGACCCGGTGACCGGCGCGTTCGCCAGCACCGAGGTCGACCTCACGGTCACCCCGGTCGCGGCCGACGACAGCGCGTTCACCGCGGTGGGCACGCCCGTCGTGGTCGACGTGCTGGCCAACGACTCCTGCACGTCCTGCACGACGAGCACCGGTGCCGTGACCGGGTCCGCGACCGTCGACGTCGTGCCGGGTGGCATCCGGGTGGTTCCGGCGGCCGGGTGGAGCGGCACGGTGACCGTCCCCTACACCGTCACCGACCCCGTCACCGGCCACTCGGCGGCCGCGATGCTGACCGTGGAGGTCAACGACGCGCGACCGGACTCGACGACCGCCGCCTACGGCGCCGTGGTCAGCGGTCTGGACGTGCTCGCCAACGACGAGTGCCAGGGCTGTGTGCTCCAGTCGGTGGGGGCCGCCGACTACGGGACCGCGTCGGTCGTCGACGGCCGGGTCGACTGGCGGCCGCCGGCGGAGTTCTCCGGGCTGGCCACGTTCACCTACACCGCCGGCGACGGCGAGCGGACCGCGACCTCGACCGTGCGCGTCCTGGTCACGCCGCCCGTGCTGCGGCTGACCGTCCCGGTGAACCAGCCGGTGGCCGTCACCCCGCCGTCCGCGCCGACCTGCGCGGGCTGCGTGGTCACCGTGCGCACCGCCGCCGAGCACGGCGACGTGGACGAGAACCTCGGCTACACGCCGGCCCCGGACTACGTCGGGACGGACACGTTCACCTACCGCGTCACCGACCCGGTCTCCCACCGCTGGGTCGAGTCCACTGTGGAGCTCACGGTGGCGGCACCCGACCCGCGGCCGGAGCTGTCCGTGCGCGGGACGGCGCCGGACCCGGGCGCCGTGCCGAGGGCGGGGCGGACGATCACGTGGACGTGGACGGTGACCAACACCGGCGACGTGGCGTTGGACGAGCTCACCGCCGGTGCCGGCACCGTCTGCCCGGTGGCTGAGCTCGCCGTCGGCGCGAGCACCGACTGCACGAGCGACCACACGCTCACCCAGGCCGAGGTCGACGCCGGCACGGTCGGGCGCGCGGTGTCCGTGACCGCGAGCAGCGTGGCCGGACCGGTCGACGACGCCGCGTCGGTCGACGTGGCGCTCGCCCGGGTTCCCGGCCTGGCGCTCGAGGCCGCCGCGGTGCTCGCGGCCGGTGAGATCGCCCTGACCTACACCCCGGCGAACACCGGTAACACGACGCTGCGCCAGGTCGCCGTGACCCTCGCCGACGGGACGGAGCTGGCCTGCGCCGCAACCCAGCTGGCGCCCGGCGAGCACACCGACTGCACGGGAACGCACCGGGTGACCCCGGCCGATGAGGCCGCGGGGGAGTGGACGTCGTGGGGAACCGCCACCGCGGTCTCACCGGGGGCGACGGGCCCCCTGACCGCGGAGGACGGCACGGCGACCCCGCTCGCCCCCGGCACGACGACCACCACCACCACCACGACCACCGAGCCCACCTCCACGGAGACGACCTCCACGACCGAGACGACCTCGACGACCGGAACGACCTCGACGGAGACGACGGAGACCACGTCGACCACGGAGACCACGGAGACCACGTCGACCACGGAGACCACGTCGACCACGGAGACGACGTCCACCACGGAGACGACGTCCACTACGGAGACCACCTCGCCCACGGAGACGACCTCCACGAGCGAGACCACCTCGTCCAGCACGCCGTCCTCGTCGTCCAGCGCGCCCTCCTCGAGCACGTCGTCCAGCGCTCCGTCGAGCACGTCCCCGAGCGCTCCGTCGAGCACGTCGTCCCCGACGGAGACGTCCGCGTCCTCGCCACCGTCCTCCACCGAGCCACCCGAGCCCGTCGACCCGGTGGCGACAGTCACCGGCGTGGTGTGGTTCGACCGCAACGTCAACGGTCGGCGCGAGGCCACCGAGTGGCCCCTGCCGGGCGTCAGCGTGACGCTGCGCCCCGCGGCCGCGGCCGGCCCGGCGGCGTTCGGGGCCGCGGCGACCGACACCGAGCTGGCCACGACGACAGCCGCCGACGGCAGCTACCGCTTCACCGACGTCCCGCCCGGCGACTACACGGTCAGGGCCTCGGTCGTGGCCGCCGGCTTCGCCTACACCTCAGACAGCGACGGCAGCGCCGACTGGACCGTCGAGGTGTCGGTGACCGGCGCCGCCGCGGAGGCCGACTTCGCGGGGGTCGGCAGCGGCGCGCTGGGCGGCACGATCGTCGACAGTGTCACCGGCGCCCCCATCGCCAGCGCCGAGGTCACCTGCCTCTGGGCAGGCTTCGACGACACCATGAACACCGACGATGACGTCCGCATGGACATCACCGCCGGCGCGGACGGCGGGTTCACCCTGAACCGGCTGCCCTACGGCCAGTACTCCTGCATCGGCACCGACCCGGTCACCGGCGCGGTCTCCGCGCCGGTCCAGCTCAGCGTCATGTCCGCCGTGCCGGTGTACGCCAAGCTCCCGATCGGCACGCCCGAGAAGCCCGCTCCCCAGCTCCCGCCGACGGTCGACACCGTCCGGACGCAGCTCGCCTACACGGGCACCCGGGCCGGCTGGCTCGTCGGTCTCGCCGCGGGCCTGCTGCTCGCCGGCGGTGCGCTGGTCACCGCCACCACCCGCCGGCGACGGGGCAGGGACGTGCCCTAGGGTCGGCCGCGGGCGGGGGTCTGCCCCGCGACGCCGTGGCGCAGCGGCGTGTTGGACTCGGCCGCCGTCGAGGGCTGCACGGGTGAGCCACCCGATGTGCCGGACACCTCGGGGGCGCGCGCCGGGTCGCCCGGAGACGGCTCGGCCCCGGCGGTCAGGTCCGCGAGCCGGGCGTCGAGCAGCTCCAGCACCGGGACGCGGTTGCCGTGCGCGCGTTCGTGGTCGAGGACCGCGCGCAGCTGTCCCTCGTCCAGGGACCGGATCCGGTGGCGCAGGTCCCCGATCGCGAGCTGGTCGTAGTCGGCCAGCGGCAGTTCTTCGTGTGCCATGTCCATCCCCTCCCGTGTCCGGCGGCTACCCGTTCACCGCGGCCCGAAACGGGGGCGACCCCGTATCGAGTTACCGCCCGGGCGGGAGGGGTAAGCCCGGACGATGACGGTTCGATTCGCGCAGTGGACAGTGGACGTGCGGGACACCGACCGGATGGTCGACTTCTGGTCCCAGGCCCTGGGCTACCACCACGTGGACCGCGGCGAGGACGGCTCGGCGAAGCTGCTCCCGTCCTCCGACGCCCCGCCCGAGGTGCCCACGTTGTGGCTGCAGAAGACCGGCGAACCCAAGCACGGCAAGAACCACAACCACCTCGACCTCCGCCCCGTGGACGGCGACGTGGACCGCGAGGTCGAGCGGCTGGTCGCGTTGGGCGCCCGCCACGTCGACATCGGCCAGACCGGCACCGAGAGCTTCGTCGTCCTGGCCGACCCGGAGGGCAACGAGTTCTGCGTCCTGCGGTCGGAACCTCGGCGCGCCCTCGGGTCACCCCGCCCGTAGGCGGGCCACGGCGGCGCTGAGCGTGCGGACACCCCGTGTCGACGCCGGTTCCAGGCCGACCAGCTCGCGGACCCGGTGCAGGCGGTAGTCCAGCGTCCTCGGGTGGATCCGTAACTCGCCCGCCGTGTTGAGCCGGTTCATGTCGTGCCGGTAGAACGCGTCCAGGGTGCGCACCAGGTCGGGTCCGGCCGCGAGCCGGCGGGCCAGGTCCCGCAGCCACTCGTCGACCTGGGGGAGCTCGGTCACGCCCAGCTCCACGAACACGTCCCGCAGCGTGGGTATGTGGCTGGGCACCGTCTCCGGCGGCGACACCCGGTTGACCCGCCTGGCGAGTGTCAGGGTCTCCCCGAGAGCCCCGGTCGGGCCCTGCGCCGCCCCGGTCGAGCAGGGCCGGTCGACCAGCTCCGCGAACTCGCGGGCCAGCGTCAGCGCGCGGTGTTCGAGCTGCTCGCCGCCGTTCGTGCCGCCGTTCGTGCCGCCGTTCGGATCGTCGGCGGGAAGCACGGCCACCAGCTCGTCCGGCTCGTACCAGGCCATCGGCACCCGCTCGCGACGCAGCAGCAGGTCGACCACCTGGTCACGCCGCCCGTCGCCCGCCGCGAAGGGCATGCCGAGCACCCGCATCACCAGGACGAGGTGGCGTTGCGCCAGGCGCAGCTCGAGGCTCTCCGCCAGGTCGGCGGCCAGCACGCTGTCCTCGAGCAACGCCTTCGCGAGCTCGGCGAACCTGTTCACCACCGGCAGGCACTTCTTCTGCCCGGCCAGGTACCCCCTGGTGTAGGCCTGCTGGGCGGCCAGGCCGTTGGTCGGCAGCCAGGCGAGCATGGCCATCAGGTGGTCGAGCTGGTTGGGGGCGGCCACCTCCTGGATCTCGCGCAGGGTCAGCATCGAGTGGAGCAGCAGCACGCCCCGCTGGTCGGCCAGGGACACCCCCTGCGCGCCGCGTTCGGCGCCGAACGCGGTGAGCGAGGCCAGGTCGGTGGCCTCGAAGGGCGCCCCGTCCGCGGCCAGCTCGGCCTCCCGCCGACGCAGCAGCACGGCGAAGTCCAACATTCCGGCCCGGACGGTCGGCTTGGCCGCCGCGGCCCGGAAGTCGGCCAGCTCGTTCGTGTAGACCTCGACCGCGCGCTTCGCGTTGCGATCCACCCGCTGGCGCAGCACGGTGAACAGACCAGTCACGTCGCATACCTCCTCGCGCGGGTAGGGTGCCCCGTCCGACTGGACAACGACTGGACGGGAATTCCTTGCGACTCCCGCCGATTGCTGGTTACGTCGGGACCTGACGACGGTGCGGGGGCCTCGACGGCGATGTGGAGCGGCCGGAGGTGGGGCCGGGGTGCGGATCCAGGTGCTGGGGCCGTTGCGGGTCTGGCACGGCGACGAGGAGGTCGACCTCGGGCCGCCGGCGCGGCGTGCGGTGCTCGGCCTGCTCGTCCTGGCGGGCGGCGAGCCGGTGCCCCGCTCGGCGCTGGTGGACCTGCTGTGGGGCGAGCGGCCACCGCCGAGCGCGGTCAACGTGCTCCAGACCCACGTCAAGCACCTGCGCCGGCTGCTCGAACCGGACCGCCCCAATCGGGCCCGCAGCGACCTGCTGCCCCACGTCCGCGGCGGGTACGCCCTGCCGGTCGACCCGGCACGCGCCGACCTGCCGCGGTTCCGCGGCCTGGTCGCCCAGGCGAACGCGGCCCATCGCGACGGCGACGTCGGCCGGGTGGCACGCCTGCTCGGCGAGGCACTCGAGCTGTGGCACGGACCGCCCCTCGTGGACGTGCCGCTCCTCGCCGACCACCCCACGGTGGTCTCGCTGCTGGCCGAGCGCCGGGTCGCGCTCGCCCGCTACGGCGACGCCATGATCGAGCTCGGGACCGCCGCCGAGGTGCTGCCCGCCCTGGTCGAGGCCGCGGTCGAGCAACCGCTCGACGAACCGGCGCAGGCCAGGCTGATCCGCGCCTACCACGCCGTCGGCGAACGGGCGAAGGCCTTCCAGACCTACCAGCAGGTGCGGCACCGGCTGGCCGAGGAGCTCGGCGTGGACCCCGGCCCGGAGCTGCGGGCCGCCCACGGCGCGCTGCTGCGCAACGACAGCGACGACAGCGACGACGGCAACGACAGCGGGGCCGGCACGACGGGGCCTGGGCGGGGCGCGGCCACGCCGGCACCCGCCCAGCTGCCCCCGGACGTGTCGGGGTTCACCGGGCGGGCGGCGGCGCTGGCCGCCCTGGACGAGATGGTTTCCGGCACCGGCCCCGCGGTGCCGATCGCGGCGGTCTGCGGTGCCGGTGGCGTCGGCAAGACCGCACTCGCCGTGCACTGGTCCCACCGCGTGCGGGGGCGGTTCGCCGACGGGCAGCTCTACGCGAACCTGCGCGGCCATGCGCCGATGCCGGCGGCGCGGCCGATCGAGGTGCTGGCCCAGTTCCTCCGGGCGCTGGGTGTCCCGGCAGAGCAGGTCCCGACCGAGCTCGAGGCCGCGTCGGCGCTCTACCGGACCATGCTGGCCGACCGGCGGGTGCTGGTGGTGCTCGACAACGTGGCCCGCCCCGACCAGGTCCGCCCGCTGCTGCCGGGCAGCCCCGGCTGCCTGGTGCTGGTCACCGCACGGGACCGGATGGGCGGCCTCGTGGCTATGGACGGGGCACGCCAGCTCTCCCTCGACGTGCTCACCCCGGAGGAGGCGGCGGCGCTGCTCTCGACGATCCTGGGCGAGCAGCGGGTGGCGGCCGAGCCCGAGGCCGCCGGCGAGCTCGCGAAGCTGTGCGTGTACCTGCCGCTCGCGCTCCGGATCGCCGCCGCCAACCTCGCCGACCGGCCCTACCGGGGCGTCGCCGACCACGTCCAGGAGCTCCGCGAGGGCAACCCGTTGGCCGCCCTCGAGGTGCCCGGGGACGAGCAGGCGGCCGTGCGCACGGCCTTCGACCTGTCCTACGCGGCCCTACCGGACCGGACGCGGCTGCTGTTCCGGCTGCTCGGCCTGGTGCCCGGGACCGACTTCGGCCAGGAGGTGGCCGCGGCGCTGGTCGACCTGCCGGTCGCCGAGGCCGCCCAACACCTGAACCGGCTCGCCGACGCCCACCTCGTCGAGCAGCACACCCCCGGCCGGTTCCGCTTCCACGACCTGCTGCGCCGCTACGCCGTCGAGCAGACCGAGGAGCACGACCCGCCGCCGGTCCGGCAGGCGGCGACCGAACGCCTGCACGAGTGGTACCTGCACGGGGTGGACCGGGCCGCGGGCCTGCTCTACCCGCACATGCTGCGGCTGCCGGTCCCGGCACCGCGAGGGCTCCCGGTCGAGGCGCCGTTCGCCGACCGGTCCGCCGCCTCGAACTGGCTGGACGCCGAGCGGGGAAACCTCGTCGCGACCGTCCGCCACGCGTCGCCGGCCCCGGCCGCCTGGCTGCTCGCCGACTCGCTGCGCGGGTACTTCTGGCTCTGCCAGTACTTCCTGGACTGGCAGGCGGTCGCCGAGGCCGGCCTGGAGGCCGCGACGACGGGGGGAGACGAGCGGGCCCGGGCGGCCGCCCGGCTCAGCCTCGCCGACCTGTACCAGCGGCAGAGCCGCTACCGCCCCGCGGTCGAGCACTACGCCCACGCCCTGGTGCTCGCCCGGCGGGCGGAATGGTCCGCGGGACACGCCGCCGTCCTCGGCAACCTGGGGTGCGTGTACTGGCAGGCCGGGCGGCTCACACCGGCGGTCAGCCACTTCGACCGCGCGCTCGAGCTGAGCCGGCGCACCGGCCATACCGCCGGGGAGGCCGTCACCCTGGG
This sequence comes from Actinophytocola xanthii, assembly GCF_001921205.1. Taxonomy (GTDB): domain Bacteria; phylum Actinomycetota; class Actinomycetes; order Mycobacteriales; family Pseudonocardiaceae; genus Actinophytocola; species Actinophytocola xanthii. The sequence continues at coordinate 10,289 of NZ_MSIE01000040.1, read as the reverse complement.
CAACCTGGGCCTGGTGCACTGGGAGCGGGGTGAGCTGCGCCGCGCCGCCCTGCACTGCGCGCAGGCGCTCGAGCTCTACCGCCGGATCGGTTCCCGCTACGGGGAGGCGATCAACCTCGGCAACCTCGCGCGGATCCGGCACGCGCTCGGCGAGGACGTCACCGAGCTGCTCGAGACGACCCTGGCCCTGCACCGCGAGGCCGGCGACCGCTACGGCGAGGCGGAGACCCGCACCCAGCGGGCAAGGACGCTGCGCGACCGAGGCGACCTCGGGGCCGCGCTGGACCAGGCCCGCTCGGCGCTCGCGCTGGCCAGCGACATCGGCGACCCGCGGAACCAGAGCGAGGCACTACACACTCTTGGGACGGTGGAGCACCGCCTCGGCAGCGTCCCGGACGCGGTGCGCCACCTCCGCGAGGCGCTGGACCTGGCCCGCCGCAGCGGCGACCGGTACCCGGAGTGCGAGGCGTTGACCGCGCTCGCCCTCGCCTGCGGTGACCCCGAGTACGCCCGGGAGGCGCTGGCCACGGCGCGCTGGGCGGGCTACCGCGTGCAGGAGGCCCTGGCGCTCAACGCGATCGCCGAGCTGTCCGCCGCGGCCGGTCGCGGCCGGGAGGCCGCCGACTACGCGCGCAAGGCGCTCGAGGCCCTGCGCGGGACCGACCACCGGGTGGCGGGCCGGCAGGTGTCGGCCGTGCTCACCGGTCACGAAAACCGGTGAACCGGCGGCCCAACTTTGCACACAAGTCACGAAGACGCGGCCGTGGCCGGGACCCAACACTGTGCGGAGGGAGGGAAAACACCATGAGACTTCTGATCACGACCTGCGCCACGGCACTGCTCACCGTGGGTGTCGCCCCGGGGGCCGCCGCGACACCGTCGGCACCGGAGCCGGCCTGCGACACCCCGAGCCGAACGGCGACCGAGACGGTGGTGAGCACCGCCGACGGCCGGACACTGTGGACCTACACGCACTCCGTCCGGTACTGCGTCGAGGGCGGGAAGATCTACCACGTCGACGACCCGACCGGCGACGTCACGATCATCGACGAGAGCTGCGGCTCCGACAACCGGCTCCAGGACTGGAGCAAGGGGGAACCCGGCGGGGAGACGGTCAACACGTTCACCATGGGCCTGGTGTCCTGCGACCCACCGGACGCCGAGCCCTACCAGGTGAACCCGTGGGTGATCCTCGATGTGGCGGCGAACGGGAACCACGAGGCGAAGAAGGGCATCCAGCCCCGCTGAGCCCGTCCTACTGAGCGCGTCCCACTGAGCCGGCGCCACGTGCGCCGGCCCACCGAGCGGCGCCGCCAGCCGAACGGCGGCGGTCCCAGCAGTCCGCGGACAGCACCGCCGCACCTCGTTCCGACGACGGCGTCTCCGCCGGTCCCGTTCGCAGGGCCCCCGACACCTCGAACGGGACCGGCTTCGCCGTGTCCGGGCCACCCGCCAGCTCGGCGGGACCCCGCTCGTGTTCGCCCGGTCGAGTCCAATGAGCACGTGGGGAGATGAGCCCCCGCCCGACCGCGCGCAACATGGGACTGTCATGGACAGTCACCAGGCCACCTTCCTCCTCCTCGACCTCGCCGTGATCATCGTGCTGGCTCGGCTGTTCGGCCTGCTCGCGCGCAGGGTCGGCCAGCCACCGGTGGTCGGCGAGATCGTGGCCGGGGTCCTGCTCGGGCCGAGCGTGCTCGGCGCGACGCTGTCCGAGTGGCTGTTCCCCCTGGACAGCCGACCCTTCCTGGCGGCCCTGGCCAACGTCGGCGTTGCGACCTTCATGTTCCTGGTCGGCCTCGAGCTCGACGCCGGCGCGCTGCGCAGGCGGGGGCGGGTCGCGGCGGGGGTCGCGGGAGGCGCGTTCCTGGTGCCGTTCGCGCTGGGCTCCGGCGTGGCGTTCGTTCTGGCGGCCGGCCGGCCCACCGCCCACCTGGGCGGGTTCGTGCTGTTCATGGGCGTGGCGATGGCCGTGACAGCGCTGCCCGTGCTGGCCCGCATCGTCGAGGACCGAAACCTCGGCCGGACCTTCCTCGGCGGGGTGGCTCTGAGCAGCGCGGCGGTCGGCGACGTGCTGGCCTGGTCGCTGCTCGCCGGCGTCGTGGCGGTTGTGGGGCTCGGCGAGGACCAGTGGCTGCTGCTGCTCGCCGTGCCCTACCTGGTCGTGATGCTCGGCGTGGTCCGGCCGCTGCTGCGCCGGCTGGTCTCCGGGCGCGAGGTGACGCTGGGGCTGCTGGTCACCCTGATGGCCGGGCAGCTGCTCTCGGGTGCGGCGACCGAGTGGCTCGGGCTGCACTTCATCTTCGGGTCGTTCCTGCTGGGGGTGCTCGTGCCGCGGGGCAGCGACGGGAAGGCGGGGGAGGCGGTCCTGGCCCGCGTCGGCGAGCTGAACACGATCCTGCTGCTGCCCGTGTTCTTCGTCGTCGCGGGGCTCGAGGTGGACCTGTCCCTGATCGGCGTTCCCGGCCTCGGCGAGCTGGCGCTGATCGTGGTGGTCGCGGTCGTGGGCAAGGGCCTCGGAGCGTTCCTCGGGGCGCGGTGTACCGGTGTCGACCCGCACGGGTCCGCCGTGCTGGCCGCGCTGATGAACACCCGCGGGCTCACCGAGCTGATCATCCTCACGATCGGTCTCCAGCTCGGCCTCCTGGACGCCGAGCTGTACTCGATGATGGTCGTCATGGCCGTGCTGACGACGGCCATGACCGGACCGCTGCTGCACCTGCTCGGGGCGGGCCGGCCCAGACGAAGCCCGCCGGCTCGTCCCCGGCGGAGGAGCGAGCTGTCCCCTGCCGCCGACCGGGTCGACCCGTCACGGTAGCCACCGCCGCCGAGCTGGTGGTCGTCCCTCACCCGATCGTGTGTCCTAGGTGGACATCCGCGGCCGTCGCGTGGTCGCATGGCACCGGTGCCAGGGCGGGAGGTGTCGGCGTGTCGGTGCGGTGGGACGCCGAGCTGGTTCGGGCCGGCGCGGTACGGGCGCTCGAGCTGCTGGACACCCAGCCGGAGGAGCGGTTCGACCGCATCACCCGGTTGGTGCGCGACATCCTCGGCGTGCCGATGGCGTTCCTGTCGTTGATGGCGCTGGACCGGCAGTTTCTCAAGTCCCGCGTGGGGGTACCGTTCGAGCAGACGCCGCGGAGCGAGTCGCTGTGCACCTACGCGCTCAAGCTCGGCGACCTGCTCGTGATCAACGACGCGGTGAACGACCTTCGGTTCTCCGACCACCCCACGGTGGTCAAGTCGCCGCACATCCGGTTCTACGCCGGCCAGCCGCTGCGCGACCCGTCCGGCCAGCTGCTCGGTACGCTCTGCGCCGCCGACACCGAGCCGCGCACGTTCGACCGCAGGGACCGGGAACGGCTCACCGGTCTGGCCCGGTGGGCCGAGCTCGAGCTGGTCGCCGTGCAGACCGAACGCCAGAACGAGCGGGTCCAGCGCTCCCGCACCGACTTCGTCTCGATGGTGAGCCACGAGCTGCGCACCCCGCTCACCTCGGTTAGCGGCTCACTCGAGCTGATCTCCTCCGGGCAGATGGGAGAGCTGTCGCCGGAGGTGGACCAGCTGGTCGGGGTCGCGGTCAACAACACCAAGCGGCTCATCCGCCTGGCCGACGACGTGCTGGTGTACTCCCGCCTCCAGCACGGGGCGCTGCGGCTGCGGCTGGACCAGTACGAGCTGGCGGCGATCGTCGGGTCGGCGGTCGAGTCGGTCGCCGAGGTCGCCCGCTGTGCCCAGATCACGCTGCACGCCGCGCCACCCCGGATCTGGCTGCGCTGCGACCACGACCGGCTGGTCCAGGTGCTGACCAACCTGCTGGCGAACGCGGTGCGGGTGTCACCGCCCGGGGCCGCGGTGGTGGTCGACGGCGAGCTGGTCGACGACATGGTCCGGATCGAGGTCTCCGACCGCGGCCCCGGCGTGCCCCAGCACGAGCTGGACCGGATCTTCGAGCCCTTCGTGCAGCTGGGAACGGCGGCGCCGGGCGGGGCGGGCCTGGGCCTGGCGATCACCCAGGGAATCGTCGAGGCGCACTGCGGGTCGGTCACCGCCCGCGCGCGGCGGCGGGGCGGCACCACGGTCAGCGTCGAGGTGCCCGTGCACGGCCCGGACGAGGACCGCCCCTGGTGGTGACCCGGCGCTCACCCGGCCGGGAGCAGCCGTTCGACCCGGAACGGGGCCAGCGCATCGCCGACGTCCTCGCCGAGGACCTCGGCCGCCACCAGCTCCCCCGCGTGCACGCACAGCGTCGCGCCGCTGTGCGAGACGGCGAAGTGGAAGTTGGGCAGCCGGGCCACCCGTCCCAGTACCGGTAACCCGTCGCCGGGGATGGGCCGGTCGCCGACCCGCACACTCGCCACGGTCGCCGCGCTGAGCCCTCGGTAGAGCGCGGCACCGGCCGCGAGCACCCGGTCGACGGCTGCCGGCGGCACGTCGGGCTCGCCGCTCTCGGTCACCCGGGCCGCGCCGTCGATCTCCTCGGAGTGCAGCAGCACCCGGTCGGCCCGGTCGGGCCGCAGGTGGACCTCCGGGGCGTGCACCACCCGGGAGATCCCGACCGCGACCGGCGAGGTGTGCACGAGCACCCCGCGGGTGTTGCGCATGGGCAGGGGCAGGCCGGCGAGCTCGGCGATCCCGGCCGCCCACGGGCCGGCGCAGTTCACCATGGCGTCGGTCGCGAGCCGATCCCCCGAGGAGAGCCGCACGGCACGCACGGCTTCGCCGGACACGTCCAGCCCGGTCACGGCGTCGCGGACGAGTTCGGCGCCCCGGGACGTGGCGACCGAGAGGAGGTGGTCGACCAGGCGAGCCGGGTCCACCCAGCCCTCGTCGGGGAAGTAGGCGATCTCCTCGGCCGGGAGGGCGGCCGGGTCGAGGTCGGGCTCGAGGCGCAGCACCGCCTCCCGGTCCAGCCAGCGTGCCCGGTACCCGTAGTCGAGGACCCCGGCCACCTTCGCGCGCAGCCGGGCGAGCGCCGCGTCGTCGCCGGCCCACTCCAGGTTGCCGCCGCCGTGGTACCAGTCGCTGCCGGCTACCTCGGCCGCGAGCCGCCGGTGTGCCGCCATCGCCGCGACCGAGAGGTCGTGGTAGGACCGTGGCTGCTTGCCGCAGGAGTTGGTCCAGGAGAACGTGGCTCCGGAGGTCCCGCCTGCCGGCGTGGCGGCCTCCACGACGCTGACGTGCGCACCTCGTCGGCTCAGCGCGGCGGCCACCGCGGCCCCGTACACCCCGGCCCCGACGACGACGACGTGCTCGGCCATGGCGCCACTCCCGTCTCCCGACTGTCTACAGTGGACTAGAGGGTTCCGGTCGGGTGCCGGCGAGCTCGATCAGGGCGGGTACGACGTCCGCCGGCGCCGGCATCTCGGCGATCTCGGCGGCGACGCGCGTCGCGGTCTCGGCCGCCGTGGCGTCGGCGAGGAGCGCGCGTGCCTGCTCGGTCACCGCCTCGGCGGTGACCTCCGGACCGACCAGGCGGCGGCCGGCGCCGAGCTCCGCCACCACCTCGGCGTTGACGAACTGGTCGGCGCCCCGCGGGAGGAGGAGCTGGGGCAGGCCGGCGGCGAACGCGCCCAGCAGCGTCCCCGTCCCGCCGTGGTGTACGACCAGGTCGACGTGTGGCAGCAGGCGGGCCTGGTCGACGAAACCCTCGACCTGGACCGACGCGGGCACCTCGCCCAGCGCCGCCGGGTCGCCAGGGCCGGTCGCGACCAGGACGTCCACCGGCAGCCGGGACAACCCCTCGACCGCTGTCCGCAGCGTCTCCACGGCGCCGAACGCCACCGTGCCCAGCGTGAGGTAGACCAGCGGCCGCTCGCGCGGCGCGGTGGCGATCTCGGGCAGCGGAGCCGCTCCGCTCCACGGCGTCGGCCGGACCGGGATCCTGGTCGGGATGGCGTGGGTGGACGGATCCCGCAGACTCGGCGGCCAGATGTCCAGGCAGCGGTCGCCGGCCAGCGGGTCGTGCGGCGTCTCGCCCTCCCACACCCAGGCCAGCCGCTCGGCGGCCCGCGCCCGGACCGGGTCCGGCAGTGACCGGCCGATGATGTGGGACACGGCGGGCACCCCCGCCCGGCGCGCGGCCGCGACCGCGCCGACGTCGCTCTGCTCGTAGACGACGAGATCGGGGCGCCGGTCGGCCAGCACGGGGTCCAGATCGGTGGAGGTCCGACGGGGGAGGACGTCGGTGAACATCGTGAGGATGAGCTCGATGGGGTCGGCGCCGTCCCCACACCGGCGCCGGGCCTCGGCCTCCGCCTCGGCGACCCCGATGCCGGCCTCGTGGACCTCGAAGCCCTCCTGACGCAGCCGGGGCAGAAACGCGGCGCCGGTGGCGAAGGTCACCTCGTGCCCGGCGGCGCGCGCCGCGAGGGCGAGTGGCAGCAACGGGTGGAGGTGGCCGTGGGCGGGGCGGGCGGAGAAGAGCAGGCGCACGCACCGAACCTACTCCACGGCCCGCCCTGCCCGTCTTAGTCCAAAGTAGACAAGGTGCCGGGGCGGAACGGATCGAGCACCCGTCCCGCCCCGGTGTTCTCTACCAGCGTCAGCGTCAGCGGCGGAGGCGGACGACCTCGATCGTCTCGTAGGTGTTGCAGCCGATCGCGTTGCAGCCGGCCGAGAGCGCGTACGTCGCGGCCAACCCCCGCTGGAAGCTGCCGCTCTCCGGGACGATCTCGGCGCTCCACTCCGTGACGCCGTCGCAGCCCAGCTCGAGCTGCTCGAAGTCACCGACCACGTTGCCCTGCTCCTGTTCCTGCGACAGCCGGCCCTGGACCAGCGTGAGGTCGGCCTCGCCGACGCAGGTGTAGGTGCCGGAGATGGTCGCCGCGCCGGTCTCGCGGTTCACCCGACCCACCTCGTCGACGGTCATCGACACCTTCGGGGCCGGACCCGACTCCCGCACCTCGATGACCAGCTGTCCGCCGACCACCGCCGGGTCGTCGCTGAACGCCATGACGTAGTAGGTCTCACCCTCGACAGCCTCGAACCCGATCGACTGCGGGCCGCAGCTGACCAGGGACAGGTTGCCCGGCGTCCCGGTCGCCACGATCACGCCGGCGGCGAAGTCGGACTGCGACACGTCGACGAGATAGGCGGGGGCCGTGGCCTCCAGGCGGTACCAGACGCTGCCGTTGGTGACCGGTGCGCCACACGAGGCGTTGACGGCGGCGTCCTCCGCGTCGGTGGTCGCCTCGGTCGTGTCCACGGTGTCGGTGAACGGCACGGCGGTGATCTCGACGGCGTTCTCGATGGTGTCGTTCGTCGGCGGCTCCGCGCTGGCCGGCGACGCCCCCAGGACGATCACGGACGCGGTCGCGGCGACCAGGCCTAACGCCTGGCCGGTACGGACCAGTGACCTCATACCCATGGAACTCCTTTCCCCAGTGTCACGTGGTGATCACGCGACGCCACCCCGTAGGACGCCGCGGAGACGCGGTGCGTTGCTTCTGCAAGCAACCGGACCCGGTTTGCGGTCCCGGCAACCTTCGTTGGCGATCCCGCGCGGCGGGGTGCACTGTGGTCGCGAGAGCGAGGTGGGCGAGAAGTGGACGAGCGATACTGGGACGCCAGGTACGGCGGCGCGACGCGGCTGTGGAGCGGCGAGCCCAACGGGGTGCTCGTCGTCGAGGCGGCGGACCTTCCGCCGGGGCAGGCACTCGACGTCGGCTGCGGCGAGGGCGGGGACGCGCTGTGGTTGGCGAGCCGCGGCTGGTTCGTGACCGCTGTCGACATCTCCCGGGTCGCCCTGGCGCGGGCGGTCGCCGCGGCCGCGTCCCGGCCGGGGGCGGACCGGATCAGCTGGACGCATGCCGACCTGACGGCCACCGCGCCGCCGGCAGCTTCCTTCGACCTCGTCGTGGCCATGTACTGCCCGATTCCGCGCCGGCCGAACCATGCTGGCCTGCACGGCATCCTGGCCGCCGTGGCGCCCGGCGGGACCCTGCTGGTGGGCAACCACGACGTCCGCGACCACGCGGTTCCCGCCGAGGACCCCGCCGCCGACCCCAGCCTGTACTACGACTGCGACGAGATCGCCGCGCAGCTGGGCGCGGGGTGGACGGTGCTGGCCAACGAGGTTCGGGAACGGGTGAGTCCGGCTCCTCCCGGCTCCGGACACGTCAACGACGTGGTGCTGGTGGCTCGCCGGGACAATGGCGACCGTGATCGGACTGGTTCCTGAGCTGACGTGTCACATGAGCCGTTTCACCTGGGCCAGGGCAGCCGGCCGAGCAGCGACTCCAACCGCCGCCGCAGCAGGAGGAACAGCACCAGCCCGGCGACGATGATCCCACCTCCGAGCAGTGCGAGGCCGGTGCCCCACAGGCCCGAGTAGTGGTAGGGCCGGTTCTCCGCCGGGACGGTGGCCGCGAGCTCGTCCACCCGGTCCTGGATGCGCCGCTGCTCGCCCTCGCTCAGGCCGCCGTCGCCCAGCCGTTCGACCAACGCGGCGACCTCCTCGTTCTGCCCGGCGGTGAACCCCGAGAACGCGAACGGCGCCCCGAACGAGGTGTTCAGGTTCGTGCAGCTCATCGCCTCGCCCGTCTCGACGTCCAGATGCACGTCGACCGACGCCTCGCACCGGTCCCCCGACTGCCCGAACCCGACCTCGTAGGCGTTGCGCACGTCCCCCCGCTGGCCGATCCCCGTGACCAGGCACGCGAAGCCGAGCAGCAGCACCCCGCCGAGCAGAACCCGCGGAACGACCCGCGTGATGGACTCGCGCACGTCGCCAGTCTCGCGCACGCCGGCACCGTCCGGGGTGCCGGCTCAGGTGCCGGCCGGGCCTGCGCGGGCGGCTGCCACAATCACGTGGTGATCAATGACGGGACCGAAGCCGCGCGGCTCCTCGCGTGAGCGGCGAGGCGATCACCCCGCGCCGGTTCCACGAGGCCGTCGCGGACTGGCGCGTCCTCGGGCAGCTGGTCTGCACACACTTCCGGACGGAGTCGCTCGCGGCGGGTGCGCGGCTCGTGGCGGCGCTCGGGGAGCTGGCGCTGGACGACCACGTACCGGCGATCGACCTCCGGCCCGGCGGCGTCACGGTGCGGCTGGTCCCGACCGGCCACGGGTTGGGCACCCGGTCGGTCGAGCTGGCCCGGCAAGTCTCGGCGGTGGCGCGGGAGCACGGCGCGCTGGCCGATCCGACCGCGGTGCAGAACCTGGTCGTGACCGTGGACGCGCTGGCGGTCGGCGAGGTTCTCCCGTTCTGGCGGGCCGTGCTCGGGTACCCGGCCCGCCCCGACGCGCCCGAGGACGAGCTGGTCGATCCGCACCTCCGTGCTCCGGTGTTCTTCTTCAACCAGGCCGACGCCCCCCGGCCGCAACGAAACCGCCTCCACGTCGACGTCTTCGTCCCGCACGACCAGGCCCAGGCCAGGGTGGCGGCCGCGGTCGCGGCCGGCGGGCGCCTGGTCACCGACGAGCACGCCCCGGCCTGGTGGGTGCTGGCCGACGTCGAGGGCAACGAAGCATGCGTGGCCACCTCGGCCTGGTGAACCTCAGCCCTGCGCCGCCCGCAGGGCCGGTGCCACCTGAGCGAGCGCCTCGCGGAGCAGGTCCGGTAGCGACCGCTCGACCCTGACCACGACGAACCCGCCGCCGGTGTCGCTCGCGCGCACCCAGTGCGCCAGGGCGACCCGCGTCGCGGCCGAGACCGCGGCGGCCAACACGGCCGGGGCCAGGGCGGCGGCCCCGTCGAGCCGCTCCGCGATCGCCGACTCCAGGGGCTGCCGCATCGCGACCGCCGCCTCCACGTACTCCTTGCGCAGCCGCGGCGACGAGGTGATCAAGGCGAGCGCCTCGCCGGCCGGTTCGCTCGTGTACTGCTCGACCACCGCCTCGGTCACCGCCTCGGCGAGCGGTTCCTCGCGCGGCCGGGCACGCAGCGCCGCCGCGACCCGCGAGGCCCGCTCGGCGGTCACGGCGGCCACGATCGCCTGCTCCCGGCTGGAGAAGTAGTTGTTGTAGGTCCGGGGCGACACCCCCGCCGCCTCGGCGATGTCGTCGACGCGCACGTTCTCCGCTCCGCGCTCGAGCGCGAGGCGCAGCGCGGCCGCGCTCAGGGCTTCTCGGGTGGCGAGCTTCTTGCGTTCCCGGAGCCCACCGGTCTCGTCTGGCATGCGTGCAGCGTAGCAAAAGTGCGTGGGCGAATTTTTGCGTACACGCAAGTTTGTGTACGCTGTGGCTGGCACTCGTGATCGGAGAGTGCCAGCAGGTGCTCGACCAGGGAGAGGACCAAACCCCAGATGGCCAAGTTGATCGCGTTCGATGAGGACGCGCGCCGCGGTCTC
>NZ_MSIE01000004.1 GCF_001921205.1 Actinophytocola xanthii | reverse complement strand
TCACCAGAATCACCAGCAAACCGAATCACCACCCGGTCCAGCTTGACGGGTGGGACAGCGGTTGGTTCAGCTCCGGCGCTCACCGCCCCAGTCTGGCCGCGGTCGAGCTAGCTCCGGACGAGGACCGCTGGAGTCACCCTGAGGCCCGCCCACCGGTGCCGCCTGCCATCCAGTGATCTCGCGGATGACCCTGACCAGCAGAACACCAGCCACGACGACCAGCACGGTGCTGATCGTCGAGTAGATCGCCTGGGTCTTGATCGAGCCGAGGGTCACCTCGCTGCTCCTGGACTGGATCCGGTGCAGGTACTGCACCGCGTAGTCCACGACGACGGCGAGCCACCAGGCGCGGACGAGCGGGCTCTGCGGCAGGGACTCGGCGGCGTAGTGGTTGGGCGGCACGTCGGGGCGGCTGGCGCGCCAGATGTCGTCCATGATCCGCCGGGGGAACCACAGGTTCACCACCGGGCAGAACCAGGCACCGATGGTCCAGCCCCTGGACAGGCGGTGCTGGACGTTCGACATGGCTTCGGAGTTCACCCGGGCCCGCCACAGCCAGGTCAGAAACACCGCCACCGACGCGACGATGGCGATCAGGTTCACCCAGAGCGCGGCGAGCGCGGTGTCGTCGACGGCGAGCAGCTCGTCCTCGCCGACACCGGGCAGGCCCGCGAGATAGTCCGCGGCGACCGAGTGCGTGTTCCACGCGGCCCACGTGGCGAAGAGGTTCGCGGCGCAGACGACCAGGACGAGCACCGAGGCTGCGGTCGCCAGGGTGCGGACGGGTCTACGCAGGGGGGCGTGCAACAGGGCCTCCGGAACGCGATGGGGACGGACATCCGCCTATCGCGCCCTGTGGATCACCCGTTTCACCACCGCCGCATTTCGTGACCCGTTCGGGACCCGGCCCGCCACCCGCTACGCCTGACCCCGCTTCACCGACTCCAGCAGCATCTGAGAGACGTCCCGCACCTGTACGTCGGTGCCCCTGTCCTCGCTCTGCCGCTGGACCAGACCGTCGGTGATCATCACGCGGCAGAACGGGCACCCGGTGACGACCTCCTTGGCGTTGGTGTCCAGCGCCTCGTCGACCCGCTCCAGGTTGATCCGCTTGCCGATGTGCTCCTCCATCCACATCCGCGCGCCGCCCGCGCCGCAGCACAGGGAGCGGTCGGCGTGGCGGGGCATTTCGGTGAGGGTGGCGCCGGCGGCGCCGACCAGCTCGCGCGGCGGCTCGTACACCTTGTTGTGCCGGCCCAGGTAGCACGGGTCGTGGTAGGTGACCGGGGCGCCGCCGTCGGCGGGCTTGACCGGGGTCAGCTTGCCCTCGCGCACCAGCCGGTTGAGCACCTGCGTGTGGTGCAGCACCTCGTAGTGGCCGTGGGTGCCGCCGAAGGACGGGATCATGCCCTCCAGCTGCGGGTACTCCCGACCGAGCGTGTTCATGCAGTGCGGGCAGGTCGTGATGATCTTGCGGCGGACCGGCTCGCGGCCCTCGAAGACGCTGTTCAGCATCTCGGCGGTCTGCTGGGCCATCATCTGGAACAGGAACTCGTTGCCCGCCCGGCGTGCCGGGTCGCCGGTGCAGCTCTCCTCGTTGCCCAGCACCACGTACTTCACGCCGGCGATGTGCAGCAGCTCGGCCGTGGCCCGCACGGTCTTCTTCGCGTTGTCGTCGAACGAGCCGGCGCAGCCGATCCAGTAGAGGTACTCGACGTCCTCGGCCAGCTCGCCGTCGAACACCGGCACCTCGAAGTCCAGTCCCTTCGCCCAGTCCATCCGCTCGGAGTTGTTCTGGCCCCAGGGGTTGCCCTTGTTCTCCAGGTTGCGGAACAGCGTCCCCAGCTCGCTGGGGAACTCGGACTCGATCATCACCTGGTAGCGGCGCATGTCGACGATGTGGTCGACGTGCTCGATGTCCACCGGGCACTGCTCGACGCAGGCACCGCAGGTCGTGCACGACCAGAGCACGTCCGGGTCGATGACCCCGCCGACCTCGGCCGACCCGACCAGCGGGCGCACCGCCTGCTCCGGCCCGGTACCGGGCACCCGCTCGTAGCCGGACTCCGGCACGTGGTGGCCGTTCTTGCCCGCCAGCTCGAGCACGTCGATGTCGCTGTGGTCCGGAACCGTCTGGCCGCCGATGATGTAGGGCGCCTTCGCGAACAGGTGGTCGCGAAGGTTCATGATCACGAGCTTGGGCGACAGCGGCTTGCCGGTGTTCCACGCCGGGCACTGGCTCTGACAACGCCCGCACTCGGTGCAGGTGGTGAAGTCGAGCATGCCCTTCCAGGTGAAGTCCTCGATCTTGCCCCGGCCGAACACGTCGTCGTCGCCCGGGTCCTCGAAGTCCACCGGCTCTCCGCGCGACTCCATCGGCAGCAGCGGGCCGAGGCCGTCCGGCAGCCGCTTGGTCGAGACGTTGATCGGCGCGACGAAGATGTGCAGGTGCTTGGAGTAGAGCACGATGATCAGGAACGAGAGCATCACGCCGATGTGCGCGAGCAGCCCGATCGACTCGATCCACTCGTTCGCGGTGTGGCCGAACGGCTCGAGCAGCTCCCCCACGCCGAGCGAGACCCAGGCACCGGACTCGTAGGGGAAGTTCCCGACCGCCGCCGAGGCGCCGCGGAACAGGAACATCGTCCAGACCACGTTGAAGATCATGAACAGGATCAGCCAGGCGCCGCCGGTGTGCGAGCCGTAGAAGCGCGAGGCGCGCTGGCGGCGCTCCGGGGCCTGGCGCAGCCGGATGATCGCGAACGCGGCCAGCGAGAGCAGCACCATGACCCCGATGAAGTCCTGGGCGAAGCCCAGTACCGCCCAACGCCCGATGATCGGGATGTGGAAGTCGTAGTCGAACAGGGCGCCGTAGGCCTCGAGGTAGACCGAGGCGAGGATGACGAAGCCCCAGAACGTGAACAGGTGCGCCACGCCGGGGATCGACCACTTCAGCAGCTTGCGCTGGCCGAACACCTCCCGCACCTGCGCCCACAGCCGGCTGCCCAGGTGGTCGAACCGGTCGACCGGCTGCCCGGCCTTGATCAGGTCGAACAGGAACTTGGCGCGCCGGGCGGCCACGGCGAGCACCACCAGGGTGATCAGCACGCCCAGGATCATTCGAACGACCACGAACGCCTCCGCATCCGGCGACCTTGACGGTTGTCAGCCATATGTTACTCGCCAGTATCTCGAACCCCGCCGCACCGCGCGCAACCGGGTTGTGACGCAGCCCGCTAGCGGCCCGGTCTGCTCAGTGCCCGGTCGTCGTCGCGCCGACTGAGCGCATAGGCAAGCAAACCCGCAGGTACGAAGCTCAATATTCCGTAGACGGCCGGTGGTACGGCCATCTCCGGACTGTCGAGCAACGCCGGGCTCAGCGCGATTGTGATGGCCAGGGTGCTGTTGTGCACGCCGATCTCGAAGGAGGAGGCGACGGCCTGGCCGCGCGGCACCGCGAACGCGCGGGGCACCAGGTACCCGACGGCGAGGCTCGCGACGCAGAGCAGGAGCGCGACCAACCCGACCGCGCGGACGTAGTCGAGGACGTTGTCCCGTTCCTGGTACACCGCGACCGCGATCACCGACACGAGCACGACCACCGAGGCGATCTTGACCGGCCGGTTGAGCCGCTCGGCGAGCGCGGGTGCCCGGTTCCGCAGGAGCATGCCGAGCGCGACCGGGACGAGCACGATCGCGAACACCTGGACCAGCTTGTCCGGCTGCAACCCGATCGCGTCGCCGCCGTCGAGGAACCCGTCGATGGCGAGGTTGACCACGACCGGCAGCGTGATGACCGCGAGCACCGAGTTGACGGCGGTCAGCGTGACGTTGAGCGCCACGTCGCCGCCGGCGAGGTGGCTGAACAGGTTGGCCGTGGTCCCGCCGGGCGAGGCCGCGAGCAGCATCATGCCCACGGCCAGGGTTGGCTGGAGGTCGAACAGCAGCACGAGCCCGAGGCAGAGCGCGGGCAGCACGAGGATCTGGCACCCCAGCGCGACGGCGGCGGCCCGCGGGTACCGGAGCACCCTGCCGAAGTCGGCGACCGTGAGCGACAGCCCGAGGCCGAGCATGATCACCCCGAGGGCGATCGGCAGGAACACGGTTGTCGCGGTCGACGAGTTCACCCGCGGACAGTCGCAACAAACGCCGCCGGTGGCAATAGCCCGAATGTCCGATCCGACCAGTTCTCCGCCGGGGTGGGACCGACACCCGGGTCAGCGGCCGGCGCCGATCATGGCCTCGACCCCGTCGAGGAGCCGGGCCAGGCCGAAGCGGAAGCCGTGCTCGGGGTCGTAGGCGGACTGGTAGGTCTCGCCGGCCTTCGCGCCGACGCGGGCGGCGGTCGGGTACTTCTCGGGGTCGAAGACCTTCTCCAGCAGGGGGGCGTAGGCCTCCCACCACTCCTGATCGGACACCCCGGTACTCCGCTCGCTTCCCGCCGCCTCGATCGCGGTGTGCGCCGCGCCCTGGACGTACACGTAGAGCATGGTGACCACCGAGTCCATCTCGAGGTCGGACAGCCCGATGCCCTCGATGGCCCGCAGGTCGTTGTCGTAGTTGGCGATGCCGTTGGGTCCGAGCGGGGGCCGCGAGTTCGCCATCACCGCCAGCAGCCAGGGGTGGCGGCGGTAGTTCTCCAGGTAGGCCCGGGCGATCAGCTCGAGCCGCTCGCGCCAGCCGGGCGCCCACTCCGGCGCCACCTCGCCGCAGACCGTGTCGTACATGACGTCGATCAGCTCGGCCTTGGCCGGCACGTAGGTGTAGAGCGACATCGTCCCGACCCCGAGCCGCTCCGCGACCTTGCGCATGGACAGCGCCGCAAGCCCCTCCGCGTCGGCGATCTCGATGGCCGCGGCGACGATCCGGTCCACGTCGAGGGCCGGGCGCGGGCCACGCCCGCGAGCGGGCGGCTCGGCCTCGCGCCAGAGCAGCGCCATGCTGCGAGCCGGGTCGCCACGGCCGCCGTAGTGCTTGTCCTCAGGTTTTTTCGTCATACGGGTTACATCCTAGGCTCTCCGTACGATGTACGGTATTGTTCGGTGAAACTCCGTACGACGTACGACTGGAGGACCAGGGGTGAGACCCACGATCGTCACCGAGGGGTTGCGCAAGCGCTTCGGTGAACGCACCGCGCTCGACGGGGTGGACCTGTCCGTGGCCGCGGGCTCCGTGCTCGGGCTGCTCGGACCCAACGGCGCGGGCAAGACGACGGCCGTGCGCATCCTGACCACGCTGCTGCGGCCGGACTCGGGGCACGCCGAGGTGGCCGGGTTCGACGTGCTCCGCGAGCCACACCGGGTGCGCGCGGCGATCGGCCTCGTCGGCCAGAACGCCGCTGTGGACGAGGCGCTCTCCGCCCGGCAGAACCTGGAGCTGTTCGGCCGGCTGTACCACCTGTCCCCCGCCGCCGCTCGGGCCAGGGCCGGCGAGCTGCTCGACCGGTTCGACCTGGCCGACACCGGCACCAAGAGCGTCAAGGCGTTCTCCGGCGGCATGCGCAGGCGCCTCGACCTGGCGGCGAGCCTGATCCTGGCGCCGACCGTGCTGTTCCTCGACGAGCCGACGACGGGCCTGGACCCGCGCGGCCGGAACGAGGTCTGGAGCGCGATCCGGGACCTGGTCGCCGGCGGCACCACGGTGCTGCTGACCACCCAGTACCTCGACGAGGCCGACCAGCTCGCCGACCGGATCGCGGTCATCGACAGCGGGCGGCTGATCGCCGAGGGCAGCCCGGAGCGGCTCAAGTCCGAGCTCGGGGGCGACCGGATGGACGTCGTGCTGCGTGACGGGGCCGACCTGACGCGCGCGGCGGCGGTCGTGGAGCGGGTCGCGGCGGGGCCGCCCGAGCTCGACCCGGACGCCCGGCGGGTGAGCGCGGCGGTGAGCGACCGTGTGGTCGCGCTGACCGAGTCGGTCCGTGCGCTGCAGGAGACCGGCATCGAGGTGGAGGACGTCGCCCTGCGTCGCCCGACCCTCGACGAGGTCTTCCTGCACCTGACCGGTCACCACGCGGACGAGGAGGTGATGGCATGACGGGGCGGTTGCGCTGGGCGGTCGCCGACGGGTGGACCGTCACCCGCCGGGACCTGATGCACTGGGCCCGCGAACCGGCCCCGGTTGTCGTCGGCCTGCTGTTCCCGGTGCTGCTCGTGCTGATGTTCGCCTTCCTGTTCGGCGGGGCGATGGTGGTCCCGGGCGGGGCGGACTACACGGAGTTCCTGCTGCCCGGGATGTTCGCCATGACCATGGTCTTCGGCATGGAGGCCACGATGATCGCGGTCAGCACCGACGCCGCGCGGGGCGTCACCGACCGCTTCCGGTCGATGCCGATGGCGCCGTCGGCGGTCGTGGTCGGCCGGTGCGGCGCGGACATGCTCAACTCGGCCGCGGCGCTGGCCGTGATCATCGTCAGCGGGCTCCTCGTGGGCTGGCGTGCCCACGGTTCGCTCGGCGCCACGGCGGGCGCTGTCGGGCTGCTCCTGCTGCTGCGCTTCGCGATGCTGTGGGTCGGGATCTACCTCGGGCTCGTGCTCCGCAACCCGGAGGCGGTCGGCATGGTGCAGATCCTCATCTGGCCGATCGGCTTCCTGGCGAACACGTTCGTCCCGCCGGCGACCATGCCGGGCTGGCTGGGCACGATCGCCGACTGGAACCCGCTGTCGGCCACGGCGGCTGCGGCGCGGGAGCTGTTCGGCAACCCCGGCTGGGGTGGCGAGTCGTGGGTCGCCCAGCATTCGGTCCTGATGGCGCTGATCTGGCCGCTCGTACTGGTGGCGGTCTTCTTCCCGCTCTCGGTGCGCCGGTACCAGCGGATGAGTGTCTGAGGAGGACTGAGCAGGTGCCGCTGACCCCGGCGGACCTGCGGGGGTGGGCCGCGGGCATCGCGCCGGCGGACCCGCCCCGGCAGGGCCATGTCGTGTTCACCGACCGGGACCGGACCATCCGGCTCCCCATCGCCGAGGCGCTGCCGCTGCTGCTGCACGCCCTACCCGGCGACCCGTCCATGGCGGCCTGGTCCGCCGCGGCGCACACCGCGCTGCGGCTGGTGGCCCAGGGCCGCCTGCTGCCCACGGTCACCCCTGCCGGCCACGACGCCTGGCGGGTATGTCCACTTGAGCCGTCCGAACTGGAGCAGCCGTTGCTGGAGCAGCCGTTGCTGGACGCGGTCGCGGACGTACTGACCAGGGTGGACGACGGCCCGGCCTTCGCCGGCGCCGCCGTCCACCAGGTGCCGGAGCTGCGGGCCTGGGCCGAGGCACTGGCCCTGGAGCGGGTGTCGCTGCGCGTCGAGGTACCCGGAGGGGACCTCTCCGCCGGACCGTTCACCGTCGTGGTGCAGGTGCACACCGGCGCCACCCTCGCCGACCTCGTCGAGCGCTGGGGCCACGACCCGGAGGCCGTGCTCGCGCTGCGCCGGGCCGCCGGGGTGTGGCCGCCACTGCACCGGCTGCTCGACCTGGCCGTCCCCGACCGGCTCGTGCTCGACGACGCCGAGGTGCTCGACCTGCTCGGGGCCGGCGGCGCACGGCTCGCCGAGGCGGGCATCGACGTGCACTGGCCGCGTGAGCTGTCCCGGGACCTGGCGGCCCGGGTCGCGGTGCGCGGCGGGGACGACGAGCGCGCCGCCTTCGGCCCTGGCGAGCTGTTCGAGCTCAGCTGGCAGTTGAGCGCCGGCGGCGAGCCGCTGACCGAGCGGGAGCTGGACGAGCTGGCGCGGGCCCACCGGCCGGTGGTGCGGTTGCGGGGCGGCTGGGCGCTGGCCGCCCCGGATTTCGTGCGCAAGGCTCGCGAGCGGGTTCTGCCGCCGCTGCCCGCGATCGACGCGCTCGGCGCGGCGCTCACCGGCGCGGTCCGCATCGACGGCGAGTGGGTGCCGGTCGCGCCGGGCAGACCGTGGGAGCGACTGCGTGAGCGGCTGGCGGAGGAGCCGGTCGACCAGCCGCCGGCGCTCGCCGCGACACTGCGCGACTACCAGCTGCACGGCCTGCGCTGGCTCGCCCGGATGACCGCGCTTGGCCTCGGCGGCTGCCTCGCCGACGACATGGGGCTCGGCAAGACCGTGACGCTGATCGCGCTGCACCTGCACCGCATGGCCGGCCCGACGCTGGTCGTCTCCCCCGCGTCGCTGCTGGGCACCTGGGAACGCGAGATCCGCCGCTTCGCACCGGGCATCCCGGTCACCCGCTTCCACGGGGCGGACCGGGCGCTTCCCCCGGCCGCCGGCACCCCGGGCTTCGTGCTCACCACCTACGGCACGATGCGCACCGACGCCGACCGCCTCGCCACCGGCGGTTGGGACCTCGTCGTCGCCGACGAGGCACAGCACGTGAAGAACCCCGGCTCGGAGACGGCGCGAGCGCTGCGGCGCATCCCCGCCGCGGCGCGGGTCGCGCTGACCGGCACCCCGGTGGAGAACGACCTGACCGAGCTGTGGGCGATCCTGGACTGGACCACGCCCGGCCTGCTCGGCTCCCTCGGCTCGTTCCGCTCCCGGTGGGCCGGGCCGGTGGCCGCGGGCGACGGCCCCGCCGCCGACCGGCTCTCCCGGCTGGTCCGGCCGTTCCTGCTGCGGCGCCGCAAGAGCGACCCGGGCATCGCGCCCGAGCTGCCGCCCAAAACCGAGACCGACCGGCCGGTCCGGCTGACCGCCGAGCAGGCGGGGCTCTACCGGGCCGTGGTGGCGGAGACCATGGCCCAGATCCGGAGCGCGGGCGGGATGCAACGCCGCGGGCTGGTGCTGGCGCTGCTGACCGCGCTCAAACAGATCTGCAACCACCCCGCCCAGTACCTGGGCGAGACGGGCCCGCTGGCCGGGCGTTCCGGCAAGCTCGAGCTGCTCGACGAGCTGGTGGGCACCGTACGGGCGGAGGGCGGGGCCCTGCTCGTGTTCACCCAGTACGTTGCGATGGCGCGGCTGCTCGCAACGCATCTGGGCCGGTGCAACGTGCCGGTCCAGCTGTTGCACGGGGGTACCCCGGTAGCGCAACGCGACGAGTTGGTCCGGCGTTTCCAGGACTCGGCCGACCCCCCGGTGTTCCTGCTCTCGCTCCGGGCCGCCGGGACCGGGCTGACCCTCACCCGCGCGGACCACGTCGTGCACTACGACCGCTGGTGGAACCCCGCCGTCGAGGCCCAGGCCACCGACCGCGCGTACCGGATCGGGCAACAGCGGCCGGTCCAGGTGCACCGCCTGATCGCGGAGGGCACCGTGGAGGACCGGATCGCGGAGCTGCTGGAGGCCAAGAAGGACCTCGCATCGGCCGTGCTGGACCCGGCGGAGACGGACGGCGCGGAGCTGACCGAGCTGTCCGACGCCGAGTTGGCCGCGCTGGTGGAACTGCGGGGTGGGTGGTGAGCGAGGCCGTCGGCTTTCCCGCGTTCCCGGCCGGCCGGCGGCGGCCGGCCCGCACCTGGTGGGGTCGATCCTGGGTCCAGGCCGTGACCGACACCGCGCTGGGCCAGGAGCCGCTGCGGCGCGGACGGCTGCACGCCGGCGCCGGCCGGGTCGGCCCGATCACGGTCAGCCCGGGACGGATCACCGCGCAGGTCTCCGACGTGGACGAGGTCCACGACACGGCCGTCGTGGTCGACCCGCTCGGCGCGGACGAGTGGAGCCGGTTCCTCGACGAGGTCGCCGGTAAGGCCGGGCACCTCGCCGCGCTGCTCGACCGGGACATGCCACGGGACCTCGTCGAGGCGGCTGCCGACGCCGAGGTCCGACTGCTGCCGGGGATTGGTGACCTGCGTGCGGAGTGTGACTGCCCGGACTGGGAGCTCTGCCAGCACGCCGCGGCCATCTGCTTCCAGGTGGCGTGGCTGCTCGACGGCGACCCGTTCGTGCTCCTGCTCCTGCGCGGCCGGGAACGCCGGGAACTGACCGAGCAGCTGCGGATCCGCGCGGCGCGAAGCACAACGGGGGCGGCGCCGCCCGCACCGGAGCCCGCGCCGGCGGTGCCCCTCCTGCGGGTTCCGCCGGCGCCGGGGGTGGACCCGGAGGCGGTGGCTCGCGCCGCCGAACGAGCCGTCCGGCGCGCCCGTGAGCTACTCGACCGGCGTAGGACGGACACGGACGGTGACCGCGAAGAGCGGGTGCCGCCCCCTCACGGCACCCCCGGACGGGGACTGCCCGTGAGCACCCGGCCGCACACCGTAGAAATCGGCAATACCGGGAACACTGGGAAAAACAGTTAATCGCCTTTGCAAACCGGGCGCCCACCTGGTATGGCACCCCAGCCGGTGCCGCCGGGCGGGATCGACCCTGCGCCGTCCGGCTGGTGTGGCACCCGGCGTACTGTCAGGATTTCGAGGTCGGGATCCCCCCGGCGAGGTGCCGGTGGGGCCACGGAGGGCCGTCGTCGCCCACCAGCACTCGGCGATGACGCTGCCACGCAGTGCTCGCCGAACCGCCGGTGAGCCAACCAGAAAGGTTCCGCATGACCTGGGCAAGACACGCCAGCCCGACGATCGAGCAGGGACGCTTCGCCGAAGCACGGGCGAGCGAGAAGATCCACTACGCGGTGCAGAACCGCAAGGCCGCGCAGACCGTCGCGTACCACTCCAGCGACCCGCAGGACTGCGCGAACCTGCTCGCGATGCTCGGGCTCGACCGGCTGGACCGGCCCGTTGGCGAGTCCACTGAGGACTGATCTGGAACTTCCCCTTACCCGATCGAGTACTCGGTCACACCGTCTACTGTGGAAGCCCGGAGTTCGCCGCGTGCCACCAGCAGGTCGAGGTGCGCGGCGGTCTCACCGGCCGCCAGCGTCTGGTTGAACAGGTCGAGGTCGGCGAACCGTCGCTGCCGACGCGTCCAGCCCAGCCGCAGCGCGGCCTCGTAGGCGGTGGCCGCGCCGTTCCGAACGGCGTCCAGGGTGGCGGCGAGGCGCTCCTCGTGGTGGTCGAGCAGCTCGTCGACCCGGGCGTGCACGCTCGGCGCGACCGGCCCGTGCGCGGGCAGCAGCCGCAGGTCGGGGTAGGAGCGCACCAGCTGGAGGCTGTCGAGGTAGTCGCGCAGCGCCAGCGGCTCGACCTCGGGCTCGAAGCCGATCGACGGCGTGATGTGGGGCAGCACGTGGTCCCCGGCGAACAACACCCCCGCCTGCTCGTCGACGAACACGACGTGCCCCTGGGTGTGGCCGGGCGTCGGCAGGGCGACCAGCGTCCGCTCGCCGAGGTCGATCTTGGTGGTGCCGTCCAGCCATTCGTCCGGGTTCTCGTAGACCGACTGGGAGCGCGCCGCGTCGCGGCCGCCGAACTCCTCGGTCCACCTGCGCATGAGCTCACCCGCTCCCCAGCGCACCATCGCCCGGGCCTGCCCGTCCATCCGGCCGGACATGATCCGCTCGAGCGACGGCTGCTCCCCGATCCCCAGGGCCACCTTCGCACCGAACAGCCTGCGCAGGGTGATCGCGAGCGTGTAGTGGTCGCGGTGGGCGTGGGTGACCAGGAACCGGGTGATGTCGGCCAGGTCGTACCCGATCGAGCCAAGCGACTGCTCGAGCTGGGTCCGCGCCACGTCGAGGGCCCAGCCGGAGTCCACGAGGACCAGGCCGCTACCCGTGCGCAGGGCGTACACGTTCACCGCCCGCAGGCCGTCGGTGGGCAACGGCAGCGGGATGCGCCACACCCCCTCGCCGACCTCGAAGGCGCCAGGCTCGGTCCAGGCCTGTGACATGCGGAGACCCCCGTCCTCGTTAGTTCGCTGAACTTAGCAAGAACGCCCGGCCGGTGGGCGGGGACCACCGACGAGGCGGGTTACGGTGCGCCATGCTCATCGCGCGCTCGCTCGTCCTGTTCCTGCTGGCCGCCGTGGCCGAGATCGGCGGCGCCTGGCTGGTCTGGCAGGGGGTACGGGAGCACCGCGGGTTGCTCTGGGTGGCGGCCGGAGTGCTCGCCCTGGGTGCCTACGGCTTCGTCGCCGCCTTCCAGCCGCAGGCCCACTTCGGGCGGATCCTCGCCGCCTACGGGGGCGTCTTCGTCGCTGGCTCGCTCGCCTGGGGCGTTCTGGTGGACGGCTTCCGCCCGGACCGGTTCGACCTGCTCGGCGCCGGCCTGTGCCTGCTCGGGGTGGCGGTCATCATGTACGCGCCCCGTCCGGCCTGAGCCCGAGGCGGAGCAGCTGGTCCAGACCTCTTGACGTTACGTGGTCTAGACCACATAGTGGGAATCGGATCTCCCGCGCTGGCCCCCTGCACCCACGAGGAGAACGATGACCGGGAAAACATGGCGCCTACCGGTGTTGATGACGGCCGTACTGGCCCTCGTCCTCGGCACGGCCGTCAGCCCCGCACAGGGCGCGAGCCCGCAGCCAGACACCCAGGCCACTCCCGCCGCCGCCAGCGGCAAGGCGAGGGCGGCGAAGAAGAACCTCGGCTACTTCGTCCAGTGGGGCGTGTACGGCCGCAACTACCACGTGAAGAACATCCACACGAGCGGGTCGGCGGCGAAGCTGACCCACATCAACTACGCCTTCGGCAATGTGACCAACGGCCAGTGCCAGATCGGCGACGCCTACGCCGACTATGACCGGTTCTACGACGCCGCCTCCAGTGTGGACGGTGTGGCCGACACCTGGGACGCCGGAGCACTGCGCGGCAACTTCAACCAGCTGCGCAAGCTCAAGCGGATGTACCCCGGGCTGAAGGTGCTGTTCTCCTTCGGCGGTTGGTCCTGGTCGGGCGGCTTCGGCGCCGCGGCGCAGAACCCCGCCGCGTTCGCCGAGTCGTGCTACCGGCTGGTGGAGGACCCGCGCTGGGCCGACGTGTTCGACGGGATCGACATCGACTGGGAGTACCCCAACGCGTGCGGTCTCACCTGTGACACCAGCGGGTTCGCCTCGTTCCGCAACCTGATGAGCGCGGTGCGCGCTCGCTTCGGCTCGGACAACCTCGTGACCGCGGCCATCACCGCCGACGGCTCGAACGGTGGCAAGATCGACGCGGCGGACTACGGCGGTGCCGCGCAGTACCTCAACTGGTACAACGTGATGACCTACGACTACTTCGGCGCCTTCGACGCCGACGGTCCCACCGCCCCACACTCGCCGCTGCGGGCCTACCCCGGTATCCCCGCCGACGGGTTCAACTCCGACGCCGCCATCCAGAAGCTGCGCGGCAAGGGTGTCCCGGCGGAGAAGTTGTTGCTGGGGATCGGTTTCTACGGTCGCGGGTGGACCGGTGTCACCCAGAGCGCGCCGGGCGGCTCGGCGACCGGTGCCGCTCCGGGCACCTACGAGGCGGGCATCGAGGACTACAAGGTCCTCAAGACCCGGTGCCCGGCGACCGGAACGGTGGGCGGCACGGCGTACGCGCACTGCGGGAACCAGTGGTGGAGCTACGACACCCCCGCGACGATCAGCGGAAAGATGAGCTACGCGAACCAACAGGGACTCGGCGGAGCGTTCTTCTGGGAGCTGTCCGGTGACACGGCGAACGGCGAGCTGATCACCGCCATGCGCAACGGCCTGAGGCGGTAGGACCGACGACGAGCCTCGTCTCCCGCTCAGCGGGAGGCGAGGCTCTTCACCGCGTCGACGAACGCTGACACGTCCACCGCGAGCACCGGGCCGGTCGGGTTCTTGCTGTCCCGCACCGCGCCGTCGTAGGCGAGCTCGACGCACGACCCGTTGGCCACAGACGTGGAGCTCTTCCGCCATTTGTTCTCGGTGTTCATTCTTTCCCCTGTGTGTGCGATTATTCCTTGAGGGTGGAGATTACACGGGCGATCATGTCCGCGGAGCTTTCGGTATCCAGGGACATTCGCCAGACGCGATCGTATATGCGGTCGGCTCTATCCACCTCCGCATGGTCATCCTGGAGAATGAAGGACATCGGGTTCTCCGTGAAGACGACCTCGGGTTGGGGACCGCCAGGACCGGGCAGGGTGAGCACGCTGAAGTTGCAGCCCACGGCCGAGTGGCCGCCCGCGGTGAACGGCAGGACCCGCACGGCGATGGTGGGCTCGTCGACCAGGTCCAGCACGTGCCGCAGCTGCTCGCGTAACACCGAAACACCACCCACCTGGGTGTACAACGCGCCTTCCACCAGGACAACGCGCAACGCCAGCGGGTCCTCGCCGAGCAACCGCTGCTGGCGGTCCATGCGCAGGGCCAGGTACTTGTCGACCTCGGCCGGAGCGACGATCTCGCCGGCACTGCGGATCAGGGCGCGGGCGTACTCCTCGGTCTGCAGCAGGCCGTGCACGATGTCGCTCTGGAAGCAGGCCAGCTCGACGGCCTCGTTCTCCAGGTCCAGGTACTCGGCGAACGGGCGGGAGACGAAGTCGTGGTACGGCCGGCGCAGCACCCCGCGGCGGCGGCGCTGCTTGGCCGCCTCGATCATCTCCAGGACCAGGTCGGTCGGTGCGCCGTACAGCTCGAGCGCCGCCTTGACGCGCAGCGGTTCGGCGCTCGCGCCCGTCTCCATGCGGGAGATCGTCCCGGCACCGCAGAGCAGCTCGGCGGCGGCTCGCTCGACCGAGTACCCGGACTGCTCGCGCCACCGGCGTAGCGTTCGGGCCAGCCGCCTGCTCTGCACGGGGCTCACCATGCCGTTCAAAATCCACCTCCCGCTGACGGAAGTTCAGTATTCCGGTGAATCTCGGATTGAAGAATTCCACGATCGGGCGATATCGGAATGGAAGCCTTCCAACTATCTTGCTTTCCATGGAGAGCATCAACCCGGTCATCGGGTCATGGGTGGCGGTCACCGCCGGGTGCCCGATGAGCTACCGGATTGACAGCCGGGGCGATGCGTGCATCGCCATGGGAAACGGACCTTACGACTTCGAGTTCGCGCTCGACGCCGGGGCCCTGCGTCAACTGATCGAGGTCAGCTCCGCCGCCCTCGCAGAGATCGAGAGCCGTCGGGTGAGCAGACGCTAGACGCGTGACGCGCCGGAGCACGAGGAGGCGCCGATTGAGTTCGCTGTAGACAGTCAGTACCGCGGTGCGGAGCGCCGCGAAGGATCTGGGACGGCGCGGTCAAGCAGAGGCCGCTGACCGTCCATATGGAACATATCTACGCTGCCGGTTGCGGCGAGTGGTGCCGCCCGGTCGGGATGACCAGCGGGGTGCCGCTCACCGGGTCGCTGGCGATCTGGCACCGAACGTCGAACACCTCGGACACCACCTCGGGCGAGATCACCTCCGCCGGGGCGCCCTGGGTGACGATCCGGCCCGCCTTCATCGCGATCATGTGGTCGGCGTAGCGGCAGGCCTGGTTGAGGTCGTGCAGCACCATCACCACCGTCCGGTCCTCCCGCCGGTTGAGGTCGACGACAAGGTCGAGCACGTCGATCTGGTGGGCGAGGTCGAGGAACGTCGTCGGCTCGTCGAGCAGGAGGATCGGGGTCTCCTGGGCAATCGCCATGGCGATCCAGGCCCGCTGGCGCTGGCCCCCGGAGAGCTCGTCGACGGGCCGGTCGGCCAGCTCGGTGAGACCGGTGGCCCGCAACGCCTCGCCCACGGCGGTCTCGTCGGTGGCCGACCACTGCCGCCACCAGCTCTGGTGCGGGGACCGGCCGCGGGTGACCAAGTCGATCACGGTCAGGCCCTCCGGCGCCACCGGGGACTGCGGGAGGATGCCCAGCTGCCGGGCCACCTGGCGGGTGGGCATCCCGTGCACCGAGCGCCCGTCCAGGAGCACCGCACCCGAGCGCGGGGTCAGCAGCCGCGCCATCGCCCGCAGCAGCGTCGACTTGCCGCAGGCGTTGGGGCCGACGACGACGGTGATCCGGCCCGGCGGGACCAGCACCGACAGGTCGTCCACGACGACCCGGTCCTCGTAGGCCAGGCGCAGGTGCTCGGCGCGCAACTCGCTCACATCACCCTCCGGAGCCGACTCGGTTGGCCCTGGTCAGCAGCCAGAGCAGGAACGGGGCGCCCAGCACGCCGGTGACGACGCCGACCGGCAGCTGGGTCTCGGGCACCAGAGTCCTGGCGACCAGGTCACTGCCGAGCACGACCACCGCGCCGGTGAGCGCCGAGGCGAGCAGCGGCGGGGTGGGCTGGCCGACCAGGCGCCGGGCGATCTGCGGTGCGGCGAGCGCGACGAAGGCCACCGGCCCCGCGGCCGCCGTCCCGAACGTGATGAGGCCGACCCCCAGCAGCAGCAGGACGAGCCTGGCCAGCTGTACCGGCGTGCCGAGGCCGATGGCGACGTCGTCGCCGAGGCTCAGCGTGCGCAGCCAACCGGCGAGCACCAGCGCGGTCGGCACGAGCACCGCCGTCGGCCCGAGCAGCGGCACCGCATGGCTCCAGGTGACGTCGTTGAGGTTGCCGACCAGCCAGCCGGCGGCCGCCTGCGCGTCGTGCAGCTGCGCCCTGGCCAGCAGGTAGCTGGTCGCCGAGGTGCACATCCAGCTGATCCCGATCCCCACGAGCACGATGCGGTACCCGGTCGTGCCGCGCCGCCAGGCGAGCAGGTAGATCAGCAGCGCCGAGCCGAGGCCGCCGACCAGCCCCAGAGTCTGGGTGCCGAGTCCGGCGCCGATGCCGAGCACGATCCCGCCGACCACCGCCACGGTTGCGCCGGCCGAGATGCCGATGACGTCGGGGCTCGCCAGCGGGTTGCGGGTGATGGTCTGGAACAGGGCCCCGGACATGCCGAACGCGACGCCGACCAGCAGGCCCACCAACGCGCGCGGCATGCGCCAGTCGTAGACCACCACCTGGTCGTAGTAGTCGCCCCGGCTCACCAGCGCCGCCGCGACCTCGCCCAGGCTCAGCCGGTAGTCGCCGATCGTCATGCCCAGGCAGAACAGGAGGAACCCGGCGCCGAGCAGCACCAGGCAGACCGCGATCCCGCGCGGTCGCAGCACGCCGGAGACCGGCGGCACGGCCAGTCGGAAGGTGGCTCTTCGCAGGGTGGGCGTGGGCACTAGAGCTCCGCCAGCCGGCGCCGGCGGACCAGCGCGACGAAGAACGGGGCACCGACGAAGGCGACGACGATGCCCACCTCGGTCTCCCCCGGGCGGGCGATGACCCGGCCCACGAGGTCGGCCGCCAGCAGCAGGACCGGCGCGAGCACCATCGCGAACGGCATCAGCCAGCGCTGGTCGGGACCGCTGATCGCCCGGGCCAGGTGCGGCACCACCATCCCCAGGAACACGATCGGCCCGACCACCGCCACCGCGGCGCCGGTGAGCAGGGTGATCGTCACGACGCCCTGCGCCCGGACCAGCCCGATCCGGCGGCCGAGTGCGACGGCCACCTCGTCGCCGAGCGCGATGCTGTTCAGCGCGCCGGCCGAGGCCAGCGCGAGCACCACCCCGACCAGCACGAACGGCAGCACCCGCCAGAACACCCCGGCGTCCTGACCGGCCAGCGACCCGGCCGCCCAGAAGCGGTAGCGGTTGAGCGCCTCGGGGTGGACCAGGGTCAGTCCGGAGGTGAGCGAGGACAGCATCGCCGTGACGGCCACCCCGGCAAGGGCGAGCTTGACCGGCGTGGCACCGCCGCGCCCGGCGCTGCCGAGCGCGTAGACCACGGCACTGGCGACCAGCGCCCCGACGAGCGCGGCACCGAGGTAGCCGTAGAACGAGCTGACCCCCGTTGCGATCACCGCGATCACGATGCCGAACGCCGCTCCCCCGCTGATCCCGAGCAGACCCGGGTCGCCGAGCGGGTTGCGGGTCAGCGCCTGCATGACCGCGCCGGCGAGCCCGAGCGAGACCCCCACCAGCAACGCGACCAGCGTCCTGGGCAGCCGAGCCCCCCAGACCAGCGCCTCGACATCCGGTGCGCCGTCGCCGAACAACGCCGCGAGGATCTCTGCCGGCGGCACGTCGCGGGTACCGATCGCCAGCGACAACACGCACAGCACGAGCAGCACGCCGAGGGAGACCACCAGCAGCAGCCGTCGCCGCAGCGCCGGGGTGCGGCGCGGGCGCGCGGGAGTAGCCGCGGAGGTCTCGACCATGCGGCTCACCCTACTCGGCCAACTTAGGATAGGTATACCTCATAGCCGCCACGTGCGGTAAGGTTCGCCTAACTTAAAGTTCCACCGGTGCGACCGATCGAGGGAGTCATGTCTCTGCTGCGCACGCTCTGTCCGCTCGTCCTGGTGCTGTTACTCGCCGGCTGCGGGGTGGACGAGGCCGCGAAGGACCCGTCGCCGAGCGGCAGTCGGACCGAGGAGGGCGCGGCGTTCCCGGTCTCGATCGAGCACAAGTACGGCAGCACCGAGATCACCGAGGAGCCGGCGAAGGTCGTCACGCTGGGACTGTCCGATCAGGACGCCGTGCTGGCACTGGGGGTCAAGCCGGTCGGTGCCGTGGACTGGTTCAAGGAGCGGCCCTACGGCCTCTGGCCGTGGACCAAGGACCTGTGGGGTGCGAACACCCCGGAGATCGTCGGCGAGCGGGACGACTTCAACCTGGAGAAGATCCTCGGCCTCCAGCCGGACCTGATCCTCGCGCTCTACTCGGGGATGACCCAGGAGCAGTACGACGAGCTGTCCAAGATCGCGCCGGTCGTCGGGCAGCCCAAGGACTTCGCGGACTACGGCGCCCCCTGGCAGGAGATGACCAGGATGACCGGGCGCGCGCTGGGCAAGGCCGACGAGGCCGAGCGGCTGATCGACGAGATCGACGGCAGGTTCGCGGCCGTGCGCGAGGAGCACCCGGACTGGGAGGGCAGGACGGTCGCCGTGGCCGACCCCTACCAGGCGGGCAAGTACGCGATCTTCCAGAAGACCGACCCGAAGGCGGCCTTCATGATTGAGATGGGCTTCGTGGTGCCGGACGCCATCAACGAGGCCGCCGGTGTGAGCAACGCCGCGGACGTCTCCAGCGAACGCGGCGACCTGATCGACACCGACCTGCTGCTGTTCCTGGCCGCCGACCCCACCGCCGAGGCACGGGTCAAGGCCGACCCCGTCTTCCAGGGCCTGGCGGTGGCCAAGGAGAACCGGGCCGTCTTCCTGCCCTACTCGGACCCGCCGATCGGCGCCGCACTGTCGTTCAACACCGTGCTGAGCATCCCCTACGCCATCGACGAGCTCGTGCCGCTGCTCGACCGGTCGTGATGGGGCTGCCGCTCACCGGCGCACAGGCCGGCGTCTGGTACGCACAGCAGATCGAGCCCGACACGACGGCGTTCAACATCGCCGCCTACATCGAGCTCCGGGGGCCGCTCGACCTCCACCGGCTCCGCTCCGCGGTCGAGGCCGCCCTGGCCGAGGCCGAGTGCCTGCACGTGCGGTTCGAGGTGCGCGAGGGCGCACCGGTACAGGTTCCCGTGCCACCGCGGGCGGTCCCGGTCGACGTCCTGGATCTGCGCGAGGAGCCCGACCCGGCCGCCGCGGCGATGGAGTGGATGCTCGCCGACCGAGCGCGGCCGATGGACCTGGCCGCCGGCCCTCTCCACCGGCACGCGCTCCTCCGGCTCGGCCCGGACCGCGTCTGGTGGTACCAGCGCTACCACCACATCGTGATCGACGCCGTCGGTATCGCCCTGCTCACCAAGCGGGTCGCCGCCGTCTGCACCGGCACCGTCCCGTCCGATGTGGACTGGGGGTTGGCGGGGCTGGTCGGGGCCGAGCAGGACTACCGCGCCGGCGAGCCCTACGCCGAGGACCGCGCCTGGTGGCTCGACCGCCTCGCGAACGGGACGGAGCCGGCGCGCCTGCTGGACGCCGCGACCGAGCCGCCCACCCGGATCGAGCGGCGCCGGGTCGTGCTCGACACCACCCGCGCGGCGGGAGTACGGGAGTTCGCGAAGCGCGCGGAGGTGCGGCCCTCCCGGGTGATGGTCGCCGCCGTCGCCGGCTACGTCTCGCGGACGACCGGCGCCGGCGAGGTCGTGCTCGGGCTGCCGATGACCGGGCGCGTCGACGCGGTCAGCCGGGGCGTGCCCGGCATGGCCTCGAACGTGCTGCCGCTGCACGTGCGTGCCTCGGCCAGGGAACCGTTGACCGCGCTGCTCGCCACCGTCGCCGGTGAGGTGCGCGAAGTCCTGCCGCACAGCCGTTTCCGCGCCGAGGAGCTGGCCCGCGAAGGCGGTGTGGGCGACGAGCAGGGACGGCTGGTCGGACCCACGGTGAACGTCGTCGGGTTCGCGGCCGACCTCGACTTCGGGTCCGCGACCGCGACCTACTGCGACGTGTGGCCAGGTCCGGTGACCGACCTCACGGTCAACGTCTTCGACCAGCCGGGCGGGACGACCTACCTCGACCTGATCGCGGACGCGAGCGTGTGCGGGCAGGCCGAGCTGGCCGTGCACGAGCAGGGCCTGCTCGCCGTCCTGGACGCTCTTGTGTCCACACCGGACATCACGCTCGGCGATGTCCAGCTCGTGCCGGCCGCCGAGCTGGCCAGGCTGGCCTCGTTCGGCGAGGACCCGCTCGAGGTCGACGAGGTGACCTGGCCCGAGGCGTTCGCCCGGCAGGTCCGCCGCACGCCGGACGCGGTGGCGCTGGTCTGCGAGTCGACCTCGCTGCGCTACGCGGAGCTGGACGCCGCGGCGAACCGGCTGGCGCACCTGCTGATCGCCAACGGCGTCGGGGCCGAGGACGTCGTGGCCGTCGCGCTGCCCCGGACACCGGACCTGGTCGTCGCGCTGCTCGCCGTGCTCAAGGCCGGTGCGGCGTACCTGCCGCTCGATCCGGACCACCCGGGCGACCGCCTGGCGTACATGGTGTCCGACGCGCGGGCCCGTCTCGTGCTCACCACCTCCGAGCTTGCCGGCGAGGTCCCCGGCCCCGCCCTGCTGCTCGACCGGGTCGACAGCTCCGCCCACCCGTCGTCCGACCCGCGTCGGCAGGTCCCGCTCGACGCGGCGGCGTACGTGATCTACACGTCCGGGTCCACCGGTCGCCCCAAGGGCGTCGTGGTCACCCACGAGGGGGTCGGCAGCCTGATCGCGACGGCGGTGCGACGTCTCGGGGTCTTTGCGTCGAGCCGGGTCGCCCAGTTCGCCTCGGTCGGTTTCGACGTGGCCGTCTGGGACCTGTGCATGTCGCTCGGCACCGGGGCACGGGTCGTGCTCGTGCCGGAGCAGCGCCGGGTCGCCGGTCCGGAGCTCACCGACTACCTGCGCGAGCACGGCGTCACACACATGATCCTGCCGCCGTCGCTGGTGGCCGCGCTGCCGCCGGCCTGCCGACTGCCCGACGGGGCCGTGCTGGTCGTCGGCACCGAGTCGGTACCGGCCGAGCTGGTCGCGCGCTGGACGCCGGCGCTGCGGGTCGTGGTGGCCTACGGGCTGACCGAGGCGACGGTGAACTCCACGCTCTGGCTCGCCGAGCCGGACTGGACCGGCCCGGTGCCGATCGGCGGGCCCGACCCGAACACCCGCCTGTACGTGCTGGACTCCTCGCTGCGCCGGGTGGGGGTGGGCGTGGTCGGCGAGCTGTACGTCGGCGGCCGCGGCCTGGCCAGGGGTTATCGCGGCCGGCACGCTCTGACCGCGCAGCGGTTCGTCGCCGACCCGTTCGGCCCGCCGGGCGCCCGGATGTACCGCACCGGTGACCGGGTGCGGTGGCGCACGGACGGCAACCTCGAGTTCCTCGGCCGCACCGACAGCCAGGTCAAGATCCGCGGCCACCGCGTCGAGCCCGGCGAGGTGGAGAGCGCGCTGCTGCGCCGGCCCGAGGTCGCGCAGGCGGCCGTACTGGCTCGACCAGACCAACGCGGTGGGCTGCGGCTGGTCGCGTACGTGACGGCCACCGACGGCTCCACGGTGGACCCGGCGGCGGTCCGCGCCCGGATCGCCGAGGAGCTGCCGGAGTACCTGGTACCCGCGGCGGTCGTCGCCGTGCCGGACCGGCTCCCGTTGACACCCAACGGAAAGCTCGACACCCGGGCACTACCCGAGCCGGACTGGGCGGCGCTGACCGGGGACGCCGCGCCGACCTCCGAGGCGGAGCGGGTGCTCGCCGAGGTCTTCGCCGAGGTGCTGGGGCTGCCCTCGGTCGGCGTGCTGGACAGCTTCTTCGAACTCGGTGGCGACAGCATTGTCGCGATCCAGCTCGTTGGCCGGGCTCGCGCGGCGGGTCTGGTGGTCACGCCGCGGGACGTGTTCCGCCACCGCACGGTCGCCGCCCTGGCCGCGGTCGCCGGGCGGCGCGACGGCGCACGGCCGGCGACGCACGACCTCGGCGTCGGGAGCGCGCCCCCGACGCCGATCATCCGGTGGCTGCGCGAGCTCGGCTCCCCGGTCGACGCGTTCCACCAGTCGGTCCTGCTGCGGGTACCAGCGGACCTGGACGGCGACCGGCTCGAGTCGGTGCTGCAACGGCTGGTGGACCACCACGACCTCCTCCGTGCCCGACTGGGTCCCGAGTGGACGCTCGAGATCCCCCCGGTGGGAACCGTGCCGGCGGCCGGGTTGGTCGAGCGGGGCGACACCGGCGCGGACCCGCTCGAGCAGACCCGGCTGGCCGCCGCCCGTCTCGCACCGCGCGAGGGACGGATGCTGCGCGCGGTGTGGTTCCCCACCGACCGACGGCTCCTGCTCGTCGCACACCACCTGGTCGTGGACGGCGTCTCGTGGCGGGTGATGCTCGAGGACCTGGCCGCGATCGCTGCCGGCCGGCCGCCCAGGCCCGTCCCGACCTCGTTCCGGACCTGGGCGGAGCGACTGGCCACCGTCGACCGGGCGGCGGAGCTCCCGCTGTGGCGGGAACAGCTCGCCGCCGACGTCCGTCCACTGGGGAACCGGGCGCTGGATCCCCGTACCGACACCGCGGCCACCGCCGCCACGCTCACGGTGACGCTGCCGCCCGAGCTCACCGTGCCGCTGCTGACCACCCGCCCGGCCGCGTACCACGGCTCGGTCAACGACATCCTCCTCGCCGGGCTGGCGACCGCGGTCATCCGGTGGCGCGGCGGCAGCGAGGCCCTGGTCGAGCTGGAGGGCCACGGGCGGGAGGAGCAGGTGGTGCCGGACACCGACCTGTCCCGCACCGTCGGCTGGTTCACCAGCACCTTCCCGGTCCGCCTGCGGCCGGTGGCCGGCGATCCGGACGGCACGGTCAAGGCCGTCAAGGAAGGGCTGCGTGCCCTGCCGGACAACGGGATCGGCTACGGCCTGGTCCGGGGGCGGATCGGCGCGCCGGCACCGGAGCTGCTGTTCAACTACCTCGGCCGGTTCGCCGCCGGGGACGGCGCCGACTGGGCGCCCGACCCCGCGGCTGACGTACTCGGCGCGGCGAAGGACCCGCGCATGCCGTTCGACCACCTGCTCGAGGTCGACGCGCTCGTCCGCGACGGGACCGACGGACCGGTCCTGACCGCGACGATCACCTGGCCCTCCGGGGCAATCGAGGAGGCGCAGGTGCGCCGGTTCGCGTCGCTGTGGCGCGAGTCCCTGCGGGAGCTGGCCACCGTCGAGGGCGGCGGACACACCCCGTCCGACTTCCCGCTGGTGCCGATGGACCAGGCGCAGGTCGACGAGCTCGGCTCGGGGGTCGCCGACGTGCTGCCGGCCGGACCGCTGCAGGAGGGCTTCTTCTTCCACGCCCAGTTCGACGAGCACGACAGCTACGTCGTCCAGCAGACCGTCGAGCTGCGCGGCGAGGTCGACCCGGCAGCGCTGCGCCGGGCCGTCCAGGCCGTCCTCGACCGGCACGCGCCGCTGCGGGCGTCGTTCCGCCAGCTCCCCGACGGCCGTACGGTCCAGGTGGTCGCCGAGCGCGTGGCGCTGCCCTGGCGCGAGGTCGGCGGCGAGGCGGAGCGGGTGGCCGCCGAGGAGCGTGCGGCGGGAGTCGACCTCGCGCGGCCGCCGATGCTGCGGGCCGCGCTGGTGCGCGGTACCGGGCGGAGCTGGCTGGTGCTCACCCTGCACCACATCGCCACCGACGGGTGGTCGGCACCGCTGACCGTGCACGAGGTCCTCGCCCACTACACACCCGGCGGCGAGCTCCCCCAGCTGCCGCCGGTCACCTCCTATCGCGAGTACCACGAGTGGCTCGCCACCCGCGACCACGAGCAGGCGCGCGAGGTATGGCGAGCCGCCTTGTCCGATGTGGAGGAGCCGACGCTGCTACCGGGCACGGCACCCGCCACTCGTCCCCGCCCGGCGCACCTCGAGCTCGTGCTCGCCGAGGACGTCACGGCCCGCCTGGCCACCCGCGCCCGGGAACGCGACCTCACGCTGAGCACCGTCGTCCAGGGCGCATGGGGTCTGCTGCTGGGCCGGCTGACCGGACGCCAGGACGTGGTGTTCGGCACAACGACGTCCGGGCGGTCCTCCGATGTAGACGGTGTGGCAGGCATGATCGGCCTGTTCGCCAACACCCTGCCGGTGCGCATGCGGTGGCGGCCGGACCAGCCGGTGGCCGACGCGCTGGCGGCCCTGCAGGACAGCCAGGCCGAGCTGCTCGCCCACGACACCGTGCGGCTGCCCGAGCTGCACCGGATGGCCGGCCTGCCCGAGCTGTTCGACACGCTCGTGGTGTTCGAGAACTACCCGGTCGACGCCCGCCGCACCGATCCCGCCGGGACGGTCGAGGTGGCCGGGGTGACCGGGTTCGGCACCGCGCACTACCCGCTCTCGCTGATCGTGCTGCCCGGCGCGCGCCTGCGGGTCCACCTCGAGTACGACAGCGCCCGACTGGGCGAGGCCGAGGTCGGGCGGATCCGCGACTGGCTCGAGCACGTGCTCACCGGGCTGGCCAGCGACCCCGACCGGCCGGTGGCCCACCTCGACACCTACCCGGCCGACCCGGTGCTGGCCGGCCCGGTGCTCGAGCCGGCGGGCGAGACGGTCCTCGACCTGTTCGACGCGCAGGTCGCCCGCACCCCGGACGCGGTCGCGGTGATCGGCGCCGAGCGGCTCACCTACCGCGAGCTGCGGGACTGGGCACGGGCCCTCGCCGCGGCGTTGCCGGCCCGTCCGGGCGAGGTCGTCGCGGTCTCGGTGCCGCGCTCGGTCGAGCTGGTCGTGGCACTGCTCGGCGTGCTCGAGGCGGGCGCGGTGTACCTGCCGGTGGATGTGGACTACCCGGCCGCGCGGCGCGAGCTGATGGTGGCCGACGCGGGTGCGGTGACCGTGCTCACCGGGCCCGACGTGCTGGCCGCCCGGGGCGGAACGCCCTCGCCGCGGCGGGCGCGGGTGGACCGGGACGGCGCCGCGTACCTGATCTTCACCTCCGGCTCCACCGGCCGGCCCAAGGGTGTCCCGGTCCCGCACCGGGCACTGGTCAACCTGCTCACCTGGCTGCACGCCGAGTTCGGCCTCGGCCAGCGGGACCGACTGCTGCACCAGGTCTCGGTGAGCTTCGACCCCTCCATGGCCGAGTTGCTCTGGCCGCTGACCGTCGGCGGGGCGGTCGTCGTCGCCCCTCCCGACGCCCACCGCGATCCCGCCGAACTGGTCGCCCTGATTCGGGAGCACGGGGTCACGACGCTGATGACCGTGGCGTCGATGCTGCCCGCACTCCTCGACGCCGGCGTGCACGCCTCGGGCCTGCGCCGCGTGTTCAGCGGCGGCGAGGCCATGACCGGCGCCGTGGCCCGGCGCTGGGCGGCCACGGACGTGGCGCTGTACAACGTCTACGGTCCCACCGAGACTACGGTCCTGGTTTCCTGGTGGGAGTCCGGGCACGACGAGGACCAGGACGGAACCGTCCCGATCGGACACCCGGTAGCCAACACACGCCTCCACGTGCTGGACGGCTACCTGCGGCCGGTGCCGGTGGGACTGCCCGGCGAGCTGTACGTCGCCGGCGCGCAGCTGGCCCACGGCTACCACGGCCGGCCGGACCTGACCGCCGAGCGGTTCGTCGCCGACCCGTTCGGGCCCTCCGGCGAGCGCATGTACCGCACCGGCGACCTGGTGCGGCGGCTGGCGAACGGTGCGCTGGAGTACGTGGGCCGGGTGGACCGCCAGGTCAAGATCCGGGGCAACCGGGTGGAGCTCGGTGAGGTCGAGGCCCGGCTGGCCGCCCAGCCCGGGGTCACCGCCGCCGCCGCGCTCGCCCGTACCGACGGTCCCGGCGCCACCCGGTTGGTCGGCTACGTGACCCCGGCGACCGTGGACGCCGAGGCGGTGCTGGCCGCACTGGCCGCGACCGTGCCGGCCCCGCTGGTTCCCGACGCGCTCGTCCGGCTGGAGGCCATGCCGCTCACCCGCAGCGGGAAGGTCGACCGTGCGGCGCTCCCCGCCCCCGAGACCGGGCGCGCTCCCGTCCGCGACCCGCGTGACGAGCGGGAGCGCCTGCTCTGCGAGATCTTCGCCGAGGTGCTCAAAGTGGAGCGGGTCGGCGCGGACGAGGATTTCTTCACCCTCGGCGGCGACAGCATCCTCTCGATCACGGTCTCCGGACGGGCACGCGCGGCCGGTGTGGACGTCGGCCCCAAGGACGTGTTCACCCATCGGACCCCGGCCGCGCTCGCCGCACTGGCCGCGACGGCGGACCCCACCGCGGTGACGCCGGTCGCCGAGGGCGACCGGGACGGGGTCGGCGACATTCCGCTGCTGCCGATCGTGCACCATCTGCGCGAGCGGGGCGGCCCGATCGACCGGTTCACCCTCCCGATGCTCCTGCGGACCCCCGCGGGGGCCAGCGAGGAACGGCTGACCGCGGTGCTGCGCGCGGTCGTGGAGCGGCACGACGGCCTGCGCCTCAAGCTGACCAGGATCGCGCCGGTGCTCTGGTCGCTGGAGGCCCTGCCCGCGGTGTCCGTCGAACTGCGCCGGGTGGACGTGCGCGGGCTCTCCCCCGACGAGCTGCGCACCACGATCGCCGAAGCCGCCGAGACCGCCGCCGGCGAGCTCGCGCCCGAGGACGGCACGATGCTCCGGTTCGTGTGGTTCGACGCGGGCGAGCACCCGGGCCGGCTGCTGGTCGCGGCCCACCACCTCGTCGTCGACGGGGTGTCCTGGCGCATCCTGTTCACCGACCTCGCGACGGCCTGGGC
The DNA here is from genome assembly GCF_001921205.1 of Actinophytocola xanthii. Taxonomy (GTDB): domain Bacteria; phylum Actinomycetota; class Actinomycetes; order Mycobacteriales; family Pseudonocardiaceae; genus Actinophytocola; species Actinophytocola xanthii. Next base: position 215,368 of record NZ_MSIE01000004.1, on the reverse strand, counting down.
CGGCGCCGAGCTCGACCCGGTGCCGACCTCGCTGCGCCGCTTCGCCCGCGACGTCGCCGAGCAGGCGCAGGCACCGCACCGGCTCACCGAGCTGGCCCACTGGACCGAGACCCTCGCGCCCGGCGCCGACCTGGTTCCCGGCGCCCGGCCCGGGCTCGTCCGGGACACCCGCCGGCACGTCCTCGAGCTGTCCACAAAAGACACCGAGCCGCTGCTGCGCGGCGGTGAGCCGCAGGAGGTGTTGCTGACGGCACTGCGGCTGGCGGTGACCCGCTGGCGCGGCGAGGGCGACCTGCTCGTCGACGTCGAGCGGCACGGCCGCGAGGGCGAGGCCGACCTGTCCCGCACGGTCGGCTGGTTCACCAGCGTCCAGCCGGTGCGGCTCCGGTCCACAGCGGATCCCTTGGCACAGCTCGACCTCGTGCGCGAGGCGCTGCGGGCCGCGCCCGACAACGGCATCGGCTACGGCATGCTGCGCTACCTCAACGCGCAGGCCGCGCCGCTGCTCGCCCAGCTGCCCCCGGCGCAGGTGCTGTTCAACTACTTCGGCCGCTTCCCGACCGACCGCGAGGAGGACTGGGCGCCGGCGCCGGAGAGCGCCGCGCTCGAGCTCCTGCCCGACCAGGACATGGGGATGTCCCACGTCCTGCAGCTGGACACCGTCTGCGCGGACACCCCGTCCGGGCCGCGGCTGCGGGCGACCTGGACCTGGTCCGACGACCGGCTCGGCGAGCACGACGTGCGGGCGGTCGCCGACCACTGGTCGGCCGCCGTGCGCGAGCTGGCGGAGGCGGCCGGCCGGCTCAGCGCCGCGAAGCTGGCACTGGTCCGGCTCGACCAGGCGGCCGTGGACCGGGTCGTCGAGCTGGCCGGCGGCGCGGTCGAGGACATCTGGCCGCTCTCGCCGCTCCAGGAGGGCCTGTACTTCCACGCCAGCTACGACACCGCCGAGCTGGACGTCTACACCGCGCAGAGCGCGATGGACTTCGACCACCGGCTCGACCTGGCCAGGCTGCGCGCCGCGACCAGCGCGCTGCTGGCCCGCAACCCGAGCCTGCGCGCGGGTTTCCTCAGCGACGGGGTCCCCGCTCCGGTGCAGTACATCGCCGCGACCCCCGAGCTGCCGGTCGACGAGGTCGACCTGCGCGAGCTGCCCGTGGAGCGCGCACTCGAGCGCGCCGAGGAGCTGGCGGAGGCCGACCGGAGCCACCGGTTCGACCTGTCCCGCTCGCCGCTGTGCCGGATGACCGTGGTCCGCCTGCCCGAGGGCGACCGGCTACTGACCACGCACCACATGATCCTGTGGGACGGCTGGTCCGACGGCCGGTTCACCGACCAGCTGTTGTCGCTCTACGAACGCGGCGGCGACGCCACCGGGCTACCCACCCCGGGCAGCTACCGCGACTACCTCGCCTGGCTGTCCGAACAGGACAACGAGGCGGCCAGGACGGCCTGGCGGGAGGCACTGACCGGGTTGGCCGAGCCGACCCTGGTCGGCCGCGCCGACGTGGCCATGCGCCCGGCCATCCCCCGCCGCCACCACGTCGAGCTCGACGCGGCACCGCTGCGGGAGGCCGGCCGCGCGGCCGGGGTCACGCTCAACACGCTGCTCAACGCGGCATGGGCGATGACGTTGGCCGCGTCGACCGGGCGCGACGACGTCGTGTTCGGCACGACTGTCGCGGGGCGCCCGACCGAGGTGCCGAACGTGGAGAGCGCGATCGGCCTGTTCCTCAACACGGTGCCGGTGCGGGTCTCGCTCGACCCGCGGGAGACAGTGGCCGGGCTGCTGCGCCGCATCCAGGACCGGCGGACCGCGCTGATGCCGCACGAGTACCTGGGGCTGGGTGAGCTCCAGCAGCTGGCCGGCCACCCGGTGCTGTTCGACACGCTGTACGTACTGCAGAACTTCGTCGACGCCGAGGGGTTCGCCGCGCTCGGCGAGCGGCACGGCATCACCGCCGCCAGCGGCGCGGACGCCACCCACTACCCGCTCACGCTGGTGGTCACGCCCGGCCCGGCGCTGCGGGTGAAGCTCGAGTACCGGCCGGACGTGTTCGACGACGACACCGCGGCGGCCTACCTCACCCGCTTCACCGCGTTGCTCGACCGCCTCGTTGCCGACCCGGACGCCCCGGTCGGCCGGCTCGACCTGCTGCTGCCCGACGAGCACGCGGCGCTGACCGCCGAGTGGGACGCGATCCGGCACCCGGTGCCGGATCTGACCGTCGCCGACCTGCTGGCCGAACAGGCCGCCCGCTCGCCGGAGGCCACCGCGCTGGTCTTCGGCGAGCGGGCACTGACCTACGCCGAGCTGGACGGCAGGATCAACCGGCTCGCGCGGCTGCTGCTGGCCCGCGGCGCCGCACCGGAGACCGTCGTGGCGCTGGCCCTCCCGCGCTCGGCCGAGATGGTCGTCGCGCTGTTCGCCGTGCTCCGCACCGGTGCCGCGTACCTGCCGCTGGACCTGGACCACCCGGTGGAGCGGCTGCGCCTGATGGTCACCGACACCGCACCGGTATGCCTACTCTCGATGTCCACAGTGGATCCCGCACTGTCCTCGGGCGCCGTCCTGCTGGACGACCCGGCGGTGCTGGCCGAGCTGGACGCGCTGAGCCCGACGGAGGTCACCGACGCCGAACGGCCCGCCTTCGCGCACGGCCTGCCCGACCGGCTCGACCACCCCGCCTACGTGATCTACACGTCCGGGTCCACCGGCCGGCCCAAGGGCGTGGTCACCCCCTACCGGGGGCTGACCAACATGCAGCTCAACCACCGGGCGGAGATCTTCGGTCCCACCGTCGCGGCGGCCGGCCGGCGGCTGCGCATCGCCCACACCGTGTCCTTCGCCTTCGACATGTCCTGGGAGGAGCTGCTCTGGCTGGTCGAGGGCCACGAGGTGCACGTGTGCGACGAGGAGCTGCGCAGGGACGCGAGCGCGCTGGTCGCCTACTGCGCGGCGCACCGGGTCGACGTCGTCAACGTCACGCCGACCTACGCCCAGCTGCTGTTCGAGGAGGGCCTGCTCGACGGACACGTGCCGCCGCTGGTGCTGCTCGGCGGCGAGGCCGTGCCGGACGCCGTCTGGCGGCGGCTGCGCGAGACCGACGGCACCTACGGCTACAACCTGTACGGGCCAACCGAGTACACGATCAACACGCTCGGCGCCTCCACTGTGGACTCCGAGACGCCCACCGTCGGCCGGCCGATCTGGAACACCCGCGGCTACGTGCTGGACACCCGGCTGCGGCCGGTGCCGCCGGGCGCGCCCGGCGAGCTGTACATCGCCGGGATCGGCCTCGCCCGCGGCTATCACGACCGGCCAGGGCTGACCGCCGACCGGTTCGTCGCCGACCCGTACGGCGAGCCCGGCTCACGCATGTACCGCACCGGTGACCTGGTCCGCCGGCGGCGGGACGGGAACCTGGACTTCCTCGGCCGCACCGACGACCAGGTGAAGATCCGCGGGTACCGGGTGGAGCTCGGCGAGATCGAGGCCGTGCTGGCGGGCCACCCCGACCTCACGCAGGCGGCCGTCGTCGCGGTCGACGCCGGTCCGGCCCGGCGACTGGTCGGCTACGTCGTCCCCGGCGGCGCCCCGAGCGCCGAAGGGCTGCGGGAGTACCTGCGGGAGCGGCTGCCCGACTACATGGTGCCGGCGGCGATCGTCCCGGTGGACCACCTGCCGCTCACCGTCAACGGCAAGCTCGACGTCAAGGCACTGCCCCAGCCCGAGCTCACCGCCGCTACGGGGCGAGCGCCGGCCACCGCGACCGAGCGGACCCTGTGCGCGTTGTTCGCCGAGGTGCTCGGCCTGCCCGAGGTGGGCGTCGACGACGGGTTCTTCGACCTGGGCGGGCACTCGCTGCTGGCCACCAGGCTGGCCAGCCGGGCGCGGGCGGCGCTGCGGGTCGACCTCGCGATCCGCGACCTGTTCGAGGCGCCTACGGTGGCCGAGCTGGCCAGACGGGTGGAGGGCGCCGGCGCCGGCGCCCGGCCGCCGCTGGTCGTCGCGCCGCGTCCGGAGCGGGTCCCGCTCTCCCACGCCCAGCAGCGGCTGTGGGTCATCCAGCAGCTGGAGGGCGTCTCGGCGGCGTACAACTTCCCGCTGGTGTTCCGCCTCCGCGGCACGCTGGACGTGGCCGCGTGGCGGGCCGCACTCGACGACGTCGCCGCCAGGCACGAGGCGTTGCGCACGGTCTTCCGCGAGCACGACGGCCGGCCCGAACAGCTGGTGGTGGCGGACGCGGAGGTGCCGGTCGAGTTGGTCGAGGTCGGCGAGGAGGAGGTGCCGGCCGTGGTCGAGGCGGCCGTCGCCCGCCCGTTCGACCTGGCCACCGAGCTGCCGCTGCGGGTGACGCTCGCCCGGGTCGCCGAGGACGACCACGTGGTCGTGGTCCTGCTACACCACATCACCACCGACGAGTGGTCCGACCGCCCGTTCCTGCGTGACCTGGCCACCGCCTACCGCGCCCGGCTCGCCGGCGCGGCGCCGGACTGGGAGCCTCTGCCGGTGCAGTACGCCGACTACACGCTCTGGCAGCGCCGCCTGCTCGGCGACGGGTCCGACCCGGACACCCTCGCCGGCCGCCAGCTCGCGTTCTGGGAGCGCACGCTGGCCGGGTCGCCCGAGGAGCTGGAGCTGCCGACGGACCGGCCCCGCCCGGCCCGGCCGTCCTTCCGCGGCGGCGAGGAGAACCTCGTACTGCCGGACGAGGTCGGCGCGGGCCTGCGTGCGCTGGCGGCGCGGACTGGCGCGAGCACGTTCATGCTCCTGCACGCCGCGGTCGCGGCACTGCTGTACCGCACCGGCGCGGGCGCCGACCTCCCGCTCGGCGCACCGATCGCCGGCCGTGGCGACGCCGCGCTGGACGAGCTGGTCGGGTTCTTCGTGAACACGCTGGTTCTGCGCACCAGCGTGTCGGGCACGACCTCGTTCGCCGAGCTGGTGGGGCAGGTGAAGGAGACCGACCTGGCCGCGTTCTCCAACGCCGACGTGCCGTTCGAGTCGGTCGTGGAGCGGATGAACCCCACTCGCTCCCTGTCCCGCAACCCGCTGTTCCAGGTGATGGTGGGCTACCACAACGTGGCCTGGGACGTCCCGGAGCTCGGCGGGCTCACGCTCGAGCCGGTGACGCTCGCCGGCACGACCGCCAAGTTCGACCTCGTGTTCAGCTTCGCCGAGCACGCGTCGAGCGGGCGGATCGAGTGCCGGCTGGAGTACGCGACCGACCTGTTCGACGCCGACACCGTTGCCGACCTCGGTGGCCGGCTGCAGCGGCTGCTCGCCGCCGTCGTCACCGACCCGGCCGCCCCGCTGTCCGACGTGGACCTGCGCACGGACACCGAGCGCCACCACGTGGTCGAGGGCTTCAACGTCACCGACCGTGCGGTGCCGGCCCTGACAATGCCGGAGCTGTTCGCCGGCGTGGTCGCGGTCAAACCGGACGCGGAGGCCGTCGTGGACGGCCGCACCACGTGGACCTACGCCGAGCTCGACGAGCGGTCCAACCGGATCGCACACCTGCTGCACCGCCACGGCGTCGGAGCCGAGGACGTGGTCGGCCTGGCGATGCCGCGCACGGCGGACATGGTCGCCGCGGTCCTGGCGGTGGTGAAGCTCGGTGCGGCCTACCTGCCGCTGGACCTCAGCCACCCGGCCGACAGGCTCGCCTTCATGCTCGACGACGCCCGCGCCCGCCTGGTCCTGACGACCGAGACGGTGACCGGCAAGGTGCCGGACACCGACGCGGCCAGGGTCCTGCTCGACGCGCCGGACGTGAGCGCCTCCCTCCGGTCCGCGCCGGCGTCACCCCCGGAAAACAGACCGTTTGGTTTGGATTCGGCGGCATACGTCATCTACACGTCCGGATCGACGGGCCGCCCCAAGGGCGTCGTGGTGCCGCACGACGGCATCGCCTCCCTTGCCGCGACGGCCGTGGACCGCATGCGGCTGCGGGAGGACAGCCGGGTCCTGCAGTACGCCTCGGTCGGCTTCGACGTCGCCGTGTTCGAGCTGACGATGGCACTGTGCGTGGGCGGGACGCTGGTTCTGGCCCCGGAGGAGGTCCGCACGGCCGGCCGTGAGCTGACCGATTTCCTCGCCCGCGAGCGGATCACGCACATGATCCTGCCGCCTTCGCTGGTGTCGGCACTCCCCGACGACTGCGTGCTGCCGGCCGACGCGACGGTCCTGGTCGGCACCGAGACCGTCCCACCGGACCTGGTCGGGCGTTGGGCCGGCCGGCTCAACGTGCTCGCCGCGTACGGGCTGACCGAGGCAACGGTCAACTCCACGCTCTGGTCGGCCGACCCGTCGTGGCGGGGCGCCGTCCCGATCGGCGTGCCCGACCCGAACACGCGGGTGTACGTGCTCGACGAGCGGCTGCGGCCGGTGCCGCCGGGAGTCATCGGTGAGCTGTACGTGGCCGGACGCGGCCTCGCCCGCGGCTACCTCGGTCGCCGGGGGCTGACCGCGCAACGGTTCGTCGCCTGCCCCTTCGGGCAGCCCGGGAGCCGGATGTACCGCACCGGCGACCGCGCGCGGTGGCGCCGCGACGGCGTGCTCGACTTCTTCGGCCGGGTGGACGACCAGGTGAAGATCCGCGGCTTCCGGATCGAGCTGGGCGAGATCGAGGCGACGATGGCCCGGCACCCCTCGGTCCGGCAATCGGCCGTGCTCGTCGACCGGTCGACCTTGGTCGCCCGCCTGGTCGGGTATGCGGTGCCGGCCGAGGATGCGGTGGACCCGGTGGAGCTGCGGAGCTACCTCGCGGAGTTCCTGCCCGAGCACATGGTGCCGGCCGCGATCGTGCCGTTGGAGCACACGCTTCCGTTGACCCCCAACGGGAAGCTGGATCGGGCCGCGCTCCCCGAGGTGGACTGGTCCGCCCTGACCGGCGCCGAGCGGCCGACCACGCCGACAGAGCACCGGCTGGCGGCGCTGTTCGCCGAGGTGCTGGAGCTGCCCCAGGTCGGCGTACACGACAACTTCTTCGGCCTCGGCGGTCACTCGATGGCCGCGATGCGCCTGTGCGGCCGGGTCCGCACGGCGTTCGACGTGGACCTGACGATCCGGGACGTCTTCGACGCGCCGACGGTCGCCACGCTCGCCGAACGGCTCGGCGACGCCGAGGCGGCACGTCCCGTGCTGGCCCCGCGAGCGGACGACGGCCCCGTCCGGCTGGCTCCCGTGCAGCGCAACCAGCTGGGGCACACAACGGCCGACCACGCCTTCGCCCTTCGCTGGTCCGATGTGGACGTCGAGGCGCTCGCAGCGGCAGTGCGGGACGTGGTGGAGCGGCACGAGCCGCTGCGCACGACCGTCGGGGAGCAGCTGACCCCGACCGACCCGCCGACGCTCGAGATCCTCGCCTCGGGGGAGGTGGCCGAGCTCGTCGCCGAGCCGATGGACCCGGCGGTGTCACCGCCGCTGCGCGCCCGCTGGCTGGCCGACTCCACCACCCTCCTGCTGACCATGCACTACGCCGGTGTCGACGAGTGGTCGGTGGTGCCGCTGCTGCGGGACCTGACCCAGGCCTACGAGGCCCGCCGGGCCGGCGACGCTCCCGTGTGGACGCCGCTGCCGGTCGGGTACGCCGACTACGCGGCCTGGTCCCGCGAGGTGCTGGCAGCGGTCGCGGACGACCAGGCCAGGTACTGGCGCGAGCGGCTGGCCGACCTGCCCCTGCTGTCGCTGCCCACCGACCGCGACCCGGTCCTCCCCGGCGACGCCGCCGGCACCGTGCCGCTGGTGCTCGACGAACGCCTGCACCACGGGATCGACGCGCTGGCGACGGCGTCGGGCACCAGCATGTTCATGGTGCTGCAGGCGGCGCTGGCCACGCTGCTGACCCGCCACGGCGCCGGTACCGACCTGCCGATCGGGACGCTGGTCGCCGGCCGGGCCGAGGACGCGCTGGCCCCCCTTGTCGGCTGCCTGTTCAACACGGTCGTGCTGCGCACCGACACCTCGGGCGATCCGGACTTCCCCGAGCTGCTGGCCAGGATCCGCGAGACGACCCTGGACGCCCTGGCCCACCAGGACATCCCGCTCGCCGACCTGCTCGACGCCCCGCCGCAGGTGATGCTGGTCCACCACGAGCAGGCGGACCTGCCGGCGTTGGCCGGTGGGAGCGCCGTGCCGACGGGCACGACGCGCTCCGACCTCACCCTGTCGTTCTACGAGCCGGTGGCCGACGGGCCGGTCCACTGCTACCTGCACTACCGAACCGGCCTGTTCACCCCGGCCAGGGCCCAGGCCCTGCTCCGGGAACTGCACGCGATCCTGGTCGACGCCACCACCACGCGGAAGGACCCCACATGACCAATCCGTTCGAGGACCCGGAAGGCACCTTCCACGTCCTGGTCAACGACGAGGAGCAGCACTCCCTGTGGCCTTCGTTCGCCCAGGTGCCCGCCGGTTGGCGCAGCGTCCACGGCCCGGCCGGCCGGGAGTCCTGCCTCGCCTACGTCGAGGAGCACTGGACCGACCTGCGGCCGAGGTCGCTGCGCGAGCGGATGTCCTCCTGACGCTCAGCGTTCCTCGCCCAGGACCGGCTTCACGTCGAGGATCGGGGTGCCGTCGAGGGCTTCCAGGTTCCTGACCAGGGCACGGGTTCCCTCCACCGCGACGAGGTGGACCCGGTGCAGGCCGATGGGGTTGGGCCGGTCGGAGGAGCGGGTGGAGAACACGCCGGTCTCCGGCCGGGAGCTGTCGTCGCGGGGGTGCACGGCCAGCACGTCCCGGCTGGCCCGGTCCAGCCAGGTCAGCACGAGCACCTCCTGGCCCGCGGCCAGCTCGCGCATGGCGCGGGCGTAGCGCTGGTGGAAGACGATCCACGCGTTCGGCGCGCCCTCGTCGCCCTGACGGGGCGCCATGCCCCGGTCGACGAGCGTGGACTCGACCCACCCGACCGGCCGTAGCACGATCTCCTGCACTCGCCCTCCCTCCGACAGGGTTGGGCAGCCTAACAGGCCACCCAACCCCATCACCCCCTGGCGAGAGCTCAGCCGACGACCGTGATCTCCGGGTAGCAGCGCGAGGGCCCGGCCATCAGCGGCTGCGGCCTGCCGCGCAGGTGCAGGTCGAGGAAGGCCCGGACGTAGGCCCGGGTGATGTCCGACGCGCGGTACGGGTCGATGGTCGCCCCGATGTCGACGCCGAAGGGATCGGCGAACATGCCGAGGTCGGTGAACGACGCGTGCGCGGTGCCGGTCGCCATGACCCAGCGCTTCCAGCCGGTCAACCGCTGCCAGTCGCGCTCCCAGTCGTCGTAGGGGCCGGGAGCACCGGGCGTGTAGTGGTCCATGGTGCCCATGAACATGAACGGCCGGGAGAGTCCGGGCTCGACGAGCGGGACGTGGACGCTGCCGTCGATGTTGATCCCTGCCCTGATGCGGGGTTCGGCGACCATGGCCTGACTCGTGCTCGCGCCGCCCGCCGAGTGACCCGCCATGGCGATCCGCGACCGGTCGATCAGCCGCGCGCCACGCCAGGCGGGATGCGCGCCGGTCAGCTCGTCGAGGACGAACGACACGTCGGCCGCCCGACCGGGCACCAGCTTCTGCCAGAACCCGTCGAGGTGGTCGAACTCGCAGGCGGCGCAGGCGGCCACCCGGCCACCGGGGAACTCGGTTGCCCGGTTCTCGTAGGTGTGGTCCACCACCGCGACCACGTACCCGTGGCTCGCCAGGTCCTCGGCCAGCGAGCTGAGCGTGGCGCGGGAGTTGGTGAAGCCCGGCGAGAGCACGACCAACGGCAGGCTGTGCTCCCGAGCCGCCGGCCGGGCATCGACGACCGCGTTCGTCTCGACCGTGCTCAGCGCGTCCAGCGGCACCCCGGGGAACTGCTGCGACTCGAGGTAGATCCGTGACTCCTCCGAGGTCATGTACTGCTTGCGCGGCCCGTTGGACGTGGTCGCCGGGTAGAAGACGGTGACCATCAGCTCCCTGCTGTCCTCGGTGGGCACCCACGGATCGGGTCGGGACGTGTCGTCCAGGTGCAGGGAGGTGGCGCCCACCGGATGCCGTCCGGTGGGCGCGGGCAGGGACAGCGCCGGTGCGGGCGGATCCGGCTCCGCGACCGCCGCTGGTGCGGCGGACAGGGCCAGGACGAGTGCGGTGACGAGTGCGACGCCGCGCATGAGGCTCCTTTCGTCGGGGACCATCGCGGCATACCGCGACCGTCTTAAAGTACTAGACTACTAGTATCTTAAGACACCCGATGAGCAGAAGCAAACATCGAAGCCCAAGGCTCCGACCGCCGGGGCGGCCGGAGGAGCGGAGCTACGCGGTGGGCCGGGAGGTCAGGTACCCGCCCATCGTCCGGAAGTAGTCGTTGGCGGCGAGCTCGGTGCCGTCGTCGAGGCGGACCCGGCGGACCAGCAGCGCGTGGTTGCGCCCGAACCGGGCATCCGCGCCGGCCACGATCGCCACCCCGTCGCCCTCCTTGATGAAGATGCGACCAGGGGTGCCGCCGTAGCGCCCCTGCGACACCGCCGCGGAGACCACCCGCAGGCGGGTGCCCCGGTGGTAGCAGAAGGCGTTCGGGTACGGGTCGGACTGGGCCCGCACCAGGCGCTCGAGGTGCTCGGCAGGCCAGGAGAAGTCCATCCGACTGTCCTCGATGGAGCGCTTGTGGAAGAAGCTCGCCCGGGATGCGTCCTGGGGGACGAAGTCGCGCCGGCCGGAGGCGATCAGCTCCAGGGAGTCGGCCACGATGGGACCGATCAGGTCGACGGTGCGGTGGAAGAGGTCCGTCGCGGTGTCGGTCGGACCGACCGGCACCGAGCGCTGCAGGACGATGTCGCCGGCGTCGAGGGTCTCGTTCATCATGTGCGCCGTCACGCCGACCTCGGACTCACCGTTGATCAGCGCCCAGATGACCGGCGCGAAGCCGGCATAGGCGGGCAGCAGCGAGTCGTGGACGTTCAGCGTCCCGTACCGGGGTAGGTCGAAGATGTCCGGCGGGATCCAGGTGCGCCAGTTGTTGGCCACGATGAGGTCGGGGTCGACCTCCTTCAGCGCCCGCACCACGTCCTCGTCCGGCCGGTTGCGCAGGATCACCGGAACCCCGTTGGCCTCGGCCAGCTCCGCTACCGAGTCGCTCCAGATCGACTCGTACGCGTGATCCGACGCCGGGTGCGTCACCGCCAGGGCCACCTCGTGCCCCGAGGCGAGCAACGCCTCGAGGGTGCGATACCCCCAGGTCTGGTACCCGAACAGGACCACGCGCATGACCACTCCCTCCGTTGCGGACCGCTCTCGGAGAGATGTCACCGAGGCGAAGCAAGCCTACCCTTACCGTAGTGAATTAGGTTAGGCTTACCTCCACGTGATCGAGGGAAGGACAGTAATGCCAGAGGAACCCGCCGACGCGAGACCTGTCCACGACGTACTCGGAGTCGGCTTCGGGCCGTCGAACCTGGCTCTGGCGATCGCGATCGCTGAGCACAACGCCGGTGACCGGGAGGACGAACAGCGCACCGAGCCGGTCAGCGCGCTGTTCCTCGAACGTCAGCCGCGGTTCGGCTGGCACCGGGGCATGCTCATCGACGACGCGACGATGCAGGTCTCCTTCCTCAAGGACCTGGTCACGATGCGGAACCCGACGAGCGAGTTCAGCTTCCTGTCCTATTTGCACAGTGCGGACCGGTTGGTGGACTTCATCAACCAGAAGTCCCTGTTCCCGCTGCGGATCGAGTTCCACGACTACCTGGAGTGGGCGGCGGCCCGGCTCGACGAGGTGGTCCGCTACGGCCGCGAGGTCATCGCCGTCGAGCCGGTGACCGAGGACGGGGTGGTCGTCTGCTTCGACGTCATCGCCAGGCACGGTGCGGACACCACGACCTACCGCGCGCGCAACGTGGTGTTCGGCCTCGGCCTCGAACCGCACCTGCCGGAGGGGGTGCGGTTGACCGAGCGGGTGTGGCACAACCGCGACCTGCTCACCCGGGTGGAACGGCTCGACACCTCGCCGCGCAGGGTCGCGGTCGTCGGCGCCGGCCAGAGCGCGGCCGAGGTCACCAAGTTCCTGCACGACCGGTTCCCCGAGGCGGAGGTGTGCGGGGTCTTCTCCCGCTACGGCTACAGCCCTTCCGACGACTCGCCGTTCGCGAACCGGGTCTTCGACCCGGAGGCGGTGGACCACTTCTACCTCGCCGCGGACCCGGTGAAGGAGATGATCCTCGGGTACCACGGCAACACGAACTACTCGGTCGTCGACATCGACCTCATCGAGGAGCTGTACCGGCGGACATACCAGGAGAAGGTGCTCGGCAGGCCGCGGCTTCGGCTGTTCAACGTCTCCCGCGTGGTGGAGACCGTGGAGGACGGCGAGAACGTGCGGACCACGGTCGAGTCGCTCGCCACCGGCGAGAAGACAGTGCTCGACTGCGACGTGGTCGTCTATGCCACCGGGTACCGGCCGGTCGACCCGCTGCGCCTGCTCGGCGACCTGGCCGCACTGTGCCACCGTGACGAGCGCGGCCGGCCGGTGGTGGCGCGGGACTACCGGGTGGACACCGACGAGGCACTGCGCGGCGGGGTGTACCTCCAGGGCAGCACCGAGCACAGCCACGGCATCTCCTCGTCGCTGCTGTCCACCACCGCCGTGCGGGTCGACCAGATCCTGCGGTCGATCACCGCGCGGCGCACCGCTCCCCTCGCCTTCAGCGGCTGGAGCGCTCCGTGAGCCAGGCCTACTCCCTGTTCCGGGCCGAGGTCGTCGGCGTCCGACAGCTGACCCCACACCTGCGGCGGATCACCCTCGGCGGACCGGCGCTCGCCGGCATCGCCAGCGCGGGGCTCGACCAGCGGATCAAGCTGTTCTTCCCGCTGCCCGGCCAGATCGACCCCGTGGTGCCCGAGGGGCCGGACTGGTACACCGAGTACCGGGCGATGCCCGAACACCGGCGGCCCTTCATGCGCACGTACACGATCCGGGCGTTCCGGCCGGAGCTGCTCGAGCTGGACGTCGACATCGTGCTGCACGGCGACACCGGCCCCGGCTCGACCTGGGCGGGTGCGGCGGCACCCGGCGACCGGGTCGCGATCCTGGCCCCGGACGCACGGCACAGCCCGATCCTCGGCTTCGAGTTCCGGCCGCCGGCCGACACCGAGTGGGTCCTGCTGGCGGGCGACGACACCGCTCTGCCCGCGATCGCCGCGATCATCGAGGCGCAGCCCGCCGGCCGCCTGGTCCTGGCCTTCGTCGAGGTGGGCTCGCCGGCGGAGATGCTGCCGGTCACCTCGGCCGCGGAGGTCCGGATGACCTGGCTCTCCCGTGCTGGACGGCCCCCGGCCGGCGTCGGTCTGCTGCGCGAGGCGATCCGCCGGACCGAGCTGCCGGCCGGCAAGCCCTACGTGTGGCTGGCCGGCGAGTCCAGCGCGATCACCGACCTGCGGCGGCACCTGGTCAACGACCGGGAGATCGACAAGGAACTGGTGTACTTCTCGGGTTACTGGCTGCTGGGCAGTGCTATCGAGTAACGCGGCGATCGAGTAAGCATGGGGTCGTGTACGACTACTCCACCCAGTACTCGAGCCTGCGCTTCGCCGACCTCGGCGACGGGGTCCTCGAGGTAGCCATGTCCGCGCCCGGCCGGCTCAACGCGGTCGGGCACCAGGGCCACCGCGAGCTGGCCGCCGTCTGGCAGACCATCGACCAGGACCCCGACGTGCGGGTGGCGATCATCCGCGGCGAGGACGGCGTCTTCTCCGCCGGCGGCGACCTCGACCTGGTCAGCGACATGGCCGACGACTTCGCCGTCCGCATCCGGGTCCTGCGCGAGGCCCGGGACCTGGTCTACAACGTCATCAACTGCGCCAAGCCGATCGTGTCCGCGATCGAGGGCCCCGCGGTGGGCGCGGGCCTGGTCGCCGGCCTGCTGGCCGACGTCTCGATCGCCGCGCGCGACGCCCGCATCATCGACGGGCACACGAAGCTCGGCGTCGCGGCGGGCGACCACGCCGCGATCGTCTGGCCGCTGCTGTGCGGGATGGCCAAGGCCAAGTACCACCTGCTGACCTGCGAGCCGCTGTCCGGGGAGGAGGCGGAGCGGATCGGCCTGGTGTCGCTGTGCGTCGACCAGTCCGAGCTGCACGACACGGCGCGGAGCGTGGCGCGCCGGCTGGCCAGGGGCTCCCAGTCCGCGCTCCGGTTCACCAAGTACGCGCTGAACAACTGGCTGCGCCAGGCGGGGCCGATCTTCGACGCCTCCCTTGGCCTGGAGTTCCTCGGCTTCGACGGTCCGGACCTGCGTGAGGGCGTCGCCGCGGTTCGGGAGAAGCGGCGCCCCGAGTTCTCCGGGCCCGCGGCCGAATGAGCGCCGGACGGAGCCGCACGGGGCCGGGCCTGGTCGGAGCCGCCATCCTCGGGCTGTTCACCCTGATCTGCCTGGTCATGGCCGTCGGCGCGCTGGTGCCGGCGGTGGGCGAGGTGATGGGCGTGCGGGACCACGGCGTCGGACCGATGTTCGGCTACCTCGCCGGGGCCGCGGTGTGGGGGCTGCTCGCACTGCTGGCGGTGTGGGCGCACCTGTCGTCCAGGCGGGAGCCGGCACCGCCGGAGGCTGCCTCATCCCCGACGGCGGACGAGGCAGCCGGGACAGACCGCGGCGCACGCCCCGCCGGGGGTGGTTTCGCCGCAGGCGCGGCGATGCCGCTGCCGGACGGTCCGGGGCTCGGCCCGCGTCGGCTGCTGGCCACCCCCCTGGCGCTGGTCGCGGCGGTGCTGCCGTGGTTCGGCGTCGCCGGGCTGCGGGCCTGGGAGACCGACTGGTTCGGCTACACCGCGGTCGCCGGCGACGAGGCGGCCCCGAGCTTCACGCAGCGGTGGCTCGAGCAGCTCGTCACCCCGTCACCGCTGATGGCCGTGCCCGCACTGGTGGCCCTCTACGTCCTGTTGCGCCGCGAGGCGGTGACCAGCTGGCCCCCGGCGTGTGCGCTGGGCGCGGGGATCGTGCTCCTGCCCACCGCGCTCCTGGCCGACGTGCCCGATTTCGGCCCCATCTCCGGCAAGGCCGTCTCCTACGCCCTCGCGCTCGCACTGGTCGGGACGAGCCACGTGTTCGCCAGGCTCGCCGTGGCGGCGCTCACCCGTCCCATCGCCGCCGACGTGGCCGACTCCGGGCTGGACGTCACGTTCCGCCTGCCCGGTCAGGGCCTGCTCCCGCCTCGTCCACGTCTGCTGGTGCGCCAGGACCGACTGGTGCTCAGTGGGATCGGAACCGGCCGCGACGACGTCGACGAGCGGGAGATGCCCTGGGCGAACGTGACGGAGGCACGGGTGGAGACCAGGCAGACGGCCGAGGAGTGGACGCCGGTCGCCGGGCAGGTCTGGACCGTCGCCGTGCCGGCCGGACCCGTGTTGCTGATCCGGGGCAGGGGTTCGGACTGGGTGCTGCCGTTCGACGACGAGGGCGAGGCACGCAGCGCGCTGGCCCTCATGACCGCACGAGCAGGACGACAGATGTAATAGGTCCCCCGCATGATGTAGTACATCTGCTATCGTTTGCCCAACAGGTGCGATAGGAGGTGGGGTGTGGACGTACTCCAGGTCCGCGATCTTCGGATGCGGTACGGGACGACCGACGTCCTCAAGGGCGTGAACTTCGTCGCGCGCCCGGGCGAGGTGGTCACGCTGCTGGGGCCGAACGGGGCGGGCAAGACGACGACGATCGAGATCCTCGAGGGGTTCCGGATGCGCTCGGCGGGCGAGGTGAGCGTGCTCGGCGTGGATCCCGCGCGGGGCGACGAGCACTGGCGCGCGCGGCTGGGCGTGGTGCTGCAGTCCTGGCGCGACCACGGTCAGTGGCGGGTCCGCGAGCTGCTCAACCACCTCGGCGAGTACTACCGCCCGTACTCGACCGATCAGCTCGCCCGGCCGTGGCCGGTCGACGAGCTGATCGAGGTCGTCGGGCTCACGCCGCACGCGGACAAGAAGATCCTGAAGCTCTCCGGTGGGCAGCGCCGTCGCCTCGACGTGGCGATCGGCATCGTGGGGCGTCCCGAGCTGCTGTTCCTCGACGAGCCGACCGCGGGGTTCGACCCCGAGGCCCGCCGGGAGTTCCACGACCTGGTCCACCGGCTGAGCGACGAGCGGACCACGATCCTGCTCACCACGCACGACCTGGACGAGGCGGAGAAGCTGGCCGACCGCATCCTGATCCTCGCCGGCGGCACGATCATCGCCGACGGCTCGGCCGACGAGCTGGCGCGGAGGATGTCCACCGAGGCCGAGGTGCGCTGGACCCTCGACGGGCAGCGGTTCGTGCACGCGACCCAGGACGCCACGGAGTTCGTGCGCAAGCTGTTCCGCGAGCACGACGACGCGATCGCCGACCTCGAGGTGCGGCGGGCCAGCCTGGAGGACGTCTACATGGCGATGGTGCGCCAGTTCGAGTCGGGCCAGCACGATGCCGCGGTCCGTGAGTTCGCGGAGGTGACGGGATGACCGAGGGGACGAACAGCTGGCTGCACGCGGCGCGGGTGGGCCTGCGGCGCGGCGGGCTGGAGATCCGGCACACCTTCACCAGCAGCCAGGACCTGTGGAACTACTTCTTCCCGTCGGCGATCCTGCTGGTGGTCATGTTCTTCATGCGCGGGGCGGCGGTGCCGGGAATCGACTTCTCCCTGGGCTCGAGGACACTGCCCGGGGTGCTCGGGATGAACATCGCCTTCGGCGGCATGGTCACGCTGATGATGGCGCTGGCGCTGGAGCGCGAGGACGGCACGCTGCTGCGGGCCAAGGCCGTTCCGAACGGGATGGTGGGGTACCTGATCGGCAAGATCGTGCTGATCATGGGGATGACCCTGACCAGCATGGCGATCGTGCTGGTGCCGAGCCTGTTCATGCTGGAGGGGCTGGCGCTGACCAGCGTCACGGCCTGGCTCACGCTGGCCTGGGTGATGGTGCTCGGGTTGATCGCGACCCTGCCGCTCGGCGCGATCTGCGGGTCGTTGTTCACCAACCCGCGCAACGCCGGCGTGATCATGCTGCCGGTGATGGGGCTCGTCGCGATCTCGGGGATCTTCTACCCGATCTCGTCGTTCCCCGAGTGGCTGCAGGGGGTGGCGCAGATCTTCCCGATCTACTGGCTGGGGCTGGGCATGCGTTCGGCGATGCTGCCCGACCAGCTGGCGGCGGTGGAGATCGGCGAGTCGTGGCGGCACCTGGAGACGGTCGGCGTGCTCTCGGCGTGGGCGGTGGCCGGGCTGGTGCTCGCCCCGTGGGTGCTGCGCAGAATGGCCAGGCGCGAGTCGGGGTCGAGCGTGGCCCAGCGCCGCGAGCGCGCGTTGCAGCGGACAACATGAGCGAGACCATCTACAACCGCATCGCGATGTTGCGGGTGGAGCGCGGGGTGTCTCGGCGAGAGCTCGCCGAGGCACTCGGCGTGCACTACCAGACGATCGGGTACCTGGAGCGGGGCGAGTACAGCCCGAGCCTGCACCTCGCGCTGCGGATCGCGGAGTACTTCGGCGTTCCGGTCGAGGTGGTGTTCTCCACCGCGCCGTTCCCCCGGATCGGTGGTTCGGAGCAGTCCGCCTGAGTCTGGCCGCGGGTGGGGTCGCGGGCTGTCGGGGGTCCCTCCCATACTGCTCGCTATGGCGGACAGCAGCGTGGCCGCGGGCGGCGGGCCGGTGGCGCCCGGCACCGTCGCCTTCGGCAGTGTTCCGACCGAGCTGGGCGACGTGCTCGCGGCGGTGACCGAGGACGGCCTGGCGGCGACGGCGTTCACCGACTCGCCAGCTGTCCGGGCCGCGATCGCGGCCCGGCTGGGCTTGGCGCAGGCACCAGACGCCGCCCCGGCCGCGGGGGTGCTGGCCCAGCTGCGGGAGTACTTCGCCGGGCGGCGCCGCGAGTTCGAGCTGGCGGTGGACTGGCGGCTGACCTCGCGGACGGCCCGCCGCGTGCTCGGGGCGCTCTACGAGACCGTGGGCTACGGCGAGGTCGTGACCTACGGCGAGCTGGCGCGGCGCAGCGGCACCGGGGTTCCGCCGCGCGGTATCGGCGCGATAATGGGGGGCAACCCGATTCCCATCGTGGTTCCCTGCCACCGGGTGGTGGCCGGGGACGGGCTGGGCGGGTTCAGCGGCGGCACCGGCGTGGAGTCCAAGCGCCAGCTGCTCACGCTCGAGGGCTATCTGTCGCCCGGGTTGTGGTGAGGTCCGCAACCTTTGCTCGGCTCGCGCGTTGTCCTTCGCGTGTCAGGCCTTCGATAGCGTGCATCTTGCACAAAGCAAGTCCTGCGTTCCGCAATGTCGCGAGGAAAGTGGGGGAACGTCCATGGGCGTGGTCGGACAGGGTGGCCCCCGTCCGGTGGTCAGCCGGCGCCGGGAGGTCAGCGGGGGCAGCGCCCGCTCGCTGCTGACCACGCTGCTCGGCGAGTACGTACTGCCCGCGGGCGAGCCCGTGTGGACCTCGACGCTCGTCGACGTCCTGGCGATGTTCGACGTCGAGGAGAAGGCGGCCCGGCAGGCACTGGCCAGGACCGCCGCCGAGGGCTGGCTGAGCCCGGACCGCGTTGGCCGGCGGGTGCGCTGGCAGCTGACCCCGCCCGGCCGGCGCCTGCTGGCCGAGGGCGCGGAGCGCATCTACGGCTTCGGCAGCGGCGACCGCCACTGGGACGGCCGGTGGCTGGTGCTGCTGGTGTCGGTGCCGGAGTCGATGCGCGACCTGCGGCACAAGCTCCGGACGAGGCTGAACTGGGCGGGCTTCGGCTCCCCGACGGCGGGGGTGTGGGTCACCCCCCACCCGGGCGCGGAGGCGGACGCCAAACTGATCCTGGACGAGCTGGACCTGTCCACACAGGCGATGTCGTTCCTGGCGAACTACGGTGCGCTGGGTCAGGAACGCGACATGGTCACGAGCGCGTGGAACCTGTCCGAGGTGGCCGACAGGTACGAGTCCTTCATCGACGAGTTCGCCGCGCTCGATCCCCGCACCCCGGACGCCATCCTGCGCGCGCAGACCCTGTTGGTTCACGAATGGCGCCGGTTCCCGTTCCTCGACCCCCAGCTACCCAACGAGCTGCTTCCGCCGAGATGGTCCGGCACCAGAGCGACGGCCGTGTTCAACGACAAGCACCTGCACTGGCGCGAACCGGCCCAACAACGGTGGACCGAGCTGGCGAGTTCGTAGGGCGGGTAGCCGTCCAGCAGACAGGCGGCCATCACCCCACCCGCGGCACCGACAGCGCGGGGTCGCCTGGCGCCTCGGTCACCGCGAGGCTCCCCAGCCACGGCACCGTGGGCCGACGCCCCACCGCGGCGGCTGGCGTCAACGTCGCGCACCGGGCTCAGGCCACGTCGCCCTCGGGGTGGTTCTGGGTGTTGTCATGCGTTCCGTCGGTCGAAGGGGCCTCCTGGGATTCGTCGGCCGCCCGGGCTCTGGCGGCCAGGTGGGCGAGTTTCGCGGCGTGGCGGGACCGCAGGCCGTGGCGGCGGTTGGCCTCGAAGGCGGCGCGGTCGGCAGCGGCGGCTGCCCTGCGTTCGCGCAGCTGCTCGAGGCGACGGCCGTCACCAGGGCTCGGCGGCACCGGCGAGGGCTCGGTCATCGAGCTCCTCCTCGTGCTGGGTCAACCGAGGATGTTGGGTTGGTCGATCGCCCATAACCAGGTGCCGTCCGGTTGGCGGTGGGCCACCTCGACCGTGACCGCGCCGTCGACCAGGCGGGTCGACGTGAGCGCGAGATCTCGGCTGATCATCGCGGCCCGCTGGGTGCCCGGCTCGAACGCCGGGCGCTCGGCCAGCACGGCCTTGTAGACCGTGCGGATCTCGGCGTGGCCGATGGCAGCGCCACCGGCCGGAAGGGCCAGTACGGCCTCGGGTTCGTACAGCGCGACCAGCCCCTCGACGTCACCGGCGTTGGCGCGCTCGACGAAGAACCGCCCCAGGTCGTCGGGGGTTGTCGCGGGCTGGTGTCGGGTCTGGTTCGGCATGGTCCGACATTCCCATGCGGGTCCGACAGAAAGCGGGAGTGCGGAAAACCGGTGGACGCGGCGGGTGAGCCACTGCTTGGGTGGCGGGCAACGCCACGCGTGCGGAAGGAGGTGAGGACATGTTCGCTCTCACGATCATGTGCTCCCGCCCCGCCGCCTCGGCGTTCCGGCGGGTCTGAGGAGCCTCTCGACCCGAGGAAGAACCATGACCGATCTGGTCGTACGCCCGCTCACCGCGGGCGAGGAAGACCTGTTCACCAACCTGGCCGACCCCGCGCTGGTCGGCGTCCAGTCCACCGGCCGCGACTACCGGACCCTGCTCGAGCGCGGCGAGTACCGGCCCGAATGGACCTGGATCGCCCAGCGCGACGGCCGGGTCGTCGCCCGCGCCGCCTGGCACGGCGGCCCCGCCGACCCTGCGCCGCTCACGCTCGACTGGCTGGACTTCGCCGACGGCGAGGACGACGCCGCCGTCGAGATCCTGCGGGCCGCCTCCGTCGACGCGGAGTACTGCCTGGTCCTTCCGGTCGGCTGGCGCGACAACCCGCCCGCCCGGGCGGCCGGCGAGGCCCGGATCGCGGTCGCCGAGCGGGCCGGCATGCGCCGGTTCGTGGAGCGGCTGCGCTACACCTGGACACCGGCCGCGGGCCTGCCCCCACGGCCGGGCCGGCTGCGGTTCGTCCCCGAACCCGACGACGACGCCGTCCGCGCAGTGCTGGGCCAGGTCGTCGAGGGCTCGCTGGACGCACACCACCGCAGGGCCATGGCCGAGGGCGGCCGGGAGGCCGCGGTGCGGGACGAGCTGGAGTTCCTACACTGGATGCCCTCTCCCCGCGAGTGGTGGCGGCTGGCGTACACGGCCGGCGGCGACCTGGTGGGCCTGACCGTGCCGGGCCGCAACTACGGTGGACCGGTGATCGGCATCATCGGCGTCGTACCCGCCCAGCGCGGACACGGGTACGCCTACGACCTCCTGGTCGAGGCGACGCACCTGCTCGTCACGGAGGGCGCGACGGAGATCATCGCGGAGACCGACACGACGAACGTCCCCATGGCGGCGACGTTCGCCCGTGCCGGCTACCCGATCAGCCAGGAAAGGGTCTACCTGAAGTGACGGACACGCTCGCCGCCGCGCGGTACGCGCGCCTGCGGTGGAACACCCCGCTGGCCGAGGAGCACGCCGACCTGCTGCTGGACCGGCTCGATCTCACCGCCGACACCACGCTCGTGGATCTCGGCTGCGGCTGGGGCGAGCTGATGCTGCGGGCCGTCGCGCGGACCTACAACCGGGCGGTCGGGGTCGACTCCGACCCGACGGCGCTGGACCGCGGGCGGCGAGCGGCGCGGGAGCGAGGGCTGGCCGACCGGGTGCAGTTCGTCGAGGAGAAGGCGGAGTCCTGGCGCGGCACGGCGGACCGGGCCATCTGCATCGGGGCCTCGCACGCCCTAGGCGGAACCCAGTCGATGCTGACCGCGCTGGCCGAGGTCGTCCCCTCCGGCCGGGTCCTGATCGGCGACGGCTGCTGGCCGTCGCCGCCGACGCCGGCGGCGTTGGACCTGTTCGGCAACGAGTTCCTCTCGCTCCCCGACCTGGTGACCGCGGCCAACGCGGCGGGCTGGCGGGTCCTCCACCTGAGCACCGCCGACCAGCGCGAATGGGATGACTTCGAGTCACGGCACCGGGCGGGCCAGCAGGAGTGGCTGATGGCCAACCCGGAGGACCCGCGGGTGCCCGAGGTGCGCGACTGGGTGGACAGCCGGGAACGGGTGTACCTGACGTCCTACCGCGGGGTGCTCGGCTTCGCCTACCTGGTGCTCGGCCGCTGAACGTGATCGGGGGCCGGCCTCCGGCCCCCGATCACCAGGGTACGCGCGGGGGCCGACAGTTTCGGGGCGCGCCGGTACGCATCAGCCGCCGAGCAGGGCGAGCACGGACGCACCGACCGGACCCAGCCATCGGCCCAGTCTGGTCAGCGGGTCCACCAACGCGGCGCCGGCCGACGCGAGGGCGCCGGTGTCGCGCAGTACCGCGGTGAAGCGGCGCAGGTGCTCGCCGGCCTTCCCACGGTCCGGGGTGCCGGCGGCGGCGCGGAAGGCCTCGAGTGCGGTGAGTGCCTCCGCCCGTTCGGCCTCGGTCAGGCGGAGGGTGGCCAGCGCGTCGGCCAGGGACTGGGTGTCCGAGGCCGGTGTCAGGACCAGGTCGCGGCCGGCGAACACGCCACCTCGGTTGTCCACCCGGCGGTCGACGTGGTCCCCGCCGACGTTGGTGTTGCCGGAGCCGATGTTGACCTGGCCCCCACCCGTTCTCAGGTCGCGGAACTCCATCAGTACCGCCGCCTCCGGTAGTGCGCGGCGCGGTCGTGGCGGCGCCGCGACGCCCTCGCCATCGCCCCGCCGGCCGAGGCGATGATCCCGCCGACCAGAGCCGCCCCGAAACCCACGAACATCAGCGGGATCTCGAGGACGGTGATCGACGTCGGATCGAACATGTGCTCGTCGGCCGTGAACCCCCGGAAGATCACGTACATGAACCCGCCGAAGCCGGCGAGCGCGATCAGCAACCCGACGACCGTGATCAGCCGGCCGACGCCGCGGCCGCTCGCGATGTCGTCGAACGGGTCGCCCTGGCTGTGCTGGATGTCGTAGTAGTCGCCGTCGCGGTAGTGCAGGTCCCGCTCCGCGTACATGCCGTGGTTGTGCACCTGCCGGTAGTCGCGGCCCGCATAGTGGCCGCCGCGGTTGTCGATCCGGCCGTCGATGTGGTCACGACCCACGTTCGTGTTGCCGTGACCGAAGTTCGCCTGTCCCCGACCGGCGCGATTGTGTCGGTAGTCGCTCATGAGCCGCTCCTTCACGTCGCCCCCGCAGGGGAGATCGCGACCGTGCCGCCCACCGTTAGGGCGCGTCCGCACAAGAATTTCGGCGCCCTAGTCGACCAGGTAGTACAGATCCGCGACCGACTGGTCGAAGTACGGGCTCAGCGAGTAGTCGAAGTCGATCCCCGCCCTTGTGGTCAGCGCGATGACGTAGCCGAGCGAGGCGGTGTAATCGTAGTCGTCCAGCCACGGTCCACCGCTGGCCCCACCGGTCATCGTGCAGTTGACGTAGACCCACGAGTCGGACGCGCTGCCGTCGTAGGTCGTGGCCTGGTCGCAGTAGTACGGGACGTCACCGGGGTAGCCGTCGTTGGCCGGGTAGCCCCAGACCACGACCGTCTGCCCGAAGGCGGAGTTGATCCGCAGCCCGTTCGCCCCGACCACGTCGACGACGTTCTGACCGTCGTCGCGCGGGAACAGGTTCACGAAGCCGTAGTCGTAGTCGTCGTCGGAGCTGTCGGTCCACGCCGACCAGACCGTCCACTGCTGGGCCCAGAAGATGCCGTGCGGCTGGGAGGTCCCGTGCAGCCCCGGCACGAAGAAGGCCTCGGTGAAGTGCCAGTTCCCGCCGGCGCCGCTGTGCAGGCAGTGCGCCGCCGTGTTGATCAGGTTCCGCGCCCCGCTGTTCACGACGGAGGCCGAGCACCACCCGGTGGACGACCCGTCGGCGTTGGCGATGTACATCCGACCGTGGGCGGCCGGCGCCGGAAGGTTCCGCGCGGCGGCTCCGGACGCGGCGGCCGGCTCGGCGATCACCTGCTCCGGCGCGGCCGGCTCCTCGACCTGGGGCGCCTCGGGCGCGTCGACGACCGGAGGCTCGATCGGCTTCGCGGTCCTGATGACCTCCTCGATGCGGGCCTGGGTCCAGCGCTCGTTCCGGGTGGCGACCAGGTCGGCCGAGGCCTTTCCGGTGACCGGGACCAGTTTTCCTTCCGCCGCCTGCCCGCCCGCCTCCGCCGCGGCCGGCAGGGCGAGGGCGACGGTGGACAGCGCGACGGTGGACAGCGCGACGGTGGACAGCGCAACGGTGACAGTGCTGAGCAGGGATCTTCCCCAGTGCACGACATTCCCCCAGGAGTCAGACCGTGTCGATGACGGAGCGCGGAAATTCCCCCGAGAACCCGCTTCCTGACGTCCAAGGCTAGGCGCGGGCCTCGTCGAGCACGTACCGCCGATCGGCGGTATTCCCCATGCGGCGACGGCCGACGATACTATTGGGAGCGCTCCCAAACCGACGGCCCAGGAGAGCGGATGCGGTCAACCGTGCTCGTCGTGACAGCGGTCGTGGCGTTGTTGCTGGCCGGTTGCGGGGGCGACGAACCGAGCGGAACCCAACCGGCCCACCGCAGCGACTCCGGTCACAGCCACCAGCACTCCCCCGAGGACGACCCGAACCTCGCGCCAGCAGGGGACTCCGGCACGCCCGCCCTGGGCCAACCGGTGGAGACGATGGCCGAACTGTCCACATGGGTGCGTGAGGTCACCGGGGAGTGCCACCCGGTGAACGCGGCCAGCCGAGCGGAGCTGGTCGAGTACCTGGGACCGGTTCGGGGCGAGTGGTACGCCCCCTTCGTCGCGCAGTGGGCGACCTGCGGGATCGAGCCGTTCGACGAGCTCGGGCTGGTGCTGTTCGAGCCCGGTCAGCAGCGGGCGCTGCAGGAGTTCTGGCGACGGGGCCTCGCCGAGGGGCGGATCGCGGACAACCCGGACTGGGCCTTCGGCAACGGCTTCGCGATCACTGCGGGCACCCTGGGGACCGAGCGCCTCGGCCTGCGTTACCTGTGGTGCGAGCCGGTCGCGGCCACGAAGGCCCGCACCGTGCCGGCCGACGTCGAGGGGTGCGTCTACGCCACGGCCGGCTGAGCGGCTCAGGCGCCGTACATCGCCTTGAGGCCGCGCACGTCGCCGGCGCCGAGGGTGCGGTGAACGGTGCTGCACGGCGGCATCTTCGGGGCCATGGCCTGCGAGGAGTGCGTCCGCTGGTCGACGTGGCCGAGGCCGGCGGTGTGGCCGCGCTCGTGGACGGCGACGGCCTGGAGGTCGAACTTGTTGCTGCAGCCCGCGGGGAGCTTGGTGAACCAGCTGTGGAGCTTGTTGTCGATCAGCATGTCCGAGGCGATCACGGTCTTGCTCGAGGTGCGGTAGTAGACGCAGGTGTAGGCGAGGGTCGTGGCGGGGAGGCTGCCCCAGCTGGTGACGCTCACGCCGTCGTTGCCGGTGCAGACACCCTTGGCGTTGACCTGGGCGGTCCGGGTCGAGCTGCCGGCGTAGACCTCGGTGGTCCGCAGGGTCGTGGTACCGCCGCAGCGGTAGCCGGCCTTGAACAGGGTGCTGGTTCCGCCGCGCAGCGCGGTGAGCGCCGTGGAGCGGACCGACGCGGGCGCGGCGGCGCCGTTGTAGTACCAGGAGAACTTGGCGGGCAGGCGCCACGCGGCGAGGGCGTAGGCGGCATCCCGGCAACCCGGAGCGGTCGCGGCGGCGGCGGCAGCGGTAGCGGCCTGACCACGGGCGGCCGCCTGCTCGAAACCGGTCGGAGCGAGGATCGCCTCCGCGACGACGGTCACGTCGTCCTCCGCCGGAGCGGAGACCGGGCGGTCGGCCACCCGAGTCGCGAACCCGGCCACCGAGGCGGCCAGGACAAGGGCCGCTGAGAGGAGGGTGGTGGCTTTGCGGGTCATCGTGGGTCCTTCCGGTGGTCTCCGTCTGGTACCTACGATCAGTCACCCCCGTTGCCGTTCGGTTCCCGTAACGAGTGCCGTTCGGGAGTACACGACCAGGCACGCTGTGACAGCTGTGACCGCGCCCACAACGACGTACCGAAGACGTGCCGAGGAAAAGGGCCGCCGCCATGATCGGGAGCGATTCGGCCGGGTTCGGCGTTGGTAGAGGTGTCGGGTCCTCTACCAGGGAGGCACTGCCGTGCCGCTGTTCGTGTTCCTGCTGCTCGTGTTGTTGGCCGAGATCGCGGTGGTGGTGGCGCTCGGGCAGGCCATCGGCGTGCTCACCACCGTCCTGCTGCTGGTCGCCGTGTCGGTCCTCGGTGTCGCGATGCTGCGCCGGCAGGGCAGTCGAACCCTGACCGCGCTCGGCGATGCGATGCGCAACCGGCGCGACCCGTCCCCGGAGATGGTGGACGGGATGCTGGTGGGGGCGGCCGCCGCCCTGGTGCTGTTCCCGGGGTTCGTCACCGACGCGCTCGCCCTGCTGCTGCTGTTCCCCCCGACGCGCGCTGTCGCCCGTCGCCGGGTGCTGCGCCGGGCCGAGCGGCGACGGCACACCCGTCCAGGGGTGTTCGTCGTGGACTCCGAGGTCGTCCATCCCGACCCCACCGCCCCGGGCCCGATCGTCATCGAGTCCTACCGCGAGGACCGGCGCGACTGAGCGGGACCGAGCAGCGCGACGAGCGCGTGGAGGTCCAGCTAGGGACGGTCTGCGACTGGCTGCCGACCGTCTGGCCGGCGCAGAACTTTCAGGCGCTGAACGCCGCCGTGCGTCGACGGCAGGAGTCCGCGTACGCGGCCGGCGTCTGACCGATGGCACGGGTGAAGTCGCGGATGAAGTGTGACTGGTCGAAGTAGCCGAGTTCGGCGGCGACCACGGCCCAGCTGGTCTCCGGCCCCTCGGCGAGGCGTGCGGCCGCCTCGTGCAGCCGGTACCGGCTCAGTACCCACTTCGGACTCACGCCGACATAGCGCTGGAACAGCCGCTGCAACGTCCTCGGCGGAATCCCGAAGCGGGCCGACACCTCCTCCACCCGCGTGATCGTGCGGTCGTGGAGCAGGTCGTGCACGATGCGGCCGATCTGGGCCACTGCCGGGTCCGGCTCCGGCCAGCGTGCCCGCAGGTGCCGTTCGGCCGTTGCCACGAGCGCCGCCAGGTCCGGCGCGGCCGACAGGTCCGCGGCCAGGACGGCGGCGGCCGGCCCCCAGAGACTCGCGAGCGGGCGGGTCTGGTCGGTCAGCTCCGACACGGCGCGCCCCAGGAACGGACGGAACGCCCCCGGCCGGAACTTCACCCCGAACACCCGGCCGGTCCCGCTGAAGGAGTAGGTGAACCGCGCGGTACCCACGCCGGCGACCGCCACCACGCCCCGGTCGTGCACGAGGTTGACGCACGGGTGCGGCAGCAGCGTCGCCGCGGCTCGCCGACCGGCGGGCAGGTCCCAGCTGACGAGCCAGTGTCGCTCCACGAGGTCGGCGAGGTCTGCCGAGGGCGGCACGCGCTCCAGCCGGAAGTCCTCCCCCCGCACGCCCAACACGCCGTACTCGCTGGCAGTGGCCTCGCTCATGGCCCAAGCATGGCGCACCCTCCCGACCGGACGTCCACGACGGTCGGCGGCCGGGCCGAGTCGTCAAGGATCTCCGAGATCCGTTCGCAGAGCGCACACGATTGACGAACCCGGAAGGTATGCAGTATCCCAGTTGGAGGAGGTCGCCATGGCCAACGAAGTCGATGGACGCACCACTGCCCCAACCCCCACCGAGTACCCGCTGGGGGTCAGCCGCCCCCCGCTGGGCGTCGCCGACCTACCTGAGCCGGAGGAGGTTTTCTCCGTCCGGCGCATCGGTGTCGTGCAGATCATCCAGTTCGTCATCGGGCCGAGCCTGATCGCCCTCGGCATCTCGATCGGCAGCGGCGAGTGGCTGCTCGGCCCGGATGCCGTGGGAGAGTTCGGTTTCGTCGGCGTCGGATGGGTCATCACGGTCTCCGCGATCCTCCAGACGTTCTACAACGTCGAGTGCTCCCGCTACGTCATGGCGACCGGCGAGGTGCCGATCGTCGGGTTCGGCCGCGTACCACCGGGCTGGAAGTTCTGGGTTCCGTTCTCCCTGGTCGCGTTCTACTTCGCCTTCATCTTCGGCGGGTGGGCAGCCGGGGCGGGGCAGGGCCTCTTCGCGCTGATCACCGGCAGGTTGCACGAGCCGGACGAGATCGAGTGGGTACGGCTGCTCGCGATCGGCCTGCTGCTCGTGGTCTTCCTGATCACCGCACTGGCCCGCAAGGTCTCCCGGGCGCTCGAGCTGACCAACTGGGTGCTCGTCGGCGTGCTGCTGGCCGTGCTGGTCGTCGTCTGCGTCGCGATCGTCCCGTGGTCGATCTGGTGGGAGGGAGTTCGCGGCCTCGTCACGCCGGCCAGGCCACCCGAGGGGATCACCGCGTCCGTACTCGGCGGGCTGGCCGGGTTCACGGCGCTGGCGTCCGGCCTGAACTGGTACGCGATGAACCACTACCGCGACAAGGGCTACGGCATGGGCTACCGCGTCGGCTTCATCTCCGGGATGCGCGGGGAGAAGCAGGAGCTGTTGCCGGTCGGTATGACCTTCCAGGACACTCCGGACAACCGTAGGCGCTGGCGGCGTTGGTATCGCCTCCTGCGGATTGACCTGTGGCTGGTCTTCTTCGGCGGAGCCATGATCGGCATGTTGCTGCCGACCATCCTCATGGCGCACGTGGTCGAGACCAGCGGCGAGACGCCGACCGAGGCCAACGTCCCGACGTTCACCGCCGAGCAGCTCGGCGCGCAGTACGGCAGCGGCATGTTCTACCTGCTACTGGTCGTCGGCGTCCTTGTGCTGTTCTCCACCCAGCTCGGCATCTTCGAGGCGCTGGTGCGCAACTTCACCGACGCCGCGCACGCGGTGAGCCCGAAGCTCCGGCGGATCCTCGAGGACGACCCGCGGAAGTTCTACTACCCGTACATGCTCGTGCTGATCGTCGTCATCGGGGCCGCGCTGCACCTGGCCCTGCCGACCGAGCTGGTCCGGATCTCGGCGAACATGTCGAACTTCGGCGCGCTGATGTTCCCGTTCGTGCTGATGTACCTGAACTCCAGGCTGCCACGGCCGGCACGGCCCCGGCCGTGGCACTACGTCATCCTCGTCCTCAACGTGCTGTTCTTCGGCTTCTTCTTCGTCAACTTCGCCTACGAGCTGATCGTCGGGGAGGCGCTGGTGAGGTTCTGACCGTCCCGACCGCTCAGCGCAACGGTGTCGGGTAGGCGACCGGACTGCGCCGCCCGGCGCGGTCCACCGCCCGCACCCCGAAGAAGACGTTGTCCTTGGACATGTCCACGGTGGCCTCGGTGACGTCGCCGACGCGGACCACGTCCGTCCACTCGGGAGCGGTCGTCTCCCGCCAGACGACCTCGTAGCCGATCAGATCGGACTCGGTTCCCCGCTCCCACACCAGGGTGGTGTCGTTGGTCAGCGCGTTGGTCCGGACACGGACCCCCTTCGGGGTGCCCGGCGCCGTCGCGAGCGACCAGAGCGTCGCGGCGTTCACCTTGGCCACCCGGTGCATGTAGTCGAAGTCGCAGAACTCGACCAGGTCCCCGTACTGTTTGCCGTCCTCGACCCGCACGTCCTGGTGCTGGTGGGCGTAGTCCTCGTGGGGTTCGGTGAACCGCGCGGCGGGGTAGCCCTGCTCCAGGAAGCCGATGTGGTCGCCGCCGCGCAGGTAGCGGTCCCGGCGGTAGATGACCCGGACGTCCATTCCGGTCGCCCGGTTGTCGGCCACCTGGCGCACGAAACGGGCCAGCTGACGCGCCGGGGAGTCGTTCTCACCGCCGACCGACCGGCGCACGGCCGCCTCCTCCGGCGTCTCCGCGGTCGGCACTCCCTCGGCGAACAGGCGGACCGTGTACGGGTCCCGGGTGCCGTCGTCGGCCCGGCTGCTGCCGACGATGTCGTTGGTGAACATGCCCTGCACGTCCGTACCCGCGGCCTTGAACTGCGCGGCCATGAACCGCGAGCCGTAGAGGTTCTGCTCCTCGCCAGCGACCGCGGCGAACACGATCGTGGCCTCGGGTCTCCGGGTGGCCATGACCCGAGCCAGCTCCATCACGACGGCGACCCCGGACGCGTCATCGTCGGCTCCCGGCGCGTCGGCGGTGAAGTTCATGACGTCGCTGACCCGCGAGTCGTAGTGGCCGGAGACCACGTACACCCGTTCCGGTGAGCTGGAGCCGCGCAGCGTCGCCAGCACGTTGGTGATGCGCGTGGGCACCGGGATGCGGCCGTCCGGCGGCTGGATGTAGGACTGCAGCTCGGCGGTCATCCGCCCACCGGAGCGCGCCGCGTACTCGGTGAGCTGGGCGAGGATCCAGTCGCGCGCGGCGCCGATCCCGCGCACCGGATCGTCCTGAGAGGACAGTGTGTGCCTGGTACCGAAGGACACCAGCTTGCGTACCGAGGCCTCGATGCGCCGCCGGTCCAGCTCGCGCAGGATGGCCAGCAGCTCCCGGCTCGGCTCCTGGGCCAGCGGTGGCCGACCGGAGCCGGGCCCACCGTCGGCGGCGGCGACACCGGGCACCCCGACCAGGGACACGCCGCCGGCGGCCACGGACGCGGAGAGGAAGGTCCGACGTGAGGGGGTCTGTGTCATCCTTCCTGCCTACACCGGCAAACCGGTGCGGTACAGCCTCTGTCAGTACCGAAGCTCGTCGAGGTAGGCGAAGCTGGTCCTGGCCGTCTCCAGCGGGGCCGGCTGGTCGTCGCGTTCCACCAGCCAGTAGCGCACCCCGGCGACCCGTGCCTTCTCGAAGATGCGGGGGAAGTCGACGACGCCCTGGCCGACATCGGTCCACGCGCCGGCGCCGTCGTGGTCCTTCACGTGCAGCACGGGGAACCGGTCCGGGTGGTCCTCGAACAGCCAGCGGCTGTCCGCGCCGGCCCGGTCCGCCCAGCCGATGTCCAGCTCGAAGTCCACGCAGCGCGGGTCGGTCTCGTGCAGGAGGATCTCGTACAGCGACCGACCGCCGATCACCCGGAACTCGGTGTCGTGGTTGTGGTGCAGCACGCCCATGCCAAGCTCCCGGGCTGCCCGGCCGGCCTCGGTGAGCTGGCGGGCGCCCAGCCGCATCCCCTCAACCGTGTACATCTCCCCGGGGAACGAGGAGAGCACGAGCCAGCGCACGCCGATCGTCCGAGCGTCGGCGAGCTTCGCCTCCCAGTTCCCGACCAGGTCGGCGTGACCGACGTGCAGGATCACCGGCTTGAGCCGGGCCTCGCGGCACAGGTCACGGATCTCGGCCGCCGGCCGGGGGAACGCGCTCACGCCGACGCACCGGTACCCGATCTCCCGCAGCGCCGTGAGGGTGCCCAACGGGTCGGCGGCGAGGATGTCGCGGACGGTGTAGAGGTGCATGCCGATGCCGGCGGCGGGGATACTGCCCCCGTGGCCGCCGGCCGTCTCGTGCTGCTCGGCCGTCGCGCCGCCGGGGAGCGCGGCGCCGGCCGTGCCGGCGAACGTCGCACCGCCGAGGAGTTGCAGTAGTCGTCGTCTCGTCTGGCCCATGAGATGTGCTCCTCGGTCGGCACCAGGACTCGATCTCTTCGGAAGTTACCCGAGAAAGCGCTTTCCTACCAGTCCGATGACGGCTTGACTCGTGGCCGGGTCCTGTGGTTCATTAGTGGAGTAATGAACCACAGGACCAGTGGAAGCAGTAGCCGTGTTCGACGACCGCAGTCCGATCTACCGGCAGATCGCCGAGCGGATCGAGGCAGACGTGCTGAACGGGACACTGCGCGCCGACGAGCAGGTCATGTCCACCACCCGGTACGCCGCCTTCCACCGGATCAACCCGGCGACCGTGGCCAAGGCGTTCCAGCAGCTGGTCGACGAGGGCGTGCTGTACAAGCGGCGCGGCATCGGGATGTTCGTCAGCCCGGACGCGCCGGAGACGCTGCGTGAGCGGCGCCGCAAGAGCTTCTTCACCGACGTGGTCGACCCGATGATCGCCCGGGCCAGAACCCTGGGCATCCCCGCGGCCGACCTCGTCGCGCGCATCAACGAGACCTTCGACGGAGAGGGACGATGAGCACGTTCATCGAGGCCGACGGCCTCACCCTGCGATACGACGACGTGACAGCCGTCGACGGGGTGAGTTTCACGTTGACCGGCGGCAAGATCTACGGCCTGCTGGGCCGCAACGGCTCGGGCAAGACCAGCCTGCTGTCGGTGCTCGCCGGCTACCGCAGACCCTCCGCCGGCGCGGTGACCGTCGGCGGGCGGCCGGTGTTCGAGAACGCCGAGGTCACCAGGCAGATCTGTCTGGTCCGCGGCTCCGGGGACGCCGCGGTCACCGGGCTCAAGGTGCGGGACGTCCTGGACTTCGCCGGCATCATGCGGGAGAGCTGGAACGCCGACTACGCGGCCGAGCTCGTCGAGCTGTTCGAGCTCCCGCTGAAGAAGAACGTCGGGGCGCTCTCGCACGGCCGCCGCTCCGCGCTCGGCATCGTCATCGGTCTCGCCTCGCGCACGCCGGTGACCATGTTCGACGAGTCCTACCTGGGGCTGGACGCGCCGTCGCGGTACAAGTTCTACGACGCGCTGCTCGCCGAGGCCATGGCCCACCCGCGCACGATGATCGTCTCCACGCACCTGATCGAGGAGGTCAGCGCGCTGTTCGAGGAGGTGCTCATCCTCGACGAGGGCCGGCTGGTGCTGCACGACGAGGCCGAGGTCCTGCGCGGGGCCGGGTCGGCGGTCACCGGGGACGCCGAGCTGGTGGACCGGTTCGTCGCCGGGATGCGGGTGCTCGGCGAGAAACGCCTGGGGCGGACCAAGTCCGCGATGGTCTACGGCGAGCTGGACGACGAGCGCCGCGCGCAGGCCAGCGCCGCAGGCCTCGACCTCGGCCCGCTGGCACTCCAGGACCTGTTCGTCCACCTCACCGAGCCGACGGGAGACCGCCGATGAGCACGACCGTCACGAGGCGCTGGCCGGTGCTGCGCGTCACGGCCACCTCCCACCTGCCGTTCATCGCCCTGCTGTGGGTGCCTTTCGTCGTCGTGACCCTGGCGGTCGCCGGGTTCATCGCCATGGGCGGCACGGTGTCGCACAGCGCCATCCACGTCGCCGCGACACAACTCCCCCGGTGGCTGATGTTCGGCCTCGGTCTGGACATGGTCTCCAACACCCTGCGGATGCACCTGGCCCACGGCCGTACCCGGCGGGAGTTCGTCGGACAGGGCCTGGTGCACGCCGTCCTCATGTCCGGTTTCGCCGCGGTCCTGATCGCGCTGGCATACCTGGTCGAGCGCGGGGTGTACGCGATGTTCGGCTGGCCGCAGGCGCTGAACCGGGAAGCCATGTTCGCCACCGCGGACGACTACCCGGTCATCCTCGGCACCTACTGGCTGCTGTTCCTCACGTGGACAATCGCCGGCCTGGTGATCGGACTCGGGTTCTTCCACTCGAACGGGCTCGGCCTGCTCACCATCCCGATCGGACTGGCGATCGCGCTGCCGACGGTGCTCTTCACCGGCAACAGCGGCTTCCCGGTGATCGGGGACGAACTGGTCGACCTCGACCTCTCCGAGGGACTGCTGCTGGCACTCAACGGCGGCCTGCTCGTCCTCGCGGTCGGGATCATCTGGGCAATCGCACGCCACGTCCCGATGAAGGCCAAGGCGCCGTAGCCGGTCCTTGTCAGGCCGTGACCTCGTGTGACAGGTTGGGTGACATGCGTATTCGCCCGCGTTCCCTGCTCACGCTGGCAACCGCGACAGCGTTGGCCCTCACCGTCCTCACCGCGCCCGCCCAGGCCGCGCCCGCTCCGCCCGCCGCCGGCAGGCTGTGGCACGAGGTGGACCCGCGGCCCACCAACGAGGAGGTCGCCCGCGAGCTCCGCCGGATCGCCCACCAGGCACGGGGGCGGGTCGACGTGCGCTCGATCGGCGCGACCAACGAGGGGCGGCCGGTGTGGGCGGCGAGGGTCGGCCACGGTCCGGTTCGGATCCAGTACATCACCCAGCAGCACGGCGACGAGCCGCTCGGCACACCGGCGGCCATCGAGTTCCTGCGGACTGTCGGTGTGGGAAACACCCTGTGGCACAAGTGGTTGCGCTCCCGCGTCACCGTCGACCTCGTGGTGCGCGCCAACCCCGACGGACACGTCCGGGACTGGCGGTACAACTACGACCCCACGGCCGATCCGGAGTACGGCGAACGGGGCAAGGGCTACGACATCAACCGGTACCACGACCCGGCCGTGGCGCCGGAGGACAACCCCGCGACCGAGGCCGGCCACATCCAGCGGGCGTACGCGGGGTTCCGGCCGCACATCACGATGGACTACCACATGCAGGGCCGCTACGTGGACGAGGACGGCCGGGAGATCACTGCCTCGCTGCTGTGGCCGACCCATCCCGGGGTGGCGCCGGCCGCGGTGAACGCCGCGAAACAGGTGGCGGTGGTGGCACAGCGGACCATCGACCTCGTCGGCGGCAACGTCAGCCAGTACCCCGGTGGCGACTACGAGGGCATCGCACGCAACGCCTACGGCCTGCGGGGCAGCGCGAGCGTGCTGCTGGAGCTGTCGGCGACGGGGCCGGAGTTCGAGCAGGCGCAGATCCGCTCCGCCTACGCCGCGATGCTCGCCGTCGCCCAGACCGCGGCCGACGGCTCGCTCCGCCGGGTCGACCCGGCCAGGGCCGACGCCATCCCGCCGCGCGGGGAACCGGTGGGCACCGAGATCGCGGCGGACCGGGCCGACTGACCGGTTCCCCTTCCGACACCGATGAGGCCGCGTTGGCTGCCCCATCGGACAGGGCCACCGCGGGACCCGTATCAGGCGCCGGACCCGGTGCTCTACTGAGGTGAACTCGCCACAGTGGAGGTGGGCCCGGTGGCCAAGAAGAAGGGGGCCAGGCACCGCCTGGTCGGACGCCCGAGGCAGGAGCTCTCGTCGACCGAGCCCGCGGCGGGACGGCGGCGCGGTCGCCACCGCGTGGTGCGCCCGGCGGCGGGCGGCATGCTCGCCGTCGGGGCCGCGCTGGTCGCGGCCTCGACAGCGTCGTCATCGGTGCCGACGGCCCTGCCGACCGTACCGGCGGTGGGAGCGAGCGAGCCGGTGGAGGCTCCGGCGTCCTCATCGCTGGGCGTCGGCGGGAACACGCCGCCCAGGGCCGCCTGGCCGATGCGGGTGCGGACCGACGACCGCTTCGTACACGCGGCGCCCGGCGCTCAGGGCACCGTCGGGATTCCCGCCACGGTGCTGGCCGCCTACCAGCGGGCGGCGGAGCGGACGAGCCTCGTCCAGCCCGGATGCCGCCTGCCGCTGGAGCTGCTGGCAGCGATCGGCAAGGTCGAGTCCGGCCACGCGCGGGGCGGCCGGGTGACCGCGGAGGGCCGGACCCTCGACCCGATCCTCGGCCCGGTGCTCGACGGCGCCGGACCGTTCGCGGCCATCGCCGACACCGACGGCGGCGAGCTGGACGGGAACGCGGTGTGGGACCGCGCAATGGGCCCGATGCAGTTCATCCCCGGCACCTGGGCGCGCTGGCAGGCGGACGGGAACGCCGACGGGCAGGCCGACCCGCACAACGTGTTCGACGCGAGCCTCGCGGCGGCCCGGTACCTGTGTGCCGCGAACCGCGATCTCGGCACGCCCGACGGCCTCGACGCGGCGATCCTGTCCTACAACCACTCGGTGAGCTACCTGGCGCTGGTCCGCTCGTGGATGCTCGTCTACCAGAACGGCGCGGTGTCGGTCGCCGACATCACCGGCGGGGACCCGGCCATGCTGGCCCTGGCCGCCGCGGACTGGGACCCGACGGCGCCACCGTCGGCGCCATCGTCCGCGCCACCGTCCGCCGAGGCCCCGGCGGAGCCGCCCGCGACGCGGCCACCGGGCGCGACGCCGCCGCCCCCGGTCGTGAACCCGCCAACCCAGACGCCCCCCGCGGAGACGCCCCCCAGCGAGACGCCGCCGCCGGAGCCCGCGCCCGAGACGCCACCCGGAGAGACTCCACCGCCCGAGACACCACCGGAGGAGCCGCCGGAGACACCGCCCGAGACACCGCCGGAGGAGCCGCCGTCAGCGGAGACACCACCGGAGGAGCCGCCGCAGGAGCCGTCGGGCTCGCTGGTCGGCGGGGTGTGCCAGCTGCTCGGCGGGCTGCTCAACCCGCTGCTGCCGGGTGAGGACCCCGACGAGAGCTGCTGACGTCCTCGAACGGTCTGTCGGTTCGCCTCCGGTCAGTAGCGGAACGTGGACACCAGGGTGCGCAGTTCCTCGGACGCCTTGCTGAGGGCGACCGAGGTTTCCCTGGTCGTCGTGGCGCCGCTGCTGGTGTCCCTGGCCGCATCGGCAACACCGGCGATGTTGGCAGCGATCTCGTTCGCACCGGCCGCCGTCTCGCCGACGTTGCGGGTCATCTCGGCGGTGGTCGCGGTCTGCTCCTCGATCGCGGCGGCGATGGTCGTCTGGGTGCTGTTGATCTGCCCGATGACGTGACCAATCTCCACGATCACCCGGATCGCGTCGTCGCTGCCCCGCCGGATCGCCTCGATGCTTGACGCGATGCGACCGGTCGCGGTGGCCGTCTGCTGGGCCAGGTCCTTGACCTCGCCGGCCACGACGGCGAAACCCTTGCCCATCTCACCCGCGCGTGCTGCCTCGATTGTCGCGTTCAGGGCGAGCAGATTGGTCTGCTCGGCGATCGCCGTGATCATCTTGACGATCGACTCGATCTCACCCGAGGCCTGGCCGAGGCTGCTCACGGTCGCGTTCGCCGACTCCGCCGACCGCACGCCCTCCTGCGCGACCTGTGTCGCCTGGTTCGCGTTCTGTGCGATGTCGCCGATCGCGGCGTTCATCTCCTCGGCGGAGGAGGCCATCGCCGACACGATCGCCGACACCTCCTCCGCGCGAGCGCGGACCACGTCGGCCTGCACGCTGGACTCCTCGGCGCCATCGGCCAGCTGCTCGCTCACCGGGCCGAGCTTGACCGCCGCTGTCGCCACCTGCTCGGCGCTCGCCGCCACGTCGGAGATCAGCCCCTGCAGCCGCGCCACGAACCGGTTGAACGTGGCGCCGACCTGCCCGATCTCGTCACGCCGGTCCTCGTCGACGCGTTGGGTCAGGTCACCGTCGCCGTCGGCGATCTCGTGCAACCGGTCGTTCAGCGCGGCCAGTGGGCGGGTGATCGACCGAGCGAGCGCCCAGCCGACGCCGATGCCCACGAGCACCGCGGCCAAGCCGACGAGGATCATCGTGAGACGGTCCGCGCTCGCCGTCGCGGTCGCCTCGGCCACCGCGCCCGTTGCGTGCTCCTTGACCGAGCTGACCAGCTCGTCGACGTTCGCCGCGATCTGGTTGAAGATGACGATCTCGTCCTCGGCGACCAACTTGTTCGCCCGCGCGACAGCCGCCGGCGAGCCGTCGCGATAGCCGGCGATCACCGCCGTGTCCAGCTCCATGAACTGGTCGAACAGGTCCCTGGTCTCGGCGATCACCGTGCGCTCGGCGTCGGTGACCCCGGCCGCGGCGAGCGCGTCCAGCTCATCGACGAACGACCTGCCCGACGCGAGGAACGCCGACCGGCCGGGCGCGGAGTCCGATGTGGCGTCCTCGAGGCCGCGGACCGCGTCGAAGGCGTACATGGTCTGCCAGCCGTTGAAGTCGGCCGAGCGGAACTTGACCTGCATGGCCAGCTCCGTGCTGGTGCGGTAGTCCGCGACCGTCCGCGTTCCCCGCTCCTGCTCGGTCATACCGGCGACCCCGACGAGCACGACGACGCCGAGCCCGACCAACGTCACCGCGAACCCACCAACCAAACGCGTGCGAAGCCGCACGTCCCCGATCTTGAACCGCATGCCACACTCCTCATCGGACGTCTGGCATAGGGTCGGCTGTCGACGCCACGACCTGAGATACTTTCAACGACTGGCCGGTGCTGGTCGGCGTCGGCTGCTCCCCGTTGGCACCGGCCACCGTCGCATGGGTGTACGGCCGGCGGGCTCCACTACTCGGTGCTCCGCAGGTCCCGCAGCAGTTCCCGGAACTCGACGCCGGCCGCCGCACCGCGCAACTCCTGCTCGAGCTCGGCGGCGACCATCAGGAGCGACAGGCGGCTCCGGCGGCGGCCGCCCAACGCCCGAACGCCCAGGGCCGAAGCCTCGTCGAGATCGCCCTGCCGCGCGGCGACGACGGCCAAGGTCAGCTCCGCCTCCGCCTGCCGCATCGGAGCGACGACCGTGCCGTCGGGGCCGACGCCGCGTCGGATCACCTCTTCGGCATTACGTCTGGCGAGCTCGTCCTCACCGACGATGCGGTAGGTGTCCATCGCGTAGAAGTCCCACTTGTCCGGATCGACCACGAAATGGTTGTCGGGTCTGTCCGGGTAAGGCAGTTCGTCCAACAGCACGCGGCCGTGTTCGAGCGCCTCGTGCACCTTCTCGGTCATCCCCATCCGCGCGTACGCCTTGGCCTGCTGTCCGTAGAGCTGCACGGCCACCGACCGCGATCCCGCGGCGGCGACTCCCGCGTCAGCCGTCGAGACGACCCCGCGAAGGTTGCCCGCGGTGAGTTGGAACCACGCGAGCATTTCCTGGGACCAGCCGACGATGCCGGGGTCACCGGCTTCCTTTCCGATGCTCATCGCCGTCCGGCGGGCCGCCTCGGCCGCGCGGATGGCGCCGAGGTCGTATTCCAGACATCCGACCAGCAGTGCGAGCATTCCTGCGTTGCGCAGGACGTCCCGATGCTGGGCCAGGGTCAGGCGGTTTTCCACCATCTCGGTCGCGCGACCCAGCCATGCCTTTCCGGTCGCGAGCAGCTCTCGGGCATCCGCGTGCGCGTACTCGCAACACAGCTGCTCGACCGTGATGGTGAGCGCCTCGACGGTCGCCGGATCAACCGCCGACGCCCGCAGCCGTCGCACCAACTCGAGCATGTCCATGCCGGCCGCGGCGGGCGGGAGGTCAGGGCTGGGCCGTCCGCCGCGGTCCAGCCGGCTCTGGCCGGGAAGGTCGAACCAGAGAAGGTGCTGCGGCAGGTGCAGAACACGCGCGTAGTTGCGGAGCGTCTGGAGGTTCTGCTCGGGCCTGCCGTTCTCGATCCTGCTCACCTGGGCCTGGGTGAGCCCGAGCCAGCGCCCGAGCAGCTCCTGGGTGAGCGCCGCGCCGAACGAACGCAGATGACGCGGGTGGTTCCGGTACACCCGGAAGACCTTCCCGATGTGCTGACTGGCGAAGGCCTCCCGGAACTCGGGCGTTTCGAAGAACTCATGCCGAAGCTCAGTGGGGGGCGTGCGGAGTTGGTCACGTTGCTCCCGGTGGCACCGGGCGCACAGGCGCGCGGTGTTGTCGGCCGCGAGCGGCATCCCACAACCAGGGCACCGTCGCGCGCCATGCCGCGGCGAACCGGACGCAGTCACGACGATCCTCCGGGTGGGCGGAGCCGGCTACTTTGCCAACCGTACCCGCGGGTCGAGGCCGCCACCATCGGGTGACGGGGGACCACGGGCAACGCCCGGAACTGGTGAACAGTCGCGCAGCGAATACCCATGCCAATCGGGACATGGAAACCCCGACTGCGGAACCCGACGCTGGGGACAGATCGGAACCACCAGGAGGATCGAGTGAACCTTTACGTGAACTCGTCGGTCGTGATCATGGATGGCTGCCCCATGGCGATATCCGTAGGTGGCGCCCACCACGCCCAGATCGTGTGCGGTTGGACCCCTCACCCTGTGCTCGATGTGGTCGTGGAGCGCGAGTCGCTGCGGGCGCTCGTCGAGTTGGGCACCGATGCGTTGGCCAGGATGACCTGTACCGAGGGCGAGTGACGGCGGTGACGCGTGCGGCCTCCGCCGGTACAGGTCAAGGGCCGGCACGTCGCCGGGCGCCGGCCCTTCGCCGTTCAGTTGTCGTTGGGGTTCTTCATCACCGGTGGGCCACCGTTGCCGTCCTGGGGCTTGGGGAGGACGCCGGCTTCGGCGATGGTGACGGCGCTGGCGGTGTCGCCGTCGGTGGTGGCGACGATCATGACCTCGTCGCCCTCGGCTATGTCCCCGGACATCTCAGTGTCCTCGTCGATGACGTAGGTGCGCTCGTAGCCGTCCTCGCTCTTTGCGGTGATGGAGTCGTCGCTGATCGCGGTGACCTCGCCGTTCTGGAACTCGCCGTGGGTGAGGTCGGACCTGGGGCCGGCCATCACCATGTTGCGGCCGGGACCGCCACCGCCGGGACCGGCGGTGGGGTCCTCGGTGGACCCACTCGCGGCGTAGATCGCGACGCCGCCGGCAGCGGCGATGCCGAGCGCGATCGCGATGGCGGCGATCGTTCGGCGGGTGGACCACCGGGGGCGGTGCTCGGGCGGCGGTGGGGGCGCACCCCAGCCGGCCTGGGACGGGGGCGGGGTGGCGGACGAGCCGGCGTCGGCATCGGGGCCGGCAGGGCCGGGGCCGGCAGTACCGGCAGGGCCGGAGTCGGCAGGGCCAGCGGGACCGGGAGTGGCGGAGCCAGCGGGGCCGGGGGTGGCGGTCGGTCCGGGTGGCGGGGACGAGGGCGAGGCGGGGTGGCGTTCGGTGTTCATGGCTTCCACCGTCGGGCAGGAAGCTGTGCGCGGGCTGTGTGCGATGTTGGCCCGCGCTGTGACCTTCTCACCCGTTCGGGTCCTCCACAGGGGATCCACAGGTTTCCCACAGGCGGCCCACACCCGCACCTCCCAGGATGTCCTCATGAAGAGCGAGCTGCGGCGTCCGGACGGACAGCCGGTTCGGGTGCTCGTCGTCGACGACGAGGCCACGCTGGCCGAGCTGGTGTCGATGGCGCTGCGCCTGGAGGGGTGGGACGTCCGCAGCGCGCTCGACGGCACCACCGCCGTCCGCACCGCGCGCGAGTTCCGCCCGGACGCGGTCGTCCTCGACGTCATGCTGCCCGACATCGACGGGCTCGAGGTGCTGCGCCGCATGCGGGCGGACGTACCCGCCCTGCCCGTGCTCTTCCTCACCGCGAAGGACGCGCTCGAGGACCGGATCGCCGGCCTCACCGCCGGCGGCGACGACTACGTCACCAAGCCCTTCAGCCTCGAGGAGGTCGCACTACGACTGCGTGCCCTCATGCGGCGCACGGGAATCACCGAGGCCTCGGCCGGTGCCACGCTCGTCGTGGGTGACCTGACCCTCGACGAGGACAGCCGCGAGGTGCACCGGGGCGGCGAGCCGGTCGACCTGACCGCGACCGAGTTCGAGCTGCTGCGCTACCTCATGCGCAACCCGCGCCGGGTGCTCTCCAAGGCCCAGATTCTCGACCGGGTGTGGAACTACGACTTCGGCGGGCAGGCCAACATCGTCGAGCTCTACATCTCCTACCTCCGCAAGAAGATCGACGCCGGACGAACTCCCATGATCCACACGATGCGGGGCGCTGGCTATGTCCTCAAACCAGCCGGCTGAGCGGCGCGGGCTGGAGGCCTGGCCGCTGCGGCGCCGGCTGATCGCCGAGCAGATCATCCTGCTGGCCATGGTCTGCGTCGTGATCGTGGCCGTCACCCTGCTCGCACTGCAGGCGTTCCTGCTCGACCAGCTCGACGACCGCCTCCGCACGGCCAGCGGGCGGGTGAGCACCGAGCAGCGCGAGCTGCCCAAGCCCGGGGGGACCCCGGTCCCGTTGCCGGACGCCAAGGTTCTCCAGCTGGAGGCCCCGAACACGCTCACCGCCGTGCTCGTCGGCGGGCAGGTGCGCGGAACCGCGCGGCGCGAGGAGGACGGCACCAACATCACCATCCCGTCCAGCACCTACTCCACCTTCGCGGCGCTGCCCGTCGACGGCGATCCCTACACCCGCGACCTCGGGTCGCTCGGCGACTACCGGCTCACCGCCCTGGCCGCCCCCGACGGCCGGGTCGTCATCACCGGCCTCCCCATGTCCGAAGTAGACAACACGTTGCTGTCCGCCGGGCTGATCCTGGGCGGCGTCGCACTGGCCGGACTGCTCGCCGCGGCCGGTGCGGGCGCGCTGATCGTGCGGCGCACGCTGCAACCCCTGCAGGTGGTCGCGATAACCGCGGCCAGGGTGACCGAGCTGCCGCTGGACCGGGGCGAGGTCGCGATCGTCGAGCGGGTACCGGCCAGGCACACCGACCCCCGCACCGAGATCGGCCAGCTGGGGCTCGCGCTGAACCGGATGCTCGGTCACGTCGACAACGCGCTCGCCGCCCGCCACGAGAGCGAGACCCGGGTCCGCCAGTTCGTCGCCGACGCCAGCCACGAGCTGCGCACCCCGCTGGCCGCCGTGCGCGGCTACGCGGAGCTGGTGCGGCGCAGCGGGGAGGCGACCCCGGAGGTGGCACACGCGATCGGCCGGGTCGAGTCGGAGTCGGCGCGGATGACCACCCTCGTCGAGGACCTGCTCCTGCTCGCCCGCCTCGACTCGGGCCGCCCCCTCGAGCACCTCCCGGTCGATCTCTCCCGGCTGGTCGTCGACGCGGTCAGCGACGCCAGGGTCGCCGGGCCGGAACACAGATGGCGCATCGAGCTGCCTGCCGAACCGGTGACCGTCGTCGGCGACGAGGCCCGGCTGCACCAGGTCCTGGCCAACCTGCTGTCGAACGCCCGCACACACACCCCACCGGGCACGACGGTCACTACCGCACTGTCTACCTCGGACTCCGAGGTCGAGCTCACGGTCACCGACGACGGCCCCGGCATCCCGGCCGGCCTGCTCCCGGACGTGTTCGAGCGCTTTGCCCGCGGTGACTCCTCCCGCTCCCGCGCGGCCGGCAGTACCGGTCTCGGCCTCGCCATCGTCGCCGCCGTGGTGCGGGCGCACGACGGCGAGGTCGACGTCGAGAGCGAACCCGGACGCACCGAGTTCGCCGTGTGGCTCCCGCACACAGGTGGCGCACAGCAACGGCCAAGCCGCCACCCAGGGGATCCCGAGACCGTGGAGGCATGACCACCCTCGCCCCTGTCCGGACCCGAACACGTGTCGGGCTCCCGGTCCTACTGCTGGGTACCGCCGTGCTGTACCTGTGGGGGCTCGGCGCCTCCGGTTGGGCCAACGCCTACTACTCCGCGGCCGCCCAGGCGGGTGCGATGGACTGGCAGGCGTTGCTGTTCGGCTCGACCGACCCCGCGAACTCCATCACCATCGACAAGACACCTGCCTCGGTCTGGGTGATGGGCCTGTCCGCGCGCCTGTTCGGGGTGAGCTCCTGGAGCATCCTGGTGCCACAGGCCCTGATGGGTGTCGCGGCCGTCTGGTTGCTGTACGCCGCGGTGCGACGGGTCGCCGGCGAGGCGGCGGGACTGCTGGCCGGCGTCGTCCTGGCGCTCACCCCGGTCGCGGTGCTGATGTTCCGGTTCAACAACCCCGACGCGCTGTTGGTGTTGCTGCTCGTGGCCGGTGCGTACGCGGTGACCAGGGCCACCGAGACGGCGAGCTGGCGCTGGCTCGCCCTGGCCGGCGTGTGCGTCGGCTTCGCCTTCCTCACCAAGATGCTGCAGGCGTTCCTGGTCCTGCCGGCGTTCGGCGCCGCGTACCTGCTGGCCGCACCGACCGCGCTGCGCTCCCGCCTCGCGCACCTGGCCGCGGCCGCCGGAGCGGTGGTCGTCTCCGGCGGCTGGTGGATCCTGCTGGTGGAGCTGTGGCCGGGTGAGCGCCCCTACATCGGTGGCTCCCAACAGGACAGTGTGCTCGAGCTTACCGTGGGCTACAACGGGCTTGGCCGCCTGACCGGCGAGGAGGTCGGAAGTGTCGGCCCCGGCAGCTGGGGCCGGACCGGCTGGTGGCGACTGCTCGGCGACGAGATGGGCGGTCAGGTCGCCTGGCTGCTGCCGGCCGCCGTGGTGCTCGGCACCGCGGCCGTGTGGCTGACCCGCGGGCAGCCGCGGACCGACCCCACCCGGGCCGCGCTGGTGCTGTGGGGAGGCTGGCTCCTGGTGACAGCGCTGGTGTTCAGCTACATGAACGGGATCATCCACGCCTACTACACCGTCGCGCTCGTGCCGGCGATCGGCGCCCTGGTCGGAGTGGGCGCGATGTCGTTGTGGCGCAGCAGGTTCGACCCGCTCGCCGGCGCCGTGCTGGCCGGTGCCGTCGCGATCTCCTCGATCCTGGCGTACGTCCTGCTGACCGACACCGCACTGCGCATCCTCGTGCTCGTCGGTGGCCTCGCGGCGGCGGCGCTGCTGTTGCCGACCGACCTTCCCGACCGGGCACGGAAGGGGGTTGCCGGGCTCGCCGCGGTCATGGTGCTGCTCGGTCCGGCCTCGTGGTCGGTGGCCACCGCCGCGACCCCGCACACCGGCGCCATCCCCGCGGCCGGGCCGGCCACGGCCGGCCCGGGCTCAGGTGGTCCGGGCGGCACCGCCGGACCGGGCGGCGGCATGGGCGGCCTGCTCGACGCGCCGACACCGGGCGCGGAGTTGGTCGCGCTGTTGCGGGACGACGACGGGTACACCTGGGCCGCCGCCACCGTCGGCTCCAACAACGCGGCCGGCTACCAGCTCGCCGGCGGTGCCGCGGTGATGGCCGTCGGCGGGTTCAACGGCACCGATCCCTCCCCCACGCTCACCGAGTTCCAGGCCCTCGTCCACTCCGGACGCATCCACTACTTCATCGGGGACGCCGGCATGTCCTCGACCTCCAGTGGCGGCAGCGACGCCGGCGCCCAGATCGCGGACTGGGTCGCGCAGACCTACCCGGCGGCCACGGTCGACGGCGTCACCGTCTACGACCTGGGCGCCTGATGCGCACAGCCTGCGCACAGCCGCCACACACGACCGGCCAAGCAGCGGGACCGATCGTGGAGCCCATGACGCTCACGCTGCCCAGCACCGGCCGAGGGCCGGTCGTGCCCGACGGCGACATTCCCGTCCTCGACGTCGTCGTCCCGGTGTACAACGAGGAGAACGACCTCGACCGCTGCGTGCGCCGGCTGCACGACGCGCTGTCTTCCTGGTTCCCGCACCGGTTCCGGATCACCGTCGCGGACAATGCGAGCACCGACGCCACCCTCGCGATCGCGCGTGGCCTCGCCGACGAGCTGCCCGAGGTGGCGGTGGTGCACCTGACCGAGAAGGGACGCGGCCGAGCGCTGCGGGCCGCGTGGTCCGCTTCGAACTCCCCAGTACTGGCCTATATGGACGTCGACCTGTCCACCGACCTCGCCGCGCTGCCGCCGCTCGTCGCGCCGCTGCTGTCCGGGCACTCCGACGTCGCCATCGGCAGCCGCCTGGCCCGCGGCGCGCGGGTCGTGCGGGGCCCCAAGCGAGAGCTGATCTCCCGGGGTTACAACCTCCTGCTCCGCGGGACGCTCGCCACCCGCTTCTCCGACGCGCAGTGCGGCTTCAAGGCGATCCGCGCCGACGTC
Source organism: Actinophytocola xanthii (assembly GCF_001921205.1). Lineage (GTDB taxonomy): Bacteria > Actinomycetota > Actinomycetes > Mycobacteriales > Pseudonocardiaceae > Actinophytocola > Actinophytocola xanthii. Next base: position 170,444 of record NZ_MSIE01000004.1, on the reverse strand, counting down.
GCCGAACGGCTGCTGCCGCACGTCGCCGACACCAGCTGGTTCTTCGACACCGAGCTGCTCGTGCTGGCCGAGCGGGCGGGGTTGCGCATCCACGAGGTGCCGGTCGACTGGGTGGACGACCCGGACAGCCGGGTCGACATCGTGGCCACCGCCCTCGCCGACCTGCGCGGCATCGCCCGCCTGGCCAGGACACTGACCACCGGCCGTGTCCCCATCGGAGCACTCCGCTCGCAGCTGGGCCGGGAGGCAGGCGTGCCGACGAGCCTGGTGCGTCAGCTCGCGAGCTTCGCCGTGGTCGGCGTGGTGAGCACGCTCGCCTACCTCGTGCTGTTCACGCTGCTGCGCACGGGAATGGGCGCACAGGGCGCGAACTTCCTCGCGCTGGGGGCGACAGCCGTGGCCAACACGGCGGCCAACCGCCGGTTCACCTTCGGCGTGCGCGGGCGCGAACGGGTGGCCCGCCACCAGTTCGAGGGCCTGCTGGTGTTCGCCCTCGGGCTGGCGCTGACCAGCGGCTCGCTCGCCGCGCTGCACAGCCTGACCGCGCCGGGGCGCGGGCTCGAGCTGGCGGTGCTGGTGGCCGCCAACCTCGCCGCCACCGTGCTGCGCTTCCTGCTGCTGCGGGGCTGGGTCTTCCACCCCGGGCGCCAGCGGGGAGCGCGGAGGTGACCTCGACCACGCCCGCCCACCGACCCCCGCGAACCCACCGGATCGAGGACCCCGTGACCGCCACGCTGAACCCCGCGACCCCCCATACCCACAGCCCTGACCGCGACGAGCCGGCCGCCGCCGGCCGTGCTCGACACCGGCCGCTGGTGTGGCTGATGCTCGCCGGGACCGCCGTGCTCTACCTGTGGAACCTCACCTCCTCCGGCTGGGCCAACAGCTACTACGCGGCCGCCACCCAGGCCGCCACCCAGAGCTGGCAGGCCTGGCTGTTCGGGTCGCTCGACGCCGGCAACGCCATCACCGTCGACAAGCCACCCGCCTCGCTGTGGCTCTCCGGGCTCTCCGGGAGGATCTTCGGCTTCTCCAGCTGGAGCGTCCTTGCGCCGCAGGCCCTCGCCGGCGTGGCCGCGGTGGGTGTGCTGTACCTCGCGGTGAAGCGGGTCGCGGGTCCGGGAGCCGGCCTGCTCGCCGGGACCGCGCTCGCCCTGACCCCCGTCGCGGCGCTGATGTTCCGCTACAACCTGCCCGACGCCCTGCTCACCCTGCTGCTCGTCGCCGGGGGGTACGCGGTGACCCGCGCCCTGGAGCGAGCGAGCTGGCGCTGGCTCGCGCTGGCGGGGGTGTTCGTCGGGTTCGCCTTCCTCACCAAGATGCTGCAGGCGTTCCTCGTGCTGCCCGGGTTCGCGCTCGCCTACCTCGTCGCCGCGCCGGCGACGCTGGGGAGGCGGTTCGCCCACCTTGGCGCGGCCGCGGTGTCGACAGTGGTCTCGGCCGGCTGGTACGTCGCGCTGGTCGACCTGTGGCCCGCGTCGAGCCGGCCGTACATCGCCGGGTCCACCAACGACAGCCTGCTCGAGCTGGCCCTGGGCTACAACGGACTCGGCCGGATCTTCGGCGAGGACGGCAACCCCGGTGGGGGCGGCGGGCGCGGCACCGCCTTCGGCGGCGCGACGGGGTTGGGCCGGATGTTCGGCGCGGCCTTCGGCGGTGAGGTGTCCTGGCTGCTGCCGGCGGCGCTCGTCGCGCTGGGCGCGGGCCTCTGGTTCACCCGGTACGCCCCCCGCACCGACCGCACCCGTGCGGCGCTGCTGCTGTGGGGTGGCTGGACGGCCGTGACAGCGTTGGTGTTCAGCCTGATGAGCGGGATCGTCCATCCCTACTACGCGGTCGCGCTCGCCCCCGCTGTGGTGGCCCTCGCCGCCATCGGCGCGGTGCAGCTGTGGCGGGGGCGCACCCACCGCCCGGCGGCGGTCACCCTCGCCGCGATGGTCGCGGTCACCGCGGTCTGGTCGTTCATCCTGCTCGATCGCACCCCGGGCTGGCTGCCGTGGCTGCGCTGGGTCCTCCTGGCCGGCGGTGTCGTGGTCGCGACGGTGCTCGCGGTCGGCACCCGGCCGGGTCGCTGGCTCGCCGTGGCCGCGGTCGTCGTCGCGCTGACCGGTAGCGGCGCCTACACGGTGGCGACCGCGGCGCAGGGCCACACCGGCTCGATCCCGATGTCCGGTCCGGCTGCCGAGCAACGGGACGGGAGGATGATGGACGGGCCAGACTCGGCCGGCGAGGAGCTCGGCGTGCTGCTCGCCGACACCGACACGACCTGGGCGGCAGCCACGGTCGGCGCCACCGCGGCGGCCGACCTGTCGCTGGCCAGCGGTCGTCCGGTGATCGCGATCGGCGGGTGGGACGGCGGCGACCCCGCACCCACGCTGGCCGAGTTCCAGCAGTACGTCGAGGAGGGACGGATCGCCTACCTCGTGACGACTGGCGACGCGAGTGGACCGGCCGGCGCGAACGAGATCGGACAGTGGGTCGCGGACAACTTCACGTCCACGACGGTCGGCGGGAGGACGGTGTACGACCTCCGATCGTGACCGGGCCGGTGTGGAGTGTGCGGGGTTTGGCACAGTAGCCCCGTGACGAGCACCGTGCTGCGGGACGACACGGAGTCCCCTACGCCCCCGGACGACACCTCCGAGCCCGCGCGGCGACCGGCCTGGCTGGTTGCCGCGCGCCGGTTCGCCGGCAGCCCGTGGCCGCCGCGGCTCGTCGCGCTGCTCGCGGCGCTCCCGGTCATCGCCACGCTGGTGGAGGTGAGCCGGGCCGGGCGCCTGCAGCACCTGGACTACCTGTACCAGATCACCCGGATCACCAACCGGGACGGCTCGATCAAGCCGTTCGATCTGCAGAACTACCTGTCCAACGAACACATCCTCGGTCTGCCGTCGCTGTTCTACTGGCTCAACATCCAGCTGTTCGCCGGTGACAACCGCACGCTCGGCGTGTTCGTCGTGGTCGTGGCGGCACTGACCGTGCTCGTGCTGGGGCGGGCCCTCCCGACGGGGCTGTCCCCGATGACGCGCGCCGGTCTGCTGGCCGCGGGCTCGGCGCTGGTGTTCAGCCTGCACGGACTGTGGAACTTCACCAGGGCGATGAGCGGTACGGCCTGGCTGACCGCGAACCTGCTCGTCGTGCTGTCCCTGCTGCTCGCCGTCCGGGGTCGGTGGTGGCCGGCCTGGTCCCTCGCCCTGCTTGGCAGTTTCACCTACGGCACCGTGTTCGCGCTCTGGCCGGTGCTCGCGCTGGTCGCGGTGCTGCGCCGGGAGGCCCTCTGGCGGCGGCTGCTGCCGCTGGCGGTCGGCGGGCTCATCGTCGGCGTCTGGCTGACCTACCGCCCCTCGGCTCCGCTGGCCGGTGAGCCGACCACCGACATCGGCAGCCTCGTCTACTTCTTCCTCGCCATGGTCGGCAAGATCTGGTCCTCCGACAGCGGTGCCCTCGCCGTCGTCGCCGGCGCCGTCCTGCTCGCGCTGTACGCGGCCCTGGCCTGCTCCCCGGTCGCCCGGGCGCGGCGGCTGTGGTTCTGGTGGGCGCTCGGCCTGCACGGCGTCCTCTGCGCCGGCATGATCGCGCTGGCGCGGGTCGACTACGGCGGCGAGATCGGCATGCACACCGCCCGCTACACCTCGATCTCGGTCCTGGTGTCGTTGCCGGCGCTCGTGCTGCTGGCCGCGGTGGTGCACGACCGGATCCGGGAGCGAGCCGGCGAGCCGGAGCGCGGACGGGTCGACCGGCAGGGCTACCGGATCGCCGCTGTGGCGCTCGTCGTCGGGCTGCTCGGCTACGCCCTCGGTGCCCCGGGCGCCGTCGTGGAGCGGACGGCGAACAAGATCCACCACGTCGAGGCGGTCGCCGTTCGGGGCGGGTTCAGCGACGCCTACCGGGTTTATCCACTGGCCAGCGAGCTCGCGCCGCGGCTGCGGGCGATGGGGCACTACCCGTTCACCGACGACTTCACCCTCGGCTGTGGCGGCCCGGAACTGGGCTCGCGGCTGGACCTGGCCGAGATGACCCCGCTGCTCCCGGCCAGGGGCAACAAGCGGCCACCGCACGCCGCCGGCAGGGTGGAACGGCTCGAGCCGCCCGACCCGGCGCCGTTCTTCGACGGCAAGCGGGTGCCGATCTTCCATGGCTGGGCGGCCGACGCCAAGGACCCGGTGCGCTGCGTCGTCGTCGTGGACGGATCCGGCACCATCGTCGGCGGCGGCGTGAGCGGGATCGTGCGCCCCGACGTGGCCCATCTCTACGCCGGCATCACGCCGAACGCGGGCTTCGTCGTCATCGGGCCGGTCGACACCGACAGCCGGATCGTCGTCCTCCACGAGAGCGGAACAACGCACTGGTTGCCGGCCGAGGTCACCCCCGGCCTCGACGGCGACTCCGCCGCTGGTCAGGGTGGCTGAGGAGCGGTCACGGCGGCAACGCACTCGATCGTTTCTTGAGCCGACTTGGAGACGGCCGGGCGAATCTCGGTTCAACGCCTAGCCCCAAGGAGGGTCGCCGTGACCGCTGCCGCCAACGCAGCCGTGACCGCAACCTCAGCCGATCCGGTCGAATGGGTGAGCTGCCGCCAGTGCCGCTCCCTGGTCTATGACAAGCGGTTGAGCCGCAGCCTCCGGGTCTGCCCGGACTGCGGGTACCACGGCCGGGTCGACGCCCGCCGGCGGGTCGAGCAGCTGCTGGACCCCGGGACCGTCCGGGTCCTGGACCTGCCGGTGCACTCGGCCGACCCGCTCGAGTTCACCGACTCCAAGCCCTACCCGCGCCGCCTCGCCGGTGCCCGCGCCAAGACCGGTCTGGACGAGGCCGTGGTGTGTGCGAGCGGCAGCATCGAGGGCCACCCGCTGATCGTCGCCGTGATGGACTTCGACTTCATGGGCGGCAGCCTCGGCGGCGCGGTCGGCGAGCTGATCACGCTGGCCGGGGAGATCGCGCTGGAGCGGCGGGTGCCGCTGCTCATCGTCACCGCGTCCGGCGGAGCCCGGATGCAGGAGGGCGCCGTCGCCCTCATGCAGATGGCCAAGACCAGCGCGATGCTCGGTCGGCTCGACGAGGCCGGGATCCTCACGATCACGCTGGTCACCGATCCGACGTTCGGCGGCGTCGCTGCCTCGTTCGCGACGCTGTCCGACGTGATCATCGCCGAGCCCGGCGCCCGGCTGGGGTTCGCCGGCCGGCGGGTGATCGAGCAGACCATCAAGCAGACCCTGCCACCGGACTTCCAGACCGCGGAGTTCCTGCTGGCCAACGGCCTGATCGACATGATCCGCGCGCGTCAGGAGCTGCGGCCGACGCTGGCCAGGCTACTTGCCATCGGGTCTCCGGGCCGGGTCACCCGCCTCGACGAGCCGGCCGCCGAAGTGCCGGTGCCGGCCGAGCCGGCCGCCACCGAGCGGGCCGGCGCCGACCGGCCCGACCCGTGGCAGGTCGTGCAGCGTGCCAGGGACCTGAACCGGCCGACCACGGCGGACTACGTCGGCCTGCTGCTCGACGACTTCGAGGAGCTGCGCGGGGACCGCCTCGGCGCCGACTGCCCCGCGATCATCGGCGGGCTGGGCCGGCTGGCCGGCCTGCCGGTGGTGGTGTTGGGCCACCAGAAGGGCCACACCGCCGTCGAGCTCGGCGCCCGCAACTTCGGCATGCCGACCCCGGCCGGCTACCGCAAGTCCGCGCGGCTGATGCGCCTGGCCGCCAAGCTCGGGCTGCCGATCATCTCGCTGATCGACACCCCCGGCGCCTACCCCGGCCGGGAGGCCGAGCAGCACGGCCAGGCCATCGCGATCGCGGAGAACATCCGGCTGATGGCGGGGCTGCCGGTGCCGGTCGTCAGCGTGGTCACCGGCGAGGGCGGCAGCGGCGGCGCGCTCGCCCTGGGGGTCGGCAACCACGTGCTGATCTGCGCCAACGCCGTGTACTCGGTGATCAGCCCGGAGGGCTGCGCGGCGATCCTGTGGAACGACCCGGCCGCCGCCCCACGCGCGGCCGAGGCACTCCGGATGACCTCCGCCGAGCTGCTCGAGCTCGGCATCGTCGACCGGGTGGTGCCCGAACCGGCCGGCGGTACCCAGGCGGACCACGTCACCGCCGGGCAGCACCTGCGCACCGCGCTCCTGGAGAGCCTGCGTGCGCTGCTGCCGCTCGACCAGACCCAGCTGATCGCCCAGCGCCGGGCCAGGTTCCGCGCGTTCGGATCCGGCAGCTGACCAGCCAGAGAACGGGAAAGGCAGGACGATGACCCACCGACTCCCCCGCGCCGTGCCCACCACCAACGGCGGCACGCCGGGATTCGACGAGCACGCGGAGGACCAGACCGTGGAGGACGTGCTGGCGGCGGTCCGCAACACCGCGGCCGAGCTGATCAGCCGGTCGGTCCAACCGCCGACCTCACTGAACGTGCGCGTCGGCGAGGTGGCCGTGGAGATGGCCTGGCAGCCAGCCGCCGTCACCGCCGCACCGGTCACGGTGGACGGGGCAGTGGTACCGATGCCGGTGGTCGCACCGGCGGTGGCACCGGCGCCCATCCCGGCCGGGCCGACGCTCAACGCGGCCACCGTCGGCACCTTCTACCGCGCGCCGGCCCCGGGCACCCCGCCGTTCGTCAGCGAGGGCGACCAGGTCTCACCCGGACAGCAGATCGCGATCATCGAGGCGATGAAGCTGATGCTGCCGGTGGAGGCCGAGCGCGGCGGCCGCATCGCCGAGGTGCTCGTCGGCGACGGCGAGGCCGTCGAGTACGGGCAGCCGCTGTTCCGCCTCGCCACCGACGACTCCGAGCTCGCGGCCTGAAGGGTGCACGATGTTCGACAAGATCCTGATCGCCAACCGCGGTGAGATCGCGGTGCGGGTCCTTCGGGCCTGCCGCGAGCTCGGCGTCCGCACGGTCGCCGTGTACTCGACCGAGGACGCCGACTCGGCGGTCGTGCGGATGGCCGACGAGTCCGTGCGCATCGGGCCGGCGCCGCCGAAGCAGAGCTATCTCAACGCGGCCGCGGTGATCGAGGCCGCCCGGCTCAGCGGCGCGGACGCCATCCACCCCGGCTACGGCTTCCTGTCCGAGGACTCCGACTTCGCCGAGGTGTGCCAGGCGGAGGGGATCACGTTCATCGGTCCGCCGCCGTCGGTCATGGCCCAGCTCGGCGACAAGACGTCGGCCCGAGCGGCCATGACCGCTGCCGGGCTGCCACTGCTGCCCGGCAGCGTCGAGCCGCTGACCGACCCCGAGTCGGCCCGGCGCCTCGCCGACGAGATCGGCTTCCCGGTGATCATCAAGGCCGCGGCCGGTGGGGGCGGGCGCGGTATGTCCATCGTGGACATCCCGGCGGAGTTCGCCAGGACCTACCAGACAACCAAGGCCACCGCGCTCCAGCTGTTCGGCGACGGCCGGGTCTACGTCGAGCGCTACCTTCCCTCGGCCCGGCACGTGGAGATCCAGGTGCTGGCCGACACCCACGGCAACGCCATCCATCTGGGTGAACGGGACTGCTCGGTCCAGCGGCGGCACCAGAAGCTCGTCGAGGAGACCCCGGCACCGGGCCTGCCGGCCGAGCTCACCGAGCGCATGGGCGCGGCCGCCGTGCGCGGGGCGCTCTTCACCGGATACGTCGGCGCCGGCACCTTCGAGTTCCTCGTGGACACGGAGAACCACTTCTACTTCATGGAGGTGAACTGCCGGATCCAGGTCGAGCACCCGGTTACCGAGGTCGTGACGGGCGTCGACCTGATCGCCGAGCAGCTGCACGTCGCGGCCGGCGAGCCGCTGCGGCTGCGGCAGGAGGACGTGGTGACCCGGGGTGCGGCGATCGAGTGCCGGGTCAACGTCGAGGACCCGAAGCGGAACTTCGCGCCAGCTCCGGGACTGCTCACGGAATTCACCCCTCCGGGTGGCCCCTTCGTCCGTGTCGATACCCACGGTTACACCGGCTACAAGGTTCCGGCGAACTACGACTCCCTGCTGGCCAAGGTGATCGCCTGGGCACCGGACCGCGAGCAGGCGATCGCCAGGATGAGGCGTGCTTTGGCCGAGTTCGCGATCGACGGACCGGGTGTTCACACGACCAGGGAATTCCTCGACCAGGTCCTGCGTGATCCCGAGTTCGTCGACGGCAAGCACGACACCTCGTTGGTCGCCAGACTGCTCGACGGCAGCTGACCTTCGTTGTCCCTCCGGTCGACCAGCCACTACATTGGGCCGGTACCGATTGGGGGTAGCGAGGATGGCGGGAACCGGCGCCGTCGCGCGACGCACGTACGGCGGCCGCTCCGCGGCCGACCGTCGGGCCGAGCGCAGAGAACGGCTGCTCGACGCAGGGTTGGACCTGTTCGGCACCTCGGGCTACGCGGCAGCGTCGATCGAGAAGCTGTGCACCCATGCCGGAGTGTCCACCCGGAACTTCTACGAGGAGTTCGCCAGCCGCGAGGACCTGCTGATGGCCCTGCACGACAGGATCGTCGAGCAGGCGTTCCAGGCGGTCGTCTCGGCGCTGTCGGAGGGGGCGGACGCCCCGCTGGCACGCCGTTTCGAGCTCGCCGTGCGGGCGTTCGTCACCACGACGGCGAGCGACCCGCGGTGGGCCCGGCTGGCCTACGTGGAGATCATCGGCGTCAGCAACACGGTCGAGAAACACCGGATCGCCTGGCGCGACCGGTGGGCGGAGTTCCTGGTGGCCGAGGCCAAGCGGGCGGTCAAGCGAGGCGAGGCCCCGCAGCGGGACTTCTGCCTCGGCGCGGTCGCGCTGATCGGCGCGGTGAACGAGCTCGTCCACCACTGGTCGGTCAGCGGCGGCCAGGGCTCGCTGGACGCCGTGATCGCCGAGATCGTGCGGATCGCCACGGCGGCGGTGACGGCGCCATGACACCCTCCGCGGAGACGAGCGCGTCGGAGCTGTTACGCCTGCTCGGCGTGGTGGCCTCGTCGTCCCGAGTGGCGGTGGCCGCCGCGGCCGAGCTGTTCGCCACCTGCGTGCGGGCGGACGGCGTGATCCAGGCCTTCGGCACCGGGCACTCCCAGGCGACGGCGCTGGAGCTCGCCGGCCGGGCCGGCGGGCTGATCCCGACCAACCGGATCGCGCTGAGCGACCTCGTGCAGTTCGGTGGCGAGGACCCGTCGGTGCTCGCCGACCCCATGCTGGAGCGGCGGGCCGACGTCGCCCGCCGGCTCTACGAGCTGGCGGCGCCGCGCCCGCAGGACCTGTTCGTGATCGCGTCCAGCTCCGGGGTGAACCCGTCGGTCGTGGAGATGGCGCACGTGGTCAAGGAGGGCGGGCACGCCCTGGTGGCGATCACCTCCGTGCAGCACAGCACGCGGGTGCCGGCCAAGCACAGCTCGGGCAAGCGCCTGGCCGACCTCGCCGACGTCACCCTGGACAACGGCGCCCCGTTCGGCGACACGCTCCTCGAGCTGCCGGACGGCACGTCGGCCGGCGCGGTCTCGTCGCTCTCGGCCGGCCTGCTGGTGCAGATGGTCGTCGCGGAGACCGTGCGGCTGCTGCTGGACAGCGGCACCACGCCGCCGGTCTACGTGTCCAACAACGTCCCCGGCGGGCTCGAGCGCAACCTGGAGCTGGAGGCCAAGTACCAGGGCCGCATCCGCCGCACGGCGAGTTGACTACCTGGTGATCACTCAACCATGTACTGGTCGTGTTTGGCGAAGAACTCCGCGCGCTCCTCGGGCGACAGCTCACGTCCGGAGTCGACCAGCTCGGCGAGCTCGATGAAGTACCGCTCGCGGGGCGGGGCCGGGGCGAACAGGATCAGCATCGAGGCCGCCTCGTCGGAGGTGTTGCCGAAGGCGTGCACGCCGCCCTTCGGCACGTAGAGGAAGTCGCCCTTGGTCGCGTCCACCCAGTTCGCGCCGTCGAACAGGCGCACGGTGCCGTCGAGGATGAAGAACGACTCCGAGAACGTGCGGTGGAAGTGCGGGGCCGGACCGCCGGCTTGGGGCGCCATGTCGTACTGGAACAGCCCGAACTCGCCGTTCGTCACGTCCCCGGTCGCCACGAACGCGTTTCGGACCTTCGGCCGCACCAGCACCTGGACCTCGTCGGTGGAGCGGTAGGTGGCGCTGCCGACCTCACCGCTGTCCCCGAGATACGACACGCCGCCTCCACCGCCCGTGGGATCATGGGCCTGCCATGACAACACGCCCGTATGTCCTGCTCAGCGCCGCCATGTCGATCGACGGCTACCTCGACGACGCTACCGATCAACGGCTCGTCCTGTCGAACGACCTCGACTGGGACCGGGTCGACGAGGTACGCGCCGGCTGCGACGCGATCCTGGTCGGCGCGAACACCGTGCGTCGGGACAACCCGCGGTTGGTGATCCGCTCGGCGGCCCGGCGGGAGCGACGGGTCGCCAGCGGACTGCCCGCCGACCCGATCAAGGTCGTGCTCAGCCGCAGCGGCGACCTCGACCCGGCGGCCGCGTTCTTCACCACCGGCGAGGGCGAGAAGCTCGTGCACGCCGACATCGACACGATGCTCGCCGACCTCGCCGCGCGTGGCGTGCGCCGACTGATGGTCGAGGGCGGAACGGGGACGCACACCTCGTTCCTCACCCGAGGGCTCGCCGACGAGCTACACCTCGTCGTCGCACCGTTCTTCGTCGGTGACGCCGCGGCGCCCCGGTTCGTCCACGACGGACGGTTCCCCTGGGACCGGGACCGCCGGGCCACCCTGGCCGAGGTGCGGAAGATCGGAAACGTGGTACTGCACCGGTACCTGCTGAGCGAGCGCGAGGTGGACCGGTACTGGCTCGAGCAGGCCGTCGAGCTGTCGCGGCGGTGCCCGCCCTCGGACACGGCCTTCGCGGTCGGCGCGGTCGTCGTCGACGCGCACGGGGAGGAGATCGCCCGCGGGTACTCCCGGGAGACCGACGACCGGGTGCACGCCGAGGAGGCGGCCCTGGCCCGGCTCGACCCCGCCGATCCCCGGCTCGCCACAGCGACCATCTACAGCTCGCTGGAGCCCTGCAGCCGGCGCCGGTCCCGGCCACGCACCTGTACCCGGCTGATCCTCGACGCCGGTCTCCCCCGGGTGGTGTTCGCCCTGCGCGAGCCGCCGACCTTCGTCGACGGCGAGGGCGCCGAGCTGCTGGCCGCCGCGGGCCGCGAGGTCGTCGAGCGGCCCGACCTCGCCGCCGGGGTGCGGGAGGTCAACCGGTCGTTGCTGCCAGCGTGAGGACGGTGTCGGTCAGCACGGGCGCGTCGTCCCGCTCGACGGCGGTGGCGGTGGCGACCAGCCGGTCGGCGTCCTCCCAGACGCGGACGCGGAGCGTCTCACCCGGGAAGACCACGCCGGCGAACCTCGTCGAGACGCCCTGGACACGCCTCACCTCGGCGTCCAGGTACGAGTCCACAACGGCTTTGCAGGCCATCCCGTAGGTGCACAGCCCGTGCAGGATCGGGCGGGCGAACCCGGCGAGCGCGGCGAACTCGGGATCGGCGTGCAGGGGGTTGCGGTCGCCGCACAGCCGGTACAGCAACGCCTGTTGCGGCAGGATCGGAACCTCGAGGACCCGGTCCGGCTCACGCTCGGGCACCACGGGCTGGGTGGCCGGCCCCCGATGCCCGCCGAAGCCTCCCTCACCCCGCACGAAGATGCTGGACCTTGCTGTCCATAGTGGAGACTCGTCCGCGCTGACCTCGGTCTCCTGCACGATCACCGCCGCCTTGCCCTTGTCCAGCACGTCGGCGATGCGGGAGCGGGCGATCGCCTGGCCTTCGCGCGGGATCGGTGCGTGCAGGGTTATCGACTGCATCCCGTGCAGTACCTTGCGCAGGTCGACGTCGATGCCCGGGAAGCGCACCGCGGGTGGTTCGAACGTGCGGAAACCCGGGGCCACCACGCCGAAGGTCGGCAGGACCTGGAGCCGGTCCTCGAGCACGTAGCGCAGCTCGCGCGGGTCGGTCGGCTCGGCGCCCGCGCCGAGCCCGAGGTGGTAGAGCAGGACGTCCGAGCTGGTCCAGGCGAACTCGGTGGTGCCGATGTCGGCACCGATCGCGACTGTCGGGTCGATGGGCACGGCGGAACCCCCTACTCGTAGCTGACCTCGACGGTCTCGGTCACCGGAACGGACTGGCAGGCGAGGATCACGCCGTCGGCGAGGTCCTCCTCCTCGAGCACGTCGTTGTTGAGCATTCGCACCTCCCCGGACAGCAGCCGGCACGCACAGGCACTGCACGCCCCCTCCCGGCACGAGTAGGGCGCGTCGAGGTCATTGTCCAGCAACAGGTCCAGCAGCTTGGTGCCGGCCGGCCAGTCCAGTCGGTGGACGACACCGTCCAGCGAGACCGACACGGTCGACGCCTTCCGCGGCTCGCCCGCCACCACCGGTTCGGCCCGCTCGAACGGGTTGGCACCGAGCGACTGGAAGCGTTCCAGGTGGACCCGCGTCCTCGGCACCTCCAAGGTGGACAGCGCGGAGCGCACCCCCGCCATGAACGGCTTGGGCCCGCACACGAACGCCTCCCGCCCGCGGTAGGGACGCGCCAGAGCGGCCAGCGCGGCCGGGGTGGGCAGACCCTGGAGGGACTCCAGCCAGTGCACGAGGACGAACCGCTCCGGATGCCGCGCCGCCAGCTCGGCGAGCACACCGGCGAAGATCACCGAGCCCTCGTCGCGGTTGGCGTACACCAGCGCCACCCGCCCTCTTCCCGCGGCCAGGGCGGACTTCGCGATCGAGACGACCGGGGTGATCCCGCTGCCCGCGGCGAACAGCAGCAGGTCCTCGTCGAGGGAGGCGGGGGTGAAGACGCCGGCCGGCGGCAGGCACTCCAGCTCGGCTCCGGCTCGGACCTCGTCGCAGATCCAGTTCGAGCCGTACCCGTCGGCGGTGCGCTTGACGGTGACCTGGAGGCGGTCGTCGGTGTGCGGGGAGCTGGACAGCGAGTAGCACCTGGCGACCGAGCCACAGCGGTCGCTGGGGATGCGCAGCGTGAGGAACTGGCCCGGCCGGTAGGCGAACCGGTCGACCAACCCGGAGTCCACCTCGAACACCAGCGAGACCGCGTCCGCGGTCTCCTCGACCACCTCGGCGACCCTGAGCCGGTACGAGAGCTGGCTAGGCACCCGGAACCACCACGGCGCCGGAGGCCACCGCATGCTCGATGGCTGTCCGCAGCATCGGGCAGGTGTCGATCCTGGCGCCCGGCTCGCCGGCGGCCACCCTCGCGGCAAAGGCCGGGCAGGTCGCCGCCGGGTCGGAGCGCCACTGCACGCTGGTCTGCACAGCGCTCGCCTTGCGGACGAGGACCTCGCTGGCACAGCCCCCGCAGTGGACCGGGGTGAGCCCGGACTCCAGGAAATCGCGCGCCTCGGCGGCGCTGCCCTCGGGGTCGCGGTAATCAGGCGCCTTCGCCCACAGGGAGCGCGCCGGCCCGCCGTCACCCGGTCGGCTCACGGCACCTCGGCCTTTCGGCGGGCGAGGTTGTCGGCCACCTCCTGCTCCCAGGCCTCGTTGGCCCTGGTCGTGTCCACCTCGAACTCGAACCGGTTGGTCATCTCCTCGGTGACGTCCTCCGCGTCCACGTAGAACTGCTCGTACCAGCGCCGCAGCTGGTACACCGGCCCGTCCTCCTCGCACAGCAGCGGGTTGTCGATGCGCGTCTTGTTGCGCCAGATCTCCACGTCCTGCAGGAAGCCGACGCCGAAGCTCTTGGCCAGCTTTCCGGCGACCTTGTCCGCCTTCTCCTTCGGCAGCCCCGGTAGCTTCTTCACGCTCACCCCCCACTGCAGGACGAACGAGTCCGCGGTGACCGGGTAGTGGCAGTTGATCAGCACGGTCTCGATGGTCGTGCCGCGGAAGTCCTGCCACAGGTCGTTGATCATGTATGAGGGCCCGTAGTAGGACGCCTCGGACCGCAGAGTGACGCCCTCGGCCGAGTAGCTCGAGCCGACCTCGACATCCGGCCGGGCTCGCGAGTGCAGGTACTGGGTGGCGACATGGCCCTCGAACACGTTCTTGAAGTAGGTCGGGAACGCGAAGTGGATGTAGAAGAAGTGGGCCATGTCGACCATGTTGTCGATGATCTCCCGGCAGTTGGATCCCTCGATCCGGACGGTGTCCCACGTCCAGTCGCTCCACTCCGGACCGGAGGCCCCCCGGGTCTCCGGGATCACCACGTGCTCCGGTGGTGGCTTGCCCTCCGGGTCGTTCCAGACGAACAGCTGGCGGTTGCGCTCGAGGGTGAGCCAGGACCTGGTCCTGGCCCGCATGGGGATCCGCTTGGCGTAGGGGATGCCGACGCACCTGCCGTTGCCGGCCCAGCGCCAGTCGTGGAAGGGGCAGGCGATCGCCTCGCCCTTGACGGTCCCCTGGGACAGGTCGCCACCCATGTGCCGGCAGTAGGCGTCCAGGACGTTCAGCGTGCCGTCCTCGGTGGCGAACACCACGAGCTTGGTGCCAAACGCCTCCACCGCGTGTGGCCGCCCGTCCCGGAAGGTGTCCGCGAGACCGAGGCAGTGCCAGCCGCGGGCGAACCTCGTCCGCGGTGTGCCGACGTCGATCGTGCGCACGCTACTGGTCATCGTCGCGCTCCAGAATGTGCTGTACCGCAAGGTATCCGAAGGTCATGGCCGGGCCGAGCGTCGCGCCGGGGCCGGCGTAGGTCCGGCCCATCACCGGCGCGCTCGCGTTGCCGGCGGCGTACAGGCCGGGGATCACCGACCCGTCCTCCCGCAGCACCCGCGCCACCGGGTCGGTGCGCAACCCGCCCTTGGTGCCGAGGTCGCCGGGCACGACGCGCACGGCGTAGTAGGGCGGCCGCGCGAGCGGCGCGAGGCAGGGGTTGGGTCTGTTGCGCGGGTCCCCGTAGTACCGGTCGTAGGCGCTCTCGCCCCGGCCGAAGTCCTTGTCCACACCAGAGGCCGCGAAGCCGTTGAAGCGGTCCACCGTCCGGCGCAGTGCCTCGACCGGAACCTCGATCCGCTCGGCCAGCCCCTCGACCGTGCTCGACCTGCGCACTGTGCCGAACTCGTACCAGTGGCGCGGGAACGGTTGCCTCGGGCCGAGCCCGGCGAACACGTAACGGTTGCGGTAGCGCTGGTCGGCGACCAGCCAGGCCGGGATGTGTGGCACCTCGTCGGTGTGGTTGTCGTACATCGCGTGCACGGCGTCCACGTAGGGCGCCGCCTCGTTGACGAACCGTTCCCCACCCTGGTTGACCAGGATGCACCCGGGCAGCGTCCGCTCGGCCAGGAAGAAGTACGGCCCGCGTGGCAGTTGGATCGTCGGCCCCCACCAGGAGTCGTCCATCACCGCCACGGCGGCGCCCAGACGCAGCCCAGCCTCGATCCCGTCGCCGGTGTTCTCCGCGGCGCCGACCGTCCACTCGGTACCAATCGGCGCGCGTTGGTACTCCTTGCGCATCCGCTCGTTGTGCTCGAAGCCTCCGGTGGTGAGGATGACGCCCCGGCGCGCGGTGACCGGGCCGTCCGGGGTGTCCACGCCGACAACCCGGCCGCGTTCCACCCTGAAACCGGTCAGCGGGGTGTTCAGCCGGACCGGGACGCCCGCCCGGCGCAGCCCGGCCCGCAACCCTCCCGCGAGCGCCTGGCCCATCGTCAGCAACCGGCGCCGGGTGAGCAGCGAGACCACCCGCCGGCCGGCGACCCGGCCGGTGCGCAGCAGACCGCGCGGGTGGCGGGCCATGAGGTTCATCCACCGGTAGTCGGCCTGGGTGACCGCCATCCCGGTCGGCGCGCGCAGGTACGGCGGAGCCAGCGTGGCGAGGTCCGCGCCGACGAGGCGGGCGTCCATCGGACTCGGCTCGATCGACCGGCCCTGTGGCAGGCCGCCCGGCGCCTCGGGGTAGTAGTCGGCGTAGCCCGGCACCCACCGCATCCGCAGCGGGGTGTTGGCGAGGACGAACGCGAGCATCGCCGGTCCGTTGTCCAGGAACGCGCGGCGCAGGTCCTCGTCGACCTCGCCGTCGGTGATGTGGGCGAGGTAGGCGTGCGCGGCGGCGGGGGTGTCGGGCACCCCGGCCGCCAGGATCACCTGGTTGTTGGGAACCCAGAGACCACCGCCGGAGCGCGCCGTCGACCCGCCGTAATGGGCGCCCTTCTCCACGAGCAGCGTGTCGAGGCCGTTGTGGGCGGCGGCGAGCGCGGCCGTCATGCCGGCCGCGCCGGCACCGACAACAACCACGTCGACAGTCCGCTCGCCCGTGCTCATGGAGCTCATACTAGAACAGGTTATAGTTTTTCTCATGGGTGCGCCCCCGGACTGGGACGAGCAGGCGGACGTCGTGGTCGTCGGGCTCGGGGCCGCCGGCGCGTGTGCCGCGGTCGAGGCGGCCCGGGCCGGCGCGGACGTCCTGGTCCTGGACAGGTTCACCGGCGGTGGCGCGACGGCGCTCTCCGGCGGTGTGGTGTACGCCGGCGGTGGCACGGCGGTGCAACGCGCGGCCGGCGTCACCGACACGGTCGAGGCGATGTACGACTACCTGCTCCAGGAGGTCGGGGACGCGGTGTCGCCGGCGACGCTGCACCGGTTCTGCGCCTCGAGCCCGGAGATGATCGACTGGCTGGCCGGCCTCGGCGTGCCCTTCGACCCCAGCCCGTGCCCGTTCAAGACGTCCTATCCGCCGAACGCGTTCTACCTGTACCACTCCGGCAGCGAGAACGCCTGGCCCTACCGGTCCACGGCCACACCGGCCCCGCGCGGCCACCGCGTGCACGCCCCGGGGACCTCCGGGCACGCGCTGTTCCAGGCCCTCGCCAAGGCCGTTGCCGACACCTGCCGGGTCCGCCAGCGCACCTCGGCCGTCCGGCTGGTGGTCGAGGCCGGCCGGGTGGCGGGGGTGGAGTGCCGCACGCTCGCCGAGGCGCCGGCTCGCGTGCGGCGCCGGTTCGACCGCCTGCACCGAGTGGCGGACAAGCCCGGCCTCTACGTCCCGGCGCTGGCCCGTCGCCTGGCCCGGCAGGTCAGCGCCATCGAGGCCCGCTGGTCGCGCCCGTACCGGGTAGCCGCCCGGCACGGCGTCGTGCTGGCCACCGGCGGCTTCGTCAACAACCGGGAGATGATGCGCGCCCACGCGCCGGCGTATCGGGGCGGCCTCCCGCTGGGCACCCAGGGCGACGACGGGAGCGGGATCCGCCTCGGTGTGGCCGCCGGCGGGCGGGCCGAGCGGCTTGGCGCGGTCTCCGCCTGGCGCTTCCTCACGCCGCCGAGCGCACTGCTGGGCGGGGTGCTGGTCGGCCAGGACGGACGGCGGTTCGTGGACGAGTCGAGCTACGGCGCCGCCATCGGCGCTCGGCTGGTGGCCGGTGGCGGTCGCGCCTGGCTGCTCGTCGACGAGCGGATCCGCACCGCCGCACTGGGCCAACTGCCCCGGGAGACGCTGTTGTTCCAGCGGCTCCAGGGTGAGTACCTGCTCCGCCGGCCCCGGCTGCGCGGCGCGACGATCGAGCAGGTGGCCCGCCGGGCGGGGATCGACCCCGGCGGCCTCGCCGAGACCGTGCGCGCCTACGGCGAGGATCCCGACGCGTTCGGCAAGCACTCGGACCTGGTGACCCCGCTGACCCGGCCGCCGTTCACGGCGATCGACGTCTCCTATGGGCCGCGCCTGGGCTACCCCTGCCCGGTGCTCACGCTGGGTGGCCTGGCCGTCGACGAGTGCACCGGCCAGGTACTCGGCCTCGACGGCGACCCGATCGCCGGTCTGTACGCGGCCGGGCGCGCGGCGGTGGGCATCTGCTCGAACTCCTACGTCAGCGGCCTGTCGCTCGCCGACTGCGTGTTCTCCGGCCGGCGGGCCGGCCGTGCCGCCGCGGTCGACATAAACGAGAACGTGTTCTAGTCTGGCCCGGTGACCGAGCAGGTGCTTGACAGCGTCCGGGAACTGCTCCCCGTCCTCCGCGAGCGTGCCCAGGCCACCGAGGACGCGAGGCGGGTGTCGGAGGAGTCGATCAAGACGCTGCGCCAGACCGGCTTCTTCCGGCTGTTGCAGCCGGTGCGCTACGGCGGCCTGGAGACCCACCCGAACCGCTTCTACCGCGCGGTCCGCCTCGTCTCCAGCGCCTGCGGCTCCACCGGCTGGGTGGCCTCGGTCCTGGGCTGCCACCCCTGGCAGCTGGCGCTGTTCGACGACCGCGCCCAGCGGGAGGTGTGGGGCGAGGACGAGGACATGCTGGTCTCCTCCTCCTACGCACCGATGGGTCGCGCCACGCCGGTCGACGGTGGGTTCGAGTTCTCCGGGCGCTGGTCGTTCTCCTCGGGCTGCGACCACGCCGGGTGGGTGTTCCTCGGGGGCCTCGTCCTCGGCGAGAACGGCGACCCGGTCGACTTCCGCACGTTCCTGCTGCCCCGCGCCGACTACGAGATCGAGGACGTCTGGGACACGATCGGGCTGCGCGGCACCGGGAGCAACGACGTCATCGTCGAGCGGGCCTTCGTGCCCGAGTACCGCACGCTGAGCTTCATGGACACCGGCCGCTGCCAGGGACCGGGCCAGGCGGTCAACACCGGCCCGCTCTACCGGCTGCCGTTCGCGTCGGTGTTCTCCTGCTCGATCGCGGTCCCGGTGGTGGGCATGGCCGAGGGCGCCTACGACGCCTACGTCACCCACACCCGCGAGCGCGTGCGTGCCTCGACCGGCGGCCGGGCCGCCGAGGACGCGTTCAACCAGCTGCGCATCGCCGAGGCGGCGAGCAAGCTCGACGCGGCAGTGCTCCAGGTGGAGCGGAACATCGACGAGGAGATGCGGTTGGCCTCCGCCGGCGAGAAGATCCCGTTCCCGCTTCGCGTCCGGACCCGACGCGACCAGGTCAACGCGACCAGCTCGGCGATCGCCGCGGTGGACCGGCTCTTCGAGAGCGCGGGCGGCCGGGCGCTGCGGGTGGGCACGCCGATCCAACGGTTCTGGCGCGACGCGCACGCCGGCCGGGTACACGCCATCAACGACCCGGAGAAGGCGCTCGCGATGTACGGCCAGGCACAACTCGGGTTGAAGGTGCAGGACGCGTGGATCTGACCGAGGGGCACGCCGACGTCGGCGGATTTCGGCTGCACTACTACGAACAGGGCGACGGCGAGTCCGTCGTCATGCTGCACGGCGGCGGCCCCGGCGCCTCGGCGTGGAGCAACTTCGGGCCCAACCTCCCGGTGTTCGCCAAGCGGTTCCGCACCCTGCTGGTCGACCAGCCGGGCTTCGGCGGCTCGGACCGGCCCCGGATCACCTCGCAGTTCTTCCGGTTCTCCGCCGACGCGCTGGCGCGCCTGCTCGACGACCGCGGCATCGAGCGCGCCCATGTCGTGGGCAACTCGCTCGGTGGCGGCACCGCCGTCCGCTTCGCGCTCGACCACCCCGACCGCGCGGGGCGGCTGGTGCTGATGGCGCCCGGCGGGCTCAACCTGTCGGTCTTCGCGCCGGACCCCACCGAGGGGATCAAGCGGCTCTACCAGTTCGCCGCGCCCCCGGGACCGAGTAAACAGAAGCTCGCCGCGTTCCTCCGCACGCTCGTCCACGACCAGGACATGGTCACCGACGAGCTCGTCGACGAGCGGTACGCCGCCGCGAGCGACCCGGACGCGGTGCGGGCCATGGCGGACATGGGCGCCTCCTTCGCCGCGGACCCGGAGGGCGGCATGCTCTGGCGCGAGGCCCACCGGCTGCGCCAGCGGGTGCTGCTGGTCTGGGGGCGGGAGGACAGGGTCAACCCGCTCGACGGCGCCCTCGTCGCCCTCAAGGTGATCCCGCGGGCCCAGCTGCACGTGTTCGGCCGGTGTGGACACTGGGCGCAGCTGGAGAAGTTCGCCGAGTTCAACCGCCTCACCATGGACTTCCTCGGAGGTGAGTGATGGGTATCCGATCCCTCGGCTACCTGCGTGTCGAGGCCACCGACGTGGCCGCCTGGCGCGTGTTCGGGCTCAAGGTCCTCGGCATGGTCGAGGGCAAGGGCACGAACCCCGACGCGCTCTACCTGAGAATGGACGACTTCCCGGCCCGGCTGGTGGTCCTGCCGGGAGAGAGCGACCGACTGGCCGCATCCGGCTGGGAGGTGGCGAACGTGGGCGAGCTGGGCGAGGTGTGCGGGCGACTCGAGGCGGCCGGCGTGCCGTACAAGGAGGGCACACCGGAGCAGCACCGGGACCGCCGGGTCGACCAGCTGATCACCTTCGAGGACCCGTCCGGCAACACGCTCGAGGTCTTCCACGGCGCGGCGCTCGAACACCGGCGCGTGGTCTCCCCGTACGGGCACCGGTTCGTCACCGGCGAGCAGGGCCTCGGCCATGTCGTCCTGTCCACACAGGACGACGCGGAGGCACTGCACTTCTACCGGGACGTGCTCGGCTTCCGGCTGCGCGACTCGATGCGCCTTCCGCCACAGCTGGTCGGCCGGCCGGCGGACGGCGAACCCGCCTGGCTGCGGTTCTTCGGCTGCAACCCGCGCCACCACAGCCTGGCCTTCCTGCCGATGCCCACACCGAGCGGGATCGTGCACCTCATGGTCGAGGTGGAGAACACCGACGACGTGGGCCTCTGCCACGACCGGGCGCTGCGCCGCGGGGTCCCGATGTCGGCCACTCTCGGCCGGCACGTCAACGACCTGATGCTGTCGTTCTACATGAAGACACCCGGCGGCTTCGACGTGGAGTTCGGCTGCGAGGGCCGCCAGGTCGAGGACGAGAGCTGGATCGCCCGGGAGAGCACCGCGGTCTCCCTGTGGGGACACGACTTCTCCATCGGCGCCCAGCCGTGACGGTCGGCTCGGTGGTCGACCCGGCGGCGTTCCGCGCGGCGCTCGGCCACTTCTGCACCGGCGTCACCGTGGTGACCTCCGTGGACAGTGGGGAACCGGTCGGCTTCGCCTGCCAGTCGTTCGCCGCGCTGTCGCTGGAGCCGCCGCTGGTGCTGTTCTGCCCGTCCCGGACGTCGCGGACCTGGCCGCTGATCGAGCAGCACGGCCGCTTCTGCGTCAACGTGCTCGGTCACGACCAGGCCGACCTCAGCCGACGGTTCGGCACCGCGGGCGCGGACAAGTTCGCCGGCGTGCCGTGGTCGCCGGCGCCGTCGGGGTCCCCGGTGCTCGAGGGCGTGCTCACCTGGATCGACTGCACCGTCGAGCAGGTCCACGACGGCGGGGACCACCACGTGGTGCTCGGCCGGGTCACCACGCTCGGCCCCCACCGGCCACACCGGCCGCTGCTGTTCTACCGCGGCGCCTATGCCGCGACCGAGCGCACGGAGCCGGCTCCGGGCATTCTCGACAACCTCATCACCTGGTCGCGTCACGACGACTGGATCTGAGACGCTGCACGGCGTGCACTTCGACGAGATCGTCATCGAGACCGACCGGCTCGACTTCCCCGCGCTCACCGCCGGCGAGGGACCGGTCGTCGTGTGCTGGCACGGGTTCCCGGACCACCCGGCGACCTTCGGTCCGCTCGCGGAGCACCTGGTCGCGGCCGGGCGGCGGGTCGTGGCGCCGTTCCTGCGCGGTCACCACCCCGCGACCGCCGACGCCATGCGCTTCGCCGACGGGCTGACGCTGGCCGCCGACGCCGCCGCCGTCGCCTCCGCGCTGGGCGGGCCGGTTGACGTCTTCGGCCACGACATCGGGGCGGGCATGGTGTACCGCCTGACCGCGCTCCGGCCGGAGTTGGTGCGACGCGCGGTGACCGCCGCGGTGCCGGCTCCGGCACGCATGCCGGCGCTGCTGACCGATCCCGCGCAGCAGCAGCGCTTGTTCTACCTGTGGTTGTTCCAGCTGCCCGGGCTGCCGGAGCAGCTGCTCGCCGGCGACCGCCGGCTGGTCGACTACCTGTGGTCGACCTGGTCCCCCGGCCTCGCCGACCTCGGCGCGCACCGCGAGCGGGTGCACGCGCTGTACGGCGACACGGCGCTGCTGGGCAACGCGCTGCGGATCTACCGCGGCAACTTCGACGCGGCCTTGCGGGATCCGGAGCTGCTGGCCCTGGCCGCCCGCAGCGAGCTGCCGGCCGAGAAGCCGATACTGCTGCTGGCCGGCGCGGACGACGGCTGCGTTGACGCGCGCTGGTTCACCGAGGAAGGGCTCGCTCCCGGCTCGCGGGTGGAGATCCTCCCCGACGCGGGTCACTTCCTGCATCTGGAGCGCCCCGTCGAGGTCGCCCGGCTCGCCCTGGACTGGTACGGCCAGCCGGTCAGTACGTGAAGACCCGAGCGAACCGGAACAGGTCCTCCACGCTCAGCGGAGGCGGGGTGTCGGGCTCGGTGGACTGGACCGTGACGTTGACGAACGTGCCGTCCGGGCGAAGCGAGCTCATCGTGTGTACCACCGCGCGGGACGCGGGGTCGGTGAAGACCACCACGTCGGCGCGCGTGCGGTCCGGGAACTGGCGGAAGGTGCAGTCCAGCTCGATCTCCGGGCAGGGGGTGTACCGGGTCATGTCCTCGTGGGACCGCCATCGCACGTCGATCGCGATCACCGCCGAACCCACCCCGAGATCGACGGTCGCGGACGCGAGGTACCCCTTGTCCAGTCCGCTGTACTCGTCGAGGTGGAACTCCAGCGGGAGGGGGAAGTCGCCGGCGCCCGGCGGGCGGTCGCCGGCGCCCGGCGGGCGGGGGACGGGGTGCAGGACCGTCGCGCCGGGCAGCACCCTGTCGAGCGCGGCGCGGAGCTGCCGGGTCAACTTGCGCGCCTGGTCGTCCACGATGATCGGCGGCAGCTCGACGTTCGGCGGCTGGTGCGGTCGACCCAGCGTGGGCGTCGCCGACACCACCACCAGTCCCTCGGGTTCGGCCTCCCCGCTCGACCCGGTCCGCAGGGTCACGGCCACCGCACCCGCGCCCACCAGCACCACGCCGGCGAGCACCGCCGCCAGCCAACGCCGCCGGGACCGCACCACGGGCCGGGTCGCGGCAAGGATCTCGGCCGTCCCGACGCCGAGCGGCGGGGCGGCCTCCGCGAGGACCCGCAGCCCGTCGGCGAGTACCGCCTCCGCGGCGCGCTCGCCCTCGACACCGTCCCCCGCGGTGAGCTGGGACGCGGCGGTGAGCTGGGCCGCGGCCGCGGTAACTCCGGCGAGGCCCTGCCCGGTCTCGGTGGCCACCACCCGCTCCGGGCCGTCCAGCACGGTCGCGACCTCCGCCACGGGAAGCCCCGCCCAGTACCGCAGCACAACCGCGGCCCGCTGACGGGGCGGCAGGGCCGCGAGCGCCAACCGCAGGTCCTCCAGGTCCGCCGCCAGCTCCTCGACGAAGCCGGGTTCGGCGGGGTTCGCCAGGAACCGCCGGACGAGGACCGTGGTCGCGTCCGTCCCCGGCCAACGCCGGCGCACCTCCGCCAGGCAGTCCAGAACCAGGCATTCGGGGTCTCCGGAGAGCAGATAGCCCAGCCGGGTGAGGTGGTCGACCGATCGCGCGGTGAACTCCTCGAACGTCTCCTCGTCCCCGCCCCCGCCTGGCACCATGACCCCATGGTGACCGAGGACGACGTACGACGGGTAGCCCTCTCGTTGCCGCACACGAGCGAGCGGCACTCGTACGGCACCCCGGGCTTCCGGGTCAAGGACAAGCTCTTCGCCCGGATTCGGGAGGAGGGCGACGTCCTCGCGCTGTTCGTGGCCGACGAGTCGGAGAAGCAGGGGCTCATCTCCGCCGATCCCGAGAAGTTCTTCACGACCCCGCACTACGACGGCTACCCGATGGTCCTCGTCCGGTTCGCCGCGGTCGACGTCGACGAGCTGACCGAGCTGGTCACCGAGGCCTGGCGGCTGCGGGCGCCCAAACGCGTCCTCGCCGAGCTAGAAACCCGCTAGCCGCGCCATCCGGTCGACGTGGGTGGCCGGCGCACCGAACAGGTGGGCCCCGGCGTGCGCCCGTTTGAGATACCGGTGCGCGTCGTGCTCCCAGGTGATCGCGATCCCGCCGTGCAGCTGGATCATCTCCCCCGCGACCTCGCTGGCCGCCTCGGCGCAGTGCGCCTTGGCCACCGCGGCCAGCAGTGGCAGCTCCGACGGCTCGGCCAGCGCCGCCGCCAGCGCGGCCGACTCGGCCGTCTCGACCAGCACGTGCATGTCGGCCATCCGGTGCTTCAGCGCCTGGAACGAGCCGATCGGCCGGCCGAACTGGGTGCGCCGCCCCGTGTACTCGACGGTCAGCTCGAGGCATCTGGCCGCCGTGCCGGCCAGCTCCGCGGCCAGGGCCACGCAGGCCACGTCGCGGACACGAGCCAGGTCGACCGGGCAGAGCGGCTCGGCCGGCGTGCCGGCGAAAGTGGCCGAGGCCAGGCCGCGGGTCTGGTCCATCGCCGGTGTCGGGGTGGTCCGCACCACCGCCGGGTCGACCAGGAACAGCGCGGGGCCGTCATCGGTTCGGGCGACCACCAGGAGGGTGGCCGCCGTGGCGCCGTCCAGCACATAGGCGGCCTCGCCGTCGAGGCACCACCCGTCGCCGTCGCGGCGCGCGGTGCCGCAGCCGTCCCACCGGCCGTCCGGGCCGGACCAGGCCAGGGCGACTGTCTCGCCGGCCACCACGGCGGGGAGCAGCCGCCGGCAGGCCGCGTCGTCACCGGTGGCCAGCAGCGCCGCCGAGGCCAGAACCGAGGACAGCGCCGGCACCGCCACCAGCGCCCGCCCGAGCTCCCGGTGCACGACGTGGACCTCGGCCAGCCCGGCGCCGAGGCCGCCGTACTCCTCGGGCACGGACAGCGCGGGGACGCCCACGCCGACCAGCTGTTCCCAGAGCTCGCCCCGGGCGTCCGCCAGCATTCGACGCACGGTGTCACGCAATGCCAGTTGGTCATCGGTCAAGCGCATACCGTAATCGAACCAAACGATTGCTTGGTCTGCCTAGTGCCCGCCCTAACGGGTGAGTTCGATATCCTCCCTACCGGGTCGGGCCGAAGCGAACGCACACGAGGAGTACCTGGTCATCGAGAAGGGTGCACTGATCGCCGGTCGCTACCGCCTGCAGGAGCAGGTCGGTAACGGCGCCATGGGCGTTGTCTGGAAGGCCAAGGACGAGCGGCTCGGCCGCGTCGTCGCCGTCAAACGCCTGCTGGTGCGGTACGCGCTGTCCGACTCCACGGCCGAGGAGACCCGGCGCCGGGCGATGCGGGAGGCGCGGATCGCCGCGCGCCTGCAACACCGCAACGCGATCGCCATGTTCGACGTCGCCGAGCACGACGGGGACCCGTGCCTGATCATGGAGTTCCTCCCGTCGCGGAGCCTGTCCGCGGTGCTCGCCGAGCGGGGCGCGCTCCCGCCCGAGGAGGTCGCCAAGATCGGGGCGCAGGCCGCAGCCGCGCTCGCCGCCGCCCACGCGGTCGGGATCGTCCACCGGGACATCAAGCCGGGCAACATCCTGCTCGCCGACAACGGCACGGTGAAGATCACCGACTTCGGCATCTCCCGGGCACTGGACGACAGCACGGTGACCACCCAGACCGGGATCGCCGGCACCCCCGCCTACCTCGCCCCGGAGATCGCCCGCGGTGAGGACCCCACCCGCGCCTCCGACGTGTTCTCCCTCGGCTCGACGCTCTACCACGCGGTCGAGGGCCGCCCGCCGTTCGGCACCAACTCCAACCCGCTGGCGCTGCTGCACGCGGTCGCCTCGGGCAACGTGCCGCCGCCGCGCAACGCGGGGCCGCTGGGCGGCACGCTCACCGCGCTCATGCGGACCGACCCGTCGACCCGGCCCACCATGCAGGAGGCGGTCACCGCGCTGGCCGCAGCGCCGGACACCGCCCCCCTGCCCGCGCCGACCGGACCGGTGACGCCGCCGCAGCCGGTGGCGGCGCTCTCCCAGCCGACCGCGCCGACGGCGGCCCTGCCGGCCACCCCGGCCGCACCCACCACCCCCGTCCGCGGCGCGGCACCCGCTCCGGTCCCGGTCAGGCCCGCGGACCCCCGGCGCAAACTCGTGCTGGTCGCGCTGGCCGCGGTGCTCGTGCTGTCCGGCGTGGTGACCACGATCCTGCTCCAGAACTCCCCCGGCGACGGCGGCGAGGGCACCAAGCAGGCAGGTTCGCAGCCGACCCTCACCAACCCGCCCGCGGAGAGCGAGACCGCACCGCCGTCCTCGACGTCCTCGTCCTCCTCGTCGGTGCAACCGATCGACCCGGGTGGCCCCATCGACTGGAGCGACGGCGGCGAGAAGGTGATCGACTACTTCGGCACCTTCGAGAACCCGACCGCCCGCTGGAACATGCTCTCCAGCAACGCGCAGGCGCAGTTCGGTGGCCAGGCGGCGTTCAACGAGTACTGGTCCAAGTTCACCGGGCTCAGCTCGCGGCAGGCGCAGATGGCGCGGGATAACGGCGACGGCTCGCTGACCTTCAGCGTGATCGTGACCTACACCAGAGGTGACGGCACCGAGGAGCATCAACGCGAGGTCCGGGTCACTCGGGAGAACGGCCAGATCGTCATCGACTCGCTGGCGCGGTGATCTGACTCGCTGGCGCGGTGATCTCCTCCAGCACCCGTGCCCGGTGCCAGGACTGGGTGCCCCAGGCCGAGCGCAACGCACGCACCTTGGTCAGCCACAGCCCCAGGTCGTGCTCGCGGGTGTAGCCGACGGCGCCGTGCACCTGCAACGCAACCCTCGCCGCCCGGTCGGCCGCCTCCGCCGCGGCCACGCGCGCCGCCGACACGTCCGCCGGCGTGCCGGTGACCGCCGCGCCGTGCACCAGCGGTCTGGCCAGCTCCAGCGCCACCAGCACGTCGGCCAGCTCGTGCTTGACCGCCTGGAAGGCTCCGACCGGCCGGCCGAACTGCCGGCGCGCGGTCGCGTGTACACAGGCCAGGTCGAGCAGGCCGCGGCCGAGCCCCAGCAGCTGGGCCGCCGCGCAGAGCACCCCGAGGTCGAACGCGGCATCCGCGTCGCCGAGCCGCTCGCCCGGCTCCGCCTCGAACAGCCGGCGGGCCGGGTCGACGGAGTCGTGGCGCCTGCCCGCGGTCGCGAGGTGGACGCCCCCGTCGACGACGGCGAACACGGTCGCCACGTCGGCGTCCAGGGCGAACGGTGTGTGCGGCGGCAGGGCCACCGTCGCCGGCTCACCCCCGGCCAGCCCGGGCAGCCACCGCTCCCCGGCCGGCAGCCCGGCGAGCAGCGCCGGCACGACCGCCACCGACTCCACCAGTGGACCCGGTACGGGATGGTGGCCGAGCTCGTCGAAGGCCACCACGAGCTCGACCGGGCCGGCACCCAGACCACCGAACCGCTCGGGAACGGCGAGCCCGGCCACGCCGACCTCGGCCAGCCTCGCGTACAGCGTCAGTCCCGGCTCCGGCTCACCGCCGGCCCAGGCCCGCGCCACCGAGGGCACGTCCGCCGAGGAGAGCAGGTCGTGCAGGGTCCTCGCGAGCTGACGGTGCTCGTCGCCCAGCGCGAACCTCACCGGTCCCCCCTCGGCAGGCCGAGCAGCCGCTCGGCGATCACGTCGCGCTGGATCTCGTTGGTACCGGCGTAGATCGGGCCGGCGAGGGAGAACAGGTAGCCGCCCAGCCAGTCCCCGGCCAACTCTCCCTCGGTGCCCAGCAGTTCGATAGCGGTCTCGTGCACGGCGATGTCCAGTTCGGACCAGAACACCTTGTTCACACTGGACTCCACGCCGAGCGAACCGCCTTCGGCGAGCCGACTGACCGTGCCAAGGGTGTACAGGTGGTAGGCCCTGGCGCCGATCCACGCGTCCACGACCCGGTCCCGGAGGGCCGGATCCGGCCGCTCTCGCCACAGCCCGACCAGGCGCCGCGCGGCGGCGAGGAACCGGCCGGGGCTGCGTAGGGTCAGCCCGCGCTCGTTGCTCGCGGTGCTCATCGCCACCCGCCAGCCATCCCCCGGCTCGCCGATCACGTCCTCGTCGGGCACGAACACGTCGTCGAGGAAGATCTCGGCGAAGCCCGGAACGCCGTCCAGCTGGGGTATGGGCCGTACCGTCACGCCCTCGGCACGCAGGTCGACCATCAGGTAGGTCAGCCCCCGGTGGCGGCGGGCCTCGGGATCGTTCCGGAACAGGCCGAACGCGCGGTCGGCGACCGCGGCCCGCGAGCTCCACGTCTTCTGTCCGTTGAGGACCCAGCCGCCGTCGACCCGGGACGCGCGGCTGCGCACGGCGGCGAGGTCGCTGCCGGCCTCCGGCTCGGACCAGGCCTGGGCCCAGATGTCGTCGGCCCGGGCCATCCTGGGCAGCACCCGCTCCTTCTGCTCCGCGGTGCCGTGGGCGAGCAGGGTCGAGCCCAGCAGGGCGATGCCGTTCGCGCTCACCCGGGCCGGCGCACCGGCCGCGTGGTACTCCTCCTCGAAGACCACCCACTCGAGCAGCGAGGCCTCGCGCCCGCCGTACTCACGCGGCCAGGTCACCGCCGAGAGCCGGGCGCCCGCGAGCACGCGTTCCCAGGCGCGGTGTTGTTCGGCGCCCTCCGGGGTGTCCATCGGCGGCAGCGGCTCGGCCGGCACCCGCTCGGCGAGCCAGGACCGCACCTCGTCCCGGAAGGCGAGCGCGTCCTCGTCCAGATCAAGATCCACTGGCGTCTCGCATCGACCGCGCGTCCATGCCGCCGAGCGAGTCGGTGGAGGTCTCGGCGTTGTGCGCGTGCGCGAAGTGGTGCAGGCCGAACACCGAGTCCATGCCGGTGCGCAGGCCCATCTGGTCCTCGGCCTGGTTGACCGCCCGCTTGGCGAGCGCCAGCCCGAACCTGGGCATCCTGGCGATCCGCTCGGCCATCGCCCGGGTCTCGCCCACCAGGTCGGAGCGGGGCACGACCCGGTTGACCATCCCCAGCTCGTAGGCCCGGCGGGCGTCGAACCGGTCGCCGGTGAACAGGACCTCCTTGGCCGCGCGGGGACCCAGCATCCAGGGGTGGGCGAAGTACTCCACGCCGGGAATGCCCATCCGCACGACGGGATCGGCGAAGAACGCGTCCTCGGCGGCCACGATCAGGTCGCACACCCAGGCCAGCATGAGCCCGCCGGCGATGCAGGCCCCGTGCACCATCGCGATCGTCGGCTTGGGGATCTCCCGCCAGCGCCGGCACATCCCGAGGTAGACCTCCATCTCCCGGGCGTAGCGCTGGTCGCCGCCCGGCTTGCCGACGTGGTCCCACCAGAGCACGGCCCGGCGCTGGAAGGTCGTGTCGACGTCGCGGCCCGGCGTGCCGATGTCGTGCCCGGCTGAGAAGTGGTCACCGGCGCCGGCGAGCACGATGACCTTGACCTCGTCGTCGTCCACGGCCCTGGCGAAGGCCGTGTCGAGCGCATAGGTCATGGCCGAGTTCTGCGCGTTGCGGTACTCGGGGCGGTTCATGGTCACCGTGGCGACCGGCCCCTCCCGCTCGTACCGGACAACCCCGTCGCTCACGACGAACACCTCCAAAGCAATTGCTTGGTAGGGTACACCGCATGGGCCTCCCGGAGTTCCGCGCGACGGTGCGCGAATGGCTGGCCGACGCCCTCTCCGGCGAGTTCGCGCCGCTGCGCGGCCTGGGGGGACCGGGTCGCGAGCACGAGGCGTTCGAGGAGCGGCTGGCCTGGGACCGGCACCTGGCGGCCGCCGGGTGGACCTGCCTCGGCTGGCCGGTCGAGCACGGCGGGCGCGGGCTGGACCTGGCCCACCGGGTGGTCTTCCACGAGGAGTACGCGCGGGCCGGCGCCCCGGCGCGGGTGAGCCACGTCGGCGAGGAGCTGCTGGGCCCGACGCTGATCGCGCTGGGCACCCCCGCCCAGTGCCAGCGCTTCCTGCCGCGGATCCGGGCCGTCGAGGAGCTCTGGTGTCAGGGCTACTCCGAGCCGGGCGCGGGGTCCGACCTGGCCGCCGTCGCCACCAGGGCGGTGCTCGACGGCGACCGGTGGGTGATCGACGGGCAGAAGGTCTGGACCTCGCTCGCGCACGTGGCCCACTGGTGCTTCCTGCTGGCCCGCACCACCCCGGGCTCGACCCGGCACGCGGGGTTGTCCTACCTGCTGGTGCCGATGGACCAGCCCGGCGTGACGGTCCGGCCCATCGAGCAGCTCACCGGCGGCTCGGAGTTCAACGAGGTCTTCCTGGACTGCGCGCACACCGCGGCCGACCTCGTCGTCGGCGCGCCGGGCGATGGCTGGTCGGTCGCCATGCGCACCTTGGGCTTCGAGCGGGGCGTGTCCACCCTGGGCCTGCAGGTCGGCTTCCGCCGGGAGCTGGACGCGCTGGTCGAGCTCGCCCGCGACAGCGGCGCGCTCGAGGACCCGCTGCTGCGCGAGCGGCTGGCCCGGGCGCGGATGGGCCTCGAGGTCATGCGCTCGCATGCCCTGCGCACGATCGGCGACGCCGGGTACGGAGCCTCGGTCACCAAGCTGGTCTGGGCCACCTGGCACCAGGGCCTCGGTGAGCTGGCGATGGCCGTGCTGGGCGCGGCCGGCATGGTGGCGCCCGAGGGTGAGCTCACCGAGTGGCAGCGGCTGTTCCTGTTCAGCCGCGCCGACACGATCTACGGCGGCTCCAACGAGATCCAGCGCAACGTCATCGCCGAGCGGGTGCTCGGTTTGCCCCGGGAGCCCCGCCCGTGATCCCCGCCGGTCCGCCCGGGCGCGACCTGCTCGCCGGGAAGGTCGTGGTCGTCACGGCCGCCGCCGGTACCGGCATCGGCTCCGCCGCCGCCCGGCGCTGCCTGGCCGAGGGGGCCAGGGTCGTGCTCAGCGACCGGCACGAGCGGCGCCTCGCCGAGACCGCCGCCGCGTTCGCCGGGGAGCACGGCGACGCCGTCCACGCGCTGCCCTGCGACGTGACCGACGAGGACCAGGTACAGGCCTTGGTGGACGGTGCGGTCGCACACTTCGGACGGCTCGACGTGATGGTCAACAACGCGGGTCTCGGCGGAACCGCCTCGGTGCTCGAGATGACCGACGCCGACTGGGCACGCGTGCTGGACGTGACGCTGACCGGCACCATGCGCTGCACCCGCGCCGCCCTGCGGCGGCTGGTCGAGCAGGGCGGGGGCGGCGCGGTGGTCAACAACGCGTCGGTGCTCGGCTGGCGCGCCCAGCCGGCCCAGGCGCACTACGCGGCGGCCAAGGCGGGCGTGATGGCGCTGACCCGCTGCGCCGCGATGGACGTCGCCCAGCACGGCATCCGGGTCAACGCGGTCGCGCCGAGCATCGCCGCACACCCGTTCCTGGCCAAGGTGACCGGCGAGGACCTGCTGGAGTCGCTCGCCGCCCGCGAGGCGTTCGGCCGCGCCGCCGACCCCTGGGAGGTGGCGACCGTCATCGCCTTCCTCGCCAGCGACTACGCCTCCTACCTCACCGGCGAGGTGATCTCGGTAAGCAGCCAGCATCCGTGACACTGTGGAGGCCAGGGCGCGTCCGCACAGTTCCGGTCGATGGGCTTGGTGATCCAGGTCGTCGCTGGCAAGGCGGAGGGCGGGCCTCGTACCGGGTTGTACTCGGCCTGTCCCGACAACGCCGCCAGCGGCGGGCTGGGCGCGAAGACCGCGACCGCGGGCTGTGCGGACGTGCCCTAGGCTGGCCGGGGAGGTGCGCCGATGGCGGTCATGCCGGTGACGGACTCGATGTTCCTGCTCGCCGAGGCACGCGAGCACCCGATGCACGTGGGCGGGCTGCAGCTGTTCGAGCTTCCCGAGGGCGCGGGTCCCGAGTACGTCGGCGAGTTCCACCGCCGGCTGCTCGACCTGGTCGACGTCCGGCCGCTGTTCCGGCGCCGCCCGCGGGGGCCGGTCAACGTGCTCGGCAACTTCGCCTGGAGCAACGACGACCAGCTGGACCTGGAGTACCACGTCCGCCTCTCCGGCCTGCCCCGCCCCGGGCGGGTCCGGGAGCTGCTCGAGCTGACCTCCCGCCTGCACGGCTCGCTGCTCGACCGGCACCGGCCGCTGTGGGAGTTCACGGTGATCGAAGGGCTGGAGGGCAACCGGTTCGCCACCTACAGCAAGATCCACCACGCGCTGCTCGACGGGGTTTCGGCACTGCGCCTGCTGCAGAGCTCGCTGTCCGAGGACCCGAACGACATGAACGTCCGGCCGCCCTGGTCTCCCCGGGTGCGGACCGACGTCTTCGGCAGGACCCGATCCACTGAGGACGAGAGCGTCGACCCGTTCCGAGCCCTGTCGGCGCTCGCCAAGGACGTGGTCGGGCTGGGCTCGGCCGCGGCGCGCGTGGTGAACGAGGCGTTCCGCGAGCAGTCGGCGACGTTGGCGTTCCAGGCACCGAAGACGATGTTCAACGCGCCGATCACCGGCGCCCGCCGGTTCGCCGCCCAGGGCTGGCCGCTCGAGCGGCTGCGGGCGGTCGGCCGGGCCGCCGGCGGGACGATGAACGACGTCATGCTGGCCATGTGCGCCGGTGCGCTGCGCCAGTACCTGCTCGACCTCGGCGCCCTGCCGGACAAGCCGCTGGTGGCCGCGGTCCCGATGTCGCTGCGCACGCGGCAGCCGAGGGCGCTGACCGAGACCTCGCTCGGCGGCAACGCGCTCGGCCTGATCCTGTGCGACCTGGCCACCGACGACCCTGACCCGGCCGGGCGACTGGCCACGATCCACGACTCGATGCTCCGCGGCAAGCAGGTCTACCAGGGCATGAGCCGGCTGCAGATCACCGCGCTGAGCGCGATCCCGCTGATCCCGCTGGCCATCGGCACGATCCCGGGCATGACCAGGGTGACCCCGCCCGCGTTCAACGTGCTGATCTCCAACGTGCCGGGGCCGCGCAAGCAGCTGTACTGGAACGGCGCCCGGATGCAGGGCGTGTACCCACTGTCCATTCCGTACGAGGGCCAGGCCCTCAACATCACCGTCACCAGCTACGGCGACAGCCTCGAGTTCGGCCTGACCGGCTGCCGCCGTACCGTGCCCAGCCTGCAGCGCCTCCTCGGCCTGCTCGAGGAGTCGCTGACCGACCTGGAGAAGGCGCTCACCTAGGGGCACGTCCTCAAAGCCCTCGACCGGGACCTTGAGGACGCGCCCCAGGCAACCTGGCGATGGCCTCCTCGGCCTCGGCGACGACCCGCTCGACCAGTTCGGCGCAGGTGGGCAGGTCGCGCAGGGCACCAACGACCTGCCCGGCGGCCAGCACACCGGTGTCGGTGCGACCCTGCACCAGGCCGGCACGCAGGAGCATCGGGGTGTTCGCGGCCATCACGACCTGGGCCAGGGTCAGCCCGCGGGCACGGCGCATGGCAAGCCCGTCGCGCACCAGCGTGGGCCAGGACAGGCCGGTCAGGCGGCGGAAGCGGACGGCGTTGGCCAGCGCGCGGGCCAGCGAGCCCACCCGCCCGGAGCGCTCGAGGGCCGCCACCAGGTCGGTACGCAGCACGCGGTGCGGAACGCCGTCCACCCGGGTGGTCACCACGGTGCCGGTCAGGTCGTGGGACAGGTAGGCCTCCTTCACCGCCCGCGGCACCGTGCTCTCCTCGGTCAGCAGGAACCGGGTGCCCATCGCCACCCCGGCCGCCCCGTAGGCGAGCGCCGCCGCGAGGCCGCGCCCGTCGTAGAAGCCGCCGGCGGCGACGACCGGGATGTCCACGGCGTCCACCACGGCCGGCAGCAGCAGCGTCGTCGCGACCTGGCCCGTGTGCCCGCCGCCCTCGCCGCCCTGCACCACCACCGCGTCCGCCCCCCAGGCGACGACCTTCTCCGCGTGGCGCACCGCGCCGACCGAGGGCACCACCAGCACGCCGCCCTCCTTCAACCGCGCGACCAGCGACTCCTTGGGCGCCAGGGCGAACGAGGCGACCCGGACGCCCTCGTCGAGGAGCAGCGCGACGCGGTCGGCGGCGTCGGCGGCGTCGGCACGCAGGTTCACCCCGAACGGCTCACCGGTGCGGGCCCTTGTCTCCCGGATGGCCGCACGCAGCTCCTCGAAGCTCATCGTGGCCGAGGCGAGGATGCCGAGCCCGCCGGCGGCGGCCACCGCCGAGACCAGGCGCGGGCCGGCGACCCAGCCCATGCCGGTCTGCACCACCGGGTACCGGATCCCCACCAGCCGGGTCAGCGCCGTCTCCACTACGAACGCACCTCGCGCTCCCGGAGCCCTCGCGGATCCAGCTCCTCGCGCAGCAGCGCCAGCTCGGCCTCGTTGGGCAGGCGGGTCTGCGCGACGTCGCCCTGCGCCAGCTCGAAGCCGGTCTGCTCGACCACCTCGGCCTCGGTGACGCCGGGGTGCACCGACACCAGCCGCATGGTGTGCCCGGGACCGCCGAAGTCCAGCACGGCCAGGTTCGTGACCACCCGGTGCACGTCGTGGAACCGCCCGCCGTCGCGGTCGTAGCCGACCCCGGACACGACGTCCACGGCGGGCACGAACACTCGCCGGGAGTGGCGGGGCACCCAGTAGCTGGTCCTGTGGTTGACCGTGTTCCCCGGCGCGCCGCGGAACCCGAGCAGCTGGCGGTCCGGCCGCTCGTGCCGGCCGATGCAGGAGATGTTCTGGTTCCCGTGGCGGTCCAGCTGGTTCGCCCCCATCACCACGTGCCGGCGCCCGTGCGCGAGCACGTCGAACACCGCGCGGTAGGGCAACCACCCCTCGGCGACGCCCGAGGCCGTCAGCAGGGTCGCCTCGCCGTCGGAGAGCAGCAGGTCCGGCTCGGCGGTGAGCCGGGCGAGCCGGGCACCCAGCGACGGGACCAGGCCCATGGGGCTCGCCAGGATCTCCCCGTCCCCGGCGAACAGGTCCGCGCAGGCCGCGACGCAGACCTCCGCCCTGGTCGGCTGTCTCATCCGGCACGCACCGCCCGCTGGTAGTCGGCCTCGCCGCCGGACAGGTAGTGGTCGACGAAGGCGGCCCAGGCGTCCTCGTCCGCACTGGCGGCCTCGGCGTAGGCCCGCTGGAACGGCTCGTCCCGGCCGTAGTCGGGTACGCAGCTGGTGAAGTGTGCGCCGCCGGGCGCCTCCACCACCCCGTCCACCATCATCCGGTTCAACAGCAACGCCTGCGGCGGGCCGAGCGCGGCGAGCTCCTCGGTGTCCGCAACGGACTCACAGGAGACGAACCGCCGGGTCGCGGCGAGGCAGAACAGGTCGTCGAAGTAGGGGTCGGGCCCCAGGTACCTGGCGTTGCCGTGCCGGTCGGCCCGGTTCAGGTGCACCAGCGCGACGTCCAGCGCGATCGGCGGCATCGCGACCAGTTCCTCGTCGCCGTAGGGCGAGCGGACCGTGCGCAGCGAGGGGTCCAGCGCGAGCACGTCCGAACCGAGCCCCGCGCGGATCGGCAGGAACGGCAGGCGGTGTGCGGCCGCCCGGAGCCCGCACTGGAGCATGCCCTCGTCCAGCTCCCGGGCGAGGACCGAGCCGGACTCACGTGCCCGGCGGAACCACGGGTCGTAGGCGATCGAGTCCAGGGAGACGAACCCGTAGACCACCTCGCGCACCTTGCCCGCCGCGCAGAGCAGCCCCACGTCCGGTCCCCCGTAGGACACCACGGTGAGCTCGCGCAGCGGCGAGCGCAGGATGGCCCGCACCAGCGCCATGGGTTTGCGCCGGGACCCCCAGCCGCCGATCCCGACCGTCATTCCGTCCGACAGCGTGGCGACCACCTCGTCGGCGGTCATCCGCTTGTCCCTCACCGCTCCTCCAGGAAACGCCGCCGTGCCGCGTCCGCGGCGCCGACGAGGTTCAGCTCGAAGGTGAACCCCTGCTCGAAGCGGTAGCCGCGGTGCACGTCCTGCGGGTCGATGCCGTTGATCGCCGACTTCGCCGCGCGGACCACCCGGGTGTCCTTGGCCGCGATCACCTCGGCCAGCTCCAGCGCGGCCCGGTCCAGCTCGACCCCCGGCACCACCCGGTACACCGAGCCGTGGTGGTGCAGCTGCGCGGCGGTGACCGTGGCGGCGGTGTAGTACATGGCCCGCATCAGGTGCTGGGGCACCAGCCGGGCGAGGTGCGTCGCCGCCCCGAGGGCGCCGCGGTCCACCTCGGGCAGTCCGAACGTGGCGTCCTCGGCCGCGACCACCACGTCCGCGTTGCCGACCAGGCCGATCCCACCGCCCAGGCAGAACCCCCGCACCGCGGCGATCACCGGCACCGCGCAGTCGTACACGGCGCCGAACGCCGCGTGGCAGCCGTGGTTCGCGCCGACCAGCGCCTCGTACCCGGTGTCGCGCTGGATCTCCTTGATGTCCACGCCCGCACAGAAGCCGCGCCCCTCCGCCCGCAGCACGACGACGTGGGTCGCGGGGTCGCGCCCGGCTGCGGCGACGGCATCGGCGAGCTCGAACCACCCGGCCACCGGCACCGCGTTGACCGGCGGGAAGTCGATCGTGACCACGGCGATCGCACCGGCCGGCCTGCTCGCCACCACACCCATGGACTCAACCTAGCAGTTGCTTGGTCTCGTCAGCACCTCTCCAGGATCGTTCCGGTGGCCAGCGCGCCGCCCGCGCACATGGAGACCAGGGCCGTGGAGGCGTCCCGCCGCTCCAGCTCGTGCAGCGCCGTGGTGAGCAGGCGGGCGCCGGTGCCGCCGACCGGGTGGCCGAGCGCGATCGCCCCGCCGTTCACGTTGACCAGCGCGGGGTCGGGCTCGTGCACGGACATCCAGGACAGCACGACCGACGCGAACGCCTCGTTCACCTCGAACAGGTCGAGGTCGCCGATCTTCATCCCGGTCCTGGCCAGCAGCCGCTCGGTGGCCGCGACCGGGCCGTCCAGGAGGAAGTACGGCTCGGCGCCGACCAGGCACTGCGCGAGGATCCGCGCCCGCGGGGTCAACCCGAGCTCCCGCGCCCGGTCCTCGTCGACCACGAGCACGGCCGAAGCGCCGTCGGAGATCTGCGAGGACGTGCCGGCGGTGTGCAGGCCGCCCTCGACGACCGGCGCCAACCCGGCCAGGGCTGCCAGGCTCGTCTCGCGGAGCCCCTGGTCCCGCTCGACACCCGCCACCGGGACCACCTCGCGGTCGAAGTGCCCGGCCTCCCATGCCGCCCCGGCAAGCCGCTGCGAGCGCTCGCCGAACCGGTCGAGGTCCTCCCGGGACAGTCCACGACGGACCGCGATCCGCTCGGCGGCGAGGAACTGGTCCGGCTGGTCGATCGACCAGGACTCCGGGCGCGGCCTGCCAACGTCCACGCCGAGGTTGGCGCGCAGCGGCACCCGGCTCATCGCCTCCACCCCGCAGGCCACCCCGACGTCGATCGCCCCGACAGCGACCAGCCCGGCGACCAGGTGGGTGGCCTGCTGCGCGGAACCGCACTGGGCGTCCACCGTCGTGCACCCGGTCTCGGGCGGCAACCCGGCGTGCACCCAGGCGACCCGGGTGACGTTGTTCGACTGCTCCCCGGCCTGGGTGACGCACCCGCCGACCACCTGCTCGACGAGAACAGGTTCCACCCCTATTCGGGCGATCAGTGCGCGCTGCGCCGCGCCCAGCAGCTCGGCGGCGTGCACCCCGGCCAGGGCACCCCCGCGCTTGCCGATCGGAGTTCGCACCGCGTCCACGATCACCGGATTTCCCATGCCGTCAAAATAGAACGTGTTCTCGCAGCCAGCAAGGCACGCTTCACTTCCCGGTGGAGCCTGTGTTTCAATCGATAGAACGTGTTCCACCACTTCCGGAGGCACCACGTGTCCGCTCCGCGCATCCCAGACGGTTTCGACTTCACCGATCCCGACGTCTACGCAGAGCGCATCCCGGTCGAGCTGTTCGCCGAGCTGCGCCGCACCGCCCCGGTCTGGTGGAACGCACAGCCCCACGGCCTGGCGGGGTTCGGCGACGACGGCTACTGGGTGGTGAGCCGGCACGCGGACGTCAAGGAGGTCTCGCGGCACAGCGACGTCTTCTCCAGCGCCGAGAACACCGCGATCATCCGCTTCAACCCGGACATGACCCGGGAGAAGATCGAGGCCCAGCGGCTGATCATGCTCAACATCGATCCGCCGCACCATTCCAAGGTGCGTGGGATCGTGTCCCGGGGCTTCACCCCCAAGTCCATCGACCGGCTGCGGGACAAGCTGGCCGACCGGGCCGAGCGGATCGTCACCACCGCCAGGGCCAAGGGCGGCGGCGACTTCGTCACCCAGGTGGCGTGTGAGCTGCCGCTGCAGGCGATCGCCGAGCTGCTCGGCATCCCGCAGGACGACCGGCACAAGGTCTTCGACTGGTCCAACCAGATGGTGGCCTACGACGACCCGGAGTACTCGATCAACCCGGAGGCCGCCTCCGCCGAGCTGCTCGGCTACGCCTGGCACATGGCCGAGGAGCGCAAGAAGTGCCCGATGGACGACATCGTCACGACGCTGGTCAACGCGGACATCGACGGCGACGCGCTCGGCTCGGACGAGTTCGGCTTCTTCGTGCTGCTGCTCGCCGTGGCCGGCAACGAGACGACCCGCAACGCCATCTCGCACGGGATGCACGCGTTCCTGACCCACCCCGAGCAGTGGGAGCTGTTCAAGGAGCAGCGGCCGGCGACCGCGGCCGACGAGATCGTCCGCTTCTCCACCCCGGTGATGTCCTTCCAGCGCACGGCCACGCGCGACACCGAGCTGGGCGGGGTGTCGATCAGGAAGGGCGACCGGGTCGGCATGTTCTACAGCTCGGCGAACTTCGACACCGACGTCTTCGACGAGCCGGAGAAGTTCGACATCACCCGCGACCCGAACCCGCACCTGGGTTTCGGCGGCACCGGCGCCCACTACTGCGTGGGGGCCAACCTCGCCAAGGTGGAGATCGACCTGATCTTCAACGCCGTCGCCGACCACATGCCCGCCATCCGGTCCGCCGGCACGCCGCGCCGCCTGCGCTCCGGTTGGCTCAACGGCATCAAGGAGCTGCAGGTCGTCTACTCGTGACCCACCCGGCGGTTGCCCGATCGGGCAGCCGCGACGGCCCGGGCGCCCGCGCCCGCGGACACCTCAGCGCCGGCCGGGCCGACAAGGCTGTGCGGCATGGGTTCCCGGTGGTGTCTGGTACCGGTCACGGCGCTACTGGTCGCGGCCGGGTGCGCGTCCTCGGGTCCGGCCAGCGAGTTCTGCACCGGCTACGACGACACG
The DNA here is from genome assembly GCF_001921205.1 of Actinophytocola xanthii. Taxonomy (GTDB): domain Bacteria; phylum Actinomycetota; class Actinomycetes; order Mycobacteriales; family Pseudonocardiaceae; genus Actinophytocola; species Actinophytocola xanthii. The sequence continues at coordinate 131,534 of NZ_MSIE01000004.1, read as the reverse complement.
ATGCACGAGCTGGTCCTGGCCGCCCGCGACTACTCCGTCGCGCCGGAGGAGTTCCGCAGCCGGCTCGCCACGGCGAAGTCCACGGTGGCCCGGATGCGCGCGGAGGCGCCGGACGACCGGCTGCGGTCGGCGCTCGAGACCGCCTCGTTCACCTTCACCGTGTTCGGCTCCGACGAGCACCTGGCCGACTTCCTCACCAGGGCGGACTTCTCGGACAACGCAATGGTGCTGGCCTGTGCGGAGTACGGCGTGGAGATCAGGCCTGGCGCAGGGTAGCCATCGCCCGCTCGGTCTCCCAGAACGCCCGCATCGACACGATCAGGCCGGCCGCGTCCACCCGGTAGACGAACACCCCCTCGGTGTCCACCCGGGAACCGCCCGGCAGGAACGCGGTGATCGTGCCGACGTTGGCGACCTCGTCCCCCGCGGCGAACGAGTCGCGTATGTCGAACTGGAACCGCTCCACGCCGGCGATCGCCTTGTCCCAGAACGCGGCGATGGCCGCCCGGCCTCGGTGCCCGTCGCCGGTCGGGTCGAACATCGACACCCCGATGGGGTCCTCGACCACACCGTCCTCGGCGAACAGCGCCAGCCACTCCTCCTTGGCGCCCCGGGAGACCGCGTCCATCGAGCGGCGCGACGCCGCGCGCGCCGGGTGGGTGGTCTCCGGGCCGTGCCACGTCACCGCTGTCACAGCTTCCCCATGATCTCGTCTGCGAACCGCTTCATCCCGTCCTTCTTGTCCTGCAGCGAGCCGTCCAGCCCGACCCCGTAGAAGACCCACGGCACGACGATCGCGTCGGTCACGCCGATCTCGGCCTGGGCGCGGTAGCCGTCCAGGCCGAACCGGTCCACGCAGACCGCCTGGATCTCGAACGGCACGTCGGTACGGCCGTACTCGGTCCGCAGCTCGCCAACGCGGGCGATGACCGAGCGCAGGTCGTCGAACGAGATCATGGCCGAGGTCCAGCCGTCGCCGGTGCGCGCGGCGCGGCGCAGTGCCGGCTCGCTGTGCCCGCCGACGTAGAACGGCACCGGCTCGCTCGGCGCCGGGCTCATCCGCAACCGGCCGAAGTCGTAGAACCTGCCGTGGTACTCGACCATCCCGCCACGCAGGATCAGCCGCAGGACTTCCACCGCCTCGTCCGCGCGTGCTCCCCGGTGGTCGAACTCGGCCCCGCACCAGCGAGTCTCCTCCGGAGACCAACCCAGGCCGATGCCGAGGCCGAACCGGTTCCCGGTGAGGACGGCCACCGAGCCGACCTGGCGGGCCAGCAGGACCGGGTTGCGCGGGTTGAGCTTGAGCACCTGGGTGTAGAAGCGGATCCGGGAAGTGACCGCGGCCATCGACGCGGCCGCGACGAACGGGTCGACCCACGGCGTCTCCTCGGTCCAGAACCGGATGCCGTCCGGGGTGTACGGGTAGGACGCCGAGACCTCCTCGGAGTAGAACAGCGAGTCGGGCAGCGCGACCGAGGCGTACCCGCACTCCTCGGCGGTCCGCGCCAGCTCCCCGAGCTGCTCGAGTGGGCTCATCGCGACCGCGACGGTGAACTTCATGGCTTCTCCGCTCCCACCAGCCACATCGAGAAGTACTGCGAGCCGCCCCCGTAGGCGTGGCCGACCGCCCGGCGGGCACCGTCCACCTGGTGCTCACCCGCACGGCCCATCACCTGCATCGCCGCCTCGGCGAAGCGGAGCAGTCCGGAGGCGCCGATCGGGTTCGAGGACAGCACCCCACCCGACGGGTTGACCGGCAACCGGCCGCCGATCTCGGTCTCGCCCGCCTCGGTGAGCTTCCAGCCCTGGCCCTCGGCGGTGAACCCGAGGTTCTCCAACCACATCGGCTCGAACCAGGAGAACGGCACGTAGATCTCGGCGACGTCCACCTCGGACAGCGGGTCGGTGATGCCGGCCGCCCGCCACAGCGCCGCCGCCGCCTCCCGCCCCGCTCGGGGGTTGACCTGGTCACGCCCGGCGAACGTAGTCGGCTCGGTGCGCATCGCGGTGGCGTGGATCCAGGCCGCGTCCCGGCCGCGGGCGGCCCGCTCGTCGCCGAGCACGACCGCACACGCGCCGTCGGAGGACGGGCAGGTCTCGTCGTAGCGGATGGGGTCCCACAACATGGCCGAGGCCCGCACGGACTCCAGCGTGATGTCCGGCTGGCGCAGGTGCGCGTAGGGGTTTCGCGCGCCGTTGCGCCGGTCCTTCACCGCCACGATCGCGCCGACGTGCTCGGGGGCGCCGGAGCGGCGGATGTAGGAGCGCACGTGCGGGGCGAAGTACCCGCCCGCGCCGGCCCCGACCGGCATGTGGAACGGCGGCGAGATCGACAGCGCCCACATCGCGTTGGACTCGGACTGCTTCTCGAACGCGACAGCCAGCACCCTGGCGTGCTCGCCCCCGTGCACCAGGCTCGCCGCGACGTTCCCGGTCGACCCGCCGACCGAGCCAGCGGTGTGCACCCGCAGCAGCGGCTTGCCGGCCGCGCCGACGGCGTCGGCCAGCGCCAACTCGGGCATCATCACGCCCTCGAACAGGTCCGGCGCCTTGCCGAGCACCACCGCGTCGATGTCGGCCAGGTCCAGCCCGGCGTCGGCGAGCGCGCGGTCGACGGCCTCCCGGCAGAGGCCGCCCATCGACACGTCGGTGCGCCGCGCTCGGTGGTGGGTCTGCCCGACCCCGAGCACGGCGGCGCGTTCCCGGCCCATCTACTCGCCCTCCAGTACGCACACCAGGTTCTGCTGCAGCAGCGGGCCGCTGGTCGCGTGGGCGATCGCGCGCTCGCCGGGCGGCACCCGGGTGGCCGCCTCACCGATCCGGGCGAGCCCCGCGGCGAACATGGGGTTGCCGCAGAGCGGACCCCCGGAGGGGTTGACCGTCACCTCGTCGCCGAGGCGCAGCGCGCGGCGCAGCAGGATCTCCTGGTGGGTGAACGGCGCGTGCAGCTCCGCGAGCGTCGCGCCGTCGGTTCCGACGGCGGCCGCCGCGGCGGCCGTCGACGGGGACGCGGTGAGCTCGCGGGCGCCGAGCTGGGCGGACTCGACCCGGTGGGCCATGCCGATGATCCGCGCCGGGTTCGGGGTGAGCTCCCTGGCCCGCTCGGCGGTGGCCAGTACGACCACCGCCGCCCCGTCGGTGACCGGCGGGCAGTCGTGGCGGCGCAGGGGGTCGGCCAGGTAGGGCCGGTCCAGCAGTTCCTCGGCGGTGACCCGCTCGTGCACCTGGGCGTTCGGGTTCGCACCCCGGCTCCGTGCCGCGACCTCGGCCATGTCCTGCTCGGTCCACAGCCCCTGGTCGAGCCCCAGCCTGGCCTGCAGCCCGGCCACGCTCACCGCGTCCGGCCACAGTGGAGCGACGCTGTACGGGTCCAGCTGCATGGCCAGCACCCGGCGCAGCACACCCGCCGAGGACTTGCCGAACCCGTACACCAGTGCGGTGTCGACCTCGCCGGTGCGGATCTTCACCCAGGCCTCGTACAGCGCCCAGGCGGCGTCGGCCTCCACGTGAGACTCGTGGATGGGCGGGAAGGCGCCGATCGCGTCGACCGCGGCGATGAAGGAGAACGCCCGGCCGGCGAGGTAGTCCGAGGATCCCGAGCACCAGAACCCGATGTCCTGCTTGGCGAGCCCGGCGCCGTCGAGCGCCTCGCGGAGGATCGGCACGAGCATCTCGACACCGTTGGTGGTGCCGTGGGTCGCCCGCACGTTGGGCGCCTGGGCGAAGGAGACGATCGAGACGTCGGTCATAGGTGCCGCGCGTAGGTCTCGTAGGGAGCGTCCGGCTCCCCGGTCGGCCGAAAGTGGTCGATGTTCTCCAGTGTCGTCCCCCACTGCTCGCGCGGGCGCCAGGCTGCCTCGACCCGCATGCCCATCCGGACCTGATCGGGCGGACAGCCGAGCACCAGGTGCAGGAAGGCGATGTCGGCGCCGTCGAGGAGGATGTAGGCCGCCACGTACGGCGGCGGGATCCGCTGGCCGAGGAAGGGCACGTTGACCACGCAGAACGTGGTGACGATGCCGCGGTCGGGGAGCTCCACCTCCGTCTCCGTTGGCACGCCGTCGGTCGGGCAGGCGCCGCGCGGGGGGATGTACACCTTCTCGCACGCCGGGCACCGCTGCCCGAGCAGCCGGCCCTCCGCGAGCCCACGCAGGTACCGGCTCTCCTCGGGCGAGGCGGTGTGCATGTAGCTCAGGTGCACCGGCGTCGTGATCATCGCGACCTCGTCCGCCTCAGCGGCGGCACCGTCCTGGGCGGCCGGCTCCTCCTCGCCCGGTTCGAAGCAGGCGATGTCCCGGATGCCGTTGCCGCGCTCGACGGCCCAGCGGATCCGTACCCGCGCGCCCGTGCGCAGCACCGGGGCGTCAACCGCGTGCAGCAGTGGTGTGTCGGCCCCGTCGAGCAGCACGAAGGCCCAGCAGAACGGGTGCTCGAGCGGTTGCCCGGCGAGGGGTTCCGGCTGGGCGCACCAGGAGGTCACGGTCCCGGACGAGGCCACCTCGACCAGTTCGGTGAGCGCCTTCCCGGTGACCGGGTCGTACTCGGGCGGCGGCACGTGCACCCGGCCGTCACCACCTCGGGCACCGAGGACGCGCCGGCCGGCCAGGGCCGTGGCGAACCGGGTCAGCGTCGGGCCGAGCGAGCGGGTGTAGTCGAAACCGATGTCGAGAGGAGCGGACAGCGGCACCTGATCGACGGTCACGTCCCGAGTGAAACACGTTCTACTTTGTCGGGCAAGACCCGCTCCGGCCACCGCCGAACGATCTACGATGCGAACCATGAGGCTTGGACTGCAGCTCGGGTACTGGGGCGCGGGGATGCCGGAGAACGCCGCGGAGATGGTCACCGCGGCGGACGAGGCCGGGTTCGACGCGGTGTTCACCGCGGAGTCCTGGGGGTCGGACGTGTTCACCCCGCTCGCCTGGTGGGGAGCGGCGACAAGGCGGGTGCGGCTGGGCACGGCCGTCGCCCAGCTCTCGGCCAGGGCACCCACGGCCGCCGCCATGGCCGCGCTCACGCTCGACCACCTCTCCGGGGGGCGCGCGATCCTCGGGCTCGGCGTCTCCGGCCCTCAGGTCGTCGAGGGCTGGTACGGGGCTCCGTTCGGCAGGCCGCTGGCCCGCACCCGGGAGTACGTCTCGGTCGTGCGGCAGGTACTCGCCCGCGAGGCTCCGGTCACCAACGCCGGACCGCACTACCCACTGCCCTACACCGGCCCTGGTGCCGACGGCCTGGGCAAGCCGCTGCGCCCGATCACCCATCCGCTGCGGGCTGACCTGCCGATCTGGCTCGGCGCCGAGGGGCCGAAGAACGTGGCGCTGACCGCCGAGATCGCCGACGGGTGGCTCGCGGTCTACTTCAGCGCGACGCTCGCCGACCAGTACAACGCCTGGCTCGACGAGGGGTTCGCCCGACCGGGTGCCCGCCGGTCCCGGGCCGACTTCGAGGTCGCCGCGAACGCCTCGGTCACCGTCACCGACGACCCCGCCGCCGAGTACGACAGGCATCGGCCGGTCATCGCGCTCTACGCCGGCGGGATGGGTGCGGCGGAGAAGAACTTCCACGCGGACCTGTTCCGCCGCATGGGCTACGGCGAGGTCGTCGACGAGATCGGCGCCCGGTTCCGCGAGGGACGCCGCGCCGAGGCGGCCGCGGCGGTGCCCGACGAGCTCGTGGCCGAGACCGCGATCATCGGCGATGCCGACGAGGTCCGCCGCCGGGTCCGCGAGTGGGCCGACCGCGGGGTGACGATGCTGCTGGTCGGCTGCACCGACGCCGAGCAGGTGCGCCAGGTCGCGGAGGTCCTTGCCGAAGACTGAAACACGTTCTAAATTGGGGCGATGGCCTCGATCGGACTGTGGAACATCGCACGCGAGCGGCCGGACCACGTCGCCGTGGTCGACCCGGACGGCCGACGGCTGACCTACGGCGAGCTGGCCGACGCGGCCGACCGGTACGGGCGGGGCCTCCAGGCCATCGGCCTGCGACCGGGCGACTGCGTGGTGGTCATGCTGCCCAACGGCTTCGACCTCACGTCCGTCTACTTCGGAGCCTTTCAGACCGGCCTGTACGTGGTCATGGTCAACTGGCACCTGGTCGGCGCCGAGGTGGCGTACCTGATCGAGGACAGCGGGGCCAGGGCGTTTGTCGCCCACGAGCGGTTCGCCGAGGTGGCCGCGGAGGCCGCCGCCCGGGCCGGACTGCCAGCCGGCGCACGGTTCGCCGTCGGCGACGTCCCCGGCTTCACCCCGCTGCACCGGCTCGGCGAGGGGGAGAGCGGCCGGCCCGACGTCCGCACCGCTGGCTCGCCGATGCTCTACACCTCCGGCACCACCGGCCGGCCCAAGGGCGTCCGGCGCGCGCTGACCGGTGCCGACCCGGACGAGGTGCCCCCGGCGGCGCTGTGGTTCTTCGGCATCTTCGACCTGCGGCCGTTCGACGACCACGTGCACCTCTGCGGCTCGCCCATGTACCACACAGCGGTGCTGAACTTCGTCGCCAACTCCGTCCAACTGGGACATACGGCCGTCCTGATGGACCGCTGGCGGCCGGAGGAGATGCTCGCGCTGATCGAGCGGCACCGCGTCACCCACACCCACATGGTGCCCACCCAGTTCCACCGCCTCCTCGAGCTCCCCGAGGAGACCAGGAAGTCCTACGACGTCTCCTCGCTCCGGATGGTCATCCACGGCGCGGCACCCTGTCCGCAGGAGGTCAAGCGCAGGATGCTGGACTGGTGGGGGCCGGTGGTGACCGAGTACTACGCGGCAACCGAGGGCGGTGGCACCGCGATCAGCGCGACCGAGTGGCTGGCGAAGCCGGGCTCGGTCGGCAGGCCGTGGCCGGGCTCGGTCGTCCGGGTGCTGGACGAGGACGGCAACGAGCTCCCGCCCGGCGAGCCGGGGCTGGTCTACATGCGGATGGGGAAATCCACGTTCTCCTACCACAAGGACGAGGCGAAGACCCGGGCCGCGCGCGTGGGTGAGCTGTTCACCCTCGGCGACATCGGCCACCTCGACGAGGACGGCTACCTCTTCCTGCGCGACCGCAAGAACGACATGATCATCTCGGGCGGGGTGAACGTCTACCCCGCGGAGATCGAGAACGAGCTCGCCTGCCATCCCAAGGTGGCCGACGTCGCCGTGTTCGGCGTCCCGCACGCGGACTGGGGCGAGGAGATCAAGGCCGTGGTGCAGCCGGCACCCGGCACGAGCCCGGGGCCCGCGCTGACCGAGGAGCTGCTCGCCTTCGCCGCCGGACGGCTGGCCAAGTTCAAGATCCCCCGGTCCATCGACTACCTCGACCAGCTACCCCGCGACCCGAACGGCAAGCTGTACAAGCGAAAGCTGCGCGACCCCTACTGGGCGGGCCGCGAGCGGGCCATCTGACCGTCCTCGCCCGTGGCCCGACCCCGCGCGGCGGTGATCTCCCCGTGGTGGGCGACGGCCCAGTCGGCGAGTCCCGACAGCGGCGGGAGCAGGCTGCGCCCGAGCGGGGTCAGTCCGTACTCGACGGACGGTGGCACCGTCGGGTGCACCTCCCGCTCGACGAGCCCGTCCTGTTCGAGCGTCCGCAGTGTCCTGGTCAGCATCCGCTGGCTGATGCCGTCGACCGACCGGTGCAGCTCGTTGAACCGGTGCCGGCGCCGGCCGAGCAGGACGACGACGAGCACTGTCCACTTGTCGCCGATGCGGCGCAGGACGTCGGTGACCGGGCATGCCCCGTACTCGTCGGCCGGAACCGGGTGCGGCAGCGGCGCGCTCACCAGGGAGGGCACCTCCGTGTGCGTACCGGACATGGAACTGCCTTCTTCCCTCGCGCGGTCGCCCCGCCGATAGTGGGGCCGGAACCCGAGGCTACTGGAGGAACGATGGCCGCTCAGCCACGCAGGACCGTGGTGATCAGCGGGGCGACGAGCGGCATGGGCCGAGCCACCGCGCTCGCCCGGCTCGACCGCGGCGACACCGTGATCGCGATCGGCAGCAGTGCCGCCAGGGGACGCTCCCTGGTGGAGCAGGCGGCGGCCGGCGACCGCCTGTGCTTCGTCCACGCGGACCTGAGCTCGGTTGCCGAGAACGAGCGGGTGGTCGCGGAGATCGGCCGGGACAACCCCGTGGTGGACGCGCTGGTGCTGTTCGCGAACCGGCCGAGCCCGCGTCGGGTGGAGACGGCCGAGGGACTCGAGCACACCTTCGCCCTCTACTACCTGAGCCGGTACCTGCTGGCCCGCGGGCTGACCCCGGCCCTGGACGCCGCGGCCGACCCGGTGGTCGTCAGCGTCGCCGGCGTCGGCACCACCGCCGGCTCGATCCACTGGGACGACCTCCAGCTGACCCGCCGGTACGGCACGGTGCGCGCCCAGCTCCAGGCCGGCCGCGCCAACGACCTGCTCGGCGTGGCCTTCGCCGAGCAGCATGCGGGGCGAGCCCGGTTCGTGTTGTACCACCCCGGTTTCACCCGCAGCGGCGACCTGTCCCCGCTCAACCCGCTCGCCCGGGCGGTGATCAGGTCGCTCGCCCGGGTCGCCGCCCGGCCGGTGGCCGAGGCGATCGAGCCCATCCACGGCTTCCTGGACCACCCCCCGCGGGAGGCACTCACCGCGGTCGACCGCGGCACGCTGGTCGACCCCTCGCTGCCGACGCTGAACCGGAAGGACGCGCTCCGGCTCGCCCGGGTCACCGAGGACCTGCTCCGGACCCTGCGCGCCGGTTGATCAACGGCCGCGGAACTCCGGGCGCCGCTTCTCCGCGAACGCCTTGGGCCCCTCGCGCGCGTCCTCGCTGGCGAACACCTCCATGCCGAGCCGGGCGTCCACCCGGAACGCCTCGTTCTCCGGCATGCCCTCGGTCTCGCGCATGGTGCGCAGGATCGCTCGCACCGCGAGCGGACCGTTGGCGGCGATGGTCCCGGCGACCTCCATGGCCCGTTCCAGCGCCGTGCCGTCCGGGACGACCTGACCCACCAGCCCGATCGACAACGCCTCCGTCGCCGTGAGGTGGCGGCCGGTCAGCAGCAGGTCCGCGGCCAGCGTGTAGGGGACCTGCCGGGGCAGGCGCACCGCCGACCCCCCGAGCGGGAACAGCCCCCACCTCGCCTCCGACACCCCGAACCGCGCGCTGCGGCCGGCGATCCGGATGTCGGTCGCCTGGAGGATCTCTGTGCCGCCCGCGATCGCCGGGCCCTCCACGGCGGCGACCAGCGGCTTGGTCAGCCGCCGGCCCTTGAGCAGCGGCTCGATCACCGACAGGTCCCACTCCCCGGAGGAGAAGCTGTCGCCGGGGTGGGTACTGGTCATCGCCTTGAGGTCGGCGCCGGCGCAGAACGCGCCGCCTGCACCGGTCAGCACGCAGACCCGGATGTCCTCGTCGCGGTCGACGCGGTCCCAGGCCTCCCGCATGATCGCCATCATCTCCGCGGACAACGCGTTGCGCGCCCGCGGGCGGTTCATCGTGACGATCAGTACGTGACCGTCCTGGTCGACGAGGCAGTCCGGCATGCGCGGCTCCCGGGTGACGAGGGATTGCCAGGAACGATAACACGTTCTAGTTTGGTCTCGTGGCACTGAATATCGCGGACCTTTTCGAGCATGCCGCCGACGCTTTTCCGGAGCGGGTCGCGATCGCCTGCGGGGAGCGGAGCGCGACCTACGCCGACCTCGAACGGCGGGCCAACCGGCTCGCGCACCACCTCGCCGGTCAGGGCTTCGGCCCGGGTGACCACATCGGGCTGTACAGCAGGAACTCGATCGAGGCGATCGAGACGATCCTCGCCGCCTACAAGCTGCGTGCCGTCGTCATCAACGTCAACTACCGCTACGTCGAGAACGAGTTGCGATACCTGTTCGACGACGCCGACCTCGCCGCCGTCGTGCACGAGCGCCGGTTCGCCCCGCTCGTCGACGCGGTCGTGCCGCACACGCCGACGGTGCGGCACCGGCTCGTCGTGGCGGACGGCACCGACACCGCGTTCGACGGCACCGCCTACGAGGAGGCGCTGGCCGGGGGGTCCGATGCCCGCGACTTCCCCGAGCGCAGCGGTGACGACCTCTACATCCTGTTCACCGGCGGGACGACCGGAAAGCCCAAGGGCGTGATGTGGCGGCACGAGGACGTGTGGCGCGTGCTCGGCGGGGGCATCGACTTCGTCACCGGCGAGGCGTTGCCCGACGAGTGGGAGCAGTCGCGGCGGGGCGCGGACTCCCCGGGCATGACCCGGCTCGCGTGCGCACCGCTGATCCACGGCGCCGCGCAGTGGGCGGCGCTCGCCGCGCTCTTCGGCGGCGACACGGTCGTGCTGATGCCGCAGTTCGACCCGCACGAAGTGTGGCGGGCGGTGGCCCGCCACCAGGTGCGGGTGCTGACGATCGTCGGCGACGCCATGGCCCGGCCGCTGATCGAGGCGTACGAGCGGGGCGGGTACGACGCCTCCAGCCTGGTCGCGATCTCCAGCCACGCGGCGCTGTTCTCCCGGTCGGTCAAGGACCAGTATCTGGCCGCGCTGCCGAATGTCGTGCTCACCGACGCGATCGGCTCCTCGGAGTCCGGGTTCAACGGCCTGGCGATGGTGGTCAAGGGCGCACCGCAGAGCGGCGGCGGACCGACCGTCCGCGGGGGCCCGGACACGGTGGTGATCGGCGAGGACGACCGGCCGGTGGCACCCGGTCAGGTCGGCCGGCTCGCCCGGGGCGGTCACGTCCCGCTCGGCTACTACAAGGACCCGGAGAAGAGCGCGACGATCTTCGTGGAGATCGACGGAGCTCGCCACGTGGTGCCGGGCGACTACGCCCGGCTCGAGGAGGACGGCTCGATCACGTTGCTGGGCCGGGGGAACGTCAGCATCAACACCGCCGGGGAGAAGGTGTTTCCCGAGGAGGTCGAGGCGGCGCTGAAGTCCCACCCGGACGTGTTCGACGCGCTCGTCGTCGGGGTGCCCGACGAGCGGCTCGGCCAGCGGGTGGCCGCGCTCGTCCAGCCGAGGAGCGGTACGACGATCGACTTCGCCGCACTGGACGCGCACGTGCGGACCCAGGTGGCCGGGTACAAGACCCCGCGCAGCCTCTGGGTCGTGGACCAGGTCGGCCGGGCGCCGAGCGCGAAACCGGACTACCGCTGGGCGAAGGAGTACACCTCGACGCACGTGCCGACCTGGCAGGCCACCGCTGGAGGCACGCATGCGCAGCTCTCTGTGTGAGACCTTCGGCGTCGAGCACCCGATCTTCGGGTTCACCCCGTCCGAGCACGTCGCGGCCGCGATCAGTCGAGCCGGCGGGCTCGGCGTGCTCGGCTGCGTGCGGTACAACGACCCGGCCGAGCTCGACGCCGCACTGTCCTGGATGGACGAGAACACCGACGGTCGGCCCTACGGGGTGGACATCGTCATGCCGGCGAAGGTTCCGACCGAGGGCACGCCGACCGACCTGTCCGCGCTGATCCCGCCGGGGCACCGGGCGTTCGTGGAACAGACGCTGGTGAAGCTGGGCGTGCCTCCGTTGGGCGAGGCCGCGAACCAGGCCGGGGTGCTCGGCTGGTTGCACTCGGTCGCTCGCTCCCATGTGGACGTCTCGCTGGAGCACCGCCCGGCCCTGATCGCGAACGCGCTCGGCTCGCCCCCGGCGGACGTGATCGAGCGGGCACACGCCGCGGGGGTACCGGTGGCGGCGCTGGCCGGCAAGGCCGAGCACGCGGTGCGGCACGTGGAGAACGGCGTCGACCTCGTCGTGGCCCAGGGCTACGAGGCGGGCGGGCACACCGGGGAGATCGCGTCGATGGTGCTCGTGCCCGAGGTGGTAGACGCGGTCGGTGACCGGGTCCCGGTGCTCGCCGCCGGCGGCATCGGCAGCGGCCGGCAGGTGCTCGCCGCACTGGCGCTCGGCGCCACCGGGGTGTGGATGGGCTCCTACTGGCTGACCACCGCCGAGTACCGACTCGGCGGCGACCAGAACGCGTTGCAGCGCGCCCTGGTCAGGGCGGGCTCGGCCGACACCGTCCGCTCCCGGATCTACACCGGCAAGCCCGCGCGGTTGCTACGCAACCGCTGGACCGAGGCCTGGTCGGAGCCGGACGCGCCGGAGCCGCTGCCCATGCCGCTGCAGAACCTCCTGGTCGGCGAGGCCCACCAGCGCATGATGCGGGCCGGCGACCCGGACGTGGTCGCGATGCCGGTCGGCCAGATCGTCGGCAGGATGAACGAGGTGCGCCCGGTCGCGGAGGTGATGGCCGCGCTGCTGGCCGAGCTGGAGGAGGCCCGGTCCCGGTTGGACAAGGTCGTCTAGCGTCCGGGCAGACTGGACGGTGTGAGCGACCAGCCTGCCATCAGGACCCTGTCCACCCGCGTGGTCTACCAGAACCCGTGGCTGACCCTGCGCGAGGACGAGATCGAGCGCCAGGACGGCTCGCGCGGGATCTACTCGGTCATCGACAAGCCGGACTTCGCCGTCGTCATCCCGATGGCCGACGGCGGGTTCCACCTCGTCGAGCAGTACCGCTACCCGCTACGGGGCCGCTACTGGGAGTTCCCGCAGGGCGCGTTCCCGCAGGGCAGGAGTGGCACCCCCGAGGAACTGGCCGCCGCCGAGCTCGCCGAGGAGACCGGTTTCACCGCCAGGAACCTGGACCGTCTCGGCTACCTGAACAGCGCCCACGGCTACAGCGGCCAGGGCTTCCACGTGTTCCTGGCCACCGACCTCACCCCAGGTCCACCACAAAGGGAGGTCGAGGAGCAGGACATGCGCCAACAGTGGTTCCCCCGCGACGAGGTAGAACGCATGCTCCGCGACGGCATCATCACCGACGACTCCTCCCTGGCCGCCTACCTCCTACTGACCATGCGAGAGCGAGACCGCACCTGAGGACGAGGAAGAAGGAAGCTCCCTACACTCCCCCCGGCTCCCTCATACTGGCCATCCCGTAGCTCCGGGTGATCGGAGTCAAGGGTCGAGCGAAGCGAGATCGCGCCAGCGACGCCGAAGGCGCCCTTTACTTCGAGCACCCGGAGTACGACGATCACGGCCGAGGGAGCAGCCCCGTGGCCTCGGGAACAGACTTACCCCGACTTACGACGGAAAGTACTCCGCTTGGCCGAGGCAGGCCCGTGAGCGTCGTGCACCTTGGACCGCGCGTCCGCGTGCTCCTCACCGCTACGCGTTTTGGCCTGCTTGCGCTCCAGCGCCTCGCGGAAACGCTGTTTCACGTCGGGCTGCGACTCGTCCTGCTCGTCGGCGGCGGCGGGCTCGGGTGTGTCGGACATGCGGTCAGCCTCGCACGGAACGGGCTCCCCAGTCGAGCCGAATTGGGTCGCTGGATGGGGTCAAGGGGGTGAACCGCAGCTCCGCGCCCTCGCGCCACCAGACCGGGTCAGGGGTCCGCCAGCGCTGGGCGCTCAGCGTCCGCTTGAGCACCTTGTAGGTCGCCGTCCTCGGCAGCCGGCCGGTGAGGCGGAGGAACCGGGGCACCTGCTTGGGCCCGAGGTCACCCTGTCCGGCCAGGAACGCGGCGAACGCGTCGGGGTCGAACACGGCGCCGGGACGCAGCACGAGCGCGGCCATCACCTGGTCGCCGACCTTGGGGTCGGGCACCGCGTAGACCGCGGCCTCGGCGACGTCGGGGTGGCGCAGCAGGACCCGCTCGATCGGGGCGGCACCCAGGTTCTCCCCGTCCACCCGCAGCCACTCCGAGGTCCGCCCAACGAAGTAGCAGTAGCCGTCCTCGTCCCGGTAGACCAGGTCACCGCTCCAGAACATCCCACCGCGCAGCCGCTCGGCGTCGGCGTCGGGGTCGTTGTAGTAGCCGGCGAACATCCCCGCTCCGGCCTCGTTGACCAGCTCGCCCACCGCGTCGGCAGCGTTGGTCATCCGGCCCATGTCGTCGAACTCGGCGGGCGGGCACGGGCGACCGGTCCCCGGGTGGAGCACGGTCACCCCGCCCTCGAGCCGGCCGAGCGCCTCCCGCGGCATCTCCGGCGGACGGGGCAGCACGATGCCCCCCTCCGTCGAGCCGTAGGCGTCGACCACCTGGCAGCCGAACCGCTCGGCGAAGGCCGCCACGTCGCGCGGGGTGCCCTCGTTGCCGAACATCATCCGCAGCGGGTTGTCCGCGTCGTCCTCCCGCGACGGGGTGCTCAGCACGTAGGACAGCGGTTTGCCCACGTAGTTGGCGTAGGTCACCCCGTACCGGCGCACGTCGTCGAGGAAGCCGGAGGCGGAGAACCGGCGGCGCAGGACGATCGTCGCCCCCGCGGCGAGGCCGACCGACCAGCCGGCCATCACCGCGTTGGAGTGGAACATCGGCATCGACACGTAGACCGCGTCCGCCTGCCCGAGCCCGTGGCGCTCGGCGAGCAGCCGCCCGGGCCCGGCGATCTTGCCATGGGTACAGCGGACCGCCTTGGGCTCGCCGCTGGTGCCGGAGGTGAAGACCAGCATCAGCAGGTCGTCCGGGGAGGCCGGGACGGGCTCGAGTGGGCTGTGGGTGTGCCGGAAGGCGCTGACGTGCCAGGCGGCGGAGTCGATGTCGAGCACGCGTGCGCCGACCTCGAGGCCCTGCAGCAGCTCGACGTACCGGCTGTCGGTCAGGACCACCTGGCAGTGCGCCTGTCGAATGTCGCGGACCAGCGCCTCCCCGCGCCGGCTGGTGTTCAGGCCGACGAGCACGGCGCCGGCCAGGGCGGCGCCGCCGAGCAGGAACGAGTACTCGGGCACGTTGTCCAGCAGCACGCCAACGTGGAAGGGACCGGGGCGGCGCAACGCGCGCAGCAGCGCGGCGCGGTTGGCGCACTCCTGGACGTGGTCGGCCCACGTCCAGGTGATGTCCTCGAACACCAGGCCGGGGTTGGCATCCTCCGCGCGCGCGAGCAGCAGCTCGGTCACGGTGGGGAGCGTCTCCCCTGGCGCGGCCATCCGAACCTCCTGGTGTCAGGTTTCCCCCGCGGCGAGTGCGGCTCCGACACGGCGTAGTGCAGTTGTCGCTCCGCCAAGGCCGAACTCGTTGCGTTTCGCGGCAACAAAATATCGGTGGAGCGGGTAGTCCACGTCAATACCCATTCCGCCGTGGATGTGTACTGCCGCATGCGCGACCCGGTGTCCTCCTTCCGCCGCCCAGTAGGCAGCGGCGTGGATCTCATTGTGGGAAGCCAGGTTTTTTGACAGGCGCCAAGCCGCCTGCCAGAGCGTCAGCCTGATCGCCTCCACATCGGTGTAACAGTCGGCCAGTCGCTGTCCCACAGCCTGAAATGTCCCAATTGGACGCTCAAACTGCACCCTGCTGCCGGCATACGAGGCGGTCATCAGCAGTGCGGCCTCACACACGCCGAGTTGATGGGCGCAGGATCCGACGGTCGCCCGGGCGGCGAGCCACCGCGGGACCCCGTCGCCGGCGTCCGGCCCGCCGAGCACCCGGTCCGCGCCAAGCTCGACCCCGTCGAGCTCCAGCAACGCGGCGGCGTCGCCGTCGACGACCTCCTGGCGGCGCGACCTCACCCCGGGATCACCTGGAGTGACGAGGAACACAGTTGTTCCGGCGGGGGTGCGCGCCGGCACGAGGACGAGGTTCGCGACGGTCCCCGCCGGAACCGAGACGGCCGTTCCGGACAGTCGCCACTGCCCGTTCACCGGCTCGGCCACTGTGTCCGGTCCACCGTCCCAGCTCTCACCCGCGAGCGCCGCCGTGGCGATCACCTCACCCGCGGCGACCGGCGCACCCCACCGAGCCCGCTGTTCGGGCGTGCCGTGCTCCGCGAGTGCCGCACCGGCGACGACGACCGACGGCAGGTAGGGCACCGGTGCGAGGGTCCGGCCGATCTCGACCAGCACGAGGCACTGGGCAAGCAGGCCGAGGCCGCTTCCGCCGACGCTCTCCGGCAGCCCGGCGGCAAGGACCCCTGCCCGGGCCAACTCTGTCCACAGTGTTCGGTCGAGGCGCTCGCCCGTCGCCTCGATCTCGGTGAGGCGAGATGGATCCGTGTGGTCGGCGAGGACCGTCGCGGCCAGCTTCGCGAGCTCCCGGTCGTCGTCGGCGTGCTCGAAGTCCATGCTCCAGCTCCTATCGCTTGGCGACCGGCAGGCCGAGACCGAGGGCGGCGACGATGTCGCGCTGCACCTCGTTCGTGCCGCCCCCGAACGTGAGGATCAGCGCGGAACGGTGCATCCGCTCGATCCGCCCGCGCAGCAGGGCACCCGGCGACCCGGCGCGGACGCAGGCCCGGGGGCCGAGCACCTCCATCAGCAACCGGTAGGCCTCGGTCGCGAACTCGGTGCCGAACACCTTCGTGGCCGAGGCGTCGGCCGGGTTCAGGCCGCGCCCCGCGCTCCAGGCGATCTTCCAGTTGACCAGCTTGAGGAACTCGGCCTTCGCGTGCACCCGGGCGAGGTGCACCTGGACCCACTCCTGGTCGATCACCCGCCGCCCGTCCGGCAGCTCGGTCTCCCGCGCCCACTCGGTGACCTCGCGCAGTGCCTCCCGCACCGGCGCGGACGAGGTGAGCGCGACCCGCTCGTGGTTGAGCTGGTTGGTGATCAGCGGCCACCCCCGTTCCGGCTCGCCGACCAGGTTCGTCACCGGCACCCGCACGTCCTCGTAGTAGGTGGCGCTCGTGCTCACCCCGGCAACCGTGTGTACGGGCGTCCAGGAGAAGCCCGGGGATTCCGTCGGCACGATCAGGATCGACAGGCCCTTGTGCTTGGGCGCGTCCGGGTCGGTCCGGCAGGCGAGCCAGACGTAGTCGGCGTGGGCGATCAGGCTGGTCCACATCTTCTGCCCGTTCACCACGTAGTCCTCCCCGTCGCGGACCGCGCGGGTGCGCAGCGAGGCGAGGTCGGTCCCGGCCTCCGGCTCGGAGTAGCCGATGGCGAAGTGGGTCTCCCCCGCGGCGATCCTCGGCAGGTAGAACGCCTTCTGGTCCGCGGTGCCGAAGCGCATGATCGTCGGGCCGACCGTGTTGATCGTCAGGAACGGCACGGGGGCCCCGGCGACGGCCGCCTCGTCGGTGAAGATGAGCTGGTCGACCATCGACCCGCCCCGACCGCCGTACTCCTCCGGCCAGCTCAGCGCGAGCCAGCCGTCGGCGCCCATCTGCCGTACGACCGCCTTGTACGCCTCGCCGTCGCCGTACTCGCCACCGGCGCCGAGCGCCTCGCGGCGCTGCGGGGTCATCAGGTCGGCGAAGTACTCCCGCAGCTCCTGGCGCAGCTTCTCCTGCTCGGGTGTGTAGGTGATACGCATCCGCCCTCCTGACTAGAACACGTTCTAGGAATGTACTAGAGTCCGAGCAGGACGAGGAGGTCAGCCGATGAGGGCCGCCGTACTGAACCAGGTCGGGGACACCAAGCTGGAACTGCGCGACGACGTTCGCACGGTCGACGTCGGCGAGCGGGAGATCCGCATCCGGGTACGCGCCACCGGGGTCTGCCACAGCGACCTGTCGGCGATGGACGGGACGCTGCCGGCCCTGGCGCCGGGAGTCCTCGGCCACGAGGGTGCCGGCGAGGTCCTCGAGGTGGGGCCGAGGGTGGATCACCTCGCCGTCGGCGACCACGTCGCGCTGACGTTCGTACCACCCTGCGGCACCTGCGTGAACTGCCGGAGCAGGCGGCCGCACCTGTGCGCTGTGCACTCGATCGCCGCGTTCACCAGCCCACGGTTCCTCGTCGGCGACACCCCCGCCTTCGGCTACGCGGGAACCGGGACCTTCGCCGAGGAGCTCGTGGTTCCGGCCGACGGCGCGGTGAAGATCGACGAGGACGTGCCGTTCGAGATCGCCGCGCTCGTCGCCTGCGGGGTGATGACCGGTGTCGGCGCGGTGGTCAACACGGCGAAGGTCGAACCGGGAGCGTCGGTTCTGGTGATCGGCTGCGGCGGGGTCGGCATCTCGGTCATCCAGGGCGCCCGGCTCGCCGGTGCCGCCACGATCGTCGCGGTGGACCCGGTGGCCGACAAGCACGGGACCGCGATCCGGTTCGGGGCGACCCATGCCGTCAGCCCGGAGCGCCTGGCCGACACGCACGCCTCGCTCACCGGCAGCCAGGGCTTCGACCACGCCTTCGACGTGGTCGGCGCACCCGCGACGATCCGCTCCGCGTGGGACAACGCCCGCCGCGGCGGGACGGTCGTCGTGGTCGGGGCCGGTCGGGGCGACGCCACCGTCCAGTTCTCGGCCCAGGAGCTGTTCCTGCACGACAAGCGGCTGCTCGGCTCGTTCTACGGCGGCGCCGACGTGCACCGGGACTATCCGCGGCTGCTGGCGCTCTGGCGTTCCGGGCGCCTGGACCTGGACGGGATGATCAGCAGGCGGATCAGGCTCGAGGAGATCAACGAGGGGTTGCAGGCCCTGCGGGCCGGCGGCACGCTCATCCGGCAGCTCGTCACGTTCGGCTGATGAACGACCAGGGCGGGGCGGCCGACGCGCCCGCGGATTGGTTGGGGCTCGCCGGCAAGGTCGCGGTCGTGACCGGCGCCGGCGCGGGGCTCGGTCGGAGCGAGGCGCTGGCGCTGGCCCGGGCCGGGGCGGACGTGGTGGTCAACGACCTTCCCGGCGGCAGCGGCGACGCGGTCGTCGAGGAGATCGAGTCGCTCGGCGCGAAGGCGGTCCTGGTCGAGGGCGACGTCGGCGAGTCGGCCACGGCCGCCGAGCTCGTCAACGCCGCCACCGAGCACCTGGGCGGCCTGCACGTCGTGGTGAACAACGCCGGCGTGCTCCGCGACCGCATGCTGTTCAACATGTCCGACGAGGAGTGGGACGCCGTGCTGCGGGTCCACCTCCGCGGCCACTTCCTGCTCTCCCGGCAGGCGTGCGCGTACTGGCGTGCGCTGGCCAAGGCGGGCGGCGGGACCACCTACGGCCGGGTCGTGAACACCGCGTCCGAGGCGTTCCTGCTCGGTTCGGAGGGCCAGCCCAACTACGCCGCGGCCAAGGCCGGTATCGCGGCGCTCACCCTGTCCACGGCGCGGGCGATGGCCCGGTACGGCGTGCGTGCCAACGCGATCTGCCCCCGGGCCCGTACGGCGATGACCGCCGGGGTGTTCGGCGAGGCGCCCTCCGGCGACGATCCGCTCTCCCCCGAGCACGTCGCACCGCTGGTCGCCTACCTCGCCGCACCGGGAGCCGACGCCGTGAGCGGGCAGGTCTTCGTCGTCTACGGCGGAATGGTGGCTTTGCTCGCAGCTCCCACCGTCGAGCGTCGGTTCGACAGGACAAGGTGGACGGTCGAGGAGCTCGATGCGGTTGTCGGCGACTATTTCGCCGCACGTGATCCACAGCGGACTTTCGCCGCGACCGACCTGATGTCGCTCTAGGAGGAAGCAATGACGCTGACCCTGCGCCCGCGCCGCGACCAGGTCGGCCTGTCCGACGGACAGCTGCTGGTCGACGGGAAGTGGCGGCCCGCGGCCGACGGCAGGACCTGGACCCACCGCCATCCGGCGACCGGGGAGGAGATCGGAACGTTCGCCGTCGCGTCGACCTCCGATGTGGACGACGCGGTACGGGCCGCCCGGCGCGCCTTCGACGAGGGGGACTGGCCGAACTCCCGGGCCACGACCAGGATCCAGCTGCTGCACCGGTTCGCGAACCTGCTGCGCGAGCACGCCGAGGAGCTGCGCGGCCTACAGGCGTTGGACAACGGCGTGCCGCTGTCGTTCAGCGCCGGGGTGTACGCGACCTCCGTCGGCGCGGCGGCGGACGTCGTGGACCACCACGCCGGCTGGGTGGACAAGGTGGGCGGGCAGACCTTGCCGCCGTACCAGGGCGGCGACCACCTCGCGATGACCTTCCGCGAGCCGATCGGCGTGGTGGCCGCGATCCTGCCCTGGAACGCGCCATTCCTGCTGTTCGCCCAGAAGCTCGGGCCGGCGCTCGCCGCCGGTTGCACGGTCGTCGTCAAACCCTCGGAGTTCGCCTCGTTCACCGTGCTGCGCATGGTCGAGCTGCTCGGCGAGGCGGGCCTGCCCGACGGGGTGGTCAACCTGGTCACCGGCCCCGGCGACCCGACCGGCGAGGCCCTGATCACCCACCCGCTGGTCGACAAGGTCAGCTTCACCGGCAGCCGCGCGGTGGGCAGGCGGATCGTCGAGGCCTCTGCCGGCACCCTCAAGCGGGTCTCGCTCGAGCTTGGCGGGAAGAGCCCGACGCTGGTCTTCCCCGACGCGCCGGACGTCGGCATGGCGGCGATGACCACGATGGGCACGGTCACGATGGGCCTGTCCGGACAGGCCTGCGTGGCACACACCCGCGCGCTCGTGCACCGCGACGTCTACGACCAGTTTCTCGGCGCCGCCGAGCTGCTGGCCGGCATGGTCACCTACGGGGACCCGTTCGAGCCGACCACGACGGCCAGCCCGCTGATCAACACCCGTCAGCTGGAGCGGGTGCTCGGCTTCATCGAGCGCGGCCGCGACGGCGGCGCCCGGCTGGTGTGCGGCGGCGAGCGGGTGGCCGGCGACCTGGCCGAGGGCAACTTCGTCCGACCGACGATCTTCGCCGACGTGGACAACGGGATGGAGATCGCGCGCGAGGAGATCTTCGGGCCCGTGCTCGCGGTCGTGCCGTTCACCGACGAGGACGAGGCGGTCCGCCTGGCCAACGACACCGAGTACGGGCTCGGCGCCGGCGTCTACACCACCGACGTCAAGCGTGCCTTCCGCGTGGCGAGGCGGCTGCGCGCCGGCACGGTCGGCATCAACGGGTTCCAGATCGAGCCGCACCTGCCCTTCGGCGGCTTCCGGCAGTCCGGGCTCGGCCGCGAGGGCGGGCAGAGCGCGTTCGAGGCCTACACCGAGCTCAAGACCGTGCTGATGCCGCTGACCGACGAGATGATGTAAGGGGCGGCATGGGACGGCTGACCGGGAAGGTCGCACTGGTCACCGGTGCGGCCGGTGGGCAGGGCGCCGCCGCGGCGACGCGCTTCGCGGCCGAGGGCGCGGAGGTGGTCATCGCCGACGTGGCCGACGCGCCGGGCAAGGAGCTCGCCGAGGAGCTGGGTGCGCGCTACCACCACCTCGACGTGTCCGATGAGGACCAGTGGGCCGAGGCCGTCGCGACGACCACCCAGGCGTGCGGCCCGATAACCGTACTGGTCAACAACGCGGGCATCCTGCACATGGCCGCGCTCACCGAAACGTCGCTCGCCGACTACGAACGGGTCGTCCGGGTCAACCAGATCGGCACGTTCCTCGGGATGCGGGCCGTCGCACCGGGCATGGTCGAGGCGGGTGGCGGCTCGATCATCAATCTGTCCTCTATAGAGGGTCTGCGGGCAAGCCCCATGCTGACCGCGTACACGGCGAGCAAGTTCGCCATCCGCGGTATGACGAAGGTCGCCGCCCTCGAGCTCGCCGGCAGCGGGGTACGGGTCAACTCCGTGCATCCCGGCGTCGTCGAGACCGGGCTCCTGCCGACCGCGCTCGGCGGGGTCGAGGTCGACCTGTCCTACGTCGCCAAGCGGGTCCCGCTGCGCCGGGTGGCCGGCCCGGCCGAGATCGCCGAGCTCGTGCTGTTCCTGGCCAGCGACGAGAGCTCCTACTGCACTGGCGGGGAGTTCATCGCGGACGGAGGGGTGACGGCGGGCCACTCCCTGTCGAGTTTCGGGTAACCGAGCGGCCGCTTGGTCGTTGAACCAGGCAAGCGACGGCACCTTCGACGATGTCATGACACCTCTTTCTGTCACCTCCACAAACCGTCACCTCAGGGGAACGTGACGCAACCCAGCCACTAGTACGTGACCAGGCCAAAAGCTTCCTACCCAAGCCCACCAACCGGAAGAATCCCGGGGAGGCGGACGTGCGCGATGAGGCACAGGCTCGGACCGCGCCCGTGCGCGCCCTCGCCCAGGTGGGGCGGATGGCCACGCTGGCCTGGGACGTCGCGCGCCTCCTGCCGCGCCGGCCGTTCCAGTTCCGTGAGCTGGTACAGCAGTGCTGGTTCTTCGCGAGCGTCACGATCCTGCCGACGGCACTGGTCTCGATCCCGTTCGGCGCGGTGATCGCCCTGCAGCTCGGTTCGCTGACCCAGCAGATCGGCGCGCAGTCGTTCACCGGCGCGGCCAGCGCGCTGGCCATCGTGCAGCAGGCCAGCCCACTGATCACCGCCCTGCTGGTGGCCGGCGCCGGCGGTTCGGCCATGTGCGCCGACATCGGCTCGCGCACGATCCGCGAGGAGATCGACGCGCTCGAGGTGCTCGGCGTGTCCCCGATCCAGCGGCTGATCGTGCCCCGCGTGCTCGCCATGACCGTCGTCGCCGTGCTGCTCAACGGTCTGGTCAGCGTCGTCGGGGTGGCCGGGGGCTACTACTTCAACGTCGTCATGCAGGGCGGCACGCCCGGCGCCTACCTGGCCTCGTTCAACGCCCTCGCTCAGCTGCCCGACCTGTGGGTGAGCGAGCTCAAGGCCGTCGTCTACGGTTTCGTCGCCGGGATCGTCGCGGCCTACCGGGGCCTGCACCCCGGGCGCGGCCCCAAGGGCGTCGGCGAGGCCGTCAACCAGACCGTCGTGATCACCTTCCTGCTGCTGTTCCTGATCAATGTCGTGATCACCGGCATCTACCTGCAGATCGTTCCCCCGAAGGGAATGTGACGCATGGCCATTGTGGACACCCACCAGGAGCCGCCAGGACCGACGCCGGCCGCTCGGGCCGTCGCGGTCGCCAACCGCCCGCTCGACGGGCTCGCCACGCTCGGCCAGCAGCTCGCGTTCTACGGGCGGGTGTTCGCCTCGATCCCGCGCACGCTCGTACGCTACCCACGGGAGACCCTGCGGCTGCTCTCCGACGTGTTCTTCGGCTCGGGCGCGCTCGCGGTCATCGGCGGCACGCTCGGCGTGATGATCGGGATGACCGTGTTCACCGGGCTGATCGTCGGCCTGCAGGGCTACTCCGCGCTCAACCAGCTCGGCACCTCCGCGCTGACCGGGTTCATCGCGGCGTACTTCGACACCCGCGAGGTGGCACCGCTCGCGGCCGGGCTGGCGCTTTCGGCGACCGTCGGCTGCGGCTTCACCGCCCAGCTCGGCGCGATGCGCATCTCCGAGGAGATCGACGCGCTCGAGGTCATGGCCGTGCCAAGCCTGCCCTACCTGGTGACGACCCGGGTACTGGCCGCGGTGGCCGCCGTGGTCCCGCTGTACCTCGTCGGCCTGCTCTGCTCCTACCTCGCCTCCCGGCAGATCACCGTGTGGTTCTACGGGCAGTCGTCCGGCACCTATGACCACTACTTCCATCTGTTCCTGCCGCCGGAGGACGTGCTCTGGTCCTTCCTCAAGGTGATCGTGTTCAGCGTTGTGGTGATCATGGTCCACTGCTACTACGGCTTCACCGCGACCGGCGGCCCCGCCGGCGTCGGCGTCGCGGTCGGGCGGGCGGTACGGGCGGCGATCGTCCTCCAGATGCTGCTGGACTTCTTCCTCAGCCTCGCGATCTGGGGCGCGACGACGACGGTGAGGATCGCCGGATGAGCCCGCGGGTGCGCCACCAGCTCCTCGGCGCGGTGTTCCTCGTGATCGCCGCGCTGTTCGTGCTGCTGTCGGTCGCGTTCTACCGCAAGGCGTTCGTCGAGGTGGTGCCGGTCCGGCTGGAGACCGACCGAGCCGGCAACCAGCTGCGGGTCGGGGCGGACGTGAAGCTGCGCGGGCTCGTCGTCGGCGAGGTCCGCGAGATCCGCTCCGTCGGGGACACGGCTGTGCTCGACCTCGCGCTCGACCCGGACCACGTCGCGCGAGTCCCGGCGAGCGTGTCCGCCCGGTTGCTGCCCAAGACCCTGTTCGGCGAGCGGTACGTCGCGCTCGTCGCGCCTCCGGGCAGGAGCGAGCCGATCGCGGCCAACGCGGTGATCGGCCAGGACCGCAGCGCCGCGGCGATCGAGATCGAGCAGGTGCTCGACCACCTCATGCCGGTCCTCCAGGCCGTACAGCCGGACGAGCTGGCCAGCACGCTCAACGCGATGGCCACGGCGCTGGACGGGCGGGGCGCCCAGCTCGGTGACACGCTCGTGCGGCTCGGCGCCTACCTCGGCGAGCTGCGCCCGTCGCTGCCCGACCTGCGCGCGGACATCCAGCGGCTGGCCGAGGTCGCCGACACCTACACCGAGGCCGCGCCCGACCTCCTCGCCGCCATGCGCGACCTGACCACGACCACGCGCACCGTCGTCGAGCAGCGGGCGAACCTGCGCGAGCTGTACGGCACGTTGACCACGGCGACGGTGGAGCTGCACGACTTCCTCGCTGCCAACCGGGACAACCTCATCGCCCTCGTCAGCACCTCGCGGTCCACACTCGAGGTCCTGGCCGAGTACGCGCCCGAGTACCCCTGCCTGCTCGAGCAGCTGGTCGACGCGATCCCGTCGGCCGACCGCGCGTTCGGCAAGGGCAGCGCCCACCCGGACGTCACGCGGGTGACGATCGAGATCACCTCCAGCCGTGGCAAGTACCTCCCGGGCGTGGACACCCCCCGCTACGAGGACGACCGCGGTCCACGCTGCTACCCGGTGGCCAGGCCACCCGCCCGGTTCCCCCAGTACCCGCCGGGCGGTCCGCTGCGCGACGGCTCCACCAAGCCGCCCCCGCCGCGCTCGGACCGCCCCGAGGACTTCCAGCCGACGGTGCCCGAGTCGGCGGACGCGCCGGCGCTGGCCAACTCGCCGGCCGAGCGCGAGCTGCTCGGGGCGTTGCTCGGACCGCGGCTCGGAGTGGCACCAACGGACGTCCCGGCCTGGAGCTCGCTGCTGGTCGGGCCGCTGTACCGGGGAGCGGAGGTGACGCTCCGGTGAGAGGGCTCGTCGCGCCGCTGGTGAAGATGCTCCTGTTCGCCGTGGTGACGGTGACGCTGACCGCCGTGCTCGGCCTCACGATCGCCAACACCACGCTCGGCCCCACCACCGGCTACGCCGCCAGGTTCACCGATGCCACCGGCCTGAACGTCGGCGACGACATCCGGATGTCCGGTGTCCGGGTGGGACAGGTCAGCTCGATCGAGGTGGTCGACGACCGCCTGGCCGAGGTGCGGTTCGACGTCGAGGCGGGCCGCGAACTGCCGGCGTCGGTCACCGCGACGATCAAGTACCGCAACCTGATCGGCCAGCGGTACGTCGCGCTCGGGGTCGGCACGGGCGGTGACCCCAACGACGTCCTCGCGCCGGACGGCGTGATCCCGCCCGAACGCACCCGACCGGCGCTCAACCTGACCGTTCTGTTCAACGGGTTCCGGCCGCTGTTCGAGGCGCTCGACCCGGCTGAGGTGAACACGCTGGCCGCGGAGCTGGTCCAGGTGCTGCAGGGCGAGGGCGGCACCATCGACAGCGTGCTCGCGCACACCGCGTCGCTCACCACCACCGTGGCCGGCAAGGACCAGGTGATCGGGCGGGTGATCGACAACCTGAACACCGTCCTGGACACGGTGAACAACCGCACGGGCGAGGTCTCCGAGCTGATCGACCAGCTGCAGGAGCTGGCGACTGGTCTTGCCGCTCAGCGGGAGCCGATCGGGGACGCGATCAGCGCGTTGGGCGAGCTGACCGAGTCGACGGCCGGCCTGCTCGGCGAGGCGCGGCCGGCGGTCACGCAGGACGTGGCGGCGCTGGGCGCGCTGGCCGGCAACCTCGCCGACCACGGCGACACCGTGGACCGCTTCCTCGCGGGCCTGCCGCACAAGCTCCAGACGATCAACCGGGTGTCCAGCTACGGCGGCTGGTTCAACTACTACCTGTGCGGCATGTCGGGCCGGGTCGGGGTGTCCGACCTCGGGGTCACGGTGGACCTACCCGTGCTGCCGCTGGCCGGCACGCCGATGGCGGAGAGGTGTGGACCGTGAAGTCGTTGCGGGAGCGGGACCAGGCAGGCGTCGGCGCGGTGACGCTCGTCCTGCTCGCGCTGTCGCTGCTCGTCGCGTTCAACGCCGACGACCTGCCCCTGATCGGCGGCGGGACCACCTACACCGCGGAGTTCACCGAGTCGGCCGGGCTGCGGCCGGGCAACGAGGTACGCCTGGCCGGGGTCAAGGTCGGCGACGTGCGTGCCGTGGAGCTGGTGCGGGACAAGGTCGTCGTGGACTTCCGGGTTCGCGACGTGGGCCTGCGGGACCGGAGCACGGTGAGCATCGAGATCAAGACCCTGCTCGGCGACAAGTACCTCGCCGTGACGACCGACGGTGACCGGCCGCAGCCACCGAACGACACCATCCCGGTAGCCAGGACCAGGACTCCGTTCGACATCGTGCCCGCGGTCGGCAGGCTGTCCGAGACCGTCGAGGAGATCGACACCGAACGCCTCGCACAAAGCTTCGAGGTCATCTCGGACACCTTCGCCGGCAGCCCTCGGCACCTGCGCGACGCGCTGGGCGGGCTGACCGCGCTGTCCCGCACGCTGTCCACACGGGAGGACCAGCTGCACGACCTGCTGGCGAACACCGCCGGGCTCTCCAGAACCCTGGCCGACCGGGACGCCCAGCTGCGGAAGCTGTTCGCCGACGCCGCGCTGTTGCTCGACGAGCTGACGCTGCGCCGCGACGCCGTGCACACGCTGCTCACCGGGACCACCAGACTGGCCGGGGAGCTGTCCGGGCTCGTCGCGGACAACCGGGCGCGGCTGCGACCGGCGCTCGACGAGCTGGACACGGTGACCACGATCCTGTCCCGCAACCAGGACAACCTGAACGAGGCGCTTGGCTCGCTCGCCCCGTACGTGCGGATGTTCAACAACGTCGTGGGCAACGGACGCTGGTTCGAGGGCTACATCTGCGGGCTGCTGCCGCCGCCGACAAGGGTCGGCGTCATCGACATCAACCCCGAGGGGTGCTCGACGCCGCTGGCCTACCAGGGAGGCGGGCGATGACGTTCGCGACGCGGGCCCAGCACCGCACCTACCTGGCCGGCGTGCTCGCGTGTGTACTGGCGCTCCTGGTCAGCGGCGCGCTCTGGTGGGTGAACACGACCGGCACCGGCACGAGGATCACCGCCTACTTCGACCGGGCGGTCGGTGTCTACACCGGATCGGAGGTGAAGGTGCTCGGCATCGGCGTCGGGCGGATCACGGTCGTCGAGCCGCTCGGGGACCGCGTCCGAGTGGCCATGCGGGTCGCCGAGGAGGTCGACATCCCGGCCGAGGCGCATGCGGTCGTCGTCGCCCCGAGCCTGGTGAGCGACCGGTACGTCCAGCTCACCCCGCCCTACCGGGACGGGCCGGTGATGCGCGACGGGACCGAGATCCCGCTGTCCCGCACCGACACCCCGGTGGAGCTGGACGACCTGACCGCGAGCGTGAACGAGCTGGCGGTGGCCCTGGGGCCGGGTGGTGCCAACGCCGACGGCGCGCTGTCCGAGGTGCTGGACACGGCCGCGGCGAACCTGTCGGGCAACGGCGAGCTGCTCAACCGGACGGTCCGCGAGCTGAGCGCGGCGACCGAGGCACTGGCCGGTTCCCGCGGCGACCTGTTCGACACCGTGGACAACCTCCAGCGGTTCACCAGGGCGCTGGCCGAGAGCGACTCCCAGGTCCGCGCGTTCAACACGAGGCTGGCCGACGTCAGCGCCTACCTGGCCGACGACCGCGACGAGCTGGGCCTGGCACTGTCCTCACTGGGCACGGCGCTGACCGACGTCCACGGGTTCGTCGAGCAGAACCAGGGCGCTCTCAGCTCCAATGTGGACAAGCTGGCCGACGTCACCCGTGCCCTGGTGGACCAGCGCGCGGCCGTCGCCGAGATCCTCGACGTCGCCCCGCTGGCCATGTCCAACTTCCTGTCCACCTACGACGCCGCCTCGGCCTCGTTCGCCATCCGCGGCAACCTCAACGAGCTCACCTACCCGCCGGTGCTGATGCTCTGCCGAACGATCGAGGCTGGCACGCCGACCCAGCTGCCCACCACCGTCTCCGATCTGTGCAAGAGCCTCGCCCCCTACCTCGACGGCACCCTGCGGCTCCCGTCGGCGGCCGAGGTGCTCGGCGCCCTCAGCCGGGGTGAGCTGCCACCCCTGCCGCTCCCGCTGGTGAACCTGCCCGCGGCGCTCGAGGGCGCCCGATGAGCCGCCGCCCGCCGGTACTGGCCGCCCTCCTGACCACCGCGGCCCTCGCGGGCTGCTCCACCGGCGGCTTCTCCGGCATGTACGAGGTCCCCCTGCCCGGCGGCGCCGACCTGGGCGAGCACCCCTACCGGGTCGTCGCGCACTTCGGCGACGTGCTCGACCTGGTGCCGCAGGCCGGCGTGAAGGTCAACGACGTGGCCGTCGGCCGCGTGGAGCGCATCGAGCTCGCCCGGGACAACACGACAGCGGTGGTCACGATGCTCGTCAACGGGGACCTGCGCCTCCCCGGGAACACCGGGGCCGAGCTGCGCCAGTCCAGCCTCCTCGGCGAGAAGTTCGTCGAGCTCCACCCCGCCTCGCCCCCGTCGGGAACCCTGGCCGACGGTGCCGTCATCCCCCTGTCCCGCACCGGCCGCAACCCGGAGATCGAGGAGGTGCTCGGCGCTCTCTCGCTGTTGCTCAACGGCGGCGGCATCGAGCAGCTGCGCACGATCGTCCACGAGGTCAACACGGCCCTGGAGGGGAACGAACCCGAGCTCCGCGAAGCCTTGGCGAACATCGACACGGTGGTCACGGTCCTCGACGAGGAGAAGCGGAACATCACCCGCGCGATCGACGCCATCGACCGCCTGTCCACGACACTGGCCAGGCAGACCGACGACATCGCCGTGGCGCTGGAACACCTGGCGCCGGGCCTACGCGTGGTCAACGAGCAACGCAACTCGCTGGTGACCATGCTGAACGCGCTCCATCGTCTGTCCACTGTGGCCGTCGACACGGTCACCCGGAGCCGGGACGACCTGGTGGCGGACCTCAAGGCGCTGGCCCCCACGCTCACCAAGCTCGCCGAGGCCGGCTCCGATCTTCCGAACTCGCTGCAGTTCCTGGTCACCTACCCCTTCACCGACTACTTCCTCAACGCCGTCAAGGGCGACTACGTGAACGTGGACGTGACGTTCGACCTGGACCTGAGCGTCCTGCTGGAGAACATCGAGAACGCCAGCACACCCCTGCTGCCCCTGCCCACCCCACAACCGCCGCCCGCCCCGGACGGACCGGCCGAGCCCGGGGGTTCGGCGGCACCCCCGCTCCCCCTACCTGTGCTGCCAACGCCCGCAACTCCACCAAGCGGCGGGCTGACCGGCCTGCTCGGCTCCCTCCTGGGAGGCCCCTGATGCTCCTGCGTGCCACCAAGGTCCGCCTACTCCTGTTCGCGGTCATCGCCGTCGTGGGGGTGGCCTACGTCGGCGGCACCTACGCCGGTCTGGACCGCCTGTTCGGTCCCCGCGGCTACCAGGTGACGGTGCGCTTCCCCGACTCCGGCGGCATCTTCGACAACGCCGAGGTCACCTACCGGGGCGTCACCGTGGGCCGCGTGTCCCACCTCTCCCTCGCCGACGACGGCGTGGACGTGGTCCTGGACATCGAGGACGACGCACCCCGCATTCCCGCGAGCACCTCCGCTGTCGTGGCGAACCGCTCCGCGGTCGGAGAACAGTACGTCGACCTGGTGCCCGCGAGCGCCGACGGTCCGTTCCTGGAGGACGGCTCCGTGGTCCCGCGGTCGAGGACCTCCCTCCCCTCCAGCCCCGAGACCCTGCTGTCCAACCTGGACAACCTGGTGACCAGCGTCCCCCAGGACTCCCTGCGCACCACGGTCGCCGAACTGGGCAAGGCCTTCCGCGACACCGGCCCCGCGCTACGCCTGCTGCTGGACAACGCGGGTGCCCTGACCGACACGGCCACCGAGCACCTCACGCAGACGACCTCGCTCCTCGCCGACGCCCGAGTGGTCCTGGACACCCAGGCGGACCAGGCGCCCCAGATCCGTGACTACGCCAGCAACCTCCGGCTGCTGGCCGCCCAGCTGAAGAAGTCCGACCCGGACCTGCGCCGTCTGGTCACCACCACCCCCCAGGTGGCCGTGCAGGTCAACACCTTCCTCCGCGACTCGGGCACCGACCTGTCCCTGTTGGTGGCCAACCTCCTCACCACCACGCAGATCACCGCCACCCGCACCGATGCGCTGGAGCACCTCCTGGTCGCCTTCCCCGTGGTCACCGCCACGGCGCCCGGCGCCAACCCCGACGGCACCGGCCACCTGGGCCTGGTCCTGACCTTCAACGACCCCTTCTCCTGCACGAGGGGCTACGAAGGCACCCGGCAGCGCCCCGCGAACGACACCCGCGACGTCCCCCCGAACCAGGCCGCGTACTGCGCCGAACCCCCCGGCAGCCCGATCGGCGTCCGCGGATCGCAGAACGCCCCCTTCAACGGCAGACCGGTGGAGGTGCCCCCGCCGGCTCCGGAGCCGGCCGCCCCGGGCGGCCGGGACCCGACGGGGCTGCCGGTCCTGCCCGGGGTGCTCTCCGACCCGGGTGTCGCCCTCGCCTCCCTACCCGCGCTGCTGGGCCTGCCCGGCTGAGCTACCGCACCCGCGGGAACGTGACGGTGACGACCAGACCGCCGCCCGGTCTGGGCAGGGCGTGTACCCGGGCGTCATGAGCCGTCGCGACGGCCCGCACGATCGACAGGCCGAGACCGAGCCCCTGTCCGGTCCTGGTCCCGCCGAGCCGCTGGAACGGCTCGAACAGCCGCCGGACCGCGTCGCCCGGAACCACCGGACCGGTGTTGGTCACCGTCAGGACCCCGGCTCCGCAGGACACCTCGACCCACCCGTCCGGCTCGTTGTGCTGGATCGCGTTGTCCACCAGGTTCACCACCAGCCGCTCGGCGAGCGGGCGGTGCCCGGACACCGGGCAGGGCCGGATCGAGGAACGCAACGTCACCTCCGGCGCCCGGCGCACCTCGACGACCTCGCTGACCACCTCCGCGAGGTCGAAGGGATGCCGCACGTCGATACCCACCTGGCCCCGGGTAAGGGTCAGCATGGCCTCGATGAGCCGTTCCTGCTGGGCACCCGCGGCCAGGATCCGCTCGTGGGCCGAACGCAGCGAGGCGACGGTCGCGTCCGGGTCGTCGAGCGCCACCTGTCCGATCGCGCGCTGCCTGGCCAGCGGTGTGCGCAGCTCGTGCGAGGCGTTGGCCACGAACTGGCGCTGTGCCTGGAACGACGATTCGAGCCGGCCCAGCAGCTCGTCGAACGTGTCACCGAGCTCCTTCAGCTCGTCGTCCGGGCCGGCCAGCGCGAGACGCCGGTGCAGGTTCGTCGCCGAGATGTCCCGCGCGGCAGCGGTGATCGTGCGCAGCCTGCGGAGGATCCGGCCGGCGAGCCACCAACCGAGCGCGAGCGCGAGCACCAGCAGCACGGCGAGCGCGGTCCAGGACTGGGCCAGCAACTCGTCCAGCAGGTCCTCCCGCTGCGCGATCAGTGCCTGCTCGGCCTCCCCGACGATCTCCTTCGCCTCGTCCCTCGCCTCGCCACCGAACGGCGGCAGTGGCTCGTCCGGTGGTCTCGGGCGCTTCCGCGGGAGGGGGTAGTCGAACAGCGGCGTGCCGGGCACCGGCGCCACCGCGCCACGCACCAGGAGGTAGGTGAGCGGCAGCAGCGCGGCGCCGCAGAGCAGGAACAGCCCGCCGCACAGCAGCGTCAGCCGGAGCCGCACCGTGCGGCGTGGCAGGTGCCGGGCGGCGAACGTGCCGAGCGGGCCCATCAGATCCGGTACCCGCTCCTGGCCACGGTCTCGATGACCGGCGGGTCGCCGAGCTTGGTGCGCAGCCGGCTGACCGTGATCTTGACGGCGTTGGTGAACGGGTCCGCGGCCTCGTCCCACACTCGTTCCAGCAGCTCCTCGGCCGACACCGCCCGGCCGCGCGCGGCGAGCAGCAGCTCGAGGACACCGAACTCCTTCGGTGCGAGCTCGAGCTGGCGCTCGCCCCGGCTCGCCCGCCGTCGGCCGGTGTCGACGACCAGATCGCCGTGCCGCAGCACCGGGGGCGCCGCGGGATGCGCCCGCCGGGCGAGCGCGCCAACCCGGGCGACGAGCGCCCGGAAGTCGAACGGCTTGGGCAGGTAGTCGTCCGCGCCGAGGCCGAGCCCGTCCACCAGGTCCTCGGTCGTCGCCGCCGCGGTGAGCATCAGGATCCGGCCGCGGCACCCGGCCGCGACCAGCTCCGCGCACACGTCGTCCCCGTGCGTGCCGGGCAGGTCCCGGTCCAGCACGATCACGTCGTAGTCGGTGCACAGCGCGCGCATCAGCCCGTCGGCGCCGTCGAGCGCCACGTCGACAGCCAGGTGCGCACGCCGCAGCCCGGTCGCCACCGTGTGCGCCAGCTCCTCGTCGTCCTCGACCACCAGTACCCGCACGCGCGCCAGTATCGCCGCCCGCCGGTTTCGGCGGGGTCTCATCGGCATCGAAACCCTGCCGAAACCGCACCGTGCGTAGAACTCGCCCTGTCCAACACCAGCGACAGCAAGGGGATCCACTGTGAGAAGGAGATGGCGTTCGTTCGCCGGCGCGGCCATGGTGCTCGCCGTGGCGACGACCCTGGTCGGTGCCGGGGTCAGCACGGCCGGCGCCGCCGGGACGGGCAACCGCGGCGCGGCGACCTGCACGAAGCCCGACCCGGGGGTGCCGCCGCCGCCCACGCCCTCGCCGCCGACCGCGACGACGGTCGAGCAGGTGTACCACTGCATCTTCGACAACTACTACAGCGGACCGGTGCTCGACAGCCGGACGCTGTTGGTGCCGGCGTTCGCGGCGCTCACCCAGGAGCTGCAACGCGGACAGCTCGACCAGCCCGGCGCGACGCTGCCCGCGTTGACCGGCCGCAAGGACGCGGACTGGACCGCGTTCAAGGCCGTCTACCAGCGGATCGCCCGGGCGTTGCCGGACGACGAGGCGCGGGCGGCCATCGCGACGGCCGCGATCGAGGGCATGGTCGAGGCACTCGACGACAACCACGCCCGGTGGATCTACAAGCGCGTCCCGAACCTGTACGGCCTGGGCCTGTCGGTGATCGTCGGCCCCGGCGACATCGACCCGGTGGCCGACGAACCGGCCTACATCGACCGGATCATCGCGGACAGCCCGGTCGCGAAGGCCGGCCTGCGCCTGGGTGACGAGCTCCTGGCGGTCAACGACGTCCCGCTGTTCGTCAACGGGGTGTTCAACGAGGGCGTGCTGAGCTACCTCACCACCGGCGACCCCGGCACGACGGCAACGTTCACCGTGCGCCGCCCGGTGACCGGCGCGACGTTCACCGTCACCGCGACCGTGGACCGCTACCAGAACACGCGGCGGGTGGTGGAGTCCCGCCTGGTGGACGGGAACGTCGCCTACGTCAGCCTGCCCGGGTTCGAGCCGCAGCTCGCCGACCAGGTGCTCGCTGCGATCGCCGACCTGCGCGAGCAGACCAACCTGCGCGGCGTGGTCCTGGACCTGCGCGGCAACGGCGGCGGCAGCCCGGCGGCGGTCGCGACACTGACCGGCGCGCTGGCCCACGGCAAGATCACCAGCTACTGGTGCGACGTTCGGGAAAGGTGCCGGCCCAACCGGACCGACGACTCGGTCGAGCTGCTGAACCTGCCGTTCGTCGCGCTCACCGACCGCCGCTGCGCGTCGGCCTGCGACTCGTTCTCCAGCGCGGTGAAGGACCTGAAGCTGGGCACGCTGGTCGGCACTCGCACCGCCGGCGCGGTGTCCGGTCCGGGCGCGGCGTACCTGCTGGACAACGGAAGCGGACTGATGCTGCCGGAGCGCCACGAGATCGCCGCCAACAAGGAGATCGTGAACACGATCGGCGTCGCCCCCGACCACTACGCGCCAATGACCGCGGCCGACCTGTCCGCCGGCCGGGACCCGGGCCTGGCCAAGGCGGTGTCGCTGCTGTAGCGAGGGGTGGAGGTGGGTGGCCGGGTGCCAGGGGGCCCGGCCACCCCTTCGCGCTCGGCGCGGTTCCGGTTGGATTGGCACATGAGTGATCAACGCGACCGCATGCTGCGCGGTGAGTGGTACAAGGACAGCGACCCGGTGCTCGTCGCCGAGCGCCGGCGCTGTCAGTCGCTCCTCGACACCTTCAACGCCACTCCGGCGACCGCGGAGCAGGAGCGCCGGGAGATCCTGCGCGCGCTCCTGGGCGACATCGGCGACGGCTCCTGGGTCATGCCCCGCTTCCAGTGCGACTACGGCTACCTGGTCCGCCTCGGGTCGAACAGCTTCCTCAACTACGACGCGATCCTCATGGACTGCGCCCCCATCACGATCGGGGACGACGTGTCGATCGGCCCGAGGGCCCAGCTGCTGACCGCGCTACATCCGCTCGAGGACCACGAGATGCGCCGCGAACGGTGGGAACGAGCCGAGCCCATCGTCGTCGGCGACAACGTGTGGTTCGGTGGTGGCGTGATCGTCTGCGCCGGCGTGACGGTCGGCGACAGCACCGTGGTCGGCGCCGGGAGCGTGGTGACCCGGGACCTCCCGCCCGGGGTCCTGGCCGCGGGGAACCCGGCCCGCGTCATCCGCTCCCTGCGCCGCTGACGGCGTCAGGGTGGGGTCAGCACCAGCCCGCTGGTCGGCACGCCGGTCCCCGCGGTCACGAGCACGTTCTCCACCCCGCCGACCTGGTTGACCGCCGTCCCGCGGACCTGCCGGACCGCCTCGGCGATCCCGTTCATGCCGTGGATGTACGCCTCACCCAACTGCCCGCCATGCGGGTTCAGCGGCAGCGCGCCGTCCAGCTCCAACACCCCGTCGGCGACGAGGTGCCGCGCCTCCCCACGCCCACAGAACCCCAGCTCCTCCAACTGCACCAGGACGAACGGCGTGAAGTGGTCGTAGAGCACCGCCACCGACACGTCCTCCGGCCCGATCCCCGACTGCGCCCACAGCTGCCGCGCCACCAACCCCATCTCCGGCAGCCCCACCAGGTCCTCCCGGTAGTAGCTGTTCATCGTGTACTGGTCGGTCCCGCTGCCCTGTGCCGCCGCCGAGACCACCGCGGGCCGCTGCCGTAGGTCCCGCGCCCGCTCGGTCGAGGTCACCAGCAGCGCGACCGCCCCGTCGCTCTCCTGGCAACAGTCCAACAACCGCAACGGCTCCGCGATCCAGCGGGAGGCCTGGTGGTCGGCGAGGCTGATCGGCCGGCCGTGGAACCACGCCGCCGGGTTGGTCGCCGCAGCGCGCCGGTCGACCACCGCGACCCGTCCGAAGTCCTCACTGGTCGCCCCGAACTCGTGCATGTACCGCCGGGCGAACATCGCAACGGTGGCCGCCGGCGTGACCAACCCCATCGGGTAGTGCCAGCTGTTGTCCACCCCACCGGACGTCGGCTGGCCGGCGGCGGCCGCCTGCACCCGCCCGAACCTGTTACCGGACCGCTCGTTGAACGCCCGATAGCACAGCACGACCGACGCCGTCCCCGTCGCCACGGCCAACACCGCCTGCTGCACCACGGCACAGGCCGCCCCGCCGCCGTAGGGGATGCGGCTGAAGAACCGCAACGACGGCACACCGAGCTCACGCGCCACCGCGATCTCCGCGTTGGCGTCCATCGTGAACGTCACCATTCCATCCACATCGGACGCTGTCAGCCCGGCGTCGTCGAGCGCCGCCCGGCACGCCTCGGCGGCCAACCGAAGCTCGCTTCGCCCCGAGTCCTTCGAGAACTCCGTCGCCCCGATCCCGGCGATCGACGCCGCCCCCGAGACGGTCATACGACCACCGTGACCGAGCCGCTGAGGTGGTCGCCGAGGCTGTTCCGCCCAACCACCTCGACCACCAGGGACACCCCGTCGGACACCTCGGTCCGCGAGACGACCTGTCCACTGAAGGTCAGCGTGTCGTTGGCATAGCACGGAACACCGAGGCGGATCGCGATCCGCCGGACGGTTGCGTCCGGCCCCGTCCAGTCGGTCACGAAACGCTGCACCAGCCCGGTGTCGGTCAGGATGTTGAGGAAGATGTCCTTCGACCCCCGCGCCCGCGCCAGCTCCGGGTCGTGGTGTACGTCCTGGAAGTCACGCGTGGCGATGGCCGTGCTCACCACGAACGTCGGCGTCGCCGTGATCACCAGCTCCGGCAGTCGAGTGCCCACCTCCGTTCCGCTCACCGGACCCGCCACACCGGCATCGCCAGCTCGTCGTCCACCCGGTGGAACCCGACCACCACCGGCAGCCCGACCCGCACCGCCTCCGGCGACAGGTCCACCAGCTCCGCGAGCATCCGCACCCCCTCCTCCAGTTCCACGAGCGCGACGACGAACGGCAGCGTGCGGCCGGGAACCGGCGGGTGGTGGTGCACCACGAAGCTGTACACCTCGCCGAGGCCCGACGCGACGACGTACTCCTGCTCGGTCCCGCCACACCCGGGGCACATCGGCCCCGGCGGGTGCCGCAGTCGACCGCAGGTGCCGCACCGCTGGATGCGCAGCTCGCCCAGCGCGGTGCCGGCCCAGAAGAAGGCCGTATCCCGTCCGACCTGCGGCCGGATCGTCGGCGTCGCCGCGGGTGCCGCTGGTTTGGGCCGGAACTTGAGGACACGGAAGGACATCTCCACGACCGGCTCGTCGCCGACGTACCAGGTGCTGCGGGTGGTGACGAACCAGCCCTCACCCAGCGCCGTCCGCTTCGGACCGATCACGCTCTCCAGCCGCGAAGCCACCTCGACCGTCTCACCAGGACGGAGATAGCGATGGTAGGTCTGGTCGCAGTCGGTGGCCACGACCGAGGTGTAGCCCGCATCGTCGAGCACACCCACCATGGCGCCAAGCGGATCGTCGCTCGGACGGGTTCCGTGCAGCCCGTACATCGTCCACACCTGCGCCATCGCCGGCGGCGCGACGATTCCGCCGTGTACGGAGGGGAACGACGCGTCGGTGTAGACCGGGTTCCGGTCGCCGATCGCCTCGACCCAGTTGTGGATCATGGGCAGGTTCACCGGGTCCCGGCCCCGGCGCCGCGCGGACTCCCCCCGGGCGGTCACCTCCCTCGCCGCCTGTTCGATATCGGTCATCGCGGCACCCTGGGCAGGCCGAGCCCGGCCGTCGCGATCAGCTCGCGCTGGATCTCGTTCACCCCTCCGCCGAAGGTGAGCACCAGGTTCCGCTTCGCCTGCACGTCCAGCCAGCGCCGCAGCGCGTCGGTCTCCGGGTCGGCCGGGTCGCCGTGGGCGTCGACGACCTCCTCGAGCACGCGGCCGATCCACTGCAACCGCTCGGAGGAGAACACCTTCGTCGCCGACGCGTCGGCGACCGACACCGTCCCACCGGCCGAGGCGACCTGCCAGTTCAGCAGCTCGTTGACCCGCAGCACGGCGAACGTCCTGGCCAGCGCGCGACGCACGTCGGGCCGGTCCAGCAGGTCCCGCGCCCGCGCCCAGGTCAGGACCCGCTGGTACAGCGCGGCTGTCCGGCCGGCCGGGCCGAGCATGACCCGCTCGTGGTTGAGCTGGGTGGTGATCAGCCGCCAGCCCCCGTTCTCCTCACCCACCAGCATGTCCGCCGGCACCCGGACCTCGGAGTAGTAGGTGGCGTTCACGTGGTGCGCGCCGTCGCAGGTGATGATCGGCGTCCAGCTGAACCCCGGGTCCCGGGTGTCGACGACGAGGATCGAGATCCCCTTGTGCCGCGGCGCGTCCGGGTCGGTGCGGCAGGCCAGCCACACGTAGTCCGCGTCGTGCGCGCCGGTGGTGAAGATCTTCTGCCCGTTGACCACGTACCCGTCGCCGGTGCGGGTGGCCGTCGTGCGCAGCGAGGCCAGGTCGGTTCCGGCCTCGGGCTCGGTGTACCCGATCGCGAAGTGGATCTCCCCGGCGAGGATCCGCGGCAGGAACAGCTCCTTCTGGGCCGGCGTCCCGTAGGCCTGCAGGGTGGGCCCGACGGTCTGCAGCGTCACATAGGGCAGCGGCACGTCCGCCCGGGCTGCCTCGTTGACGAAGATCTGCTGCTCGACCGGGCCGAACCCGAGCCCGCCGTACTCGCGGGGCCAGCCGACCCCCAGCCGGCCGTCGCGCCCCATCCGGCGCACCAGCGCGCGGTAGGTCCCCCCATGCCGTTCGGTCAGCATCGCCTCGCGCTCGGCGGGCGAGAGCAACCCGGCGAAGTACTCGCGCAGCTCCTCGGCGAGGGCATGCTGGTCGGCGGTGAGTTCGAGGTTCATCCCGCCTCCGCGATCCTGGCGCCGAGCCCGGCCAGCCGGTGCTCGGCGCCGCCGACGAACCGGACGAGGTCCCTGACCGCCGAGTAGTAGCGGTGCAGCGGGTAGGCCGCGTCCACGCCGAGGCCGCCGTGCAGGTGGTGACACGTGTGCAGGGCCGCCGGCGCCTCCTCGGTGAGCCAGTACCCGGCCACCTCGAGGTCCTCCTCGCCGGCCTGGGAGCAGGCCGACCACGCCGCGAGGTGCAGTGTCCGCGCCGCGACGTAGACGTCGGCGATCTGCTGGGCCACCGCCTGGAACGTGGCCA
Organism: Actinophytocola xanthii; assembly: GCF_001921205.1. Classification (GTDB taxonomy): domain Bacteria; phylum Actinomycetota; class Actinomycetes; order Mycobacteriales; family Pseudonocardiaceae; genus Actinophytocola; species Actinophytocola xanthii. The sequence continues at coordinate 93,181 of NZ_MSIE01000004.1, read as the reverse complement.
GCGGCCGGCCGAACTGCTCGCGGGTGCGCACGTGCGCCGCGGTCAGCTCCAGCGCGCCGGAGACCAGACCGGACCCGAGCACGCACGCGCCCGCCAGGGCGAACCGGTGCAGGTGGGCGGCCGCTCCCGCCTCCCCGAGGGGCTCGGCGGCCACCTCCGTCAGCCCGACTGTCCACTCGGGAGCGCCGGCGGAGGAGTAGGTCGGGACGAGCCGTACCCCGTCGGCCGACGGGTCCACCAGGAACAGCAGGTCCGCCACCGGGACCAGGATCCGGTGTGCGCGCGCGGCGTGTCGGACCCCGGCCGCCCGACCGGAGAGCGTCCCCCGGCCGGTCACCGTCACCGCGGCGCGGGGTGCGCCGGTGAGCACCCGGTTGCCGTCGGCGATCTCGGCCAGCACCTGCTCGTGTTGGGTCCCCGTGCCCAGGGCGAGGACGGGCAGCACGCCGAGGGCGAACGTCTCGAGCACCGGTACCGGCGAGGCGACCCGTCCCACCTCGGCCAGCAGCACCGCGACCTCGGCCATGCCGAGCCCGTCGCCACCCAGCCGTTCCGGAACCGCCAGCGACAACAGGCCGGCCTGGGCCAGTGCCTTCCACGCGGCGTCCTGGTCGGACTCCCGGCGCAGGGTGGTCCTGGCCAACGTGGCGATCTCCCGCTGGGTCTCGTCGAACGCGAAGTCCATCACTTCTCCCTCGGCAGGCCGAGAATCCGCTCGGCGACGAGGTTGAGCAGCACCTGGGTGGTGCCGCCGGCAATGGACAGGCACCGGGTCAGCAGGAGCTCGTGCAGGTAGGTCTCGGCGCCGTCGTCCAGGGCCGCGCCGGCCGGACCGAGCAGCTCGACCTCGGCCTCGGCCACGTCCTGCCGCTGCCGCACGCCGACCAGCTTGCGAACGCTCGACCCGGGTCCAGGGTCGCGTCCGCCGAGCCGGCGCAGCGTCTCCCGCAGGTCCACGAGGGACACCGACAGGCCCTGTGCCACCAGCGTCCCGAGCCGCTCCCGGTCCCCCTCGGTGAGCTCGCGCGCCGCCGCCAGCTCGAGCAGCCGCTCGACACCGTCACCCAGCGAGGAGCCGGCGCCCAGCGCGACCCGCTCGTCGGCGAGCGTGGCCCTGGCGAGCCGCCACCCGCCGTTCACCCGTCCGACCACGCAGTCCTCCGGCACGAACACGCCGTCCAGGAACACCTCGTTGAACCGGGACTCGCCGGTGATCTCGCGCAGTGGTCGCAGGGTGATCCCGGGACTGCGCATGTCCACCAGGAAGTAGGTGATGCCGGCGTGCTTCGGGGCGCTCGGATCGGTCCGGGCGAGGCAGATCCCCCAGTCGGCCCGGGTGGCCTCGGAGGTCCACACCTTCTGCCCGTCCAGCCGCCAGCCACCGTCGACCGGGGTGGCCCTGGTGCGCAGCGCGGCGAGGTCCGAGCCCGCCTCCGGCTCGCTGAACAGCTGGCACCAGCGCAGGTCTCCACGCAGCGTCGGCAGGACGAACCGCTCCCGCTGCTCGAGCGTGCCGTGCCGCAGGATCGTCGGCACGGCCCACGCCCCGATCACCAGGTCGGGCCGGCGCACTCCCGCCCGGGACAGCTCCTCGTCGATCACCAGCTGAGCCCTCGGCGACGCGTCGAGGCCGTAGGGCATCGGCCAGTGCGGCATGAGGTAACCCGAGTCGGCCAGCCGCACCCGTCGCTCCGGTTCGGACAGCCCGCGCAGGCCGCTCGCGAACACGCGGGCGTCCCGGCGCACCGCCTCCTCCTCGGGGTCGGCCTGCCCGGGCACGCCGTCGCCCCAGATCCGGCGTCGCTCGCCGGCCAGCGCGAGCTCGGCCACCCGGCGCCGCCACCGCGCCGAGCCGCCGGCGAGCTGCCGGGCGGCGAGCGCGCGGCGCAGGTACAGGTGGGCGTCGTGCTCCCAGGTGAAGCCGATGCCGCCGAGGACCTGCACGCAGTCCTTCGCGTTGGCCACCGCGGCGTCCAGGGCCAGCGCGAGTGCGGCCGGCGCGGACAGCGAGCCGGGGGCCCGTGCCGCGTCCCAGGCGAGTGCGCCGGCCTGTTCGGCGCGGCACAGCATCTCCGCGCACAGGTGCTTCACCGCCTGGAACGAGCCGATCGGCCGGCCGAACTGCTGGCGCACCTTCGCGTACTCGACGGCCGTGCGCAGGCACCACCGGGCGACCCCGGCCGCCTCGGCGGCGAGGAGGGCGGCGGCGAGTCCGCCGACGTCCCTGCCCGGCAGCGGTCTCGCCGGCGCACCGTCCACCCGGACCCGCGCGAGCGGGCGGGAGAAGTCGAGCGGGCGCAGCGGTTCCACGGTGGCCTCGCCCGGGTGGAGCAGGACCCACACGATCTCCTCGGTCCCCGTGCGGGCCGGCAGGAGCAGGTGGGCGTCGCCGTGGGCGCCGAGCACGACCTCCGCGGTGCCGGCGACGGTGTCCCCGGCCGTCCACACGGTGCCGGGATCCAGTGCCACGCCGGCGGTCGCCCGCCCGTCGCCGAGCAGCGGTACGAGGTCCTCGGCCGCGGTGTCGACCAGGGCCAGTGCGGTGAGCGCGGTCGGCAGCACGGGCCCGGGTACGAGGCCCTCCGCGGACTGCTCCAGCGCGGCCGCCTGGTCGACGAGTGTCCCGCCGGCGCCCCCGAGCCGCTCGGGGAGGGCGATCGCGAACAGGCCGAGCGCGGCGAGCTCGGCCCAGTGTCCCCGCCAGTCGCCACCCGCCCCCGGCTCGAGCGCGCGCACCGTGGCCAGCATGTCCGCGCGCGCCGAGACGTCCCGCACGGAGTCCTGAATGGCCAGCTGCTCCCCGGTGATCGCGATCGACATCGCGTCAGTATAGAACGTGTTCCAGTTTTTGCGCTGCAACGCGACGTCACCGAGCCGTCACACGTCAGGCACACGACTCCGGAGGCCGTTAGGTAAGCTAGCGACCCGACGCTGGAACACGTTCCGACAGGGGATACGCACCAATGGCACGACCGCGCAGCTCGGGGGCTAACGCGCTGAACGTCCTGACCGACGAGGAGCTGGGCTCGGCGGCCCAACGCGACCGCCGCAAGCGCATCCTGGACGCCACGATCGCGCTGGCGGCGAAGGGCGGTTTCGAGGCGGTGCAGATGCGGGCGGTCGCGGAGAAGGCCGACGTGGCGCTGGGCACGCTGTACCGGTACTTCCCGTCCAAGATCCACCTCCTGGTGTCCGGGCTGGCCCGCGAGCTGGAGCGCGGCCGTGAGCGCACCGAACGGGCACCGATTCCCGGCGACACCGCCTACGACCGCCTGCTGTTCGTACTCGGCCGGATCACCCGGGCGATGCAGCGCGACCCGAACCTGACCGAGGCGATGACCCGGGCGTTCATGTTCGCCGACGCCTCGGCGTCCTCGGAGGTGGACGCCGTGGCCTCGCTGATCGAGCGAATGTTCACCCATGCGCTGCACGAGGGTGAGCCGACCGACGAGGACCGCGCGATCGCCAGGGTGATCGGCGACGTCTGGCTGTCCAACCTGGTCGCCTGGGTCACCCGGCGGGCGTCGGCGAGCGACGTCGCCCAGCGGCTGGAGCTGACCGTGCGCCTGCTGCTCCAGCAGCGAGGTGCCACGACGGGGTGACCGGAACACCCGGTCGGCGGGTGGACGCTCGGTGCACCCGGAGGCACGATGGCCGGATGGGAAGCGAAGGGACCCCTGCCTTCGACCTGATCGGCCGACGCTACGACGATTCGTTCCTCGAGCGGGACGCCCAGATCGCCGAGGGGGCCTGGCTGATCGAGCGGAAGCCACGCCGGGTCCTCGACCTCGGCTGCGGCAGCGGCGTGCCGACGGCGAAGCAGCTGCTGGCCGCGGGCATCGACGTGGTGGGGGTGGACGAGTCGTCGGTCATGCTCGACCTCGCCGAGGAGCAGGCTCCTGGCGGGCGGTACCTGCACCGTGACCTGCGCCGGATCGACGACCTCGGCGAGTTCGACGCCGCCGTCGCGTTCTTTTCCCTGCTGATGCTCCCCAGGGCGGACATCCCGCCGCTACTGCGCGCGCTGCATACGCAGCTGCGCGGCCCCCGGCTGCTGTTGGTCTCGATGGTCCTCGGCGACTTCGACGAGTTCCCGATCAGCTTCCTCGGCGTGCCCACCAAGGTCTGCGCCTATCCACCTGAGGAGCTGCGCAGGGTCCTCGCCGACACGGGCTTCGAGACCACCGAGCTCCGCGAGGTCGCCGCGGAGGCCGAGCCGAACCGCATCGAGGTGCAGATCTATCTCCGCGCCCGAGCGAGCTGAGAGATCACGGGTTTGTTGGGTCAGACCCACTCGGTGGGCTGCAGGGCGGCGCGGAGCTTGGCCAGCGCGCGGTGCTGGGTGACCCGGACGGCGGTCGGGGTGAGGCCGACGGCGGCCGCGGTCTCCTGCGCGGAGAGGCCGACGATCAAGCGTAACCGCAGGATCTCGCGCTGGCGCGGCGGCAGCGTCTCGAGCAGGTTGGCGAGCCGCTCCCGCAGGTCCGAGGCCATGATCTGCTGCTCAGGGCTGGCGCTGATGTCGACACCGTCCGGCACGTCGGCGGCCGGGTCGGACCGGTCGCGGCCGGCCCGGCGGTAGTGGTCGGCGACCTTGTGCGCCGCGATCCCGTAAACGAACGGGAGGAAGGACTCCGGCTCGTCCTTGTACCGGCTCAGCGCGCCGAGCACGGCCACACAGATCTCCTGCGCCACGTCGTCAGCGGAGGAGTAGGCGGATCCGCTGCGACCGATCCGTGACCGGCAGTAACGGACGATCGCGGGCCGGATCCACGCGAAGAGGGTCGCGATGGCGTCCCGCTCGCCGGCCATGGACGAGGCAACGAGTTCGTGGAACGCCGCGCTCTTCAGCCTCGCGAAGATTTCGGTGGCGTCGGACGAGATGACCTGCATGTGAGTGATACTCGTAAATCTGCCCCGTCCGGACCAGGGTCCAAAGGCCCTGTCGCGATGACGCAGTTGCACCCGCAAGTACCGAAAAAGGCCGCTACGCTGCGAGAATTCGGGGCGGCCTCCGTCCAGCTCAACCGAAATGAAACACGGTGATCCACTACGGGGTACCCCACGCGGGGGAATGTGTCACAGCGTACGCGAGCGCTTACAGTATTCCAATTTCGGCCGCTGTCACCTGCGCCCGCGCGCGTCGCGAGAGCGGGTATGCGCGGCGGCTGGGGGTCCGCGCGCGGCTCTCGCCCACGCCACCGATCCGATTGCGGAGCGTGTCACGTAGCCTCCCGCGCTCACCGGCGAGCACCAGGCAGAGGGAATGCTGTCCGGCCAACCGGGTGTCGATGCGGACGAGTCGTTGGTCCCTTTGCGTGCACGCGTGTTCGCGGAGGGTAAACCTCTTTCGGAAATCGCCCGCGAAGTCGGGGCTCATTGGCTGAAAACTTCGCCGCAATCCCCGTGGTCGTCACGCAGCCCGCCATAACTGGCAGTGGCGGTCGTACTCTTGTCCAGTGAGCAGCACGGCGGCGGAAGAGCTGGCTGAAACGTTCGTCGAGCTCGCCGACACCCTGGTCGACGAGGTCGATCCGGATGACTTCCTCGACCTGCTCGCCGGCCGGTGCGTGCGCCTGCTCCAGCTGGCAGCGGCCGGTCTGCTGCTGGTGGACAGGAGCGGCCGACCGCACGCCACCGGCGCCTCGGACGAGCGGGCGGCGAGGCTGTCCCGGCTGGACGAGGGGCCCGCCCACGACTGCTGCCGTGCCGGTGTTCCGGTGCGCGCGTTGCACCTGTCCTCCACCGGCGGTCCCTGGCCGCGGTTCGGTGCCACGGCGGCGGCCGTCGGCTTCGCCTCGGCCCACGCGGTGCCCCTGCGGGCCCGGGGAGAGGTGCTGGGCGCGCTCGCCCTCTACCGCACTGCTCCCGGCGAGCTTGACGATGTGCGGGCGCGGGTCGCCCAGGCGCTGGCCGACCTGGCCGCGATCGGCCTTGCCCAGGCCAGGTCGGTCCGCCGGCAGGCGGAGCTCGCCGCGCAGCTCCAGAACGCGCTGACCAGCCGGGTGGTGATCGAGCAGGCGAAGGGCATCGTCGCCGAGCGGTTCCAGGTGCCCGTGGACACCGCGTTCAACGCCCTGCGCCGGCACGCGCGCGCGACGAACACCCGGATCGCCGAACTCTGCGGCGCCGTCGTCACCGGACAGTTCGACACGGCCCGCCTGCCGCTGCCCTGATCGACTTCGTGCGCCTGTCGGCGGTCGCTGGTAGCACTGGTGGTGGACGGTTCACGTTTTCCTGGGCGGACCGGCGGTGCGGCGGGTCCGGGGAGGAGCACGATGACGGGCACGCTGGAGCTGTCGGCGACCGAGCTGCTGGTGGAGTACCGAGCCGGGCGCCTGTCGCCGGTCGAGGTGACCCGGGAGGCGCTGGACCGCGTCGAGGCGGTGAACGCGACCCTCAACGCCTACTGCCTCGTCGACCGGGAGCGCGCGCTGGCCGACGCCGCCGAGTCCGAGACGCGCCACCGGCGCGGCGAGCCACGCGGTCTGCTCGACGGGGTGCCGGTCTCGGTCAAGGACGTCCTACTCAGCCGGGGCTGGCCGACGCTGCGCGGCTCTCGCACGATCAGTCGCGAGCAGCCGTGGGACATGGACTCCCCGGCCGTGGCGCGCCTGCGTGAGCACAACGCCGTGCTCATCGGCAAGACGACGACACCCGAGTTCGGTTGGAAGGGCGTGACCGACAGCCCGCTGACCGGGGTCACGCGCAACCCCTGGGACCCGCGGCGGACCTCGGGTGGGTCCAGCGGGGGCGCGGCGGCGGCGGTGGCCACGGCCACCACGCCGATCTCGATCGGCACCGACGGTGGGGGTTCGATCCGGATCCCGGCCTCGTTCTGCGGGGTGTTCGGCATCAAGCCGACCTACGGCCTGGTGCCGGCGTTCCCGCCGAGCCCGTACGGCACGCTCGCCCACGTCGGTCCGTTGTCCTGGACCGTCGAGGACAGCGCTGTCGCACTCGACGTCCTGTCCGGAGTAGACAATCGGGACTGGAGCAGCGGCCCGCGTCCTGAACGGACGGTGATGTCCACATTGGAGGTCGGAGTAGCCGGGATGCGCATCGCGTTCAGCCCGTCGCTCGGCTTCGCGACGGTCGACCCGGAGGTGGCCTCGATCGTCGCCGCGGCGGCGAAGTCGTTCACCGACCTCGGAGCGCGGGTGGAGGTTGTCGACCCCGGCATCGCCGACCCGCTCGAGTCGTTCCAGGTGCTGTGGTTAGCCGGCGCGGCCGCGGCTGTCGCGGGGCTGTCCGAGGAACGGCGCGCGGGGCTCGACCCCGGCCTGCGGGAGGCCGCCGCCGAGGGCGCCCGGCTGTCGGCCGCGGAGTACGTGGCGGCGAGCGCGGTCCGGGCTGAGCTGGGGCAGGTGATGGGCGAGTTCCACGAGCACTTCGACCTGCTGCTCACCCCGACCATGCCGATCACGGCGTTCGAGGCGGGCGTCGAGATGCCGCCTGGCTCCGCGGCGTCGAGGTGGACGGGATGGACGCCGTTCACCTATCCGTTCAACATGACCCAGCAGCCGGCGGCCAGCCTGCCCTGCGGCTTCACCTCGGCGGGGCTGCCGGTCGGGCTGCAGGTCGTCGGCCCGCGACACGCGGACGCGCGGGTGCTCACCGCTTGCCGGGCGTTCGAGCAAGCCCGGCCCTGGCGGCAGCGGCGGCCGCCGGTGGGTGAGCGCGACCACACCTGACAGGCGCCGACCGCTACCCTACTCTAGAGTAGGTAGATCTTAACTCGCGAGTAGGTTGGGGTGGTTCGAGATGTCGGGCCGAGGTCTCGGCGCGGGTCCACACCGGCGCAACGCCATGGGCGCCCTTATGACGGTGTTGAACCGGGTCGCCGGCTCGCCGCTGGTGAGCAGGCTCGGCGTGAAGGCACCGGTGGACCGCGCGCTGTTCCACGCGACCAGGGTGGGCTTCACCGCCGCCAACCGCACCTTCGCCGCGACCAGGAAGCTGACCCGGCCCCGTCGGCTGCCCTCGGCACCTCAGCGCACGGTGTTCGACCTGACGCCGACCGAGGAACAGCAGCTGATCGTGGAGACGGTCCGCGAGTTCGCCGCCGAGCAGCTGCGGCCGGCCGCGGCGGGCGCCGACGACAAGTGCGCCGCACCGCCGGAGCTGCTGTCCACCGCCGCGTCGCTGGGTGTCACGCTGGTCGGCGTTCCCGAGGACCTGGGTGGCGTGGCCACCGAGCGGTCGACGGTGACCAACGTGCTGGTGGCCGAGGCGCTCGCGCACGGCGACATGGGTCTCGCGGTTGCCTGCCTGGCACCGGCCGCGGTCTCCAACGCGCTGGTCCTGTGGGGCGACGAGGACCAGCAGGCGACGTACCTGCCGGCGTTCACGGACGATGACGTGCCGCCCGCGGCGCTCGCGGTGCAGGAACCCCGGCCGCTGTTCGACCCCTTCTCGTTACGTACCAAGGCATACCGAACCTCCGGCGGCTTCGTGCTGTCCGGTGAGAAGTCGCTCGTTCCGCTGGCGTCGGCGGCCGAGCTGTTCGTGGTGGCGGCCGAGCTGGACGGGCGCGGGCCGGCGCTGTTCATCGTGGAGTCGTCCACCGCCGGGCTCTCGGTCGAGCCGGAGCCGGCGATGGGCCTGCGCGCGGCGGGAACCGGGCGGCTGGTGCTCTCGCAGGTGGCGGTGCCGGAGTCGGCGCTGCTCGGCGGGGCGGCGTCGTCGGTGTACGCGGACTGCGTGCGGCTGTCGCGGCTCGGCTGGTGTGCGCTGGCCGTGGGAACCGGTGCGGCCGTGCTGTCCTATGTGACGGACTATGTGAACGACCGGGTGGCGTTCGGGGAGCCGGTGTCGCACCGCCAGGGTGTGGCGTTCCGGGTGGCCGACATCGGCACCGAGCTGGACGGGATGCGCCTGCTGACCTACCGGGCGGCGGCCAGGGCCGAGCAGGGGATGCCGTTCGCGCGCGAGGTGGCGCTGGCGAGGACGTTGTGCGCCACCAAGGGAATGGCGATCGGGAGCGACGGGGTGCAGTTGCTCGGTGGGCACGGTTTCGTGAAGGAGCACCCGGTGGAGCGGTGGTACCGGGACCTGCGGGCGGTCGGTCTGATGGAAGGCGCGGTGCTGGTGTGATCAACCTGGAGATCTCCCCGAAGCTGACGACGCTGGTCGACCAGGCCAGGCAGGCGGCGATGGCGTTCCTGCGGCCGAACTCGCGCAAGTACGACCAGGCCGAGCACACCTACCCGCAGGAGCTGGACACCCTGGCCGCTCTCCTGGACGGCCTGAGCGCCTCCGGCGGGGGCGCCGGCGCCGGCGGCGTCCGCCGCGCGGCCCGGTCGTCGAAGGAGGTGACCAACGGCGCGAACATGTCCGTGGCACTGGGCACCATGGAGATGTGCTGGGGTGACGCGGGTCTGCTCCTCGCGATGCCGCGCCAGGGCCTCGGCAACGCGGCCATAGCGTCGGTAGGCAACGACGAGCAGGTGGCCCGCTACAAGGGCAAGTGGGCCGCGATGGCCATCACCGAACCCGACGCCGGCTCCGACTCGGGGGCGATCCGCACAACCGCCGTCCGCGACGGCGACGACTACGTCCTCAACGGCGAGAAGATCTTCGTGACGTCCGGCGAGCGGGCGGACTGCGTCGTCGTCTGGGCGACCCTCGACCGCAGCAAGGGAAAAGCGGCGATCAAGTCGTTCGTCGTCGACCGCGGCACGCCCGGCTTCGAGTTGGTACGCCTGGAGCACAAGCTCGGAATCCGAGCGTCCGACACGGCGCACTTCCGCCTGGACAACGTCCGCGTGCCGGCCGCCAACCTGCTGGGCAGCCCGGAGATCAAGCCGGACCAGGGTTTCACCGGCGTCATGCAGACCTTTGACAACACCAGACCCCTGGTCGCGGCGATGGCCGTCGGCATCGCCCGAGCGGCGCTCGAGGAAACCCGCCGCCTCCTCACCGATGCCGGCGTCCCGATCGACTACGACCGTCCCCCCGCCACCCAGCCCGCGGCCGCGGCCACGTTCATCGACCTCGAGTCCGACTACGAGGCGGCGTACCTGTTGACGCTGCAAGCGGCATGGATGGCGGACAACGGGAAGCCGAACTCCCTCCAGGCGTCGTACGCGAAGGCCAAGGCCGGGCGGAGCGTCACGGACATCACGCTGCGATGTGTGCAGCTGTGCGGGAGCGTCGGGTACGGGGAGCAGGAGCTCCTCGAGAAGTGGGCCCGGGACGCGAAGATTATGGACATCTTCGAAGGCACCCAACAGATCCAACAGCTCATCATCGCCCGTAGGTTGCTCGGGAAGACCAGCGCGCAACTCAGGTGACCTGCGGAAACGTGCCCGGCCGTCACAGTCCATGATGGACTCGACGGCCGGGACAACGACCCTCCTAACGATCTTTATCGGCGCCGTTTTCAAGATCATGCCGTCTCCAGGCCGTCATCTGGCGCAGGCCGTCCGAACACCCCGTCGACGGCGACCCGCGCCCGCTCGTGGCTCGACGGGACGAGGTGGGTGTAGGTCCGGAGCGTGAACCCGGGGTCGGCGTGGCCGAGGTAGTCGGCCAGCTCCTTGATCGAGACGCCCTGGGAGAGCAGCACCGAGGCGTAGAAGTGGCGAAGCGCGTGCATCCCGTCTTCCCGCTTCCGGTACTCGACGCCGGCCACTCGGAACGCGCCGTGCCAGACGACCTTGTGGAACAGGTCGCCCGAGTAGAGCTGCCGCCCATCGCCCGTGACCAGCAACCGCACCGTGACCGGTTCCCCGCCCGGCTCCTTCCACGGCAGCGTGACGGCGACGGACGGAAACCGCCGCTCGTGGTCCTCAACCTCGGCCAGCACCGACGTCGACACCGGCACGGTGCGCGTCTTCCCGCCCTTCGGGGGAGCGAACACCAAGGTTCGGTCGATGATCCGGATCTGACGGGTCAGGTTGAGCACCATCTCGTCACCGTCGAAGTCGTCGAGTGAGACGCCCAGGATTTCGCCCTGCCGCATCCCCAAGCCCGCCCCGAGCGGGACGACGACCGAGAACCGCTCCGGAAGGCCCTTCCGGACTGTCCGCACGCGCTCCTCGGGCCACACCGTCACCTGCGGACTTGAAGCAACCGGACGGCGGATAGTCTTTGCCTTGCAGGGGTTATCGCGAGTCAGTTTGTCCTCAATGGCCGATTCGAGCACACCCGAGACTGCGTTGAACAACGCGACCTTGTAGTTCTGGCTGAACTTCTTCTCGTCGAGGTAGCCGAGCCAGTCACGCACGGTCGACGGCTTGATCGACCCCACCGGAAGGTTTCCGAAATGCGGGTAGATCTGGCTTTCCAGCCGACTCCGCAGCGCGTTGCGGGTGGCCGCGTCGGGCGACTGGCCCTTGATCCAGTTCTCGGCGACCTGCCGGAACTTCTTACGCCCCGCCTCCGGGTCGACGTACTTGCCTTCCCGCTTGTCCGATTCGACCTCGATCAGGAAGTCCTCGGCGCGCTTCTTCTGCTTGTCCGGAAAGGACTTGGACCTCTCCTCGTTGTCGGGGTCGAGGTACCGGACGCGGTACCGCAGGCCGAGACCGTAGTTCTCGGTCTTCTCCATGATCGGCTTGCCCCGAGCGTTCAGCAGGATCTGATCCGTCTCCGGGTCCTTCTTGGGCCGGTACCACCGGTCCTGGATGTGCCCCATGGCTACGCGGCCTCCGTCGCCCAGGCCCGCACCGCACGCGGGTCATAGCGGAGGTGTCGGCCGATTTTGCGGACCGGTGGCCCCTCGCCGCGCCACTTCCACTGGTAGAGCGTCTTGACCGGCACGCCGAGGTAGGCGGCTACGTCATCGACAGTCCATAACCGGTCCGGGCCGCCGATGTTGGCCATGTTCTCCCCCATGTCAGGCCGCCTCCTGCCGAGTTGCCGAAAGATCGGGCGGTGGTTCGCCGGCCGCGAGGAGCGCTCTGTCGTACTCGGCTTTCCACTTGATCCGTTCGGCTATGGCGTGCATGAGCAGGTGGTCCCTCGGCGGCTGGTTGGGGTCGCCGGGTTGGACCTTCTGCCACACCAGCCGCGACCGGTCCTCCTCCGGCTTGCTGATCCCGACCTCAGCGAGCGCGGCCAGGACGAACGCCTTGCGGTCGGCCCGGTGGTCAGCGAGCGTCTTGCCGGACCACTTCCGCGACACGAGCACCCGCCGGCCGGGGAGCCCGAGCGTGGTGCGCCGGTGTGCTCGAGACTTGCACTGGCCAGGGTGGGTGCGTGCGTTCGCGCCGAGGGGTTGGACGCCGTAGAGCAGCCAGACCGCGCACCGGGGCGAGCACGGCGTGATCCGCAGCTCGTCGTGCAGCCGGTCGTGGTGGGCGCGTTGCCGGTCGGTGTCGGCGGTGATCACTTCGCCTGTGGACTTGGTGAGGTATTTGGTCAGGTAGCCGATGTGGCGCCCGGCCTCGTCGGAGCCGCCGAGGATGCCCTTGGAGTGCACCTGTCGGCCGAACCGCACCACGTGGGCGGGCTCGTCGACCTGGTCCAGCGCTTCAGCCCACCCGGTGAGGGGTTGCCGGGTGTCGGGGTGGACGAAGGCGCCGTTCTCCCAGACCGGCAGCTGGTCCCCGGTGTAGACCAGCTCGTCGTGCGCCGGCCACCACACTTGGTGGTAGGTCGCCGCCGTTACCAGGCGCAGCACCTCATGCGGCACCGATCCCCGGATCGCGGCGTGCAGGTGGGGTGCGCAGCGCTTCTGCGGTTCGACGGTGGCGAAGTACTGCACATCCCAGCCGACGACGCGGCGGAGGTTCTGCCACCACCGATCCACCAACGCCGCGAAGTGCACGGCGTCCCGAGCCGCCCGCCGGTAGTCGTACGTGCCCGGGTTGACCGGCGTGCCGTCCTCCCGCACCGGCCCATAGCTGTCACAAGTGAGCGTGACGAACATGGACGGCCGGAACCGCCCCGCGAACTCCCGCCCCACGGTCCGGTTCTCCACCCGCCGCCGAGGCAGCTCCGGGGCGTCCTGGCGCCGCTTGGTAGACCTCTTCACCGGCCGCTTGTCCGGCCCCTCGGGCGAGGGCAGCCGGCCGCGCATGCCGAGTTGCCGAAGTTCCTCGTCGACCGACCGGATCTCCTCCAGCAGCTCGTCCGCTTCGCCGCCCTCGGCCTTTTGGTAGGCGGATACCAGGTCGACGCGCAGCTCCATCAACGCCGTCTGCTCCGGCGAGGGTTGGTCGGGGGTGAAGTTGGGTTCGTCGCTGAGGTGCCAGCCCTCGCGGCACTGGACCATCCGCAGCGCTCGTGCCTTCCGGGCGCAGGGTCCGCACTGGGATTCGATGGTGGATCCGCAGGGGACGGGGACGTAGCGCAGCTCCCCGGTGTCGAGGTCGCCGACCTCCATGGTGAACGGCCGGACACACACGCCGTGGGCCTCGGCGGTGGCGGCGATGACGTCGGAGGCGAGCGGTTGCCGCATGCGTTCGGCCCGGGTCTGGTGACCGTTCATCAGGCAGCCTCCCGCTCGCGGATCAGGTTGAGCAGGGCGTACAGCTCGTCGAGCGACACGCCCTCTCGCTCACCGGGTCGGAGCTGGACCAGGCCGAGGCAGTCGGCGAACGGACCGCCGCCGTAGGCGAGGAAGCGGACACCGCTGGCAGAGCGGCCACGCACGGTGACCAACAGCCGGGCCTCCCGCGCGTGGGTCCATTCCGCGGTGACTTCGGCGAGGGTGGTCGTCCAGAGCAGCACGTCGGCCAGGACGTGGGGCAGGTCGGGTGCGCCGCCGAGCTGGACCTCGACCTGGGCCTCGTTGGGGTGGAAGGCCACCAGGACCGGGGTGGGCAGGGTGCGTCGGTGCACGTGGGCGCGGTAGGCGCCCATGAGCAGGTCGAGGGTCGAGGGCACGGCCGAGTGGTTGATGATCATCATGAAAATCCTTTGCGAAGAAGGTCAGGCCACGCCGCCGGGCGCGTTGTCGCGCCGCGTGGTGCGGGGGCCGGGGAAGGTGTGCACGGTGCCCGCACGATCGGTCGCAGGGCTTCCGGTGACGAAGGTTTCGAGTTCCTTGATCGTCTCGTCGGGCACCCAACCGCCCCGGACGCGCAGCGGTTCGCGGATGCCCTCGCCGAACAGGTAGCCGACCCCAGGCTCGGTCTCACCGATCCGGTTGGCCCACGCGCCCCGGTCGTAGGCCTGGTCCCCGAGGACCATGGCGACGTGGGACTTGGTGGCCACGCGCAGGCAGATGCGGCGGGGAAACAGCTCCCGCACCGGAACGGTGTCCTTGGTGGGCTCCTGGACATAGCCGCGCACCGTGTAGCCCAGGGCTCGGCCCTGGGTGGTCAGCAGCGCCACCCGCTCGGTGATCGCTTCCCGGAGTTTGCGGTCCCCGATGTAGCGGATCAGGGCGCCGATCTCGTCGAACTCCACGATCTCCAACGGGTACTCCCGCGAGATCGGCACGGACCGCAGCCGGCCGGCGAACGCCTTCTTGCGCTGTTCCGCCCCCTCGATCAGGTCGTCGAGCAGCCCGAGTGCGTCTTTGCCGGTGACCGCGTAGCGGGCGAAGATGCGCCGCCCGTAGGCCAGCTCCATCCCCTTTGGGTCGATCCCCGACAGCCGCACGAAGCCGTCCCGGATGGCCGGCGCGATCGATACCAGCGGGCACCACATCTGCGCGCCCTTGCCCGCGCCGGTGACCCCGGCGTGGAGGGTGTGCGAGCCCTGCAACGACTGGTGCCAGTCGGTGCCGTAGTCGGTCCGGCCGCTCCACACCCGCCTGAGGTCGATCTCGCCGCCGGCTACGTCGACCAGGCCGGCGAGGTCGAGGCAGGACACCGTCTCGGCGAGCAGGTTCCGTCGCTGGAAGTCGATCGACACGACCTGGGGCTGTAGCTCCCGCACCTGACAGCGGGCGACCCCACGAGCGACGGCCAACGCTCGGGCCGACTCGTCGAAGTCCTCCGGCTTCTGCCCGGGCACCAGCCGAACCCGCACCTCGTCCCACGAGGTCCCCGACCGGACACCCAGCACCCTGGGCACCTGGTCGGCACGCGGCTTGACCTGCCGCTGCACCTTGCTCCGACCGAGCGGGTTCACCGCCACCACGACCGGCCGCTCACCGTCCCGGACGGTCAGCCCGCACGCGCGCAGCCACCCGGGGAGCCGCCGGGCGTAGACCGTCCAGCGCAACCACCACGACCGCAGCCACCGGCCAGGCCGAGCCTCGAACGACGTGCGATGCCGCCACCGCCACAAGGCCAGCACCCCAACCACGGCCACGGCGGTGACGAGGACCGGCAGCCAGCCCCACCACCACGTCCAGGCCGTAAGGAACGCGGCGCAGAGCGAGGTCCGCCAGTGCGCCACCACGAGCCGGACGGCTCGGTAGCTGGTCTTCACCATCAACCACAGCGCCACGAGCACCATGGCCACGGTCGCCAGCGCCTCCAGCACCGACGCCAACGCCTTACCGATCTTGTTCAGAACCCACACGACAACGGCGACGACACCACCGGCCGCGAGCAGTTGCAACAGTGTCTGGGAGTTCATCGGCGCTCACCGGGCCGAGGAATGAACTCCAACGCGAGGAAACCGTTGCAGCGGTCGCAAAGGGACTCTCCTGGCCACATTCGCGCGAACCGCTTACACCGAGAACACCGACGACGATCTTGGGTGGTCGGCCCCTCTGGCGGGTTAGCCGAGGGAGGGTCTAACCTGTTCACTGTCTACCTCCGGGTGGACAGCGCAGGAGCGGAAAGGTTGGGAAGCCTCGAATTCCGCTTCTGCGCCTACGGGATCAGCACGGCGACACCAAGGCGTGCGCCATCGCCACATGACCCTGCATGCGGAGTGTCTACTGTGGACTTTCTACTTCCGGCGCTTGCGCAAGCTCTCCTCGATCTCGTGGGCCTTGCGCTCTTCCCGGGATGCCCAGTACAGGGCCTCGTGGTGGTGCCCCCGGTCGGTCTCCGCGACCTCCTTGTACACCGTGGCGCTGCGCCGGTAATAGGACAGCCACACGTGAGAGGACGCCCCTGACGAGGGCCGCTCACGCGTCAGCAGCTCGTGTGCCTCCATTAGCAACACGGGCTTGGAACGCTTGCTGGTCACCCCGCCACCGACCCCCATTGATCGCCGCCGGCCGCCGTGTCGGGTGGGATCACCTGCGGGTGCGGTAGCCGCGACGGCACCGCCTCGTGCTTCGCGCGCGCCGCCCAGTCCCGGGCCTGGAACTCGAACGCCTGCGCCGCAGTGCCCAAGGCGGCTACCGCCCACCACGCCATCCCCGGCTGGGCCGCCATCTCCCGCCACGCCGCCGCCACATCCGCCGACGCCCGCGCCATCCGCCGCGCCACGGCCCTGTCCCCGGGCTCGGTGGTCGCGACCGACTTCGAGGCCACGCCGTACGCCCCGTACAGGGCCTCCCAGCGCTTGACCAGCTCCTCCGACACCATCACCACACCTCAGCCTTTCCGCCGAGGCGGGACCGAGAGCCGGCCGGGCGGCTGTGTTGCCGCACCGGTCAGCCCCTCGGGTCAGCCGCGCCCCAGCACGCATCTCGTGCCTCACGCGGCCTTGTTGGTCGACTCGGGCGCCTTGCCAGCCGCACGGCTCCCACCAGCCGCGCCGACCGCCTTGAAGCCGGTCGCCCGGAACACGAACGACTGGTACTTGAACTCCCCGTTGCCGGACACGCGCGGCTCAGCCGTCATGCCCTCCAACTCGATTGGCCGGACCCCCGGCAGCACCTCGGCCGTGGTCGGCACCGGCTGAACGTCGGCCAAGAACGTGATCTCGAACGAGGCCCGCTTGGCGTTGCGCTCGTCCGGGTCGGTGACCGTCGCCCTCCACTGCCGCTTGCCGGTGGCCTCGTCGACCCGCTGCCGCACCGGCCGGCCCGCAGCCATGTCCTCCCGCGACTGGTACTCGGTGTCTGGCGCGATCTCGCCCACCAGAACAAGCCCCTGCGGAAAAGCATCCGCGAACTCGATCGGAAATCGGAATCCTCTGGGAATTGCCATCTCAGATGTAAACCCTTCTGTGCACTCACCGGCCCTTGTCCTGGCCGCTGGATACACAGTCGGCGATCCTGAGTCCCGTCGAGACCCCGCATCCGTCCCGTCTCGTCCGAGGTCGCCCCATCCGGTCTCGTCTTGTCTCCTCTTCGTGCTACTGTCGTCTCGTGACCAGCAGCAACGGGGACACCGCGACAGGAGACGCCATCCTGCTCAAGGTGCTACTCAAACAGCGGCACCTACACGTCTACAGCGCATTCAGCCGCGAATACAACAAAGTAGCCGCGAAACTGGAACGCGAACTGGTCGGCACCGGCCCGAGCAAGGCACAGTTCTACCGATGGATCTCCGGCGAGCTGGCAACCCTGCCCTACTCCCACCACTGCCGAGTCCTCGAAGGCATGTTCCCCGACTGGGGCGTCGAGCAGCTGTTCCAGCCCTACAGCGGCAGCATCGACTTCATCCCCAAGCCCGGCATCGAACGCATCCCGCTCCCCGTCGGCCCGCCGGCACCCCCACCCCGACCCACCAGCACAAAGGACGTGACCGCCGTCTACACCAGCCGGTCCGAGTTCGTCCACGAGCTGCCCCCACACCAGCTGTTCGACAGCGCCAAGCGCATCCGGGTCGCCGGCCTTTCCCTCAACCTCCTGTGCCAGAACTACCCCGACCGCTCCCTCCGCGAGCTGCTGGAGACCGGCACCACCGTCGAAGCCCTCTTCCTGGACCCCGCCGGCGACTACATCAAGCAGCGCGACCAGGAAGAAGGCCACGACGCCGGCCTCCTGTCCACCCTCACCGACATCAACATCCAGGCCCTACGCCGTGCCAGGGGCAAGCTCACCGCGGACGCCCGAGACAACCTCCGCATCCGCGCCTACGACGAGACCGTCCGGTTCAACATCACGATCATCGACGAGCGGGTGTGTGTCGTGCAGCCCTACCTGCCCGATGCTCGGGGTGTCGAGTCGCCGACCATCGTCACCGAGAAGCAAGATGGTCCAGGCCTGTACGACACCTTCGAACAGGTCTTCAGCTCCATGTGGGACCGCGCGAAGGACATCACCGAGTGACCGACGACCTGCCAGACCTCCTCAGAATCGCCGAACAAGCCGTCGGCCTCGGCTACGACATCATCAAGAACACCACACCATCCGAGATCCGCCTCAAAAGCGACCGCGACACCGTCACAGACGTCGACCTCAAGATCGAAAACGAAGTCCGCGAGTTTCTTCGGCGGATGACTCCTGCCGCAGGGTTCCTAGGAGAGGAGGAAGCCTCCACGGCCTCGCTCGACGGGGATCAAGATGTATGGACGCTTGACCCGGTCGACGGTACATCGAACTTTGCCCATGGCCTACCGCTATGCGCAGTCTCCCTAGCCCTGGTGCGTGGCGGCGCACCCGTAGTGGCCGCCATGGTCGCTCCCTTTTTGAACTTGCGTTATCTCGCAGCAAAAGGTCACGGCGCGTTCGGGAATGGTGTCCGGATACGAGTCAGTGCGACAACCGAGCTTTCCCAGTCGATCGTTTCTATCGGCGACTACGCAGTAGGCGACGAAGCGGCGGCCAAGAACGAACGGCGAATCCGCCTCACAACTCTACTCGCCGAGCGAGTGGAACGAATTCGCATGTTTGGCTCAGCAGCACTCGACCTGGCATGGGTAGCCGAAGGGCGGACGGATGCCGCGGTTATCATGGCCAATAAACCGTGGGACACCGCAGCAGGGGTGCTTTTAGCACGCGAAGCCGGCGCAAATGTAGTCGATGCTACGGGAGCCGCTCATAGTTTCACCTCGAGCGAGACTATCGCCGTAAATCCTCATATTCAACGGTCGCTGCTGTCGCTCACTAGCAAGATCCCAAAGGGTCACAGCTGACAAGTCGAGTATGGCAGAGCGGGACACGGGATGAACATCAACTGGGACAATGTGCTGAAGTTTGTCGGTATCCCTGGCGCAATCTCGGCATGTCTCACACTGCTAATTATTGTCGCAGGTCGGACTGCGGGCGTCGGACGATGGTTGAGAAGAAAAGCGATACATCGAGAACAATTACTGCAGCTCAGCTGCGGCATATCTTTTTCTCGATTCGACGATATATTAGGGGTACCCTACATAAAATCCACCCAGAACTCCCTTCCTGGCAGCGAGTTGCCCGATCGGTACATCCAGGTGTACTGCTCCCCGTACGCCTACATACTCGCCGCAGGATCTAATAAAGATGAGAGCGTCCACGCTTTCGCTATAACGATACGCACCAAGAAATTCAGACTTCCTATCATTAAACTGACCGCGAGCCAAATCGAAGGCGTTATCCCCTCGCTCAGAATCTCAAAGATCGAGTCCGCGCTGCGAACTGGAAATCGGCTTGTAATTGGCGCTAATCGCTTCGGTTATGCAGAATCTTATTACTTTGGAAACCCGGGATTTTATCAAACATACGTCTTAGCGTACAACGATGCTGGGGTTGGCGTGATGCCCATTAGCGAGGAGTTCCACGACTTCTCTTCGGGACCATTCGCTACCCTGGAAGAAGGCTCCAGTCATGCAAGTGAGCCCTCCGGCATCTGGTTCAATGCCTTGTATCGAGAGCTACGCCCGAACACCATTGCCGTGATTGGACCCCAAATCG
This sequence comes from Actinophytocola xanthii, assembly GCF_001921205.1. Taxonomy (GTDB): domain Bacteria; phylum Actinomycetota; class Actinomycetes; order Mycobacteriales; family Pseudonocardiaceae; genus Actinophytocola; species Actinophytocola xanthii. The sequence goes on along the minus strand of NZ_MSIE01000004.1, from coordinate 73,599 downwards.
ATTTGTCAATAATCGCCAACTATCTAAGCGTAGGCGTCGACCGCTCGATGATTCGACATGTTCCACATTAACACTTGCGACCTAACTCCTCTTTTTATTGTCTACGCACCCGACTCCGGTGGTTCGTGTCCGGGCGCGAGAGGAAGGGCCATATTCCGTTCCTGCCTCCACGCGTAGTAGCGACTACGAACAATATCCTCAGCTTCACTCCAGTTGTTGGCGCGGAGCAACGGCGGGGGATTCATTCGTCTATTTGTTGAGTTCGTATACGCGATAACAGTCTTGTTTGCTGCCTCCAAGCTTTGGATATTTGATTCCGTGTCCTCAATGTATATGTCGGCGTCGACAAGCGATTTGTCACGCATGAAGCATAGGTCCCAATACGGGACCGCATGCTGATCCAGCCACTTAACGGTCTGTGCGACGGCGGTCTGGTGAAAGTGTCTAATAAACAATCGGTGAGTGATAATTCTTATGCGAACGCCTTCGGTGCCGAGCCTTCTTATTGATTGAGCGGAGCCGACTATAGGCGTCATACTTAGAAACAGGTCTCGCTGAGTAACCGCGAAACGATGCACGCGATCGTATTCACCAGGCAATGTTCCCCATTCGGGAAGACCGTATGTCACTTCCGCGGAAAGTTCACCTATATCTACTCCGCGCCAATCGGCGAATACTTCTCGCATCTTGGCGTAGAAATCGGCGCATACCCCGTCCAAATCAACGCCCAGGACGAACTCATCGCTTTCGTGCATTTTGACTATCCTATTCCCGCTGTTAACGTACGGTTGTGGCGTTGCGCTAGCCATCCGCATCGGGTAGGGCCGCTATACCATCCACCGGTGCACCCTGCGTCCAAGCCGGAGCATACGAGGAACGTCATCTTTCGGCGAGTTCAAGTGTTCAGAAGACCCGAATGGGTTCAGCGCGGCCATTGCGCTGCCGAATATGCCTCTATGGGATCAAGGCGCGCCGCCGGTGGCGGCGCAGTCGGCCCGTCGCGTTGACAACGTGGGCCGCATCCGACGCGGCACGGCCGGCTCCCGCTCCGCTCACGCCGGCCGGCCAGCGCGGCGCAGCCCACGAGCCCGCGACGGCAGCGCCACCACCGGCGGCGCGACATGTCCAAGAACCCACACGGCAGGCTCCCTCGGCCCCAAGCATCGAACACCGGCCCGCCGGCCTCAAGGGCGCCCTCCCGGGCGTCGCTGACGCGATGGCTGCGCCACCCTTGACCCCAGCGAACCGGCGCTACGAGACGGCCTCTACGAGGGAGCGGGAGAGGTGCAGGCAGCACAAGATCATGCCGTCTCCAGGCCGTGAGAGAGCGGGGACGGCCGAGAATCGGCGAGAACTGTTGGCAGGCGTTGAGCCAGGTCAGAGACCCTTTTCAGCGCACATCAGCAGGCCAGACAGGAGACGCCGAGAGACTATGGACATCTTCGAAGGCACCCAGCAGATCCAGCAGCTCATCATCGCCCGCCGACTGCTCGGAAAAACCTCCGCACAACTCAGGTGACCCCCGACCACCCGGCGGTCATCACGTGGGAGTCAGGTACCTGAGGCCAGCCAGGCCAGGACGGTTTCCGCGGCCTCGTTCGCGTCGGAGGTGGTCAGTACCTGATGCGTACCGTCGCCCTCGACCAAGAACGGCGGCTGCCCGTGGGGATAGCACTCGAGCTGGACGTCTTCGGGTCGGTCGGGGACGCTGATGAACCACAGGTCGTCGCTGTCGGCAGGATGGGTGACTGTGAGGCGTTCGATCTGGATCTCGGGGCGTGAGGTCTGCAGGGCGGCGAACACCGCGTTGACCGGACCGTCCGTGGAGTAGTGCGACATGGTGGTTTCTTTCGCCTGCGTGCGGGCTCTGGTGGTGGGGGCGCCCACCCATCTGTTGTGGCTTCGCCCTTCACCTTCCTCCTCCGCTCAGCTTAGGTGAGCCGCGAGGAGGACCGTGCTGACGCTGCCGAGTATGGCGCCGCTCGCCACCAGCGATCGCTGGCATGAAATCAGGAGTCTGCCTCGCGCGGGTTGCTGGTGAGGACGAGGGCGAAGTCCTTGCGCCAGGTCGCTCCCTGGTCTTCCGACGCCTCCCAGCGGCCGGAGATGCGACCCGGCTCGATCTCGGCGGTGAACCGCTGGAACATGTCCGGGTCCTCGCGGTTCAGCGTCCACCGGCTCCCGTCGAACGTCATGGCGAAGCGGCGGCACACGCCTCGTTCGTCGTGGTAGAGGGCCGCGTAGGTGTCGGTCGAGTCGTTGTGGCCCAGAACCAGGGTCATCTCGCCGGCCTCCGTGGTCCAGCGGAAGAGCACGAACGCCTCGCCCAGCCACTCGAACGTGGCGGAGCCGGGGAACTCCTGGCCAGCCGGTTCCAGGAACCACGCGTCGCCCATTGTTGCCTGCCAGGTGCCGATCAGCGGGTTCAGCTGCTCCACGGCCTTGTTACGCATGGAGGGCATTGTGCCGTGGCGGAACCAGCTCCGCTGGCGGGGCGTTGTCCGCGCATGGGATGGGTATGGGCCATGTCGATCCCGGGCATCGTCTGCCTGCTGGTCGTGTTGGCGGCGCTGGAGCGGTTCGGGTTGTGGGCCGGGAAGCGAAGCTGGCTGCCGGGGCGCGGCGACCGGACGTCGACCTCCATCTCGGGGGCGGGAGTGGAGGAGTTCGGGGCCTTCTTCTACGCCGGCAAGCGCGACGAGCTCGAACACCGGAAGTCCGAGCTGGTCCTCCCCGAATCGGAGACCAGCGGCGACCCGCCGACCTTCATCCTCGATCTTGGACCTGACAAGCGTTAGGTAACGAGCTAAGCTACCTAACGTATGTCAGGTAAGCGGCGACGCCTGCCTCCCGCCGACCGGCGGGAGGTCATCCTCGCGGCCGCGGCGACGGTGTTCGCCGAGGTCGGGTACGACCGTGCGGCGATGCGTGCGGTCGCGACGGCGGCGGGGGTCACCACCCCCGTGCTGTACGACCACTTCGCCTCCAAGGCCGACCTCTACGCGGCGCTGGTGTCGGCGCAGGCCGACGACCTGATCACGCGGTGGGAGGAGGTAGGCACACAGGTCGCCGGCGGGGGCGGGTCGACGGAGGACGTGTTCCGGAGCACCGTCGACGCCATCTTCGCCTGGATCGAGGCCAACCCGACCGGTTGGCGGATGGTCTTCCTGGACGCCCCCAGCGACCCGGCGGTCGCGCAGGCGCACCGGGCCCGGCAGGAGCGGGCCACCGCCGTCCTCGCCGAGCAGTTCGGGCGGGTGGCGGAGCTGCGGATCTCCGTGCCGCTCGAGCGGCGCCGGGCGGACCTCCTTCTCGCCGAAGCTGCCAAGTGGACGGTCAACGCGATCGCCGCGTGGTGGTGGGACAACCGGGACCTCTCCCGGGCACAGATCGTCGAGCTGACCGCCGACCTGCTCTGGCGCGGGCTGGCGCACATCACCGAGGAGTAGCCATGTCTGTCGAGGACTTCCGCGAAGCCGGACGAACCAAGAACATCGAGTTGGCCCTGTCCGCCTGCTCCGACGACGTCGTGGTGCACTCACCGCTCACCGACACCACCTCCTTCCGCGGGCAGGCCGAGGTGCGGCAACTGTTCGACGCCGTCTACGAGCGGTTCGAACGGATCGACTACCACGACGTCATCGGCGGCGGCGACGACTGGGTCCTGTTCGGCACCACCTCCGTCGGCGGGCAGCAGGTCGACGAGACGCTGCGGGTCCGGCTCGACGAGCACGGCAAGATCGCCGAGTTGACCCTCTACATGCGACCGCTACCGGCCCTCGCCGCGGTGATGTCGGCTCTCGGGCCGGCGCTGGCCAGGCGCAACGGGCGGTCCGTGCTCACCGTCGCCGCGCTCCGGCTGATGGCCGCTCCGCTCGTCGCCGGCACGCGCTTCGGCGACCGAACGGGTGTCCGGATGGCGTTGCCGCGCTCGCGGGACTGACCTACCAGTCCGGACGCAGCGGCATCCGCGCGTCGGCCCCGTCCAGTCGCACGCCCAGGATCTGGTGCAGCTGCACGTTGTTGCGCTCGAAGCCGAGCCGGGAGCCGGCCATGTAGAGCCGCCACACCCGGGCCCGGTCCAGGCCCACCTCGCGAACGGCCTCCGGCCAGTGCGCGTCCAGGTTGGCGCACCACTCGGTCAACGTCCTCGAATAGTGCTCGCGCAGGTTCTCCTCGTGGCGCACCTCCAGACCGTTGTCGTGCATGGCCGAGACGAGGTGGCCGGGGCTCTCCAGCTCACCGTCCGGGAACACGTACCGGTTGAGGAAGCCGCCGACCTTCGCGGGCTGGGCATTGTCCGAGCGGGTGATGCAGTGGTTCAGCAGCCGCCCGCCCGGCCGCAGCTTGTCGTGCAGGAAGCGGAAGTACTCCCCGAGACGAGCCTTGCCGATGTGCTCGGTCAGCCCGATCGAGCTGACCGCGTCGAACCCGGACTCCCGCACGTCGCGGTAGTCGAGGTGACGGATCTCGGCGAGCTCGCTCAACCCGGCCTCGGCGATCGCCTTCTGACCCCACTCGGCCTGCTTGCGCGAGAGCGTCACGCCGAGGGCGCGCACGCCGTAGTGCCGGGCCGCGTGGATGACCATGCCACCCCACCCGCAGCCGACGTCGAGCAGTCGCATCTCCGGCCTCAGCCCGAGCTTGCGGGCCACCAGGTCGTGCTTGGTCCACTGCGCCTCCTCGAGCGAGGAGTCGGCCTCCGGGTACACCGCACACGTGTAGGCCATCGAGGGCCCGAGGATCCACGAGTAGAACCGGTTCGACACGTCGTAGTGGTAGGTGATGGCTTCCTGGTCCCGGGCCTTGGAGTGGCGACGCCCGCGCAGCCGCGACTCCGCGGCGGGTCGCCGGGTGGGCCACCACAGGCGGTAGGCGCCGAGCCGGGCGGCGATCTCCAGCCGCACCTTCGCCGGGACGCCCTCCAGCGTCGCCGAGGACATGCTCGCCAGCGCGGCGTACATGTCGCCGTCGATGTCCAGCGAGCCGCTCACGTACGCCCTGGCCAACCCGAGCTCGCCCGGCGCCGACGCGAGGTGCGACATCGCCAGCGGCGAGCGCACGACGATCCGGGCGGGGGCGCCGGGATCCCCAGCGGTGCTGCCGTCGAACGCGCGGAACTCCAGTGGGGCGTCGCGTCCGATCGCGCGCGCGAAGACCTCGGCCAGCTTCATCGTCGCTCCTTCCCGTCCTACCGGTTGCCCACGCACTTCGCGTACAGGTCGGGAAGTCGCCCGCGCGGGTCGTAGGTCTCCTTGAGCTCGCGGTAGGTCTCCCCGTCGTACCGAAGCCAGAACTCATCCTCGGTGAAGTACGAGTCGGAGTACAGCGACTTGTGGCCGCCCAGCTCCGTGACCCTGCTCTCGATCAGCCGGTTGTGGTGACCTTCCGGTTGACCGGGTCGCAAAGGGACGGTGGCCCAGAAGCCGACGTTCACGAACATCCGCCCGGGCGGCATGGGGTACAGCGGCCACCCGCGCGGCTCGCGCAGGGTCACCGGGCACAGCCAGACCGGCCGGATGCCGATCTCGGTGTCGAAGAACTCCAGGAACTCGGCGAGCCGCTCCACCGGTACCTCGATGTCCTGGATCACCGGTTCACGCGCCGGGTTCCCCAGCAGCCGGTCGACCCGTGCGGAGAGGCCGAACCGGCGGTCCAGCGCCACGATCCTGCGGTACACGTCGGACCGCAGGTAGCGGCGCGGCCACAGCCTGCGCACGAGCGGGTGCTGCGCGCCGAGCGCCTGGGAGCACCAGAACCAGTCGGTGTCCCACCGCCATAGGTAGTCGCGGGCGGTCAGGTGGTCCTCGACGCGTTCGCGGACCGACCGGTAGTAGATGTGGCGCCCCGTGTAGTCGGACAGGCGCGGTGCGGAGTCGGTGAACCGGCCGACGGTCAGGTACAGCTCCTCGCCGCTGAACGCGGTGCCGTCCAGGAAGTCGACACCCGGGTCCGCGGCGAGCTCGGTGATGGCCGCGGCACAGCTCGCCGCGTCCGGATAGCGGAGGTGGCGCAGCGCCACGAAGGGCCGCGTCGGCGTGAGCGAGATCCGCAGCCGCAGCGCGTAGCCGAGCGTGCCGTAGGAGTTGGGGAAGCCGTAGAACAGGGCGCTGTGCTCGTTGTCCGGTCTGGCGAGCACGACCTCGCCGTCGGGGGTGAGGATCTCCAGCTCCAGCACGGCCTCGTGCGGCATGCCGGCACGGAACGAGGTGGACTCGATGCCGAGCCCGGCCACCGCTCCGCCGATCGTGATGGTCTTCAGCTGCGGCACCACCGTCGGCATCAGGCCGTGCGGCAGCGTGGCGTCGACCAGGTCCTCGTAGGTCGTCATGCCGCCGACCTCGGCCACCCGCTCCCGCGGGTCCACGTGCAGGACGCCGGTGAAGGCGCTGACGTCCAACGCGTTCGCCGGTGGGGGTTCCCGGAACCGGAACAGGTTCGAGGTCGGCTTGGCGAGGCGGATCGGGCTACCGTCCGGCTGCGCCACGAGCTGGGCCCGCAGTGTCCGCAGCGCCTGGTCGTGGGCGATCAGCGCAGGTGGACGAGTCACCCTTCGATGCTAACCCGATCACGAGCTACTTTCGTGTCATGGCGCGGTCGCTCCCGTCACCCTGCCCCGTCACACGCCTTCGCCGACGTAGGGAAGCCACCGGTATCCCGGCGCGAAGGCGCCGAACACCGGTGGCTTCCCGACCGCGGTCCAGATGTCGTCGCTGATCACGAGGCCGGGGAACACGGTCACGTCCTCGTCCTGCGCGGTCAGTTCGTCATAGTGGCGGAACTCGTCCGTCTCGACCCCGACGAGTGCGTAGCGGTACACCGGCGGTGCGCTCCGCAGCCGCTCGTAGAGTTGGATCCCCGCCGAGGTCATGGCCGCCGCGTCCGCGGCAGAGCGCACTCCCGACCGGCTCAGCCCCGCGGGAACCACGCCGCACCACCAGTCCTCCGCGATCAGGACGACGTCGGAAGACCAGTCGTGGAAGTGGCGCGCCAGCGCACGGGCGTCGCCCTCGGCGCGCCCGCACTCGGCGTTGAGCGCGAAGATCCAGCCCATCGAGGAGTTCCTACGGCCGTTGGTACTCCTCGAACAACTCGGTCACGTAGGCGAGGAACAGACCGGCCGCACCGAACACGCCGGCGATCGGGTGCAGCTGGGCGAAGCCGTAAGCCATCTCACAGCCCTTCACCGAGGGAGCGGACTCGCTCACGTCGGTGAACCAGTCGTAGAAGGGCACCCGTCCCCTGGCGAGGTCGGGATGAATCAGCCAGCCGTAGACGGCGAGCAGGTCCAACGCGACCGGACGATTGCGCAGCGCCCACCGGTAGGTCTCGGAGAACTGGTAGAACCGCTCCTCGACGGCCGTCGCGTACTGCCCGTGGCTCTCCGCGAGCTCCACCCCGTACTCGGTGGAGGCCTGCTCGGCCTCGCTCCACGCCCGGTCGTGTGCCGAACGGGTGGGGTACGAGCCGTTCGCGACCCCGGTGACGTACCTTGCCCACAGCCGCGACCCGGGGTTGCCGAAGTCGTCGGCGGAGCGGCCGAGCGCGATGGCGAGCCCGCGCTCGATCCCCTCCAGGATGCCCGCGTCTACATAGGACACCCAGCTGCCCGGGGCGCCGAGGCCGTGGTCCCGGAAGAACGTGATGACGCCCTCGATGTTGCGCCACCGGTCGTGGACCCGCAGCGACGCGCCGGGCCCGGCCTGCATCCCCCGCACGAACTCCAGGCGCTCGGCCATCGACATCAGGTCGATCTCCTCCGCCGAGCAGTCCAGTGCGGCAACGCACTCGGTCGGCGTGCGCCGGGTGTCGGCGACGGCCGGCGGGGCGAGCTGGACCAGCACGAGCACCAGGACCAGCGCCAGGACGCGGCGTATCACCGCAGCCCGCCGACGAGCGGGAGCGAGAGCGTGCTGCGTGCCGGGTTCACGGTGAGCTCGGTGCCGGGCAGCGGGCGCAGCGTGAAGTCGTGGTCGGTGGAGACGACGACGAGGCCGATCCGGTGCCCGGCGGGGAACACGTAGTCGTCCGGCTCGAGGTCCCAGGTGAACGTGTACTCGGCGCCCTGCTGGATCGGCGTGCTGCGGGAGATCGACCGCCGGTTCTGCACGTCGGTCCAGCCGCGCGTCACCATCACCGGTGCCGCGGTGGAGCCGACCGGGCCGTAGTCGACCACGACCGCGGTCAGGTTCGCGGCGTACCGGTTGTTCACCGAGGCCCGCAGGGACACCGACGGCGTGCCGCTGAGGTGCGCGGGCCGCGCCAGCGGGGCGGAGGTGTAGACGAGCCGGTTCGGGTTGGCGTCGTCCGGGTTCGGCAGCAGGGCGACGTCGGTGTCCAGCTCGCGGCCGGCGTCCACGAACGACTGGCGCGGGCGCGGGCCGGAGGGCAGCCCGACCGACAGCGTGCCGGGCTCGGTCGCGCTGGTCGCGCCGAGGCGCAGCGTGGTCTTACGGGCGCCGGGTACCGGCCAGTCGGCGTACTTGTGGTAGGTCCCGTCCGGCCGCTGCACGTCGGCCCTGGGCTCGGTCATGATGCCGTTGTCGACACCGAACAGCCAGTGGTCCATCCAGCGGTTGAGCGTGCGCTGGTAGTCGGTCGTGCCGCGGGGGCCGCCGTGGCCGTCCTTGTGCAGCCAGATCTTGCGCGGCACGTCGTAGCGCTCGAGCTGCGACCACCAGGTCGCGAATGCCCGCGGCATCACGTTGTAGTCCTCGAGGCCGTGGACGACGAAGACGCTCGCCGTGACGTTCCGCGCGCGGTGCAGGTAGTCGCGCTCGTGCCAGTAGTCGTTGTAGTCGCCGGTGATGCGGTCGCCGTACTGCAGCATCGCGTCGGTGAGGAACCGGCAGTGCTCCAGCCGTGGACCCTCCACGTAGAAGGCCAGCACGTCGAGGTCCTCGCCCTGGAAGCCGTTGTCCCCGACGGCGGAGGCGTTCGAGTGCGGCGCGCGGACGAGCCCGTTGGCCCGGTAGTAGTCGTACCAGCTGGAGATCGCGGAGACCGGGACGATCGTGCGCAGGCCCTCGACGCCGGTCGTGGCGACCTGGTTGGGCAGGGTGCCGTTGTAGGACACGCCGGTCATGCCCACGTCACCGGTGGTCCAGTCGGCGGCCACCGGCTCGCCGGCCTCGTCCCAGGCCCGGGCGCGACCGCCCAGCCAGTCGATCACCGCGCGGGTACCCAGGGTCTCCTTCATGTCGCCGATCGTCGGGCAGCCGTCGGAGAAGCCGGTGCCGATGCTCTCGCCGAGCACCACCGCGTAGCCCCTCGGCACCCAGTAGTTGTCCAGCGAGCCGGGCAGGTCCGGGACCGGGGCCTTGGCCTGGCCGCCCCCGGCGAGCGCGGCCCGAGGCTGGATGTGCTCCTGGGGCAGGACGGAGAAGTCGACGTTGTGGTTCTCGGCGTCGCCCGGGTTGTAGCGGTAGGGGCTGTGCTCGAAGATCACCGGGACCTTGATGCCCTGCGTCTCGGTCTCCCCCGGCCGGGACAGCCGCACCCGGACCCGGTCGCGCCGCCCGTCGAGGTCGCTGTCGACACTCGTCTCGACGAACAGCGTCTCCTCGACGGCGTTCGCCAGGTCGAACTGGGGCTGGCTGACGCCGTTCTCCAGCTTCAGCCAGGACGGCGGGGTGGGCCGCTGCTCCCGGTGGGCCACGGCGCCGGCCGGGGCGCCGACGAGCGTGGTCACCAGCGGAACGACCGCCGCCGTGAGCAGGACCAACCGACGCGACAGGCGCATGAGGGCCTCCGAGAGCGCTGAGCAGGGCAACTCATCCTATGGCGCCGCGGGCGGCCGCGGGACAGTGATTTTCCGGCCACCGCCCGTCCACGCCACGCCGGCTGGCATCCTGGTCACCGACCGGCTCGGGTGGGCACCCGCGCCCCGTTCGGCCAGGGAGTCAGGTGAACATCACCGTCGGGATCTTCGATCTCTTCGCCTACTCCGTTCCCGGCGCGCTCTACCTCGCCCTGCTCGCCTACCTCGGCTTCCGGCTGGACCTGGTCGAGCCCGCCGCCGTGGCCGGCGTCCCCGGCGTCCTGCTGGTGGTCGCGGTCGTCGTGTTGAGCTATCTGCTCGGCTACCTCGCCTATCCGGTGGGCGCGCTGGCGAACCGGCTGCTGCCGCGGCGGCGCCGGCGCGACCCCCGCGCCGAGTTCCGCCGCCGCAACCCGGCCGCCCAGGACCGCGACTACGTCGGCGCGGACCCGTTCCTGTTGCTGTCCGGCCTCCAGCTGCACGACGCGGACGTGGCCGCGGAGGTGGTCCGGCTGCGGGCGTCCGGCCTGATGCTGCGCAACTCCGCACCACCACTGCTGTTCGCCGCGGTCGCCGCGGTCGTCGAGACGTTCGCCGGGCCGCGCCCGGTGGTCGCCGCGGTGTCCGCGGCCCTGTTCGCGGCGGTGTCGGTCGTGCTGCTCGCCCAGGGCCGCAAGATCGGCCACTGGGCCAGCATCAAGACCCTCGAGCTGTGCTTCTGGCTGCCCGACGTGGACGAGCGGGTGCGCCGGTCAGCGTAGGCCGAGCTCGCGGGCGATGAGCATGCGCTGGACCTCGCTGGTGCCCTCGCCGATCTCCAGGATCTTGGCGTCCCGGTAGAACCGGCCGACCGGGTACTCGTTCATGAAGCCGTAGCCGCCGAAGATCTGGGTCGCGTCGCGGGCGTTGTCCATGGCCGCGTTGGACGCGACCAGCTTCGCGATCGCGGCCTCCTTCTTGAACGGCTCGCCGCGTTCCATCTTCGCCAGCGCCGCGTAGTAGGCCAGCCGGGCGGTGTGCGCGCGGGCCTCCATGTCGGCGATCTTGAACTGGATCGCCTGGTACTCCCCGATCTTGTGGCCGAACGCCTCCCGCTCGTCCACGTAGCGCAGGCTCTCGTCGACACACCCCTGTGCGAGGCCGACCGAGACCGCGGCGATCGCGATCCGCCCCTCGTCCAGGATGGACAGGAACTGGGCGTAGCCGCGGCCGCGTTCGCCGAGCAGGTTCGCCGCCGGGACCCGGCAGTCGGTGAACGCGAGCTCCCGGGTGTCCGAGGCGTTCCAGCCGACCTTGGAGTACTTCTTGGACACCCTGAACCCCGGGGTGCCGGCCGGGACGATGATCGCCGAGATCTCCTTGCGGCCGTCCGGCTTGCGGCCGGTCACCGCGGTCACCGTGATCAGTCCGGTGATGTCGGTGCCGGAGTTGGTGATGAACGACTTCGTCCCGTTGATCACCCACTCGTCGCCGTCCAGCCTGGCGGTGGTCAGCGTGGCACCGGCGTCGGAGCCGCCGCCCGGCTCGGTCAGGCCGAAGCCGCCGAGCATCTCGCCCGTGCACAGCCTGGGCAGCCAGTGCCGCTTCTGCTCCTCGCTGCCGAAGCGGAACACCGGCATCGCGCCGAGGGAGACCCCGGCCTCGAGCGTGATCGCCACCGACGAGTCGACCCTGGCCAGCTCCTCGAGCGTGACGCACAGCGCGGTGAAGTCGCCGCCCATGCCGCCGTAGGTCTCCGGGAACGGCAGGCCGAACAGGCCCATCCGGCCCATCGCGGCCACCAGCTCGTAGGGGAACTCCTCCCGCTCGTAGAACTCGCCGATCACCGGGGCCACCTCGTCGCGGGCGAACTCCTGGACCGTCTTGCGAAGGGTCTCGTGCTCCTCGTCCAACCGGAAGTCGATCATCGCTGCTCCTCCTGTGGGGTCACCACCGCCAGCGGCTGGTCCAGCGCGACCTGTTGGCCGGCTCGGACATGCAGTTCGGTGAGCACCCCGTCGACCGGTGCGGGGACGGTGTGCTCCATCTTCATGGCCTCGACGACCACGAGTGGGGCGCCGGCGACGACCTGGTCGCCGACGGCGGCCTTGACCACCAGCACGGTGCCGGGCATGGGGCTGGTCACCGGGCCGCCGGCGGCGGCCGACGCGGTCTCGCCCTCGAGCAGCGAGTGCTCCTCTACGGCCCAGGTGCGGCCCTGGGCCGCGAGCCACAGCGTGTCCCCGGCCCTGGCCCGGTGGAAGGCCGTGGTGCGCCCGGCCAGGGTCACCTCGAGCCGGCCGCCGGCGAACCGGGCGGCGGCGGGCACCGGGCCCGCCTCGTCGACCTCCACCGACGCGTCGGCCGGGGTACCGGCGACCCGGACGGTGGCCTGCCGGTCCCCGCAGGTCAGCCGCAGCGGTGTCCCGGCGGCACCGCACAGGCGCCAGCCGTTGGGAACGTCCCAGGGATCGACGACCTCGCCGACCGGTTGCCGGGCGAGGAGCTCCTCCAGCGCGGCGGCGACCAGCACCACGTCCGGCACCTCGGTGCGCACGAGACCGGACAGCTCCCGCTCGACCAGCCCGGTGTCCAGGCGGCCAGCGCGGACGTCCTCGTGGGCCAGTAGTGCCCGCAGGAACGCGATGTTCGTCCCCACCCCGAGCACCGCCGTCCCGGCGAGGCCGGCCGACAACCGGCGCAGCGCCGTGGCGCGGTCGGGTCCCCAGGCGATCACCTTGGCCAGCATGGGGTCGTAGCTCGAGCCGACGACTGTCCCCTCCTCCAGCGCGGAGTCGACCCGCAGCCCGGTCCCGGTCGGCTCGACCAGGCCGAGCACGGTGCCGCCGGTCGGCAGGAACTCGCGCGCGGGGTCCTCGGCGTACACCCGCGCCTCGACCGCGTGCCCGCGCCACTCCACCTCGGCCTGGCCGAACCCGAGCGGCTCGCCCGCGGCGACCAGCAGCTGCTGCTCGACCAGGTCGACGCCGGTCACCAGCTCGGTGACCGGGTGCTCGACCTGCAGCCTGGTGTTCATCTCCATGAAGAAGAACTCGTCGGGCCGCTCGGTGGAGACGATGAACTCGACGGTTCCCGCGCCGGTGTAGCCCACCGAGCGGGCGGCCTCCACGGCCGCGGCGCCCATCCGCTCCCGCGCCGCGGGCGACAGCAGCGGCGACGGAGCCTCCTCGATGATCTTCTGGTGGCGCCGCTGCAGACTGCACTCGCGCTCGCCGAGGTGCACGACGGTGCCGTGGGTGTCGGCGAGAACCTGGATCTCGATGTGCCGCGGCGCCGACACGAACCGCTCGACCAGCAGCGTGTCGTCGCCGAAGGCGCCGCGTGCCTCGCGCCTGGCCGACTCGAGGGCCGCGCGCAGCCCACCGGGCTCGGCCACCCGGCGCATGCCCTTGCCACCGCCGCCGGCCGACGGCTTGACCAGCACCGGGTAGCCGATCTCGGCCGCCGCCGAGACCAGGTCGTCGTCGGACATGCCGGGCTCCGCGCGCCCCGGCACCACCGGCACGCCAGCCGCCCCCACGGTCTGCTTGGCGCGGACCTTGTCCCCCATGGCCTCGATCGCCTCCGGCGGCGGGCCGACGAACACCAGACCCGCACTCGCACACGCCCTGGCGAAGGCGGCGTTCTCGGCCAGGAAGCCGTAGCCGGGATGCACGGCCTCGGCGCCGGCCGCCACCGCGGCGGCGACGACGTCGTCGACGGACAGGTAGCTGCCGATCCGCACGGCCTCCGCCGCCACGCGGACGTGCCGGGCACCCGCGTCCGCGTCGGTGTACACCGCGACCGAGCGGATGCCGAGCTCGGCCAGCGTGCGGCACACCCGCACCGCGATCTCGCCCCGGTTGGCGACCAGCACCGTGGAGAACATGCTCACATCCTGAAAACGCCGTAGCGGACCGGTTCCAGGGGCGCGTTGGCAGCCACCGAGAGCGCGAGCCCGAGCACCTGCCGGGTGTCCGCCGGGTCGATCACGCCGTCGTCCCAGAGCCGTGCGGTGGAGTAGTACGGGTTGCCCTGCTCCTCGTACTGCGCGCGGATCGGAGCCTTGAAGGCCTCCTCCTCCGCGCCGGGCCACTCCTCGCCCGCGGCCTCGACCTGGTCGCGCCGGACCGTGGCGAGCACCGAGGCCGCCTGCTCGCCGCCCATCACCGAGATCCTCGCGTTGGGCCACATCCACAGGAACCGCGGTGAGTACGCCCGGCCGCACATCGAGTAGTTGCCCGCGCCGAACGAGCCGCCGATGATCACGGTGAGCTTGGGCACCCGCGCGCAGGCGACGGCGGTGACCATCTTCGCGCCGTGCTTGGCGATGCCGCTCACCTCGTAGTCGCGGCCGACCATGAAACCGGTGATGTTCTGCAGGAACACCAGCGGGATCGAACGCTGGTCGCAGAGCTCGATGAAGTGTGCGCCCTTGAGAGCGGACTCGCCGAACAGCACGCCGTTGTTGGCCACGATGCCGACCGGGTGTCCGTGGATCCGGGCGAACCCGGTGACCAGGGTGGGGCCGTACTCCTTCTTGAACTCGCGGAAGCGGCTGCCGTCGACGACGCGGGCGATCACCTCGCGCACGTCGTAGGGCGTGCGGGGGTCGGTCGGCACGACGCCGTAGAGCTCACCGGGGTCGACCGCGGGCTCCTCGGTCGGCTCGGTCTCCCAGGGGCGGGGGGCGCGGGGGCCGAGCGTGCTGACGATCGAGCGGACGATCCGCAGCGCGTGCGCGTCGTCCTCGGCCAGGTGGTCGGTGACCCCGGAGCGGCGCGCGTGCACCTCGCCCCCGCCGAGGTCCTCCGCGCTGACCACCTCGCCGGTCGCGGCCTTCACCAGCGGCGGGCCGCCGAGGAAGATCGTGCCCTGGTCCCGGACGATGACCGCCTCGTCGCTCATCGCCGGCACGTACGCCCCGCCCGCGGTGCACGAGCCGAGCACGGCGGCGATCTGCGGGATACCGCGCGCGGACATCGTCGCCTGGTTGAAGAAGATCCGGCCGAAGTGCTCGCGGTCGGGGAACACCTCGTCCTGGCGAGGCAGGAAGGCCCCGCCCGAGTCGACGAGGTAGACGCACGGCAGGTTGTTGTGCAGCGCCACCTCCTGGGCGCGCAGGTGCTTCTTGACCGTCATCGGGTAGTAGGTGCCACCCTTGACCGTCGCGTCGTTGGCGACCACCACGCACTCCCGGCCGGACACCCGGCCCACGCCGGTGATGATGCCGGCCGCGGGTGCCTCGTCGTCGTACATCCCGGTGGCCGCCAGCGGGGACAGCTCGAGGAACGGCGAGCCAGGGTCGACCAGCGACTCCACCCGGTCGCGCGGCAGCAGCTTCCCGCGGTCGACGTGCCGCCGCCGGGCCTTCTCGCCACCTCCGCGTGCGGCCGCGGCCGAGCGGGCGCGCAGGTCGTCGACCAGCGCCGCGTGCTCCTTCGCGTACCGCTGGAACGCGGGGTCGCTCGGGTCGGCGCCGCTACGCAGGACGGGGGCGTCCATCTCGCTCCAGAGGTTAGTGACCGTTAACCTATAGTGCGAGATGGTAGTTCGGGTCCCCTACCACCGTCCAGCCGGAGCCCGGGACACGTCCATCCACGTTCGAGTGTCGCGGTGGGTCAGCAGGACGACGTCGACGAGCCCGGACACGATCCGGTAGCCGATGTACCAGGCCAACGTGGCGTAGACCGGCTCGGGCACCGAGACCGACATGCCCTCCAGCGAGAGCACGACCGCGGCCAGGATCACGCCGACGAACAGGTCGACCGCGGCCATGCCGAGCAGCTTGCCGCGCACCCGGGGGTCGCCGTGGCGCAGGCCGCCCGCCCGCCGGACGGCCCGGGGCACCGCCACCAGGCCGACCAGCCCGGCCAGGACCAGCGGGACCAGCCAGAGCACGGCCTCGGGCAGCGGCGGGACGGCGAACCCGAACCCGTACCGGTTCTCCACGACCACCGCGAACAACGCGAACAGCAGCCCGACGACGACGAGCGAGTCGACCACCACCCAGGCCGAGGCGATGCGTACCGGGGTCGGTGGAGCCGCCGGCGGCGGCCAGGCGCCCGGTCCGGCGTGCGGCGACCGGGGAGTCGACGGCGGGGGCGAGTGGGGAGCCGGCGGGGGAAAGGCCCGGTACCGCTCGCGGTTGGCTCGGTACTGGAGATAGGAGATGACCACGCCGAGCACCGCGGCGATCGAACCCAGCATGGCGAGGATCTGGCCGATGAACTCCATCGAACGCCCCGATCGGAGGTGGGGAGAGTGAGATGTGTCTCCATTCTTTCCAGGGCACCAGAACAAGAGAAGCGAAAATGAGTGATGTTGCCCCTTCGGGCGTTCGCCCACCGCCTGCTGTTAGCCAGCGCTAACGCGGCCGGTAGGCTCGAGAGGTGTCGACCCGCCGGGAGCAGATCCTCGCAGCCGCGGCCGAGCTGTTCGCCCGGCACGGTTTCCACGGCGTGGGCATCGACGAGATCGGCGCCGCGGTCGGCGTCTCCGGTCCCGCGCTCTACCGTCACTTCCGCAGCAAGGACGCGATGCTCGGGGAGATGCTCACCTCGATCAGCGAGTCGCTACTGGCAGGCGGCCAGGAACGCCGTGACACCAACGAACCCGCCCAGGTGCTCGGCGAGCTGATCCGGTTCCAGGTCGACTTCGCGCTCGACAACCCGGCGCTGATCACGGTGCAGGAGCGCAACCTCGGCAACCTCACCGAGCCGGACCGGCGGCGGGTCCGCGCCCTGCAACGACGTTACGTCGAGGTGTGGGTGCAGGCCATCCGCGAGACGGCACCCGCGCTCGACGAGCCGACCGCGAGGGCGGCGGCGCACGCGGTGTTCGGCCTGATCAACTCGACGCCGCACAGCCGCCACCTGGGACGCGACGGAATGGCCACCATGCTTCGGGAAATGGCCGTCGGCGCATTGACCAGGGTGTGCGCTGACGGGCGCCCCTCGGGGGATCTCCAAACGTCCAGCCGGGAATTCCGGATCGCTGGTACATCTGGGTGAACCCGCCCCCGACGACCCCGCGCCGGTTAGTAGTGTTTCGGTCACGGATCCGAAACGGAGAGGTGTACGGTGTCGCAGCAGACCCACTGGGTTCCTACCTCGGTCGACCTCGAGAAGGCAAGCGCGGCAAGGATGTACGACTACCTGTTGGGCGGGAACCACAACTTCGCGGTCGACCGTGACTTCATCCAGCAGCTGATGCGGCTACAGCCGGAGATCAAGCGGTACGCCCTGACCAACCGCTCCTTCATGCGTCGTGCGGTGCTGTACCTGATGGACCAGGGCATCCGGCAGTTCCTCGACCTCGGTTCCGGCATTCCCACCGTGGGCAACGTGCACGAGATCGCCCAGGCGGTGGACCCCACCTCCCGCGTGGTGTACGTGGACAACGAGCACGTCGCCGTCGCCCACAGCCAACTCCTCCTCGAGGACAACGAGAACGCGGCGATGGTGCACGCGGACATCACCAAGCCGCTGCTGGTGCTGCAGGACCCGGTCACCAGGAAGCTGCTCGACTTCGACCAGCCCATCGGCGTTCTGGCCGTCACCATCGGCCACTACATCCTCGACGAGCAGGACCCGGAGGGCGTGTACGCCGCCTACCGGGACGCGGTCGCGCCGGGCAGCTACCTCACGATCACCCACCTCACCGACGACTACCTCAAGGTGGACGAGCTGGCGGAGGCCATGACGAGGTCGCAGAACCGGATCGCCGCCCGGACGCGGGACCAGGTCCGGGCGTTCTTCGGCGACTTCGAGCTCGTCGAGCCGGGACTGGTGACCACCTCGCGGTGGCGACCGGAACGCCCGGAGGACGTGCAACCCGGGAAAGAGGACGGGCTCTACGCCGGTGTGGCCCGCAAGAACTGACGCCGGGAGCAACAGACCGGCAGCGGTACTCTGCTGCCGGCATCTGGTATCGCTGAGTATCGCCACGACTACGGACTGATGGACACCTATCCAGTGCACGCCACCCCGCCCCCGGCCTCCAGCCGGGAGGACCTGGCTCGGGCGTGGACGGGTGCCGCCACCTCGTCGGCCTACATTCCCAGGGCGGCCGACGAGCTGGAAGCGGTGCTGCTGGCGCTGGTCGACGAGCTGCTGGCGGCACTGCACGAGGAGACGGGCGGCGGTCTGGTCTCGGTCGGTGAACAGGTCGGCTCCCGGCTCGTCGACGAGGGCTTCATCGATCCGGAGTCCCTGCGCGCCACCATCGACGTGCTCACCGCCGGCCTGCTCGGCGACCTCGGCGACACGCCGGACGCGGAGCTCGCCCGGCGGACCGCGGCGCTGCTCGGCGCCATGTCCGCCGGCTACGCCGACGGGTTGCGTTCCTACACCCTGACCCAGCAGGAGCGGCTCAAACAGGCGCTGTTCAACGCGATGGTGCGGGCCGAGCACAGCCTGCGGGCCACGGAGAACCGGTTCCGGGAGGTGTTCACCTCCTCGGCCGTCGGCATCGCGATCACGGACCTGAACGGCATGTGCGTCGAGTCCAACCCGGCGCTGAGCCAGATCCTGGGCCGTCCGCACAACCACCTCGCCGGCCGGATCCTCACCGACTACTTCCTCACCGAGGACCCGATGCCGATGGCCGGCCTGGCCGGTCCCCGACCGGTGCCCGGGGACCTCTCGGCGACCTACCGCCGCGTGCTGGACGGCGAGGTGGAGCGGGTGCACGAGCAGCGCAGGCTCCGCAACGCCGACGGCGACACCGTGTGGGTGTTCGTCGCGATCTCGCTGCTGCACGACGGGGCCGGCGACCCGGCCTACTTCGTCACGATGGTGCAGGACGTCAGCGAGCTCCAGCTGCTCTCCGACCGGCTGGGCCACCAGCTGCTGCACGACGCGCTGACCGGCCTGCCCAACCGCAAGCACTTCGAGTCGAAGCTCGAGACCACGCTCGGCCAGGCGGCCCCGAACGCGTCGATCACGCTGTGCTTCGTGAACCTGGACGGGTTCGCGATGGTCAACAACAGCCTCGGCCACGAGTTCGGCGACCGGCTGCTGCGCACGGTCGGCCGGCGGCTGGAGGCGGCGGTGTCCGACGAGCGCGCGATGGTCGCCCGCCTCGGCGGTGACGAGTTCGCCGTGCTCGTCGAGGACCTGCCGGTGACCCCGGACGTGAACGGGATCATCGAGCGGATCACCGCCGAGCTCGCCGAGCCCGAGTACCTCGGCGACCGCAGCGCCGGGCTCGGTGCCAGCGTCGGCGCCGTCCGCTGCCGGGCCGGCGAGATGTCGGCCGAGGAGCTGTTCCGCGCGGCCGACACGGCACTTCGCCGGGCGAAGAGCACCGGGCGCCGGCAGTGGGCGACCTTCCACGGCCGCGAGGACGGGCTGGCCCGCGAGCGGGACGCGCTGGCCGCGGAGCTCCCCGCCGGCTGGGAGAACGGCCAGCTCACTGTCGCCTACGAGCCGGTGGTGCGGCTGGCGACCGGGAACGGCGGCCACCGGACGGTGGCGGCGCGGCCGGTGCTGCGCTGGCGTCGCGGCGAGGAGAGCTTCGGCCATCGGTTCTGCACCGAGCTCGCCGAGCGAACCGGCCTCTCGCTCCAGCTCGGCCCGTGGGTGCTGCGCGAGGCGTGCCAGCTGCTGCCGGCGCTGCGCGAGGTGTTCGCCGACGAGCCGGAGCCGTTGGTGCGGCTCCAGCTGTCCCGGGCCCAGTCCGGCGACGCGGACCTCGTGCGTGCGGTCAACGAGGCGCTGCGGGACACCGGCAGTCCGCCGGGGCTGCTGGAGCTCGCGCTGGACACCGGCGCGCTGCTCGACGAGTACGGCGACGCGCGGGACAACCTGGACGTGCTCAACGATATTGGCGTGGCGACGGGGCTGTGCGGGTTCCAGGGCGGTCCCCGCGAGCTGGACCTGATGGCGGCCTCGTCGGTGCGGTCGGTGACGCTGGCCCAGCACGGTCTCGGGTGCGCGGCACACGAGACCGCGAGCGGGGTGCTGCGCGAGGAGACCGAGCGGCTGGTGCGCACGATCGCCGCCGGTGGGCGCGAGTGCTCGGTACTGGACCTGCGGACCGAGGCGGAGGCGCGGTGGTGGGCGTCGGCCGGAGCGGTGACGACCCAGGGCGGCGTGTTCGGCCTGCCGGTGTCCCCCAGCGAACTGGCCAGCTTGCCCGATCCGACGCGTCGGCCGGCAAACGGTTGAGCGCGCCTCGACCGACCCTGATGGAAGATGTGGCCGTGGACCCGCAACCCGACCCGGACCGCCGGCAACGCATCGTCGAGGTCGCGAGCCAGGCGCTCGCGGCCATGAACGCCGGCGCGGACGAGGGCGCGGCGGACCGGGTGACCGCGGCCATCTCGGCCAACCCCACCAGCCGGGACGACGCGCAGGAGCTCATGCTGCTGCTGTTCGGCGAGTGCAGCGCGATGGTGACCGCCCTCGGCCAGGGCGCCGAGGCCCCGGTGAAGATGCAGGTCTACGACGACGACGGCCAGGAGGTCTCGATCGACGAGGCGGACCCGCCGGTGCGAACGGCCGTCCGCACCCTGCTCGCCGAGGTGCACGGCGACTCCGAGGCGGCCAGGACCCACATCCAGATCGCGCTGGCCAACGCCGCGCCGGAGGAGATGGTCACGCTGGTGATCCAGGCCCTGCGCTGGACGATCCGCCTGGCCCACGAGTGCACCACCCGCGACCTCCCGGTCGCCGACTGGATCACCGACGCCCTGTCCTGACCCCTGCCGTGCCGATCCGAGTTCTCTGTTGACCAAATCGGTTTGCAATGCAAACCTGTGTGCATGACAGATTCTGGGGACAGTGCCCTGACCGACCCGTCGTCGCGGGAACCGGACGCCGGCGAGCTGCTGACCGACCTGCGGTCCCTGCGTGAGCGGGTCCGCCTCGACCGGCACGGCTTCGCCTTTCCGCTGTTCCTGTTCGGCGGCCTGATCCTCCTCGCCCCGCTGCTCTACGGCCCGGCGCCGCGACTGGCGGACCCGAACGGCGGGCGCGTTGTCGTGCTGGCGAAGCCCGGCCCCTTCCCCCAGTTCGAGCCGGCCGTGGACATCGCGGACGGGTGGTTGGTCGGGTGGTACTGGATGCTGGTGATCGTCGGCGGGCTCGCCGCGACCGGCTGGTGGTACCGGCACCGCGCCCGGCGTCACGGGGTGGAGACGAGCGTCGCCGTGCCCTTCGCCGCGGCCGGGGCCGCGCTGTTCGGCCTGCTCATCGGGGACCGTCTGCTCACCGACGTACTCACGCCGGAGGGCTCGCTCTACTCCGACCCGGCGACCAACCTGCCGGTTCTGTTCGGCTCGGCCGCACTCGCGGCACTGGCCCTGGCCTGGGCGCTGCGTCCGGGGCGCACCGAACGCGCCAGGAGCCGGGGGGTGGCCGCGGGCACGCTGCTGGCCATGATCGCGTTCTCCGCGCTCTGCGTGTACATGCACGGCGGCTTCGCAGCCCTGCTGGTGATCGCGGTGGCGCTGCTCGTGCTGGCCGCCTACGAGCGCAGCACGCTGCTCGGCGTGGTCGCCGTGGTCTTCACCGCCGTGTCCGTCCCCGCCAACCACTCGCTCTGGTACTGGAACTTCCCCGAACTGTTCAGGAACGTCGGCCTGACCTGGTTTCCGGACACGCGGATTCATGCGCTGTACACGCTGCTGGTTCCCGGTCTGGTGCTGCTGGTCGGCGGCGCGGTGGCGGCGCTGCGCGGCCGGGGTGCCCGCGGATGAGTGACCACCCGACGAACGGGCTCAGCGACGTCGTCCACCAGCGGCACCGGCTCGGCATCCTGACGATCACGGCCGAGTCCAAGCGGATCGAGTTCGGCTACCTCAAGGAGACGCTCGACCTCACCGGCGGCAACCTCTCCCGGCACATCACCGTGCTGGTCGACGCCGGGCTGCTCAACCTCGAGAAGGGCTACGACGGACGACGGCCGAAGACCTGGGTCAGCATCACCCGCGCCGGCCGTGAGGCCCTGGCCGAGGAGATCGCCGCCCTGCGCGCCCTCGTCGACCGCCACGGCGACTGAGCGAGGAGACCTCCCGTGCGACCACGTCCCGAATCCATGATCGTCACCGTCCTCACGGCCCTGGCCTTCGCGGCCGCGCCCACGCCGACCTCCGCCACAACAAACCCCGACCCCGCGAGCGACACGGTCACCCTCGTCACCGGGGACCGGGTGTTCCTCCGGGTGGACGGCTCGGTCGCCGGACTGCGGCCGGCACCTGGCCGGGAGCACATCCCGGTGCACACCTATCGCGACGGCGCCGGAACCCACGTCGTCCCCGGAGACGCGACCCGACCGCTGGCCACCGGCCGGCTCGACCCGAGGCTGTTCGACGTCACGCTGTTGCGCGAGCTGGGCTACGGCGAGACGGCCGAGCCGCTGCCGCTGATCGTCGACGGACAGGTACCCGGCGCGCGGGCCGCACCGCGCCTGCCCGAAGGGGTCGCCGCCCGCGTGACCCGAAGTGTCGACACCTGGCGCGTACTCGCCGGCGCCCGCCGGGTCTGGCTGGACGGGCGGCGACGGCTCAGCCTGGACCGGAGCGTGCCGCACATCGGCGCCCCCGCCGCCTGGCAGGCCGGGCTGACCGGGGCGGGCGTCACCGTCGCCGTGCTGGACTCCGGCGTCGACCATGACCACCCCGACCTCGCCGGCCGCGAGGTGGCGGAACGCAACTTCACCGACTCGCCGGACACCGTCGACCGGCACGGCCACGGCACCCACGTGGCCTCGACCATCGCCGGCCAGGACGCGGTGTACCGGGGAGTGGCCCCGGGAGTCCGGATCATGGACGGCAAGGTCGTCGACGACGACGGCTGGGCGACGGACTCCGCGATCCTCGCCGGCATGCGGTGGGCGGCCGAGAACGGTGCCCGCGTGGTCAACCTCAGCCTCGGCGGGCAGGACACCCCCGGTACCGACCCGGTGGAGGCGGCCGTGGACTCGCTGTCCGCCGAGTACGGAACGCTGTTCGTGGCCGCCGCCGGCAACGGCGCGAGGCCGGGCACGATCGGTTCGCCGGCCAGCGCGGCTGCCGCGCTCGCGGTCGGCGCGGTTGACCTCGACGGAGCGGTCGCCTCGTTCTCCAGCCGGGGACCGGGCCTGGATCGGGTGGTGAAGCCGGAGATCACCGCGCCGGGAGTGGACATCACCGCCGCCGCGCCGGGCGGCGGCCACGCGACAGCCTCCGGCACGTCCATGGCCACGCCGCACGTCACGGGCGCCGCCGCGCTGCTCGCCGAGCGGAACCCGGGGTGGACGGGCCAACGGCTGCGGGCCGCGCTCACCGGCTCGGCCGGGCCGACGAGCGACGCCGGGGTGTTCGAGCAGGGAGCCGGGCAGGTGGACGTGGCCAGGGCGCTCACCTCGCCACTGTCGACCTCACCGCCGGTGGTCGATCTCGGTGTCGTCCGGTATCCGAACGCCGAACCCGTCACCAGGACGCTGACCTACCACAACGACGGCGCCGCCGACCTCACGCTGGACCTGGCGGTGGACGCCGCCGGGTTCTCCCTAGGCAGCGACTCGCTCACGGTGCCGGCACGCGGGCAGGCGGCGGTCGAGGTCACCGCCCTGCCGGGCAGCGGCACGACCACGGTCACCGCATCGGCCGGAGCGCTCTCGGTGCGCACCCCCGTCGGGGTCGTCTGGGAACCGGAGAGCTACGACGTCGAGGTGACCGTGCTGGACCGGGACGGGCGGCCCGCCGCCGACTACGACCTGCTGCGGCTCGGGTTCGGCGAGGAGGGCTCGCAGTTCCACCACGACCCGGACGGCACCGTCTCCCTCCGCCTACGCGCCGGCCGGCACGTGCTCAAGGCGACGGTCTACGGGGACCGCGCGCACGAGGTGGTCTACCCCGCGCTCACCGTCGACGGCGACACGGCCGTGACCCTCGACGCCCGCACCGCGCGGCCGGTGGCCGTCGACCTTCCCGACGGGGACGCCCGGGCGGACGGGTTCGACGTCGGCTTCGCCGTGGAGCTGCCCGACGGCGAGGTCAGTTCGCACTCGGTGATGTACTCCTCGCCGGACCAGGTGGCCGTGGCGCACGCGGGTCCCTCCTCGGCCGGTGTCATCGCGTGGCTCGCCGGGCAGTGGGCAGGCGGCACGTCGAACTACAACCTCGCCTGGTTCCGTCGCGGTGGGGGGTTCACCGGGTTCGACCGTGCGGTCGACCGCGGCGACCTGGCCCGCCTCACCACGCGGCTCGCCGCGGTCGCCCCGGGCGCGACCGGCGACCTGCTCATGTGGCCGGCCCCGCTCGGCGGCTTCTCTCCGGCCTTCCAGTTCGCACCGCCGCAGGCCAGACCGGTCGAGGTCGCCCTGCCCGCCGCCAGGACCACCTGGGTCAGCACGGACGTGGAGTGGTCGACGGCGCTGTGGCAGCAGACGGACACCGGGCGCAGCACCGTCCAGACCCCCGAGCGGCGGTACCGGCCAGGCCGCCACACCGTCGAGGACCTCGGTCGGCCGGTCTTCGGGCCGGCACTGCCGCCCACCCGCTACCCGACACCCGGGGCGTACCGCACCGGGAACTGGATCGTGGCGCGGGTCCCGCTGTTCGGCGACGGCGCGGGCAACGCGGGCACCTCGACCGTCGACGACGCCCGTACGGTCCTGTACCGCAACGGCGTCGAGGTCGGCGACGTGCCGGCGCCCGGCTCAGGCGAGTTCGAGGTGCCGCCGGAGGCCGCCGAGTACCGGCTGTCCACCTCGGCCACCCGCTCCGGCACCGAGCTGAGCACGCACGTCGCGGCGACCTGGACGTTCCGCTCCGCCCACGTCCCCGCCACGTCGACGCGGCGCCTGCCGCTCTCGGCCATCGGCTTCCGGCCGGCGCTCTCGACGACCGGCACCGCGCCCGTCGGGCCGTTCGCCGTACCGGTTGTAGTGACCGGCCCCACCGGTCAGCCCGTCCGCCCCCGCCGGTTGACCGTCGAGGTCTCCTACGACGACGGCGACACCTGGCAGGTCGTACCGGTGGACCGCGACCAGGTCGCGTCGCTCACCCACCCGGCCGGCCCCGGCTCGGTGTCGCTGCGCGCCTCCGCGGTCAACCACGACGGCACGACGGTGACGCACACCCTCGTCCGCGCCTACCTGCTCGAGCACCAGCCCTAGGCGAACCGCCTCGCCGGGGTGGACGATCACCCCAGCGAGACGGGAGCGATCGATGATCACGGTGCGCGGCGTGGTGGACCGGGTGGGTCCGACGTTGCTGCACGTGCGGCTGGACGGGCGGGCGAGCCACGTCAGCGATGTCGTGATCGCCGAGCCGGGGCGCAGGGACCAGGTCGGCGACGGTGACCTGGTCCTCGGCGTCTCGGTGCACGCCGTGCGGGAGGCGGTCGAGCTGGTGCGCCACTGCGGCGCCCAGGGCGCGGCGGCGGTCCTGCTCAAACCGCCGTTGGCGACCAGGGCGGCGGTTCGGGCAGCGGCGCAGACCTGCGAGCTCTCGCTGGTCGAGGTGCACGCGGGGGCTGCCTGGGCGCAGGTCGTCTGGCTGCTGCGGTCCGTGCTCGACGCGGCGGCCGACGAGTCCGAGCTGGGCGACACCCCCATCGGCGGGCTCGGTGACCTGTTCCGGCTGGCCGACGCCGCGGCCGCGGTGGTGGACGCACCGGTCACGATCGAGGACGCGAACTCCCGGGTGCTCGCGTACTCCGCCCGCCAGGACCGCACCGACTCCGCCCGCGTCTCGACGATCATGGGCCGGCGGGTGCCCGACGACGTGCTGGCCCGGTTCCGCTCCCGAGGCGTGTTCCGCGAGCTGTCCCGGGGCCGGACGACGATCTTCGTGCCGGCCCAGCGCGACGGCACGCTGCCCCGGCTGATCGTGCCGATCCGGATGGGCGGGGAGCTGCTGGGGTCCATGTGGGCCGTTGTCCCCGGTCCGGTCGCCGACGAACGTGCCGCCGCCTTCGCCGACACCGCACCCGTGGTGGCGCTGCACCTGCTGCGCCGCCGGGCCACCGAGGACGCCGAGCGGCGCAGGTCGGCGGAGGTGGTGCGGTCGCTGCTGGCCGGTGCGGGCAGCGTCCGGCTGGCCTCGGCCGAGCTGAACCTGGCCGACGAGCCGCACCGAGTGGTGGCGATCGCGAGCCAGGCCCAGGACACGCTGGGGGCCGAGGGCATGCGGCTCGCGCTGTGGGAGCGGATCACCGCGGGCGTGGGCAGCCGTCCGGCCGTGGCCGAGCTGCACGACGCCCTGTACGCGGTCGTGCCCGACCGGGACGGCGCCGGCGGGTGGCCCGCGTTGCGTGCCGCCCTGGCCGAGGACCGCACTCCCCCGCTGGTCGCCGCCGGTCCGGCGGTGGCCCTCGGCGAGTTGCCCGCCTCGCGCGCGCTCGCCGAGGAGCTGCTGTCGCTGCTGCGGGCCGGGTTGGTCGCCGGCCCGGTGATCGCGCACGAGCAGGCCTGGCCCGTGCTGGTGCTGCACCGGGCGGCGGTCGCCGTGGCCGGCGCGGGCGCCGCCGAGTTCGGCCCGCTGCCGGTGCTGCGGGCCCAGGACCGCGAGGCCGGCACGGCCTACGTCGACACCCTCTACGAGTGGCTGCGTCATCCCGGGGACCCGCGGGCGGCCAGCCGCGCACTGCGGATCCACCCGAACACGCTGCGGTACCGGATGTCGAAGCTCGCCGAGCTGGTGGAGGTCGACCTCGACGACCCGGACGTGAGGTTGGCCCTGCTCACCCAGCTGACGGCGTTGCGCTGGGCTTGAGCGAACTGTGCTGAGAACACGACCGGCAGAGGTCATTATCGTGCTGTCAGGACGATGACTATCACGCTCGGTCATCTCACTGTGGGGTATAGCACTCGTCTGGCCCAGTCGGGAGGAAGTCGTGAAGGTCGCCGTTCCCCGCGAGATCAAGAACCACGAGTACCGCGTGGCGCTGACCCCGGCCGGGGTGCACGAGTTGGTGACCCACGGCCACGAGGTGTTCGTCCAGGCGAACGCGGGGCTCGGCTCGGCCATCTCCGACGACGAGTTCATCGCCGCGGGAGCCAAGGTGCTCGCGACCGCGGATGACGTGTGGGCCGAGGGAGACCTGGTCCTCAAGGTCAAGGAGCCCATCGCCGAGGAGTACCCGCGGCTGCGGTCGGACCAGGTGCTGTTCACCTACCTGCACCTGGCCGCCGACGAGCGGCTGACCAGGGCGCTCATGGCCGCCGGCACGACGGCGATCGCCTACGAGACCGTGCAGACCCCGACCGGCGCGCTGCCGCTGCTGGCGCCCATGTCGGAGGTGGCCGGGCGGCTGGCACCCCAGGTCGGTGCGTTCGCCCTGATGCGTCCCTCCGGCGGCCGGGGGGTGCTGCCCGGCGGTGTGCCCGGCGTGCTGCCGGCACGGGTCGTGGTGATCGGCGGCGGGGTGGCCGGCATCAACGCCGCGGCGATCGCGGTGGGCATGGGCGCGGACGTGCAGGTACTCGACACCAACGTCGACCGGCTGCGCCAGATCGACCACGAGTACCGCGGCCGGCTGCGGACGCTCACCAGCAACCGTTTCGCCGTGGAGGAGGCGGCCCGCGAGGCCGACCTGGTGATCGGCGCGGTCCTGGTCCCCGGCGCCCGTGCACCCAAGCTGATCAGCAACGACCTGGTCAAGGAGATGCGGCCGGGTTCGGTCCTGGTCGACATCGCCATCGACCAGGGCGGCTGCTTCGCCGACTCCCGGCCGACCACCCACGCCGACCCCACCTACGAGGTGCACCAGTCGGTGTTCTACTGCGTGGCGAACATGCCGGGAGCGGTGCCGAGGACGAGTACCTACGCCCTGACCAACGTGACGCTGCCCCACGCGGTCGCCCTGGCGAACAAGGGCTGGCACCGGGCGCTGCGCGAGGACCCCGCGCTGGCGCTGGGCCTCAACGTGCACGCCGGCGCGGTCACCAACGCCCCGGTGGCCGAGGCGCACGGCCTGCCGCACGCAATGTTGACCGAAATAGTCAACTAATCAACACCCTCCATTCCGGCGGCCGCCCAGGAAAGCGTGAGAAAAAGCACGTTCCCTCGATCGGGCGGCACGCCGCGAGAGGAGGGGGCGACACGCCGAGGCGAGGTGCCTGGCAGCCCGTGGTCCGGTGTGGAGTGTCCGACTGGCACGGACGGCGGCGCAGGGCCGGTACGCGGCACCGGAGGCAGCCGGCTCGTCCGGCAGGCGCTCCGACCAGCATGGACCGAGGG
This sequence comes from Actinophytocola xanthii, assembly GCF_001921205.1. Lineage (GTDB taxonomy): Bacteria > Actinomycetota > Actinomycetes > Mycobacteriales > Pseudonocardiaceae > Actinophytocola > Actinophytocola xanthii. The sequence continues at coordinate 45,685 of NZ_MSIE01000004.1, read as the reverse complement.
CGTCAGGGGGCCTGGAGAAGTAAAGGGGCGGCCCGCTCAACCAGCCTGGGGGTCACTGGGAGCGGGCCGCCAACGCAAGGATATGCGATCGGGGCGCTGTCGACACCTACCGGGGTCGGCAAGTTGAGCGTATTTGATAACGAATTGAGGCGAATCAGCCCAGATCGCCCCCGCGGAGGCCCCTGCAAGTTGCCACCGACACGTTGCCGGGCCCGCGCGGTCCGCTCTCGATCGGGTGAGAATGGCCGCATCGGGGTGAAGTACCGCCGTTACCACTTCGGTATGCGCGGCGCCGCGCCGATGCGGGTTTGGTGACTGAACCTCGATGGTCCGTTCGCTGCCACGACCCCTTCGGCCGAGATCGCGCGCTGACCGTGCTGGTCGAGGACGGGCGGGTGGTCCTCGTCCCGCCGCCGGGCGCCGCCGCGGTGCTGTCCACCCAACAGCTCGCCGGGCTGGGTATCGCCCTCGACCAGGCCGCCACGGTCCGCGCCCGCCGTGAGCGCTGGGTGGGTTGACCAGCATGTACGACAATCTCCGCCGCGCCGTGCTGCACCGCCTCGACGTGCTCGAACGCGCGGTCGACCACGCCGATCCGTCCACCCTGCTGCCGCTGGCCCGCACCGAGCTCGACCGCCTGGTGACCGGCTGGCGCCGGCTGCTGCGCTCCCACGGCGCCGACGAGTCCGGCCGGTGCGCCGCCTGCAGCCGAGGCATCCTCGCCCGCCGGCGCCCCTGCCCCGTCTGGCGCCTGGCCCACCAGCAGCTCCTGGACGAGGGTCCACCGCACCGCGCCCGCCGCCGGTTCCTCCGCGCCCGCTGACCGAGCCCGTCTCCTGCCGCCGTCTCCTGCCGCCCGCACCAGTCAACTCGGACCAAAGCACACGGTTCACCCCACCGGGGGATTGGCATGCGGCAAGATGTGCGCACGACTCGGCAGGCAGGAGGGGCCAGTGCACGACGGTAGCGGCCGCATCGTGGTTCAGAACCTGACCAAGAACTTTGGTCAGGTGGCCGCGGTACAGAACCTGAGTTTCCAGGTCGAGCCCGGATCGGTGACCGGGTTCCTCGGCCCCAACGGTGCCGGCAAGACGACCACACTGCGGATGCTGCTCGGCCTGGTCACCCCGACCGCCGGGCACGCGACGATCAACGGGCAGCTGTTCCACCAGCTGGAGAACCCCGCCCGCGTGGTCGGTGCCGTGCTCGAGGCCCAGGGCTTCCACCCGAGCCGCACCGCCCGCGACCACCTGCGCGTCTACTGTGCGGCGATGGGCATGCCCGACCAGCGGGCCGACGAGATGCTCAACCTGGTGGGTCTCGGCTCGGCGGCTACCCGGTCGGCCGGCGGGTTCTCCCTCGGCATGAAGCAGCGCCTGGCCCTGGCCACCGCCCTGCTCGGGGATCCGCAGGTGCTGGTCCTGGACGAGCCGGCCAACGGCCTCGACCCGGAGGGGATCGCCTGGCTGCGGACCTTCCTCAAGGCGTTCGCCGCCAGCGGTCGCACCGTCCTCATCTCCAGCCACCTGCTGGCCGAGGTCGAGCAGACCATCGACCAGGTGGTGATCATCAGCCACGGCCAGACGATGTACTACGGCCAGCTCGACGAGTTGCGCCGGTCCCAGCAGAGCCGGGTCATCGTCCAGCCCGCCGACCCGAACAAGCTGGTCGCGGCGCTCCAGGAGGCGCAGATCACCAACGTCACCCCGATGCCGGAGGGCCGGGTCGCGGTCGTGGGTGCCACGGTCCAGCAGATCGGTGACGTCGCCGCGCGGGCCGGGGTGGCGCTCTACGGCGTCCAGGAGGAGAAGGCCGACCTCGAGCAGCTGTTCTTCCGCCTGACCAGCGGCCAGTACGCCGCCCCCGGCACCCAGCTGCCGCCGCCGGGCCAGGGACAGCCCCAGCAGGGCTACGCCCAGCCGGTGGGCCAGCAGGGCTACCCGCCCAACCAGGCCCCCCCGCAGCAGTTCCAGCAGCAGGGCCAGCAGTCCGGCTACCACCAGCCACCCCCGGGCTACCAGCCCGGTTACCAGCAGCAGGGCACACCGCCCGGCGGCTGGGGACCGCCGCCGGGGCAGCCGCCGACCGGCACCCCGCCCGGTGGGTGGGGACCACCACCACAGCAACAGCAGCAGTACCAGGCCCCGCAGCAGGACCAGCAGCACGGAGGTAACGCCTGATGGGCCGGCTGATCAGCGCGGAGTTCCGCAAGATCCTCACCACCCGGCTGTGGTGGGCGCTGGCCATCCCGGCCGTCCTGCTCGCGGTGGGCTGGGCCTGGGGTGTGTCCGCCTTCGTGACCGACATCGCCGACGACGTGGCCGACTCCGACCTGCTCGCGACGACGGGCATCGAGGTCAGCGACATGTCGTGGTCGGTGCTCGCGCTCACCAGGGCGATGAACATCGCGACGATCTTCCCGATGGTGTTCGGCGCGCTCGCCCTGGCCAGCGAGATCAACCGCAAGACCATCACCACGACGTTCCTGACCGCGTCCAGCCGGGCCTCCGTCCTGGGCGCGAAGGCGATCACCTACACGATCTGGGGCCTGGTCTACGGGGTCGTGGTGGCCGGCGCGGCGAGCCTCGGCACCGTCCTCGGCTCCAACCCCGACTACCTGCCCGAGGGCGGCGACTGGTTCCTCGTCCTGATGTCCGGGATCATCGCCTGCGTCCTGTGGACGCTGCTCGGTATGGGTGTCGGCGCCCTGCTCGGCTCGCCGGTCGGCGCGCTGGTGCTCCTGCTGGTCTACGCCTCGTTCGTGGGCCCGGTCGGCGAGCTGATCCTGTTCGGCGTGACGGAGGGCTCCCACCTCACCGGCTGGATGCCCAACGGCTCGGCCAACGGCCTCACCGGAGCCACCGCGAGCGAGGTGCTGTTCGGCCAGGTGCAGGAGATCGTGGGCAACAACGCGGTACTCGCGCAGGCCGACATCGAGGACTTCGACATCGGCGTGCGGTTCGCCGCCGGCGCGCCGGGCGCGTACTCGCTGTGGGTGAGCGGGCTCATCTTCCTCGGCTGGACGATGATCTTCTTCGTCTCCGGCCTGCTCCGCAACCAGCGCCGCGACATCACCTGAGTCGGCCGCCGAGGGTTGTCAGGGGTTCGACCTAGTCTGGTTTCGTGGTCGAACCCAACCCCGGCTGGATCCGTCGCCTGTCCTCCGCCTGCTGGCGCCACCGCCGGCTGGTGGTGCTCTCCGTCGTCTCCTCGGTGATCGGCGTCGGCTTCCAGGCGGCGGGTCCACTGCTGGTGAAGTACGTCGTCGACGACGCGGTGGTCGGCACCACGGCCCGGCTGGGCTGGCTGGTGGCCGCGCTCGTGCTGATGGAGCTGTCCACCTTCGCCACCGCGTTCGTGCGGCGGTACCTGGGCGGCCGCCTCGCTCTCGACGTGCAGCACGACCTGCGCCAGCAGGTCTTCGCCGCCGTAGCGCGGCTCGACGGCGCCAAGCAGGACGCGCTGCGCACCGGTCAGGTGGTCTCCCGGTCGATCACCGACCTCCAGGTCGTCCAGGGCATGCTGATGATGGTGCCGCTGTCGATCGGCACCGTCGTGTTCGCGCTCTGCGCGCTCGCCGCCATGCTCTGGCTCTCGCCGCTGCTGACGCTGATCGCGTTCGTGATCACGCCGGTCGTGGCCGTGGTCGCGGTGCACAGCAAGCGGACGCTGTTCCCCGCGTCCTGGTCGGCCCAGCAGCGGGCGGCCGACCTCGCCCAGCACGTCGAGGAGACCGTCACCGGCGTCCGGGTGGTCAAGGGCTTCGGCCAGGAGGCGCGGGAGATCAGGCGACTCGACCGGGCGGCCAGGGCGTTGTTCGGCGAGCGCATGCGCACCGCCGCGCTCACCTCCCGGCCCGCCGCGACGATGGTCGCGATGCCGGCCGCCGGGCAGGTCGCGGTCCTCGCCCTCGGCGGCTACCTGGCCCTGAACGGCGAGGTCACGCTGGGCACCTTCCTGGCCTTCGCGAGCTACGTGGCGAACCTGGTCGGCCCGACCCGGCTGCTCTCCAGCCTGCTGCTCAACGTCCAGCTGGCCAGGGCCGGCGTGGAGCGGGTGTACGAGCTGATCGACTCCAACCCCGCCGTCACCGACAAGCCCGACGCGGTCGAGGTCCCGGCCGGCCCGGTGGAGGTCGCGCTGACCGAGGCCACGTTCGGCTACACCCGCAGCGAGCCGGTGCTCGACGGGATCTCGCTGCGTGTGCGGCCCGGCGAGACGCTGGCCCTGGTTGGCACGGCCGGCTCCGGGAAGTCCACCGTCTCGCTGCTGCTGCCCCGGTTCTACGACGTGCACGAGGGGTCGCTCACGGTGGCCGGGGTCGACGTGCGGGACCTGCGGCTGGCCTCGCTGCGCCGCACCGTGGGTGTGGTGTTCGAGGAGGCGTTCCTGTTCTCCGACACCGTGCGGGCCAACATCGCCTACGGCCGCCCGGACGCCACCGACGAGGAGGTCCGCGCCGCCGCGAGGGCAGCCCAGGCGGACGAGTTCGTCGCCGCCCTGCCCGAGGGCTACGACACCGTCGTCGGCGAGCGCGGGCTGACCCTGTCCGGCGGGCAGCGGCAGCGGGTGGCGCTGGCCAGGGCACTGCTGTCCGACCCGCGCGTGCTGGTCCTCGACGACGCGACCTCCGCGGTCGACACGGCGACCGAGGCCGCCATCCACGACACGCTGCGCGCGGTCACCCGCGACCGGACGACCCTGCTGATCGCGCACCGCCGCTCGACGCTGGCGCTGGCCGACCGAATCGCGGTGCTCGACCGCGGCAGGGTCGTCGACACCGGCACGCACGAGGAGCTCGCCACCCGCTGCGAGCTCTACCGTGCGCTGCTGGCCGGCCCCGGGGAGGCGATTGAGGACCCGACCCGCCGCGCGGCGGCCGACCTCGAGCCCGGCCCCGAGGGGTGGACCCCCGCCCTGTGGCCGGACGGGGACACCGCGCCGGACCCGGTCCTCACCGGGAACGGCCGGGCCCCCGAGGCGCGGATCGGGCCGCCCCGCGGCGGTGGCGGGCGAGCCGGCGGCGGGGGCGGCATGACCGGCGCGCTCTCCGGCGTCCCACCCACTCCCGAGCTGCTCGAACGGGTGCGGGCGCTGCCACCGGCCGAGGAGCTGCCGACGCTGGCCGGAGCGGACCCGACGGCACCCGATCCGGGCTTCCGGCTGCGCGGGCTGCTCGCGCTGGTCCGCGGTCCGATGGCGGTCGTCGCCGGGATGGTCCTGCTCGACGCGGTGCTGGCGATGGCGCTGCCGACCCTGGTCCGCGCGGGCGTGGACAACGGCGTGGTCACCGGGAACACCGCGGCCCTGTGGGCGGTCACGGGGATCGCGGCGGTGCTGGTCGCGGTGGCCTTCGCGAACACCGCTGTCAGCACCGTGCTCACCGCCCGCCTGGGCGAGCGCCTGCTGTACATCCTGCGCGTACGCAGCTACGCCCACCTGCAGCGGCTCGGGCTCGACTACTTCGAGCGCGAGATGGCCGGGCGGATCATGACCAGGATGACGACCGATGTCGACGCGCTGTCGACGTTCCTGCAGACCGGGCTGACCAGCGCGCTGGCCAGCCTGCTCACCGTCGTCGCGATCACCGTGGCGCTGCTGGTCACCGACGTCGGCCTGGCGCTGGTCGCCCTGGCCGTGCTGCCGGTGCTCGTCGTGGCGACGGTGGTCTTCCAACGGCTCTCCACGGTCGCCTACAGCCAGGCCCGCGAGCAGGTCAGCGCGGTGAACGCGGACATGCAGGAGAACGTGTCCGGTCTCCGGGTGGCACAGGCGTTCACCCGCGAGGAGCACTCGGCGCGTGAGTTCGCCCGGCGTAGCGACACCTACCGACGCACCCGGCTGCGGGCGCAGCGCTACGTCGCGACCTACTTCCCGTTCGTCGCGTTGCTCGCCGGGGTGGCGCAGGCGGCGGTGCTGGCGGTCGGCGCCGCCCGGGTGGCCGCCGGCGAGCTCACCCCCGGTGTGCTGCTGGCGTTCATGCTGTACCTCAACCTGTTCTTCGCACCCGTGCAGCAGCTCTCCGGCGTGTTCGACGGCTACCAGCAGGCCCGGGTCGGCCTGCGACGCATCGCGGACCTGCTGGCCACCCCCACCTCGGTCGAGACGCCGGCCGACCCCACCCCGGTGCCGGAGACGCTGCGAGGCGCCGTCGACCTGGTCGACGTCTCGTTCCGCTACCCGGGTGCCGAGCACGACGCCGTCTCCGGCCTCACCCTGTCGGTCGCGCCCGGGGAGACCGTCGCCCTGGTCGGCCCGACCGGCGCGGGCAAGTCCACGGTCGTGAAGCTGATCGCCCGGTTCTACGACCCGACCGCGGGCGCGGTCCTGGTGGACGGCGTCGACGTGCGCGAGTTCGACCCGTCGGCCTACCGCCAGCACCTGGGCGTCGTGCCGCAGGAGGCGCACCTGTTCTCCGGGGACGTGGCCAGCAACGTCGGCTACGGACATGGGCACGCAGATGGGAACGGGAACGGGAACGGCCAGGCCGACATCGAGGCCGCCGTGCGGGCGGTGGGCGCGCTGCCGATGGTCAGCGAGCTGCCGGGCGGGTTCCGCCAGCAGGTCGGCGAGCGGGGGCAGGGCCTGTCCGCCGGCCAGCGGCAGCTGATCGCCCTGGCCCGCGCCGAGCTCGTCGCCCCGGAGGTCCTGCTGCTCGACGAGGCCACCGCGGCACTGGACCCGGCGACCGAGGCCCTGGTGCTGGCCGCCAGCGAGCGCCTCGCACGCCCGCGGACCACGTTCGTCGTGGCCCACCGCCTGGCCACCGCCGCCCGGGCCGATCGCATCCTCGTGCTCGACGGCGGGCGTATCGTCGAGGAAGGCACCCACGCCGAGCTGCTCGACGCCGGGGGGCGGTACGCGACCCTCTGGCGGCACGGCACCGCGGACCCTCCCGCCGGTGGCCTGGCGGCCGAGGACGTCGAGGGCCCGGTTGGCGCGCGTACCACCTCGGGCTGAGTCCGGAGGCGTCCGGATTCGTCCCTCCTGGGCGAGTGGTCTGGACCCGATGCGGGTACCGTCGACAAGGGTGCGAGTATCTGGCGACAGTTCAACGGGGGGCGTCACCGGTCTCCGCGTGACGGGCCTCGGCCGCCCGAGTCGACCACACAGGTCTCGGCCGGAGGACTAGCCTGAACATGCAGCGTTTCAGTAACAGATCGAGATAGATAGAGGCGAGTGCCTGCCGTGTCCAGCAGCAGCCCTGCGTCGCAGTTCGGACCCAACGAGTGGCTCGTCGAGGAGATGTACGAGCAGTTCCTCGCCGACCCCTCCTCCGTCGACGACGCGTGGCATGACTTCTTTGCCGACTACAAGCCGACTCCGCGACCAGCGACAAAGGCCCAAGGCAAAACGACCGACGACACCACGAGCGTGACGAAGCACACATCCGCCGCGAACCGGGGTGCGGTCAACGGCCAGGCCCCCAGGACCGCGGGCGGCGCCACCACCACGACCACCGCGTCCCGCGGGACCAAGGCGGGGTCGAGCGGCACCGCCGACGGTGCGAAGCGCGGGACCGACGGCAACCCGCCGCCCCAGAAGGAGACCGTGAACGCACCCGCGAAGGCTCCAGCGAAGGCTCCAGCGAAGGCCCCGGCGAAGGCTTCGGGCACGAGCTCCACGGAGAGCGGCACGAAGACCACGGCATCCCAGAAGGGCCCCGCCAAGCAGGAGTCGAAGCCGAGCGGCGAGGGCGACGACAAGGCCAAGGGCGAGGAGAGCAAGCCGCTGCGGGGCGCCGCGGCCGCCATCGCCAAGAACATGGAGCTCTCGCTCGCCATCCCGACCGCGACCAGCGTGCGGGCCGTGCCGGCCAAGCTGCTGTTCGACAACCGCATCGTGATCAACAACCACCTGCGGCGTACCAGGGGCGGCAAGGTCTCCTTCACTCACCTGATCGGGTACGCCCTGATCAAGGCGCTCACCGACTACCCGAACATGAACCGGCACTACGGCGAGGTCGACGGCAAGCCGGTCGTGATCACCCCCGAGCACGTCAACCTCGGCCTGGCGATCGACCTGCCGACCAAGGACGGCGGCCGGACGCTGGTCGTGGCGTCGATCAAGCAGTGCGAGCGCATGTCGTTCACCCGCTTCTGGCAGGCCTACGAGGAGATCATCCGCAAGGCCCGCAACGGCGCTCTGACCGCGGACGACTTCGCCGGCACCACGATCTCGCTGACCAACCCCGGCACGATCGGCACCAACCACTCGATGCCCCGGCTCACCAAGGGGCAGGGCGCGATCATCGGTGTGGGCGCCATGGAGTACCCCGCCCAGTACCAGGGCACCAGCGAGCGTGCGCTGGTCGACCTCGGCGTCAGCAAGATCATCACCCTGACGTCGACCTACGACCACCGGATCATCCAGGGCGCCGAGTCGGGCGAGTTCCTGCGCCGGGTGCACCAGCTGCTGCTCGGCGAGGACAACTTCTACGACGACATCTTCACCTCGCTGCGGCTGCCCTACGAGCCGGTGCGCTGGGTCGAGGACATCCCCGAGGGCGCGATCGACAAGACCACCCGCGTCATCGGCCTCATCGACACCTACCGCACCCGCGGCCACCTGATGTCCGACGTCGACCCGCTGAACTACCGCCAGCGCAAGCACGAGGACCTCGACATCCTCTCCCACGGCCTCACGCTCTGGGACCTGGACCGCGAGTTCCCGGTCGGCGGGTTCGCCGGCAAGGAGCGGATGAAGCTGCGCGACGTGCTTGGCGTGCTGCGCGACTCCTACTGCCGCACGGTCGGCGTCGAGTACACCTACATCCTCGACCCCACCGAGCGCCGCTGGATCCAGCAGCGCGTCGAGGTCCGGCACGAGAAGCCTCCGCAGGCGGTGCAGAAGTACATCCTGTCCAAGCTCAACGCGGCCGAGGCGTTCGAGACGTTCCTGCAGACCAAGTACGTCGGCCAGAAGCGGTTCTCGCTCGAGGGCGGCGAGTCGGTCATCGCGCTGTTGGACACGGTGCTGGACAAGGCGGCCGAGTACGAGCTCGACGAGGTCGTCATCGGCATGCCGCACCGCGGCCGGCTCAACGTGCTCGCGAACATCGTCGGCAAGCCGATCTCGCAGATCTTCCAGGAGTTCGAGGGCAACCTCGACCCGGGCCAGGCCCACGGCTCCGGCGACGTGAAGTACCACCTCGGCGCGGAGGGCAAGTACTTCCGGATGTTCGGCGACGGCGAGACCAAGGTCACGCTGACCGCCAACCCGTCGCACCTGGAGACCGTGGACCCGGTGCTCGAGGGCATCGTCCGGGCCAAGCAGGACCTGCTCGACAAGGGCGGCGCCGGCTTCACCGTGCTGCCGGTCGCACTGCACGGCGACGCCGCGTTCGCTGGCCAGGGCGTGGTCGCCGAGACGCTGAACCTCGCGCTGCTGCGCGGCTACCGCACCGGCGGGACCGTGCACGTGATCATCAACAACCAGGTCGGCTTCACCACCGCCCCGGAGCACTCGCGGTCCTCCCAGTACGCCACCGACGTGGCGAAGATGATCCAGGCGCCGGTGTTCCACGTGAACGGCGACGATCCGGAGGCCTGCTACTGGGTGGCGCAGCTGGCGATGGACTACCGCCAGGCGTTCAACAAGGACGTCGTGATCGACATGGTCTGCTACCGGCGGCGCGGGCACAACGAGGGCGACGACCCCTCGATGACCCAGCCGGCGATGTACGACATCATCGACGCCAAGCGCAGTGTCCGGAAGACCTACACCGAGGCTCTGATCGGCCGCGGCGACATCTCCGTCGACGAGGCGGAGAAGGCGCTGCGCGACTTCTCCAGCCAGCTCGAGCACGTGTTCAACGAGGTGCGCGAGCTGGAGAAGCACCCGGTGGCACCGAGCCCCTCGGTGGAGTCCGAGCAGCAGGTGCCGGCCAAGCTCCCCACCGGGATCAGCAAGGACGTCCTGGAGCGGATCGCGGACGCGCACGTGAAGCTGCCGGAGGGCTTCGTGCCGCACCCGCGGGTGAAGCCGGTGCTCGAGCGGCGCGCGAAGATGGCCCGCGAGGGCGACATCGACTGGGCGTTCGCCGAGCTGCTCGCGTTCGGCTCGCTGAACCTGGAGGGCCACCTGGTCCGCCTGGCCGGCCAGGACTCCCGCCGCGGCACGTTCACCCAGCGGCACGCGGTGCTGATCGACCGGAAGACCGGCCGGGAGTACACGCCGTTGCAGAACCTGTCGAGTGACCAGGGCAAGTTCATGGTGTACGACTCGGCCCTGTCGGAGTACGCGGCGCTCGGCTTCGAGTACGGCTACTCGGTGGCCAACCCGGACGCGCTCGTACTGTGGGAGGCCCAGTTCGGCGATTTCGTCAACGGCGCCCAGTCGGTGATCGACGAGTACATCTCCTCCAGCGAGGCCAAGTGGGGCCAGCGCTCGGACGTGGTGATGCTGCTGCCGCACGGCCACGAGGGCCAGGGCCCGGACCACACCTCGGGTCGTATCGAGCGGTGGCTGCAGCTGTGCGCCGAGGGGTCGATGACCGTCGCCGTGCCCTCCACCCCGGCGAACTACTTCCACCTGCTGCGCCGGCACGCCCTCGACGGCGTGGCGCGTCCGCTGGTGGTGTTCACGCCGAAGTCCATGCTGCGCAACAAGGCGGCGACCAGTGCCGTCGAGGACTTCACCGAGGGCTCGCGGTTCAACTCGGTGATCGACGACCCGGCGGTGTCCGACCCGTCGGCCGTGCGCAAGCTGCTGCTGGCCTACGGCAAGCTCTACTACGAGCTGGCGGCCGAGCGGAACAAGCGCGGGTTGACCGACGTGGCGCTGGTGCGCGTCGAGCAGCTCTACCCGGTGCCGATGCGTCGGCTGGGCTCGATCTTCGAGCGCTATCCGAACGTGTCCGAGCTGCGCTGGGTGCAGGAGGAGCCGGCGAACCAGGGTGCCTGGCCGTTCTACGGGCTGCACCTGCCGGAGCTGTTCCCCGAGCTGCCCAAGCTCCAGCGGGTCTCGCGGCGCGTCATGTCGGCGCCCTCGGCCGGGTCCGGCAAGGTGCACGAGGTCGAGCAGCGCGAGATCATCGAGAAGGCGTTCAGCTGAGCGATGTACTTCACCGACCGCGGCCTGGAGGAACTGGCCGACCGCAGGGGCGACGAGGAGGTCACGCTGTCCTGGCTGGCCGCCAAGATGCGTGACTTCGTCGACGCCAACCCGGAGTTCGAGACCGCCGTCGAGCGCCTGGCCACCTATCTGGCGCGCGACGACGGCGACGAGGACTGACCGGGCCGGGGCCGGCGGCGACCCGGCGGCCCCGGCTCGTTCTCACCAGGCGTAGGCCTCCGGGGCCGGCTTGGCGCCGTTCGGGCCGGGTGCGGGGAACAGCTCGTCCAACGTGGCCAGCGTGTCCTGCTCGAGGGTGATGTCCAGAGCGCGCAGCGACCCGTCGAGCTGCTCGCGGGTGCGTGGGCCGATGATCGGTGCCGTCACGCCCTCCTGGTGCAGCAGCCAGGCCACCCCGAGGTCGGCCGGGTCGACGCCGAGGTCCTTGGCCAGCGTCTCGTAGGCCTCGATCGAGGCGCGGTGCTTCTCGAGCCCTTCGGCGGCACGCCCGGAGGTGCCGCGGGACGCGCCGCCCTCCCGCTGCTTGCGGAGCACGCCGGCGAGCAGCCCGCCGTGCAGCGGCGACCAGGGGATCACGCCGATTCCGTAGTGCCGCGCGGCCGGCAGCACCTCCAGCTCCACCCAGCGGGTGAGCAGGTTGTAGATCGACTGCTCGCTGACCAGGCCGAGGAAGTGCCGTTCGCGGGCCGCCTCCTGGGCCTGGGCGAGGTGCCACCCGGCGAAGTTGGACGAGCCGAAGTAGAGGACCTTGCCCTGCTGGCGCAGCACCGAGAAGGCCTCCCAGATCTCCTCCCACGGCGTGTTCCGGTCGACGTGGTGCATCTGGTACAGGTCGATGTGGTCGGTCTGCAGCCGGCGCAGCGAGGCGTCGGCGGCCCGGCGGATGTTCAGCGCCGACAGGAAGGTCTCGTTGGCCCAGTCACCCATCGAGCCGTAGAGCTTGGTGGCCAGCACGGTGCGTTCGCGGCGCCCGCCGCCCTTGGCGAACCAGCGGCCGATGATGTTCTCGGTGACGCCCTCGCCCTTGCGCCAGCCGTAGACGTTGGCCGTGTCGAAGAAGTTGAGACCGTGTTCGTGCGCTCGATCCATGATCGCGTGACTGTCCTCTTCGGACGTCTCCGGACCGAAGTTCATGGTGCCGAGCACCAGCCGCGACACGGACAGGCCGCTGCGGCCGAGATGGGTGTACTCCATGAGGCCAACCTACGCCCGGAGCTGCTCCAGCTCGCGGCGATGACGTGGGCGTTCCCCTGCGATCGGTGGTTTCATGGGGATATGACCGAGAACTCACCACCGCGTGGAACCACGCCGGACCCGGTGCTGTTCGGGACCGACCCCTTCCCCGCGCCGCCCGGCCTGGAGCCGGGTGAGGAGCCCACCCACACCCGCCCGAGGTGGCCGGTGGTCACCGCGATCCTCATCCTCGTGGTGGTGCTCGTCGGCGTGGTGGGGATCTGGGTCCTGTAGTTCAGCGCACCCGCTCGCCGCGCCGCCACACGGCGTGGGTCAACGGCACCCCGGGCCGGTAGGCCAGGTGCGTCACCGACGGGGCGTCGAGCACGTGCACGTCCGCCCGCGCGCCGACCCGCAGGACGCCGACCTCGTGCTCGCGGCGCAGCGCCCTAGCGCCGCCCCAGGTCGCCGCACGCACGGCCTCCTCGACCGACATCCGCAGCTGTAGCACTGCCGTGGCCACGCAGAACGCCATCGACGAGGTGTAGGACGAGCCGGGGTTGCAGTTGGAGGCAAGCGCGACCGTCGCGCCGGCGTCCAGGAGCCGTCTGGCCTCGGGCAGGGGCTGGCGGGTGGACAGGTCGCAGGCCGGCAGCAGCGTCGCGACCGTGTCCGACCCGGCCAGGGCGTCCACGTCGGCGGCGGTCAGGTGGGTGCAGTGGTCGACGCTGGCCGCCCCGAGCTCGACCGCGAGCCGGACCCCCGGGCCGGGCCCGAGCTGGTTGCCGTGCACGCGCAGCCCCAGCCCCCGCGCAGCCGCCGCGGTGAGCACCGCCCGCGAGGCGTCCTCGTCGAACGCGCCGGTCTCGCAGAACACGTCGGCCCACCGAACGTACGGCGCGACGCCCTCGAGCATCTCCCCGCGGACCAGCTCCACGTAGTCCTCGGCGGTGGTGCCGGCCGGCACCAGGTGCGCCCCGAGGAAGGTCACCTCGTCCACGACCCCGGCGGCGATCCGCGCCGACCGCACCTCGTCGGCGACGGTGAGCCCGTATCCGGTCTTGGTCTCCAGGCAGGTGGTGCCCTGCGCCACGGCCTCGCGCACGTGCCGGCCCAGCACCTCGGCCAGCTGGCCGTCCGAGGCGGCCCTGGTCGCCTCGACGGTGACCGCGATCCCGCCCGCCGTGTATGGCGCCCCCGCCATCCGAGCGGCGAACTCGGCGGTCCGGTCCCCGGCGAACACCAGGTGGGTGTGGCTGTCCACCCACCCCGGCAGCACCGCCCGTCCCTCGACGTCGACCCGGAGGTCCGCCGGCGGGGCGGCGGACGCGGTCCCCACCCACGCGACCCGGTCCCCGTCGAGCACGAGCGCGGCGTCGGCCAGAGCCGGCCCGTCGTTCGTGGTCAGCTCACCGATCCCGGTGATCACAGTGGCGGCCACGCCCGCCTCCCCGGAGTGTCTGCTGTTGGTCGCCTCGCGCCGGGACAGTTCACCTTCCGGCGCGTACTGGTGGCTGGGTCGCATCACGTTCCCCTTGGGCGCGGTGTGGAGGTGGGCAAGGGCGTGTCACCAGAGGGGGTCGATCGCCGCGGTCAGTAGGGCGCCGGCGGCGCCGAGGTGCTCGTGGTGGCCGTCCCGGGCCACCAGGCGGCCGCCGGCCACGACCGTGTGCACGTCGGCGGCGGTGGCGGCGAACAGGACCTGGTCGGGCCGGCAGCCGGCGGTTCGCGTGCTGTCCAGGCGGACCGCCACCAGGTCGGCCGGGGCGCCGGCGGCGAGGCGTCCGCCCGTCGGCCAGCCCAGGGCGGTGTTGCCGGCTGCGGTGAGCGCGGTGACCAGGTCGGCCGGGTCGAACCGGCCACGCCGGCCGGTGCGCAGCCGCTCGCCGTGTTCCAGCGACCTGGCCTCCACGAAGGGGTCCACCACCGCGTGCTGGTCGCTGCCCAGCGACAGCGGGACCCCGGCCTCGGCCAGCTCGCCAGCCGGCCCCAGGCCGTCGGCGAGGTCCGCCTCGGTGGTCGGGCACAGGCACACCCCGGTCCCGGTTTCGCCGAGCCACCCGACGTCGGCCGTGGTCAGGTGGGTGGCGTGGACGGCCGTCGTCTCGGGACCGAGCACGCCGTGTTCGGCGAGCAACTCCACCGGCGTCCGGCCGTAGGCGGCGACGCAGTCCTCGTTCTCCGCCGGCTGCTCGGAGACGTGGACGTGCAGCGGGCGGCCGGCGGCCGCGGTGGCGACCACCGCCAGCTCGTCCGGCGGCACGGCACGCACCGAGTGGACAGCCGCGCCGACCCTGACCTCACCCCGGTCCTCGCCGGGGCGGGCCCGCTCCGCCCAGGCCTGCGCAGAGCCGTCGCTGAAGCGGGACTGTTCGGGTGCGAGCGGCCGACCGATCCCGCCGGTCAGGTAGCACGTGTCGAGCAGGGTCAGCCGAATACCGGCCAGCCGGGCCGCCTCGGCCAGGGCCTCGCCCATCGCGTTGGGTTCGGCGTAGCGGCCGCCGCCGGGCGGGTGGTGCAGGTAGTGGAACTCACCGACCACCGTGGTCCCGGACAGCGCCAGCTCCGCGTAGACGGCGGTGGCCAGCCGCAGGTAGCTGTCCGGGTCGAGCCGGGTGGCAAGCGCGTACATGTCGCGGCGCCAGGTCCAGAAGCTCCCCTCCGCCGTCGCCGCGTGGGTGCGCCCACGCAGGGCGCGGTGGAACGCGTGCGAGTGCGCGTTGGCGAACCCCGGGAACACCACACCCCGCAGCGCCACCGCTCCCGCCGGCACCCGGTCCGATGTGGACACCGCGGCGATCTCGCTGCCGGCTGTCTCCACGACGACGCCGTGCGCCACCCGGCCGTCGAGCCACGCGTGCTCACACCAGTACCTGTTCACCCGGCCAGCTCCCCCAGCACCGCGGCCAGTGCCGCCACCCCGGCCGCGCAGTCGGCGGGTTCGGCGTGCTCCGCCGGGGCGTGGCTCACCCCCGTCGGGTTGCGCACGAACAGCATCGCCGTCGGCACTCGGGCGGCGAGGATGCCCGCGTCGTGGCCGGCGCCGGTGGCGAGCACCGGAACCCCGCCCAGTCCGCGGACGAGCCGGTCGCGCAGGGACGCGTCGAAGAACACGGTGTCCCCGTAGGACTCCTCGGTGACCGCGACCTCGCAGCCCTCCTCGGCCGCCGCCGCACGGGCGGCCACCGCGATCTCCTCGACGACCGCGCGGGTACGGGCGGTGTCCGCCGCCCGCGCGTCCAACCACACGTCCACAGTGGACGCTATGACGTTGGTGCCGCCGGGGTTGGGCAGCACCCGGCCGACCGTCGCCCTGGCGCCGGGCACCCCGGCCGCTGCCCGACGAGCGGCGAGGACCAGCTGGGCCGCCGGCAGCATCGGGTCGCGCCGGTCGTCGATGGGAGTGGCGCCGGCGTGGTTGCCCTCGCCGCCGAACCGGAACCGCCACCGGCCGTGGGCGAGGATCGAGCTCGCCACGGCCACCGGGGCGTCGAGGTCGGCGAGCCCACGGCCCTGTTCGACGTGCAGCTCCACGAAGCGGCCGATCCTGCCGAGCGCCTCGTCGTCGCGGCCGAGGCGGGCGGGGTCGAGCCCGGCTCCGGCCACCGCCTCGGCCAGCGTCGTGCCCGCCTGGTCGGTGAGCCGGCGGGCGGCGTCGGGGTCGATGGTGCCGGCGAGCAGTCGGGAGCCGAGGCACGGCACGCCGAACCGGCCGCCCTCCTCCTCGGCGAACACCACCACGGCGAGCGGTCGCACCGGCGCGAACCCGTCGGCACGCAACGAGTCCACCGCGGCAAGGGCACTGACCACGCCCAGCGGACCGTCGAAGGCGCCACCGCCGGGCACCGAGTCGAGGTGGCTTCCGGTGACCACGGCGTCCGGGCCGGGTCGGCCCCACCAGGCCCACAGGTTGCCGTTCCGGTCGGTCTCCACCGCCAGGCCGCATCGCCGGGCCGCCGCGGTGAACCACTCACGCAGCTCCAGCTCGGCGGGGTCGAAGCCGTGCCGGGAGTACCCGCCGCGGCGCCCGTCCGCGCCCACCCCCGCGATGTCCGCCAGCAGGGCGGTGGCCTCAGCCATGGCGCATCGGCACCCGGACACCGCGCTCCGCGGCCACCTCCTCGGCCCGCTGGTAGCCCGCGTCGACGTGCCGGATGACGCCCATCCCGGGATCGTTGGTGAGCACCCGCTCGATCTTCTGGGCGGCCAGCGGGGTTCCGTCGGCCACGGTGACCTGGCCGGCGTGGATGGACCGTCCCATCCCGACACCGCCGCCGTGGTGGATGGACACCCAGCTCGCCCCGGAGGCCGTGTTGACCATCGCGTTGAGCAGCGGCCAGTCCGCGATCGCGTCGGAACCGTCGGCCATCGCCTCGGTCTCCCGGTACGGCGAGGCGACCGAGCCGCAGTCGAGGTGGTCGCGGCCGATCACCACCGGCGCGGACAGCTCACCGTCGGCCACCATCTGGTTGAACCGCAACCCGGCGAGGTGCCGTTCGCCGTAGCCGAGCCAGCAGATGCGTGCCGGGAGCCCCTGGTAGGCGACCCGCTCGCCGGCCAGCCGGATCCAGCGCGCCAGCGACTCGTTCTCGGGGAACAGGTCAAGGATCGCCCGGTCGGTGGCCGCGATGTCCGCGGGGTCGCCGGAGAGCGCGGCCCAGCGGAACGGCCCGCGACCCTCGCAGAACATCGGCCTGATGTAGGCCGGCACGAAGCCGGGGAAGTCGAACGCCCGCTCGCAGCCACCGGCCTTGGCCTCGCCGCGGATGGAGTTGCCGTAGTCGAACACCTCGGCACCGGCGTCGAGGAAGCCCACCATCGCGTCCACGTGCTCGGCCATCGAGTCCCGCGACCGGTCGGTGAACTCGTCCGGCTTCTTCGCCGCGTAGTCCGACCAGTCCTCCAGCGCCACCCCCCTTGGCAGGTAGGCCAGCGGGTCGTGGGCGGAGGTCTGGTCGGTGACTACGTCGACCTCCACCCCGCGACGCAGCAGCTCGGGCACGACCTCGGCCGCGTTGCCGATCACCGCGACCGACAGCGGCCGCCGCTCGCGCCGGGCGGCCTCCACCCGCCGCACGGCGTCGTCGAGGTCCTCGGCCACCTCGTCCAGGTACCGGGTCTCGACCCGACGCCGCGCCCGGGCGGGGTCGACCTCGACGCAGAGCGCGACGCCGTCGTTCATCGTGACCGCAAGCGGTTGCGCGCCACCCATGCCGCCGAGCCCGGCGGTGAGCGTGAGCGTTCCCCGCAGGCTCCCGCCGAACCGCTTGCGGGCGACGGCGGCGAAGGTCTCGTAGGTGCCCTGAAGGATGCCCTGGGTGCCGATGTAGATCCACGAGCCGGCGGTCATCTGGCCGTACATCGTCAGCCCCAGCGACTCGAGGCGGCGGAACTCCGGCCAGGTGGCCCACTCGCCGACCAGGTTGGAGTTCGCGATCAGCACCCGCGGTGCCCACTCGTGGGTCCGCATCACCCCGACCGGCCGCCCGGACTGCACGAGCAGCGTTTCCTCGTCGCTCAGCTCGGTCAGCTCCCGGGTGATCGCCTCGAAGCTGGCCCAGTCCCGGGCGGCGCGGCCGGTGCCGCCGTAGACGACGAGGTCGTCCGGCCGCTCGGCCACCTCCGGGTCGAGGTTGTTGTGGAACATCCGCAGCGCCGCCTCGGTCTGCCAGCTCCCGGCGCTGCGCCGGGAGCCGCGGGCGGCACGGACGGGACGTGGCCCTGGCTGGGTCATGGCAGTTCCGCCTCCCCGAGTTTCTCCCTGTTGGTGGGCTTGGGTAGAAAGCCTTCGGCTTGGGTGCGTACTTGTGGCGGAGTTGCGTCACGGTCCCCTGAGGTCACGGCTCTGGAGGTCGGAAGGTGTCTCACGGCAGGTCTCCTTCTCGGATGAGATCTTCGGCTGCCTGGATCTCGGGAGCGAGGTGGCGGTCGGGTCCCGGTCCCGGCACCCGCTCGCGCAGCAACGCGACGACGCGGGCGGTGGCCGGGGCGGGGGTGAGCGGTGCCCGCAGGTCCAGCGCCCTCGCCGCGGTGAGCAGCTCCACGGCGAGCACGGTGGTCAGTCCGTCGACCGCGGTGCGGAGCTTGCGGGCGGCGGACCAGCCCATCGAGACGTGGTCCTCCTGCATGGCCGAGCTCGGGATCGAGTCGACGCTGGCCGGCGCGGCGAGGCGCTTGAGCTCGGAGACGATCCCGGCCTGGGTGTACTGGGCGATCATGTGGCCGGAGTCGACGCCGGGGTCCTCGGCGAGGAACGGCGGCAGGCCGTGGCTGCGGGTGGCGTCCAGCATCCGGTCGGTGCGCCGCTCGGCCATGCTGGCCACGTCGGCGACCGGGATGGCGAGGAAGTCGAGCACGTAGGCGAGCGGCGCGCCGTGGAAGTTCCCGTTGGACTCCACCCTGCCGTCGGCCAGCACCACGGGGTTGTCGATCGCCGCGGCGAGCTCGCGGTCGGCCACGGTCGCCGCGTGGGCGGCGGTGTCCCGTGCCGCACCGTGCACCTGCGGGGCGCAGCGCAGGGAGTAGGCGTCCTGGACCCGGTGGCAGTCCGGCCCGCGGTGGCTCGCGACGATCGCCGAGCCGGCGAGCAGGTCCCTGATCCGCCGGGCGCTCACCGCCTGCCCCGGGTGGGGCCGCAGCCGTTGCAGCTCGTCGCCGAACACCCGGTCGGTGCCGAGCAGCGCCTCCACGCTCATCGCGGCCGTCAGGTCGGCGACGTCGAGCAGCCGGTCCAGGTCGGCCAGCGCGAGGACCAGCATGCCGAGCATGCCGTCGGTCCCGTTGATCAGCGCGAGCCCCTCCTTCTCGGCGAGGGTGACCGGGCCGATCCCGCGCTCGGCCAGGGCCCGCGCGGCACTGGTGCGCGTTCCCCCGACGACCACCTCGCCCTCGCCGGTCAGGGCGAGCGCCACCGCCGACAGCGGGGCGAGGTCGCCCGAGCAGCCGAGCGAGCCGTACTCGGGGACGACCGGGAGGATGTCGGCGTTGAGCAGGTCGACCAGGGCACGCACGGTCGCCGGGCGGACGCCGGTGTGCCCGGTGGCCAGGGTGCGCAGGCGCAGCAGCATCAACGCCCGGACGACCTCCCGCTCCACCGGCCGCCCCGCGCCGGCCGCGTGCGAGCGCACCAGCGAGCGCTGCAGCGCCGCCCGGCGGTCGGTGGGGATGTGGCGGGTGGCGAGCGCGCCGAACCCGGTCGAGACGCCGTAGGTCGGAGCCTGAGCGTCGGCCAGCCGGTCCACATGCGCCCGGCTCTTGGCCACCGCGTCCACCGCGGCGTCGCCGAGCCGGACCGCCGCGCCGCCTCTGGCGACGGCGACGACCTCGTCCCGGGTCAGCGGCCCGCCGTCCACAACCACCTCAACCATGCCCCCATCCCAACCCGCGGGGCCCGGTCGCACGACCCGGCAGGAGCGAACTGCGTCTGATATCCCAGACTGGACCGGTGGGAGCCAGTTCGGACGTGCCGGCGCTGCGCCGGGGGCTCGCCGTGCTCCGGTTGCTCGCCACCCGGGCCGGCCCGGTCACCGCCGCCGCGGTGGCCCGCGAGCTGGGGCTGCCCCGCTCCACCACCTACCACCTGCTGGCCGAGCTGACCGCCGCCGGGTTCGTCACCCACCTGCCCGAGGAGCGGCGCTACGCGCTCGGGCTGGCGTCGTTCGAGCTCGGCTCGGCCTACCTGCGGCACGATCCCCTCGAGCGGCTCGCCCGGCCGGTGCTGCGTGCGCTGATCACCAGGACGGGGCACACCGCCCACCTGGGCGTCCTGCACGGTCGCGAGACGCTGTACCTGCTGCGTGAGCAGCCGCCGCACCCGCATCCGACGGTGGTGACGGAGGTCGGGGTCCGGTTGCCGGCGCAGCTGCCGGCCTCCGGCCGGGCGGTGCTCGGGCTGCTGCCCGCGGCGCAGGTGCGCGCGTTGTTCCCGAGCAGGGAGAGCTTCGTGACCCGGACCGAGCGCGGGCCGGCCCACCTGCCAGGGCTGCGCCGCCTGATAGCCGCGGACCGGCGGCGGGGGTGGGCGGTGGAGGACGGGTACGTGACGCCGGGGTTCGCGTCGGTGGCGGCACCGGTGGTGGACCACCGGGGTCACCCGGTCGCGGCGATCAGCACCACGTTCCGGCACGACTGCGAGCCGGAGTGCGGCGAGACCTGGCCCGAGCTCGCCGGCGAGACGTTGCGGGCGGCCGACGAGCTCAGTACGCGGATCGGCGGCGGTCCCGCCCGCACGGGTGGGACCGCCGCCGATCGCTGAGGTCAGACGCCGATCTCGGCCAGCCACTCCTCGGCCACGTCGGCGTAGTCCGGCTTGTCCGGTGCGTTCAGCCGGGCGTTGAGGTCGAGCAGCGCCTCGGTGTCGAGCTTCGCCGAGATCGCGTTCAGCGTCTCCTTGACCGTGTCGCTCGCCTTGTCCTTGGCGACCAGCGGGACGACGTTCTGCGCGGCGAAGTTGTTCTTCGGGTCCTCGAGCACGACCAGGTCGTTGGCCTCGATCGCGGCGTCGGTGGTGAAGATGTCCGCGGCCTGCACGGTCCCGTCCAGCAGCGCCTTGGTGGTGATGGCACCCGGCTGGAGGGCCTTGAACGACTTGAACGTGCAGCCGTAGGTCTCCTTGAGACCCGGGAGCCCGTCCGGGCGCTGCTGGATCTCCGTCGGTCCGCCGAAGATGGCCTCGCCGCAGTGCGGCACCAGGTCCTCGATGGACTTCAGGTTCCACCGCTGCGCGGTCTCCTGGGTGACCACGACCGCGTCCTTGTCCTCCGCGTCCGCCTTGTCCAGCACGGTGAGGTTGTCCGGCAGCACGCCCTGCAGTGCCTCGTAGACCTCCTCGGACTCGACCTCCGGCGCCTCCTTGTTCAGGAACTGCAGCAGCACACCGGTGTACTCCGGGATCAGGTCGATCGACCCGTCCTTGAGGCCGTCGAAGTACTTCTCCCGGCTGCCCAGGTTGAACTCCCGGCTCACCTGGACGTCCTTGCCCTCCAGCGCCTGGGCGTAGATCTCGGCGAGCAGCTGACTCTCCGGGAAGTCGGCCGAGCCGATCGCGATGCTCTCGGCCGAGCCACCGCCGCCGCCCCCGTCACCGGAGTCCTCGGCAAGCGGGTCCGAGCTCCCACACGCCGCCAGCGTCAACGCCGCCACGGCCGTCGCCACACCGGCGAGTACGCGCTTCATCGTCCTACGTCTCCTCAGATCGGGTTCTCTACCACATCACCAGTTGGGCGCCGTCGCATCCGCGCGGACCGCCCCGCCCTCGCCGCGTCCCGCACTCCCGGCGAGACCACGGCCCGTTCCACCAGCGCGAGCGCGCCCTCGACGACCAGCGCGAGCACCGCCACGACGATCGCTCCGGCGGCCATCTGCGGGTAGCCGTCGGGCGAGCCAGGCCCCGCGTTGTTGCCGTCGATCACGAACCGGCCCAGCCCGCCGAGCGACACGTAGGCCGCGATCGTCGCCGTCGCGATCACCTGCAGCGTCGCCGCGCGGATGCCGCCGAGGACCAGCGGGAGCGCGTTGGGCAGCTCCACTCGCAGCAGCACTGTCGACGAGCGCATCCCCATCCCGTGGGCGGCGTCGACGACCGCCCGGTCCACGTTGCGGATCCCCGAGTACGTGCCGGCGAGGATCGGCGGCACGGCGAGGATCACCAGCGAGATCACCACCGGCAGCAGGCCGACGTAGGTGAGCAGCACCAGCAGCGTCAGCAGGCCGAGCTCCGGCAGTGCCCGCAGCCCGTTGGACAGCCCGGCGACGAGGAAGGTCCCCCGCCCGGTGTGCCCGATGACCGCGCCGAGCGGCACCGCGATCGCCGCCGCGAACAACACGGACAGGGAGGTGTACCCGAGGTGCTCGAGGATCCTGGCCGGAATCCCGGTCGGGCCGCTCCAGTGCTCGGGGTCGAACAGCCACGCGAACGCCGCGTTCATGCCGAGGCCCCCGTTCCCCGCTGCGCCCGCACCCACGGTGTGACGGCCCGCCCGACGAGCAGCAGCAACGCGTCGATGACCAACGCCAGCACGACGATCAGGGCGATCGCCACGACGAGCTCGACACCGTTGTTGCGCAGGAAGCCCTCGGTGATGAGCTGGCCGAGCCCGCCGATGCCGACCAGCGCGCCGACCGCGGTGAGGCTCATCGCGGACACCACGGCGACCCGCAGCCCGGCCACGATCACCGGCACGGCCAGCGGCAGCTCGACGGTGAGGAACTGGTGCACCGGCCGGTAGCCGAGCGCCGTCGCGGCCGCGGTGACCTCCCTCGGAACCGCCGCGAGCGCGTCGGACACGGAGCGGACCAGCAGCGCGATCGTGTAGATGGCGAGCGGGACCTGCACGTTGAGCGGGTCGATGATCCGGGTGCCCAGGGCCAGCGGCACCAGCGTGATCAGCGCCAGCGACGGGATCGTGTACAGCACGCCGGCCAACGGCACCAGGATCCCGCGGGCGACCCGCCACCGGCTCGCCGCCCAGCCGAGCGGCACCGAGACTGCCAGCCCCACGAGCACCGGCAGCAGCGCCAGGAACAGGTGCTCACCGGTGGCCTCGGCGATGTCGTCGAGGTTGCGCTCCAGCCACGGCCAGGGCCAGTCGATGTTCACCCGGGCACCTCCCCGGACCGACGGGCGTCCGCGAGGGCGGCGAGCACGGTCTGCGCGGTGACCCCGCCGACCACCGCACCCCGCCCGTCGACGGCGATGCCGACCGCCGCCGGTGAGCTGAGCGCGGCGTCGAGCGCGTTGCGCAGCGATCCCGCCGTCCCCGCCGTGGAGTCCACTTCGAACAGCGAACCGCCGGACACCAGCTGCTCGGCGTCGACCGACCCGTCCATCTGGGACAACGTCTCCGCCGAGACCCAACCCAGCGGCCGGCGCTCCTCGTCCACGACGACCGCCCAGCCGTCGACCAGCGCCTCCCGAGCCCGCGCCACCTCCCCGCCGGCCGGGACTGTCGCGACCGGAGCGACCGGGACGCCGGTCGCGGTGAGGAAGCCGAGCGCGCGGTATCCCCGGTCCCGGCCGACGAACGAGGACACGAAGTCGTCGGCGGGCTTGGCGAGCAGCGCGGACGGCGTGTCGTACTGGGCGAGCCGACCGCCGACGCGGAACACGGCCACCCTGTCGCCGATCTTGATGGCCTCGTCGATGTCGTGGGTGACGAACACGATCGTCTTGTCCAGTTCGGACTGCAGGCGCAGCAACTGCTGCTGGAGGTCGTCGCGGACCACCGGGTCGACCGCGCTGAACGGCTCGTCCATCAGCAGCACGGGCGGGTCGGCGGCGAGCGCGCGGGCCACCCCCACCCGCTGCTGCTGGCCACCGGACAGCTGCGGCGGGTAGCGCCGGGCCACCTCCTGGGGAAGCCCGACCAGCTCGAGCAGCTCGGCGGCCCGTGCCCGCGCCGCACGCTTGCCGGCGCCGGTCAGCAGCGGCACCGTCGCGACGTTGTCCAGGACGGTCCGGTGTGGGAAGAGGCCGGCGTGCTGGATGACGTAGCCGATGCCACGGCGCAGCAGCGGAGGGTCGGACTCGCGGATGTCCTTGCCGTCCAACAGGATCGAGCCGCCGGTGGGGTCGATCATCCGATTGATCATGCGCAGTGAGGTCGTCTTGCCGCAGCCGGACGGCCCGACGAACACCGTGATCTTCCCGTCCTCCACCGTGAGGTCGAGACCGTCGACGGCGACGGTGCCATCCGGGTACTGCTTGGTCACGTCCCGGAACTCGATCACTCTCGAGGCTCCTCCGGTCGAGACGGCCACCTGCCGGCCGTGGGTCCGCCCGACCCTAGTGCGTGAGACCGACAGGGGCAGGGCGTCTCACCATCTGGAGCCGCCCATTCATCTCACCGTACTGGTCCGAACGGCGCAACCGGTTGCCAAGTCGAGACTAAGCGGACCCGAGCGGGACCTCCAGCGGGCCGTTGCGCAACAGCTCCCGGAACTGCTCGGCCGGCAGCGGGCGGGACAGCAGCCAACCCTGGTAGGCCCCCACGCCGAAGCTGCGCAGCACGTGGAACTGCGACTCGACCTCGACCCCTTCGGCGACACAGGTCCGGCCCATCGCCCTGGCCATGTCGACCAGCGCGCGCACGACCGCGAAGTCCGCCGCCTCGGTGGCCACTCCGGACACGAACGCGCGGTCGATCTTGATGATCTGCGCCGGCAGCTCCTTGAGCCTGGCCAGCGAGGAGTACCCGGTGCCGAAGTCGTCCACGGCGAACCGGACGCCCCGGTCGGTCAGCTCCTCCATCGCCGCCCGCGAGCGCGACGGCAGGTCGATCAGGCTGGTCTCCACCAGCTCCAGCACCACCCGGTCCCAGCCGATGTCGGACTCGGCGACGGCAGCGGTGACGATCTCGACGAACTCCGGGTCGCCCGGGACCAGGCCGGCCAGGTTGACCCCGACCCCCGGGCCGGCACCGAGCACACCACCGGTCAGCAGCGGCCACGACGACGCCTCGCACAGCGCCGCCCGGAGCACCCACCGGTCCAGCTCGCGCAGCAGGTCGCCCTGCTGGGCGACCGGCAGGAACTCACCCGGTCCGAGCAGCCCGCGCTCCGGGTGCGGCCAGCGCACCAGGGCCTCGGCGGACAGGATCGTGCCGTCCGGCCCGACCACCGGCTGGTAGTGCAGCACCAGGCCGTCGTTGGCGATCGCGTCCCGCAGCTGGCCCTCGAGCAGCATCTGGCTGTTGGCGGTGTGAATCAGCTCCGCGTTGGCCAGCGACACCCGGCCGGTGCCCTGCCGCTTGGCGTTGAACATCGCCGCGTCGGCGAAGCGCAGCAGGTCGGCGGCGGTCGTGTCGGGCCCGCTCGGCACCGCCGCGCCGATCGCGGCGGACACCCGCAGCAGCTGCCCGCGGACCGGCACCGCCGTGCGCAGCAGCCGCGCCACCCGGTTGGCCAGCGCCTCCACCCCGCCGACCTCGCCGACGTCGGAGCAGATGACCACGTACTCGTCGCCGGACATGCGGCCCGGCGTGCAGGAGGGCGGCAGCCCCCGCTCGAGCCGCCTGGCCAGCGCGATGATCAGCTCGTCGCCCACGTCGTGGCCGAGCGAGTCGTTGACCCGCTTGAAGTTGTCGACGTCACAGAACAGCACGGCGACGCTGTCGGCCTCGGGTCCGCCGAGAAGCTGTCCGAGCAGCTCGTTGATCGCCGAACGCCCGGGCAGCCCGGTCAGCTCGTCGTGGGTGGCCTGGTAGCGCAGCCGCTCCGCGGCCCGCCGGCGGTCGGTGACGTCGGAGAACACGACCAGCCAGTACCGCTGACCGTCGTCGCCGACCGACGTGGTGACGCTCAGCTCGCAGTACACGGCCTTGCCGGAGGCGGTCACCAGCACCCGCTGGCCGGCACGCAGGTCACCGCGCAGGTCACCGCGCCGGTGGCCGTCGGGGGCGGCCAGCAGCGAGGTGGCCCGGTCGCTGGGGTGCGCGAGCTCCACCGCGCACCTGCCGCGCAGCCGGTCCATGTCCAGCTCGAGCAGCCGGCACAGCGCCTCGTTCGCGTCGACCAGGTGCTCGGTCTCGTCGAACAGCCCGATCCCGACCGGGGCGATCGCCACCAGGTCGAGGAACCGCTGGCTGGAGCGCATCATCCTGGTCTCGGTCGAACGCTGCTCGGTGACGTCCTGGCAGGTGCCGATCAGGATCTTCGCCCCGCGCGACGCGTCGTGGACCACCCCGCGGCAGCGGAACACCCGGCAGTTCCCGTCGGGTAGCAGCACCCGGTGTTCGGCCTCGATCGGCCGGCCGCCGGTCGCGAGCTCGCGCCAGCGCATGTCCACCCAGGCCCGGTCCTCCGGGTGCACGAAGCTCAGGTAGTCGGTGTAGGTGATCGGGGTGCCCGGCTCCACGCCGAACAGCTCGTAGAGCATCGTCGACCACACGCACTCGCCGGTCTCGGTGTTCCACTCCCAGGTGCCGAGGCGGGCTACCTGCTGGGCGTCGACGAACAGGCGCCGGTCGTGGATGGCGCGCCGCTCGAACTCGCGGGAGCTGGTGACGTCCTGGACCGTGCCGTGGATGCGGACGACCGCGCCGGTGGCGTCGCAGTCCGAGCGGGCCCGGATCTGGAAGGTGCGCTCGCCCACGGCGTCGCGCACCTCGACCTCGGCCGGCACGCCCTCGGTGGGGGAGAACAGCCGGGCGCGGAAGATGTCGAGCACCGGGCGGTCCTCGGGGTGGACGAGCCCGAGCGCGACGGTGACCGTGCTCCCGGCGGTGAGCCCGCAGAGCTTGCGCATGCCGTCGGAGAAGTACGCCTTGCGGGCGACGAGGTCGACGCTCCAGACGCCGAGCTGGGCCAACTCCTCCGCGTCGTCGAGCAGGAACGGCTGGCTGCCATCGTCCGGGACGTCGAGCACGTCCTCCACCCGCGGGGGTTCGCCGGTGAAGGAACCCACCGCGGGCACGTCTAACTCACCGGCCGGCCCACCGAGGGGGTGCGGACCGGCACGGAGGACATGCTCGGCCACCATGCCATCCTCTCGCCCGCATGCCGGCGGTTCCGGCGCCAGCCGCCGATCTTCCCGCCGGTGCTTAGGCTACCCCGAGGATTGTGGGAAATACCCTCCCCGCCTGATTGCCCAGCTGGTCGCGCTCCGGGAATGCGCCCGCGACCAGCGGTGAATCGTCCCCGCGGACGGCATCAACGCGAAAACAGCTACCCGGTCACGCCGTCCTCGGTGGCCGCTTTCGCCACGGCGGCGGCGACCTCGGGCGCGACCCGGGGGTCGACCCCGGAGGGCACGATGTGGTCGGCGTCCAGGTCCTCGGCCGCGACCTGGAAGATCGCCTCGGCGGCGGCCAGCTTCATCCGCTCGGTGATCCGCCGCGCACCGGCGTCCAGGGCGCCGCGGAAAACACCCGGGAATGCGAGGGAGTTGTTGATCTGGTTCGGGAAGTCGCTACGGCCCGTAGCCACGATTGCCGCGTGCTTCCGCGCGACATCCGGGTGAATTTCCGGGTCCGGGTTCGACAAAGCGAACACGATCGAAGGCGGCGCCATCGTGGCGATGAGTTCCTCCGGCACGGTCGAGCCGGAAAGGCCGACGAAGACGTCCGCGTCGCGCAGCGCCTCGGCCAGGCCGCCGCGCAGGCCGGCCTTGTTGGTCCGGGTGGCGAGCTCGGCCTTGACCGGGTTCAGGCCGTCCCGGTCGGCGTGCACGATGCCGCGCGAGTCGAGCACCGTGACGTCGCCCGCACCCGCGGAGAGCAGGAAGTTCGCACAGGCCACCCCGGACGCGCCGGCCCCGGCGATGACGATCCGCTCGTCCTCGATCGGCCGGTCGAGCACGGCGTTGGCGCCCCGCAGCGCGGCGAGCAGGATGATCGCGGTGCCGTGCTGGTCGTCGTGCATGACCGGGCAGTCGAGGGCCTCGATGAGCCGGCGCTCGAGCTCGAAGCAGCGCGGCGCGGCCACGTCCTCGAGGTTGACGGCGCCGAACGAGGGGCGCAGCCGGACCAGCGTCTCGACAATCTCGTCGACGTCGGTCGTGTCGAGCACCAGCGGAATCGAGTTCAGCCCGCCGAACGTCTTGAACAGGGCGGACTTGCCCTCCATGACGGGCAGGGCGGCGCGCGGGCCGATGTCGCCGAGGCCGAGCACGGCGGTGCCGTCGCTGACCACGGCCACGAGCCGGTTGGTCCAGGTGTACTGCTTGGCGAGCGAGGCGTCCTCGGCGATCGCGCGGCTGACCTTCGCCACGCCCGGCGTGTAGACGATGGACAGCGTGCGGGCGTCGGCGATTGGCCGGGTCACGGACGTGTCGAGCTTGCCACCCTCGTGGGCTCGGAAGATCTCGTCGTCGGTGACGGGAGCGTTGAGGTCGGGTTGAACGACTGAATCGTTCAGGGTGGTCATCTGCGTCCCTCCAACGGGCCGGAGCGGGGATCAGGAAAAGGTATCCCCGCCTGGTCTCGGCACGATCGAGCGTCGATCGGGTGGCATCGACGCGTTCGAGATGTGCCGGCCGATCGCCGCGCGCGGATGGTTGGCGGGCGACCGCGGAGGCTGCGGTGTCCCACAGTGTGGCAGGTCCACCCCGAGCCGTGCAGAGGTGGGGGAAGTACGCTCCGTCACATGGATGTGAGGGAACTGGCCGTGCCGGGCGCGTTCGAGTTCACCCCCCGGGTGTTCCCCGACGAGCGAGGGCTGTTCGTGTGCCCCTACCAGGAGGAGGACTTCGTCAAGGCCGTGGGACACCCCCTGCGGCTGGCCCAGACGAACCACAGCAAGTCCCGGCGCGGGACGATCCGCGGCGTGCACTTCGCCGACGTGCCACCCGGTCAGGGGAAGTACGTCTACTGCCCCCAGGGCGCCCTGCTGGACGTGGTGGTCGACATCCGAGTCGGGTCTCCCACGTTCGGGGCGGTCGATGTCGTGCGCCTGGACCCCGTCGACTTCCGCGCCGTGTACGTGGCGGAGGGCCTCGGCCACGCCATCATGGCCCTGGAGGACGACACGGTGATCTCGTACCTCTGTTCGACCGGCTACAACCCCGGTGCGGAGCACGGCCTGAACCCGATGGACCCGGCGCTGGCCATCCCCTGGCCGGCGGAGGTCGAGGTTCTCCTGTCCGACAAGGACCGCCTGGCGCCCACCCTGGAGCAGGCGCGGGAGGCCGGCATGCTCCCCGAGTACGCCGACTGCCTGGCCCGCTACCAGCAGCTACGGACCGGTCGTCCGTAGCCGCCCCGGACGCGGCCACACCCGCCACCCCACGACGGCGTGCACGGTGGCGGCCCCCAACTCCCGCGAGTCCGTCGAGGCGTGGGTGTTGTCCCCCACCACGAACCACCCCCCGGTCATCGGGGAGACGGCCCGCTTCACCGACAGCTGCCCGCCGCGCTCCGCCCAGCTCACCAGAACCACATCGCCGACCCGAGCCGCCCCGCGCCGGGCGAGGACCACGTCCCCGTCCCGCAGCGTCGGCGCCATCGAGGGTCCGCGGACCCGTATCCGCCGCACCGGCGCCCAGCCGAGCGGGTTGCCCGCACGTGCCACCGATCACCTCCGTCACGTCACCTCAGCATGCCGGGAGTAGTGTCCGAACTGTCGCCAGCGTCAACCTGTTCAGGAGGAAAGATGCGACTCCTGTCGCGCATTCTCGGCCCACGCCTGGAGGCCACCGCACACTGCGACCTCCCCTGCGGCGTGTACGACCCGGCGCAGGCCCGCATCGAGGCGGAGTCGGTCAAGGCCATCCAGCAGAAGTACCAGGACAACCAGGACCCCGAGTTCCGGACGCGGGCGATCCTGATCGCGGAGCAGCGCAGTGAGCTCGTGAAGCACCACCTGTGGGTGCTGTGGACCGACTACTTCAAGCCCCCGCACTTCGAGAAGTACCCCCACCTGCACGAGCTGTTCAACAAGGCGACCAAGGCTGCCGGCGCCTCCGGCACCAAGGGCTCCATGGACCCCGCCAAGGGCCAGGAACTCCTCGACCTGATCGCCCAGATCGACAAGATCTTCTGGGAGACCAAGCAGGCCTGAGGCCCCAGCGCTTCAAGCGGCGCCTACCAGCGGACACGAGTCCGCTGGTAGGCGCCGCTTCTCGTTGCAAGCCGACCTCCGACGGCCCAAGGACGGCCCCACACGCCCCCGCCCACCCCAGCCCCCGCCGACACCTACTCCCCGCCGTCGGACCGGTGTTGAACGATCACGGCCGTGAGAGGGGTCGGCCGCACGCCATGACGCACCCCAACCCCTTCCTGTTCCTGGATGTGGACGGCCCCCTGATCCCCTTTGGCGGTCCCGCTCGCGAGTTCTCCCCCTCCGAGAACCTCCCCAACCCCCTGCTCGCCCGAGTCAACCCGGCACTCGGCCCGCGGCTGTTGTCGCTCGGCTGCGATCTCGTCTGGGCGACCACCTGGATGGCGGACGCCAACGACTGCCTCAGCCCTCTGCTCGGCCTACCCGACCTCCCAGTACTCACCTGGCCCGATTCCGAGGACGACGACACCAGGCTGCACTGGAAGACTCCGGCCATCGTCGCCCATGCCGCCGGCCGCCCCTTCGTCTGGGTCGACGACGAGATCACCGGCGCCGACCGAACCTGGGTGGTGAACCACCATCCCGGCCCAGCGCTCCTCCACGCCGTGCCCCCCAGCATCGGCCTCACCGCACACGACCTCGACGACATCGCCACCTGGCTCCGAGAACCCGGCATCACCCAGCCTTGACCGGCTGCCGCAGGATTGTCCGAAGCTTCTCCGGCGCGGTCCGACGGACGTCGCTCAGGTAGATCTCGTGGTGGTCGCCGTTGAAGGTGAGGCCGTTCTCGGGCAGGTACCGGCTGTGCAGCCGCTCCAACGTGGGTCCCTCGTCGTCGTACGGCCCGATGTGCAGGATCTGCACGCAGGTCCCCTCGACGAGGGTCCGCAGACCGACGCCCTCCAGCCCCGGCAACGTCTTCTTCTTCGCTACGTCCTCCACCGCGGCTCGAACCATGTCCTCGGTGACCCACGGCGGTTGGCTGATCATCATCGTCCACTCCCACACCTGCTTGTGTCGCGTGTGGAACGCGGCCGGATCGTCGGCTCGCCACAGCCCCTGCAACGGGCCCACCACGAAGTCCCGGCCGAGCACCTTCCTGCTCCCGAACTTCACCGTGTACGCCACCCCGTACAACGCCGCGACCGCGTTCGCGTACGCCTCCGACGTGTTCGGGTCGCCGCGTCCGTCCACGGCGAGGTACCGCAGCTCCGGCACCTCGACGACCGCGAACTCCCGAGCCGACGGCGAGTACAGCGTCCGGTGCGCCTTCTTGACGTCGTACTTGTCCACTGTGGTCACCGCCGCTACAAGGAGTAGTCGATCGAGATGTGGGTGCCGTCGCCGGCTACTCGGATGCCGCCGGCCTCGGTCGACTGGAAGGTGGCCACCGTGAACGTACCCGCTGCTCTCATGGGCTGGACGCTAGCCGGCACCCCCGACAGTCGGGCGCACAAGCAGCTCGACGACGCTCGCCAGGTCGTCGCCACCGCGGCCCTCGGCGACGGCACGCACCATCAGCGCACGCATCGGCGCGTACAGCTCCGCGCTCACCCCCTGCTCCCGGCTCACCTCGGTGATCGTGTCGGTCCCCGCCTGCATCGCCAGCGACGCGTCCCGGGCGGCGTAGTCCCCCGAGTCCACCTGCTCGGCCATCCCCGGCACCGCGGTGAGCATCGCGGAGAGCCAGGGGAGCAGCAGCGCCGAGGTGAACTCGGCGACCGGCCGTCCGGTCGAGCGGACCAGCGCGGCGGCGTGCAGGAAACCGCCGAACATGCCGTACATCGCGGCCAGCAACGCCAGGTCGTAGAGCGACGCCAGGCCGGGGTCCGCCCCGAGGTGTTGGGCCCCGCCGAGCACCTCGAGCACCGGCCTGTGGGCGGCGAAGGCCTCGGGCGAGCCGCTGTAGAGGATCACCGCGGCGGGCGTGGCGATCAGCGACGGGATCGCCATGATCCCGCCGTCGAGGTAGCTGGGCACCCGGCGGGCGAGAGCACGGGTCTGGGACGGTGTGCTGGTGGTCAGGTTCACGACGGTGACCGCGTCCGACAGCGGACCGGCCGCGGCGAGGACGTCCTCGACCGCCGCGTGGTCGAGCACGCACACGATCACCAGCGGAGACGCCGCGACGGCGGTGGCGACATCGGGGGCGACGACGGCGCCGTCGAGGTCGGCGGCGCGCGAGGGGGTGCGGTTCCAGACGGTGGTCGGGTGCCCGGCCGCGATCAGGGCGCCGGCCAGCGCCCGGCCCATCCGACCCAGGCCGAGCACGCTCACGGGGATCTTGGTCATGTCCCCAACCCTCGGCCTAGCCTCGGGAGTGGACAAGTACCCACTTCGAAGTCAGGTACTGACCGAAAGGTGAGTAATGCGTACCTTCAGCTGCGGTCTCGACGCCGCCGTCGACATGGTCGGGGGCAAGTGGAAGCCGCTGATCCTCTGGGCCCTGCACGCCCACGGCCCATGCCGGTTCGGCGAGCTGCGCCGACGCGTCTCCGGCGTCACCGAGAAGGTGCTCGCCCAGCAGCTGCGGCAGCTGGAGTCCGACGGCCTGGTCCACCGCGAGGTCTACCCCGAGGTCCCGCCGCGCGTGGAGTACTCGCTGACCGAGTTCGGCGAGTCGCTGAACACCGCACTGCTTCCGCTCGGCACCTGGGGTGAGCGCAACCTCACGAGGATCACCGAGGCCGCGGCCAGGCGCACGCCTCGGCTCCCCGGCTAGCCTGTACACACAGGAGGTTCCAGATGTCCGCGCTCTACCTGCTCCGGCACGGCGAGACCGAGTGGTCACGCACCGGCCGGCACACCAGCGTGTCCGATCTCCCCCTTACCGCCGAGGGCGAGCGGCGCGCCGGCGAGGCGGGCCGTCTGCTGACCACCATGCGCGGGACGGACCCGCCCGCCCTGGTCGCCTCCAGCCCTCGTACCCGTGCCCTGCGCACCGCCGAGCTCGCCGGCCTGACCCCCGAGCTCGTCACCGAGGACCTCGCCGAGTGGGCCTACGGGGAGTACGAAGGCCTGTCCACGCCCAAGATCCGTGAGACGGTTCCCGGTTGGACGGTGTGGACGCACCCGAGTCCCGGCGGCGAGACCGCCGAGCAGGTCGCCGTCCGGGCCGACCGCGTTCTGGAGCGAGCGCGCGCCGCGCTGCCCGCTGGCGATGTCATCCTGGTGGGACACGGCCACTTCAGCCGCGTCCTGGTGGCCACCTGGCTCGGCCTCGAACCAACCGCCGGAGTCCACTTCGCACTCGAGGCCGCCGCCGTCACGGTGCTCGGCGACGAGCGCGGCGAACCGCAGATCAAGCGGCTGAACGTGCCTTCCTCGCTGTAGACGGAGATCCAGTTGCCGGACCAACGCATCCGACGCGCCACCGAGTCCGATGTGGACTCTCTGGTGAAGCTCATCTACGAGCTGGCCGAGTACGAACGCGCCCCCGACGAGTGCCACATTACCCCCGAGCAGCTCCATCTCGCGCTGTTCGGCCCCGACCCCGCCCTGTTCGCCCACGTCGCCGAGCTGGACGGCGAGGTGGTGGGCTGCGCCCTGTGGTTCAGAAACTTCTCCACCTGGGACGGCGTGCACGGCATCTACCTCGAGGACCTCTACGTCCGCCCCGCCGCCCGCGGCACCGGCCTGGGCAAGGCCCTCCTGGCCGCACTGGCCGAAGAATGCGTACGAAACGGCTACACCCGCCTCCAGTGGTGGGTGCTCAACTGGAACAAGCCCGCGATCGACTTCTACGAGTCGATCGGCGCCACCCCCATGGACGAGTGGACGGTCTACCGAGTCAGCGGCCCCGCCCTGACCCAACTGGCAGGAACCACCCCCGCGAACGACTAGGTCGTCCGCCCCCCTACCCGTCCACAACCGCGATCGCGTCGACCTCGATCAGGTACTCAGCCCTGGCGAGCCTTTCCACCCCCACGATCGTGTCCGCCGGCTTGTGCGTTCCGAAAAGCTCCACCCGAGCCGCCTCGACAACGGCGAGGTACTCGGGTCGATGGCCCACCACATAGATCGTGATCTTGGCAACCTGGTCCGGCCGAGCACCGACGGCGGCCAGAGCGCGCCCGAGGTTGGCGAACACCTGACGCGCCTGCACCGCGAGGTCCCCCGCCCCAACCAGCTCACCACGCGCGTCCTCCGGCTCCTGCCCGGCGACGAACACCAGCCGAGTACCCGTCGCCACCACCACGTGGGTGTAGGTAGGCGGCCGAGGAAGATCGTCGGGGTTGACGAGCTCAAGGCCCATCCGCGGTCATCCTCCCTGTGCTCGCCTCACGTTGATCGACAGGAGGGGCGGAGGTAGTCCGGACCAAAAAGTCCAAGCTCCCTCCACCCCCGAGGCTCCCTCGCACAGGCCGTCCCGTACTCCGGTCCGACGGTGTCAGACCGGAGTACGAGATTCACCGGCCCAGGGAGCATTACACCCCGGCAATACCAGCAATCCAGTCCCGGTACACCGTGATATTCGTGTAGGCCGTGAACGTCAGACGGTCGCTGGTGGACGCAACTCCCACCTGGTAATACCCACCATCCACCGGGCTGGTGGCGAACATCGGCCCGCCCGAGTCACCACCCGCGGTGATTCCGTCGATTCGGTTGGCACATACCGCGACCCCACCCAACCAATCCGAGCAGTCCGTCGCGCTCACGCTCACGTTGGCGACCTTCAGGAACTGCGACTGACAATTGATCTCCGGCTGGTCCGTACAGGTGGCACCCCACCCGTACACCTGCACGGTCTGCCCCACACCCACCGCCGACGCCGTGCCCAACGGCGAGTACGTCGCCGACACCGCGTGGTCCAGCTGGGCCAGCGCGATGTCCGCCGAGGGGTGGTTGTGGATGGCGACAGCCGTGGCCGACTCACCCTGGGTCTGGTCCAGGTTGCCGATGTTGAACGAGACAGTGCCACCGGACACGCAGTGCTGCGCGGTCAGCACCCAGGTCGGCGCGATGATCGTCGCCGAGCAGTTCTCCTGGCCGTTCACGAACAGCCGCGCCGCCCACGGCGCGTTCTGCGCGAAACTGCCGTCGATAATGGCCGGTCCGACAATCGGCTCGTCGGCGGCGGCCGGCGCCGACAGGAATCCGAGCACCGCCGCCGCCGCACCCACCAGAGCCGCCCCGACTCGAACGAAACGCATTGGGGATCACCTCGAAAATCCCGCGGCCTCGCGAGCCGCGGAGCAGGGACAGGAACCCCATCAGGTTCACCCGTTGGCGAACGCGCCACTACCCGCCGTTAGTCGGTTTCCCGTCCTCGTCCTCGTCCAGCCCCAACGCCCACTCCCGCGACCGCGCGGAGAAAAGCAGGAACAGCACGACCACGCACATCACGCCGACCGGAATTCCGAACTCTGGACGCCCGGAGGGACCCGCGGCATACCAGGCGACCCCGAGCAGCAGCAGCTCGACGACCACCGCCGGGCTGCGCGCCCAGTACCGGCCGAGCACCAGCCCGATGCCGACGGCCAGGACCGCCACGCCGATCACGGCGAAGTAGCCCGCCTCCCCGTAGACGTTGTTGCCCTGGGTCGACGCGCCGCCCATGGCCCGGACCAGCAGCGCGACCGCGAACGCGAGCCCGGCCAGCCCCTGGAGGGCGACGAGGACCCCGCCGCCGCGGACACTCGCGGGGGCGTCGGATGCGATGCGCACGCTTCGTCCTTCGTCCGGGGTGTGAGTTCGGATGGATGGTAGCGCTGCGCCACCACCCCTCGCCTACCCTGCGGTCATGCGCGCAGTGCTGGTGGTGAACCCGAAGGCGACCGCGACCACGGCGGCCGGCCGAGACGTGCTGGCGCACGCACTGGCCAGCGAGGTCAACAAGCTCGAGATCCTGGAGACCGACTACCGCGGCCACGCCCTGGCCGCCGCCGCCCAGGCGGCCGGCGACGGCGCCGACCTCGTCGTCGCCCACGGCGGCGACGGCACGGTCAACGAGGTGGTGAACGGCCTGCTGGCCCACGGTGTCGGGCCGGAGGTGCCGATGCTCGGGATCGTGCCGGGCGGTTCGGCGAACGTCTTCGCGCGGTCCCTCGGCGTCCCCCGCGACCCGGTCGACGCCACCCACCAGCTGCTGCACGCCCTCGAGGACCGGCGGTCGCGGCGGGTGGGGCTGGGCCGGGTGGAGTCGGACAAGCCCGGCGACCCGGCGCGGTGGTTCACCTTCTCGGCAGGGGTCGGCCTGGATGCCGACGTGGTCGCCGAGGTGGACCGCAAGCGGGGCAAGAAGGCGAGCCCGGCGCTGTACACCCGGGTCGCGGTCACGCAGTACCTCAAGCCCTCGCACGGAAAGCCCCGGCTGACCGTGGCGATGCCCGGGGCGGAGGACGTCGAGGGCCTGCGCCTGGTGTTCGTGTCGAACACCGACCCCTGGACCTACCTCGGCTCCCGCCCGATCCACCTCAACCGCGGCTGCGGCTTCGACGGGGACCTCGGCGTGTTCGCACTGCACTCACTCCGGCTACCGACCGTGCTCAGGCATCTCGGTCAGGCGATCAGTCGGAAGGGAGAGCAGCGCGGCCGAAAACTGCTGCGTCGGGACGACGTGCCGGAACTGACGATCACGAGCGCCGACCCGGTTCGCGTTCAGTGTGACGGTGATCTCATTGGAGAGCGCACCAGCGTGCGAATTTCGTCGGTCAGGAATGCCCTTTCGGTGGCTGGGTACCCCCTCTCCTGACGCCGGGAGGACCCCGAAGAGACACTTGAGGGCCGAGACGCAGTCGTGACCTAATTGTTACTCTGTGCTCTCGCAGGCCTCTGACGTCGATCTTTCGGGTGAGGTCCGGCACGGGCTGATGAAGAGGCCTTGACATCTCGCTCGTTCGTGAAAGCATTCACAAGCACCCCAAGACCGGATGACCGACTGAGGCGCTTCTGAACGCGCCCAAAGCGAGGAGCACGTAGAAATGGACTGGCGCCACCGCGCGGCCTGCCGTGACGAGGACCCCGAGCTGTTCTTCCCCGTGGGAACCAGCGGTCCGGCGATACTGCAGGTTGCCCAGGCGAAGGCCGTTTGCCACCGTTGCACCGTCGCTGCCAACTGCCTGACCTGGGCTCTGCAGAGCGGCCAGGACGCAGGCGTGTGGGGCGGTATGAGTGAGGACGAGCGTCGCGCGCTCAAGCGTCGCAACGCCCGTACGCGGACTGGCAGCAACGCCTGACTCTCCCCTGACGTCGAAAAAGGCCCGGTTCCCCAAGGGGATCCGGGCCTTAGTGTTTCTGGGGTTACTACTGCCGGCGGTGGGAGAGCGGAACCCGCAGCACGGCTTCCGTTCCGCCCCGCGGCCGCCGGCGCATCGACAGGGACCCGCGTAGCTCGGACTCGACCAGCGTGCGCACGATCTGCAGCCCCAGCCCGTTGGAGCGCTCGAGCGAGAAACCCTTGGGCAGACCGCGGCCGTCGTCGGTGACCACGACGTCGAGCCACCGCGCGGTCCGCTGGGCGCAGACCTCCACCTCCCCGCTCACGCCGGCGGGATAGGCATGCTCGATGGCGTTCTGCACCAGCTCGGTCAGCACCATCACCAGGGGCGTCGCCACCTCCGCGGCGACCACCCCGAACTGGCCCTTCCTGCGCACCCGGACGTGGTTCTCGGCGACAGCGACATCGCCGACGACGGGAATCACCTTGTCCAGTAAAGAGTTCAGGTCGACCTTCTCGTCCACCGAGGTGGACAGCGCCTCGTGCACCATGGCGATCGCGGCGACCCGGCGGACGGACTCGGCCAGCGCGGCCCTCGCCTCCGGGCTCGCCGTGCGCCGGGACTGCAGGCGCAGCAGCGCCGCCACCGTCTGCAGGTTGTTCTTGACCCGGTGGTGGATCTCGCGGATCGTCGCGTCCTTGGACATCAGGGCGCGGTCGCGGCGGCGCACCTCGGTCACGTCCCGGACCAGTACGAGCGCGCCGGCGGCCTTGCCGCCGGGACGCAGGGGCAGCGCCCGGAACAGGACACCGGCACCGCGGTGCGACTCGGCCTCGGCCCGCATGCTGGGCTGCCCGTCCAATGCCGCCAGGATGCGCTGGGCGATCTCCGTGGCGTCGAACGGGTCCGCGATCAACCCCCTGGTCAGCGGGGCCAGCCGCACGCCGAGGAGCTCGGCCGGGTGCCCCATCCGGTGGTAGGCGGACTGGGCGTTGGGACTCGCGAACACCACGGTGCCGCTGGGGTCGAGGCGGATCAGCCCGTCCCCGACCCGCGGGCTGGTGTGCACGTCGGCGGCCGGCTCCGAGGTGGGAAAGCTTCCGTCCGCGACCATCTGGCACAGGTCGGCGGCGATACCGAGATAGGCGATCTCCAACGCGCTCGGCACCCGTGGCACGGCGAGGTCGGTCTCCCGCGAGAGCACCGCGATCACCTTGTCGTCGAAGGTCACCGGAACGGCCTCGCGGCGCACCGGGACCCCGTGGTACCAACGCGGGTCCTCCTCGCGGCAGACCCGTCGCTCGTCGGCGGCCCGGCGCAGCTGCGGATGCTCCTCGACGGGCTGGGTACTGCCGACGACGTCCTCGGGGTGGGCCGTGGGCGCTGTCGTCGGCCGCGCCTGCGCCACGCAGAGGTACTCGACCTCGGTCTGCCCCGGGGTCGGCGGCTCGCCGATCGGCACCCACATCAACAGGTCGGCGAAGGACAGGTCGGACAGCAGCTGCCACTCGGCGACCACCATCTGCAGGTGGTCGACCTCGTCACCGGAGAGCTTGGTGTGCTCGGCGAGCAGGTCGGAGAGCGTCGACACTGGAGCGACTCGGGGGTGGCTAGTCGACGACGGCGATCAGGTCGTGCTCCTGCACCACGTCGCCTTCCTTGACGGCGATCGAGGTCAGCACGCCCGTGTACTCGGACAGGACGGGGATCTCCATCTTCATCGACTCGAGGATCACCACGGTGTCGCCCTCGTCGATCCTGGTCCCCGGCCGCGCCACCACCGACATCACGTTGGCGACTATCTCGGCCCGAATCTGCTCGGTCATCGCCCGATCCTCCCATGCGGGTGTTGCCGCGGCGTTGCCACTCTCACCGCGGCTCGGCACCATCCTGCACGGTCGTAGCTGCCTGTTCGACCACAGTCTCGCGAATTTTCTCCCGGAGCCGGCGCTTGAGGCCGTCCGGGGCATGGTCGCCGCCGCACTTGCTCCTCAGCAGCACCTTCAGGTGCTCCTCGATGCCGAACCGCTCGAGGCAGGGGCTGCACTCGTCCAGGTGATGCTCCAGCAGCCTGCGCCGCTCCTGGTCGCACTCGTGGTCGAGGAACAGCCACACCTGCTCGAGCACCTCGGAACAGTCGGTCTCGTGTGGTTTGCCGCAGCTCACGATCCGGTCACCTCTTGCTCGGTCGTTCGCAGGAACCCGCGGTCCCGCGCGACCCCGGCCAGCAGGTCACGAAGCTGCCGACGGCCACGGTGAAGTCGGGACATCACCGTACCGATCGGCGTGTGCATTATGTCCGCGATCTCCTTGTAGGCGAACCCCTCGACGTCGGCGAGGTACACCGCGAGCCGGAAGTCCTCCGGCAGCTGCTGCAGGGCTTCCTTGACGTCGTTGTCCGGCAGCCGGTCCATGGCCTCGACCTCGGCGGAGCGCAGCCCGGTGGAGGTGTGGCTCTCGGCCTGGGCGAGCTGCCAGTCCGTGATCTCCTCGGTCGGCGACTGCTGCGGCTGGCGCTGCCGCTTGCGGTAGCCGTTGATGTAGGTGTTGGTGAGGATTCGGTACAGCCAGGCCTTCAGGTTCGTCCCCTTGGAGAACGAGGCGAACGCGGCATAGGCCTTGAGGTAGGTCTCCTGGACCAGGTCCTCGGCGTCCGCCGGGTTGCGCGTCATCCGCAGGGCGGCCGCGTACAGCTGGTCGAGCAGGGGCATGGCATCCCGCTCGAACCGCTCTGCGCGCTGTTCCTCGGTCTCGACCTCGCCGACGTCGGGCTCAGGCTGGGCATCGGTGCGTGGCACCGCACTCCCTTCCAGTTCGAACTGTCCCATCGTGGGATACGCATAGGACCCCCTCGAGGATACGCGGGGGGACCTGCTCAGCACGTCAGAAGGCACGTCAGGGGGAACGCGCGACAGTCGGTGAGCATTCCCCCGGGTGGGGGACCCCCATCAGCCGAGCGGGCGCAGGATGCGGTCCAGCCACTCCTGGACCGTGCGGGCCAGGCCCGCGGCGTCGCGGCGCAGGGAGTGGTCGCCGGGTACGACGACGATCTCCCGGTGCGGGCCAGGACCGGGCATGCCGAACGGGTCGGATTCGCCCTGCACGACCAGCGTGGGCACGGTCACCGCGTCCAGCTCGGGCATGCGGCTGCGGTCGGGCTTGCCCGGCGGGTGCACGGGAAACGCCAGGCACAGGATCGCGACGGCCTGGCCCTCCGCCGCGGTGCGGCAGGCCACCCGCGCACCGGAGGAGCGTCCGCCGAAGACCAGCGGCAGGTCGTGGAACCACTCCTTGGACAGGACGTCGGCGACCGCGAGCCAGGCCGTGTCCAGCTGGGCGGCTGGTGCCGGCGCCCGACGGCCGGCCACCCGGTACGGCTGCTCGACCAGCGCGACGTGCACGCCGGCCGCCTGGGCGCCGCGGGTGGCCGCGACCAGGTCCGGCGCGCCGACCCCGCCGCCGGCGCCGTGGCCGAGCAGCAGCGCCGCACGGCCCTCCTCGGCGCAGTGCAGCTCGGCCCTCGCCGGGCCGTGCGGGGTGTCGATGCTCTTGGTGGTCATCCGCCTGTCAGGAGTCGAACAGCGTGGGTTCGTCGAGCTCGGTGACCTGCTCCTCCCGCTCGACCAGCTCGGGGCCGTTGTTGCGGACATTGTTGACCCGGCTCGACACCGGCCGCAGCTCGAGCGACTCGATCAGGTCGATCGGCGGCGGCGAGGTCAGCAGCTCTCCCGGGTCCTCGGCGTCCGGGTCGAGCCAGGCCGCCCACTGCTCCGGCGCCATGAGCAGCGGCATCCGGTCGTGGATGTCGGCGAGCGGACCGATCGCGGCCGTGGTCAGCACGGCCGCGCTCACCAGCGGCGGCCCGTCCTTGTCCGCGGGGTCGCGCCAGGTCGTCCAGAGCCCGGCGAAGGCGAGGCTCTGCCCGTCCGGCCTGGTCATGAAGAACGGCTGCTTGTGGCCGCCCTCCTTGCGCCACTCGAACCAGCCGTCGGCCGGGAGCAGGCACCGGCGCCTGGCCACCGAGGACTTGAACGCGCGGCTGGTCGCCGCCGTCTCGGACCGGGCGTTGATCATCTTGGCGCCGACCGAGCGGTCCTTGGACCACGGCGGGATCAGCCCCCAGCGCATCACCCGCAGGCTGCGCACGGTGTGGTCGGGGTCGGGTTCGCCCTGCTCGTCCCGCGGGTGGCGCTGCACGACGGCCACGACGTCCTTGGTCGGCGCGACGTTGTGGTCGACCGACGGCCCGTGGCCGTCGGTGGCGTCCATCGCGTCGAACTCCGCGGCGAGCGTCGCCGGGTCCTTGGTCGACGCGTACCTGCCGCACATTCGCCCCACCTCCTCGTTCCGACGTCAACGATCGTGACACGCCGCACCGACAGTCGGCACCGGGAGGTCTCGCCGCCGCTCGTCATGGGGGAGGATCGGGTAATGAACGACGGATGGGACGGGGGCCGCGCGAGGTGAGCCGGCGCGGGCGGGGACCGGACTGGGAGCGGCTGGACGAGTCCGACGTCCGGGTACGCCCGGGCAAGGGCACCCGGCCCCGCAGCAAGCGCCGCCCGGAACACGCCGACGCCAGGGCGGCGATGGTCGTCGGCGTCGACCGCGGGCGGTGGACCTGTGCCCTGGACGGCAAGCCCTCCCGTCAGGTCGTCGCGATGCGGGCCCGCGAGCTGGGTCGCACGCCGATCGTCGTCGGGGACCTCGTCGACCTGGTCGGGGACACCTCGGGCCAGCCGGACACGCTGGCGCGGGTGGTGCGGGTGGCCGACCGGTCCAGTGTGCTGCGCCGCACCGCCGACGACAACGACCCCTACGAGCGGCTCGTGGTCGCCAACGCCCAGCAGTTGTTGATCGTCTGCTCGCTGGCCGATCCCCCGCCCCGAACCGGGTTCATCGACCGCTGCCTGGTCGCCGCGTTCGCCGGCGGTCTGCGGCCGGTGCTGTGCCTGACCAAGTCCGACCTCGCACCGGCGGACGACATCCGCGCCGCCTACGCCGAGCTCGACCTGCCGATGCTGGTGACCCGCAGCGACCGCGAGCCCGACGAGGTGCGCGAACGCCTGGCCGACCAGGTTTCCGCGCTGGTGGGCCACTCCGGGGTCGGAAAGTCCACACTGGTCAACAAGCTGGTGCCCGACGCCCACCGGGCGGTGTCGGCGGTGAGCGCGGTCGGCAAGGGCCGGCACACCTCCACCGCGGCGGTGGCACTGCCGCTGCCCGACGGCGGCTGGGTCGTCGACACCCCGGGCATCCGCTCGTTCGGATTGGCGCACATCGAACCCGACGACATCGTCGCGGCGTTCGACGAGTTCGTGGAGCCGGCCGAGGAGTGCCCCCCTGGCTGCGGGCACCTCGGCGCCCCCGAGGACCCCGGCTGCATGCTGGACGTCGTGACGGCCGAAGGCCAGGCCACACCCGGTCGACTGGTGTCGTTGCGACGCCTGCTGGCCTCCCGCGCTCGGCTCGACGAGTACGCGGACTGAACTACCGATAGGCTGCATTCCTACCAAATTCCCCCACCGGGAACGACTCTTAGGGGTGACCACGCATGCGCAAGTTGACAGGGGTGCTGTCCGCGTTCGCGTTGGCCGTGACGCTGAGTGCGTGCGGCAACGAGGCTGACAGCGGTGACGCCGGCACCAACAACGGTGGCGGCGGCTCGGAGCAGGCGGCAACCAACCTCGCCGCGTTGGCCAAGTCCATCAGCGACAGCACGGCCGACACGAACACCGCGCACATGGTGATCGACGTGGACGCCGGCGGGCAGAAGGTGACCGGCGAGGGCGACATCGAGCTGGGCTCGGCCGATCCCAAGATGACCATGACCATGTCCACCCCCGACGGCGACATGGAGATGGTGTTCGTCGACGGCGTCCTCTACATCAAGACGCCGGAGGAGCTCGAGCCCGGGAAGCCGTGGCTGAAGATCGACTCGCAGGGCAACGACCCGATGTCCAAGGCTCTGGCCGGCATGACCGACCAGATGCGCGAGCAGGCCGACCCGCGTGCCACGCTCGAGCAGTTCAAGAACTCCGGCACGGTGACCTCCCAGAAGGAGGAGGAGCTCAACGGCGAGCAGACGACGCACTACACCATCAAGGTCGACGCCAAGAAGCTCGCCGCCGAGCAGTCCGACCCCGCCGCCAAGTCCGCGCTCGAGCAGGCCGGGGTGAAGGAGTTCCCGGTGGAGCTCTGGGTCAACGAGGACGACCTGCCGGTTCAGGTGCAGGTCAAGATGCCGGTGAAGGACCCTGCGTCGGGTGCGACCACGCAGACCAGCGCGAAGGTCACCTACAGCAAGTGGGGCGAGCCGGTGGAGATCGCCGCCCCGTCGGCCGACCAGATCGGCAAGATGCCGGGTAGCTGAACCACCCTCACCCGCGGCGCGAGGCCCCCGTCCGTTCCGGACGGGGGCCTCGCGTTCTCCGGGATGGGACAGGGTGGGTCAGGACAGGGCGTAGGCGTGCAGGATGGTCTGCTTCAACGTGTTGCCGTCGCGGTCGGAGACCGAGGAGCGCAACGAGACGAACTCCGCGTCCCTCGGGTGGTTCACCTCCGCCACCCAGTGGTCCCGGTCGCGGCTCAGCCTGGCCTGCCGCCAGGTCTGACCGTCGTCATAGGACACCTCGACCCGCGGCGGGTTCACCCGGCCCGGCCGTTCGGCTCCGTTGCGCTGCACGTGCACCGGGAAGCGGAACCGCTTCCCGGCCTTGGCCGCGTTGTGGTCGTCCAGGTTCGGCGAGAACCGCATCGCCAACGCCGGAATCGGTGCCGGGTCCTCCCCGGCGACATGCCCGCTGCTGAACGTCCACTCCGCATCGACCCGGGTCGAGAGCGGACCGGGTTGGGTGGCGGTCGTGCGGGCGGTGTAGGTCGCGCGCTCCGGACCGACCTCCGTGATGACGTAACCCGGGTACTCGCTCTCCGCGACGACCTCGCCGTCGAGCAGCAGTTCGGTCGTTCCGGTCGCGTCCGAGGACCGGCCCTCTCGTCCCAGGTTCCCGTCCGAGTGCAGGCCGACGTTGACCACCAGCTCGTCACCGAGCCGGCCGAAGCTGCCGTACCCGCCGTCGTAGGCCACCCCGGGGCCGAAGACCCCGACGTTCCACCGCTCCTCCGTGGCCTTCCCGAGGCGGTAGGTCTTCGGTGTGGCGGTGAAGCTGCCGAGCCCGCTCGGCGGGAACTCGTTCCATTCCGCCGCCTCGGTGAAGTTCGGCCACCACTGCACGTCGGGGGTGTAGTACTCGGTGAGGGTGAACGGGAGCGGCATCGTGAGCATGCTGTCCCGGACGCCGATCTTGCCGGGCGTCGCCACCGCGTGCCTCGAGACAACCCTGGCGAACTGGTCGTCGGTGAGCCGCGGCCACACGTCGTCCGGCACGCGCCCGCTGTCGTCGGTGTGCTGCGCGTGGTACAGGTACGGGCTGGCGTGGAACTCCGATCCCTCCTCGGTTCCGTCCGGCTCGGCCAGGCTCGCCTCCAGCACGAACCTGAACGCACCGGGCGCGGTGGTCCTCGACGGGCGGGTGGTCACCCCGTCGAAGTTCGGCATGATCGCGGTGACACCGGTACTACCCCACTCGGTCGTCATCTCGTAGGACGCCACGGCCTCGCCGGGGCGGGCGTCCGGATCCCGGACGGACATCCCGATCGGCTTGGCCTGCCGGGGGTCCAGGGTTTCCTCGGTCGGCCCGGTCACCGAGAACCTCGGCTCGATGACGTCGCTGCTCGACCGGTCCGTCGGGTCGAACGTCGTGGCCTCGAGGTAGTACTCGCCCTTGGGCAGCCGGGCCACCACCGTGCCCGACTCGTCGTAGGGCAGGTAGGCCTTGGGGGAGGTCAGGCTGACGAAGCGGAACCAGTAGTCGGGCGTCGGGTTCCCGTCCTTACCGAGGAAACGCAGGGTCACGTCGTAGCTCTCGACCTCCCGGTTCACCGCGACCGGGGTGCGTA
Organism: Actinophytocola xanthii; assembly: GCF_001921205.1. GTDB lineage: Bacteria > Actinomycetota > Actinomycetes > Mycobacteriales > Pseudonocardiaceae > Actinophytocola > Actinophytocola xanthii. The sequence continues at coordinate 824 of NZ_MSIE01000004.1, read as the reverse complement.
CCGTCGTCTCCCCGGCCGTGGCGAGGACGGTGCCGCTGTAGATGCCGTCAGGGGCCTCCACGGTGGTGTCGGTGGTGAGGATGGCCTCGGCAGATCCGCCGGCAGGCACCGTGACCCGGTCGGTGGAGAGCGTGAACATCCCCTCGGGTGCAGCCTCGCCGTCCGGCCCGCGCAGGTCTGCCACCAGGTCCAGGGTCACCGGGCTGGTGCCGGTGTTGCGGTAGGTGAGCGTGCTGGCGATCGGCTCGTCGTCGCCGTGCGGCCACTGGACGGTGCCCACGCTCAGGCTCGCCGGGAACGCCGTCACCGACGTGGCGACCGCCGCCGCGACATCCACCCGACCGCTGCCCTGCTCGAACACCGACAGCTCCGGATTGGCCTTCGCGCTGGACATCAGGGTCGCCTTGAGCGCCTCGGCGGTCCACTCCGGATGGCGCTGGGCCAGGATCGCCGCCGCGCCGGCAACGTGCGGCGCGGCCATGGAGGTGCCGGACAGTGAGACGTAGCCCTCACCGGCGGGGGTGCCGATCACACCCTGAGCGGCCTTCGCGGCGACGATGTCCACACCCGGTGCCGTGATGTCGGGCTTGATCGCCCCGTTGACCCACCGCGGACCGCGGCTGGAGAACTCCGCCAGCTCGTCCTCGCGGTCCACCGCGCCGACAGTGAGCGCGGCGTCGGCGGACGCCGGGGTGCCGATCGACTCCTCGGAGGGCCCGGTGTTGCCGGCGGCGACCACGAACAGGGCCCCGGTCTCCGCGCTGATCCGGTTCAGGGCTACGGACATCGGAGCGGTGCCGTCGTCCGGCCAGGGGTCGCCCAGG
>NZ_MSIE01000039.1 GCF_001921205.1 Actinophytocola xanthii | reverse complement strand
CGCATCAACAAACGGATCATCCAGAACGGCCTGGACCTCGTCCCAGGAGCGGCTCACTGCCCACTCCCGGGCGCGGTCACCGTGTTGGTCGCACCCGCCTCGGTCGCCTCGTAGGACTGGCCGGCACCGCCGAGCTGACCACCGAAGGACATGGTGTTCGCGCACATGGCGGCAGCACCGGCGCCCAGCTGTTCGATGGCTGCCGCGTAGTCGGCGTGCCACTGGGTGTGCTTGGTCCCGAACTCGGCCGCTGTGAGCTCGGTGGGATGGAGGTCCTTGACCTCACCCTGGGCGTCCTCCGCGGCGTTGGTGACCGTGCGGGCGGAGCCGCTCATCTGCCCGGTGTCGGTCGTGTAGCCGTCCGGGGGCGCGACGCCACCCGGTCCGGCGGTGGAGGAGTTGTTGCTCGGCGGCGTGGACATGGTCCGGATCCCCCTTCGGATCAGAAAGCCACTGGTAGCGCGACGCCCCTTCGACGCGCGAGGACGGCCGACGGTGCCATCGAGGTGCACACAGGAATCTACCTATTCCGAGTGCCCGACGGCAGTTCGCTTACCAAATCGCCCTGGTAGCGCCTAGCGCAACCAGGTACGACCGGACAGGTCGTCCTCACCCTCGGTGTCGGTCCGCCGACGCGGCGTGGGCCGCCCGGGCGCCGGCGGCTTCGGCTCGGGCTCGCCGCGGGGTTCGTCGTCACGGGCGCCCAGCTTGAGGGTGGGCCGCGGCTTCGGGGCGTCGGGTGCCGGCTTCGCGACCTGCGGAGTCTCGTGGGGCTGCCGCGCCTCCCGGAACTCGTCCGCACCCAGCGAGAGCGTCCCGGCGCGGGGGGTCGGACGGGGGTTCGGACGGGGGGTCGGCTGGGCGGTCCGCGCGATGCGGTCGTCCATGGTCTGCTTCTCGCGGCGGTGGCGCTCGCGCATCTCACGGACCTGCTTGTCGACGGCCTCGCCGGCGCGCGCGGTCTCCCGTAGCGCGCGCAACCCACCGGCGGCGGCCATCTCGATGCGGCGCTGGGTCGCCACGTGGTCGATCTCGTCCAGGGACATGCTCACCTCACCCCGACTTGAGATCGTCCTCGCCGAGCACGCCGTGCATGCTGTAGACGGGGTCGGCGGAGTCGAACAGGTCGCCGTGCACGCTCCAGCCGGTACCGGCCCGACCGGTGCCCTCGGTGCTGCCGCCGGCGCTGGAGGCCACCGGCGGGATGCCGGCACCCGCGGCACCGGCAGGCTCGCCGGCGCCCGCGCTGGGCAGCGCGGCCTCCCCGCCGGGTTGCTGCGGTACGAGGACGCCGGAGAGGGTTCCGCTGGGGTCCTGGTTCCACCGGTGGCCGCTTCCGGCGGCAGCGGGCTCGGGTGCCTCGGTGCCGGCCACGGAGGGTGCGGTCGAGCCGACCGGCGAGGGATGCGGCGGCCGTCGCTCGGAGCCGTCGCCGTCAGCGCCGGCCCGGCCGGTGACCGGGGTGGGCTCGCCGCCGATCGCCCGCTCGGCCCCGGTCTGGCGGTCGCCGCTCGCGGGATCGGTGGCGCCGGGCCGCTCGCCTGCGGGCCGGTCGGCCCCGGCGGAGTCCATACCAGCAGGAGGGCCACCATCGGCGGCTTGGGCGGGCACGCGCTCCGCGGGACCTGGGGATACGGAGCGGTCGGCGGGAGCTGACTCGACACCGGGGGCCTCGGTGGGAGCGTCGGGCGCGGGGTGGTCCTCCGCCGTCGGGGTCGAGGAGGGGGGCTCGCCGGTGGCGGACTCGGGGGACGCTGGCGCGGCGAAGTCGAGGGTGTACGTGGTGGGCTTGCCGGAGCCTTCGGCGACGGTCACCGTCACGGTGTCGGGGTCGAACAGGGACAGCTCGGCGGTGATGGTCACCGGACCGTCCTCGATGACGCACCGGCCGCTGGTGCCGGCGGGGACGCGTTCGGCCTTCGGCTCCGCTTCGGTGGTGGGAGCGGCCGATGACTGGCCGCTCGCCGTGGTGAAGTCGAGGTCGTAGGACTTGGTGCGGCCGGCGCCGTCCTCGACGGTGAGCCTGACGTGACCGGTGCCGTCGGGCGGGGCCACCGAGATCGTGCGGTCGGCGTCCTTGATCTGGACCGTGCCCGGGACGGGATCGGGGGCAGGCGCACCGGGGACGGGAGCCGTGTCGGAGGCGGGGGCCGTGCCGGGGATCGCGGCCGGGTCCGAGGCAGGGCCCGTGCCGGAGACGGGAGCCGTATCCGAGGCCGGGGCCGTGCCGGGGACGGGAGCCGAGCCGGAGACAGAGGCCGGGTCCGAGGCCGCGCCGGGGACGGGAGCCGTATCCGAGACGGGAGCCGCCCCGGGGAGGGACGTGGTGTCGGAGGCGGGGCTCGGATAGCTGGGGTAGCTGCCGGCGGACGGGCCGCCGGAGGAACCCGTGGACGGGCCACTGCCGGGATAGGGGCCGGGACTGGCGGCGGCGGCACCGGGCAGGGACAGGTTGGCGAACGGCTTGACCTCGGCGATGATCCGCAGGTTCTCCAGGGCCTCCTTGAGCAGGAGGTCCACGTGCTCCTTCAGCTGGTCGGTCGCGCGGTACCAACCGTTGATCTTGCGGCTGACCGCCGACCGCTCCTCGTGCCCCCAGCGGGCGAGCTGCTGGTACTGCCCGATGACCAGGCTCGCGTTGTCCTGGCAGACCCAGTTCAGCGCGTCCTCGAAGTTCTGCTTGGTGATGATCCGGCCGCTGAGGTGGGACTTCTGCTCGTCGTTGTTCTTCTGACAGTCGATGAAGTGGCCACCCTGCACGTCGCACATGGCCGCGAACTTCTCGAAGTCCCCGTCCTCGACCTTGCGCCAGTCCTGCGGCGGGGTCAGCCCGTCGAAGTTCAGGTGGGTGTCCAGGGAGTCGTCGCGGTAGGCGGTGTAGCCGGTCTGGATGCCGGTCAGGGCGGTGTCCAGGCCGGCGGCGGTGGTCCTGACCGCCTCCGAGTAGTCCGTGAGGGTCTTCTCGACCTTCTCGATCGCCGCCCGGAAGGCGTCGTAGGCCTCGCCCTTCCAGTCGTGGGCCAGTTGCTCCTTGCCGCTCCTGATCACCCCGGCGATGTTCTCGATGGCCGCGGCCAGGCCGTTCAGCCTGGCCACGTCCTTGCCGATCGGGCCCCACCGCAGGCCGCAGATCTCCAGCCGCTTGTCACCGCCGCTGGGGTCCAGGCCCAGCTCGAGCTTCTTGTCGTACGCCGGCAGCACCTCGTCGATCGGCTGGTCGAGCTGGGTACCGATGACCTCCCAGGCGTCGCCCTCGGCGCCGACGGCCGCGACAGCGTTGTTCATCACGCTGACGGCGTTGGGCAGTTCGAATCTCATACCGCGCCCCCGGAACCGTCGCCGATCGCCTTGATGTTGCGCAGGCCGGTCGTGTCCGCCTGGACGATCAGGTCCGTGCCCTGCGTCAGCTGTGCCCCGACCTGCCCGAGGTGGGTCGCCAGGTTGCCAAGGTCCTGCGCGATCGCCGCCATGTGGGACTCGAAGTCGGTGCCGCGCTGCTGCCAGGAGTTGCCGAAGTCGGCGGTGGTCGCGCTGGTCTCGCCCACCGTCGCCCTGATCTGCTCCACCTGCTTACTCGCCTGGTTGAACACCTCGGCGAAGGCGCGAATGGCCTCCGGGTCGTACTCGAAACCCTCAGGCATGCTCACAGCCCCTTCGGCCGTTCAGCGGTGATCACAGATTGGCATCGTACGCCCGTGGACGCTTCCCGTGGGTAACGTCACGGCGACGGGCAGTCAACCCGCCGTAGCAACGACACCCGCCAGACGTTGTACCGCGGCCTCCGCTTCCTCATGTGAGGGCGCCTCGACCATCACCCGAACGAGTTGTTCGGTACCCGACGGACGCAGCAGCACCCGGCCGGTGTCGCCGAGCGAGGCCTCGACCTCGGCCACCGCGGCGCTGACCGAGTCCGACGTGGCCACCGCGGCCTTGTCCGCGACCTTCACGTTGACCAGGACCTGCGGCATGCGGGTCATCACGCCGGCCAGCTCGGCGAGCGACTTACCGGTGGCCGCCATCCGAGCCATCAGGCGCATGGCGGTCAGCAGGCCGTCGCCGGTCGTCGCGTACGCCGGCAGGACCAGGTGGCCGGACTGCTCCCCGCCCAGCGACAGGCCGCGGGCCCGCAGCTCCTCGAGGACGTAGCGGTCCCCGACCGCCGTGGTGCGCAGGTCGACCCCGTGCTCGCGCATCGCCACGTGCAGGCCGAGGTTGCTCATGACGGTGGCGACCAGGGTGTTCTCGACGAGCTCGCCGGACTCCTTCATGGCCAGCGCCAGCACGGCCATGATCTGGTCCCCGTCCACCACCTCACCGGCGGCGTCCACGGCCAGGCAGCGGTCGGCGTCGCCGTCGTGCGCGATGCCCAGGTCGGCGCCCTCGGCCAGCACGGCGTCGCGCAGGACGTCCAGGTGGGTCGAGCCGCACCCGTCGTTGATGTTCTCGCCGTCCGGCAGCGCGTGGATCGCGATCACCTCGGCGCCGGCCTCGCGGTAGACCCGTGGGGCAGCGGCCCAGGCGGCGCCGTTCGCGCAGTCGACGACCACCCGAACCCCGTCCAGCCGGTGCGGCAGTGCCTTGAGCAGATGCTCGAGGTAGCGGTCGAGCGCGTCGGCGATGTCGTAGACCCGGCCGACACCCGCGCCCGTGGGGCGGGTGAACGGGGCGCCGACGGCTGCCTCGATCTCGTCCTCGATGGCGTCGGGCAGCTTCTGCCCGCCGGAGGCGAACAGCTTGATGCCGTTGTCCGGCATCGGGTTGTGCGACGCGGAGATCATCACGCCCAGGTCGGCGTCGAGGTCGCCGACCAGGTGCGCCACGGCCGGGGTCGGCAGCACGCCGACCTGCATGACGTCCGCGCCGGCCGAGGTCAGCCCGGCGGCGACGGCCGCCTGGAGCATCTCCCCGCTGGCCCGCGGGTCCCGGCCGACGACCGCGACCGGGCGGTGCGAGCTGTCGTGCTCGGCGAGCACTCTGGCGGCCGCCGCCGCGACCGACATGGCCAGCTCGGGGCCGAGATCGCCGTTGGCGAGCCCGCGGACCCCGTCGGTACCGAACAAGCGCGTCATCGTGGGAAGAACCTCCAAGGCGGAAAAGCAGAGAACGCCACGACCGGTGCATCGTTCGCACCTGTCGTGGCGTTCACCGCATGACTAATGCGTGATCCCGACCTGACTCTGTGAGATCAGCGCTTGCTGTACTGAGGCGCCTTGCGGGCCTTCTTCAGGCCGTACTTCTTGCGCTCCTTGACCCGCGGGTCACGGGTGAGGAAGCCGGCCTTCTTGAGCGCCGGACGGTCGTCGCTGTCGATCTCGATCAGCGCGCGGGCGATCGCGAGGCGGAGCGCGCCAGCCTGGCCGGAGATGCCGCCGCCCTTGAGGTTCGCCCGGATGTCGAAGGCTTCCGGCTTCTCGAGGATGACCAGCGGCTCGCGAATGAGCTGCTGGTGCACCTTGTTCGGGAAGTACTCCTCGAGCGTCTTGCCGTTCAGCAGGAACTGCCCGGTGCCGCCGACGAGGCGGACGCGGACGACCGCTTCCTTGCGGCGACCGACGGTCTGGGCGGTCTCCCCGGTCACGCGCGGCGTGGCGGGCTTGGCCACCGGCTCGGCGGCGCTGGTCTCAGGGGTAGTCAATGGTCCTCAATTCGTGCTGGTCCGACTGGCCTTACCGGCTGACCTTGGCGATCTCAAACGGCTTCGGCTGCTGGGCGGCGTGCGGGTGGTTGGGGCCCGCGTACACCTTGAGCTTCTTGCCCTGGGCGCGGCCGAGCTTGTTCTTCGGCAGCATGCCCTTCACGACCTTCTCCAGCAGCCGCTCCGGCCTGGTGTCCAGCAGGTCACCGAAGGACTGCTTGCGCAGACCACCCGGGTAGCCGCTGTGCCGGTAGGCGAAGGCCTGGTCGCGCTTGTTGCCGGTCAGCACGACCTTCTCCGCGTTGACGATGACGACGAAGTCGCCGGTGTCGACGTGCGGCGCGAAGGTGGGCTTGTGCTTGCCGCGCAGCAGCGTGGCGACATGCGAGGCAAGCCGACCAAGCACCACGTCCTCGGCATCGATGACATGCCAGGTGCGGTCCACCTCGCCAGGCTTCGGGCTGTACGTGCGCACGGATCTACCTCGTCGTCATTCGTCTGGGTGCCTGCGCGGGCCTGCACGGGCCGACGCCCACGCCGCGCAACAACACAGAAAGATACCTGCCGCCGGAGGGGAGGGTCAAAGCGCCCCCCTCACACGCCGTTCGCGCCGGCGTGAGACGCCCCGTCCGGTCGGGCGATACGGTGCACACGCGGGGTACCAGGAGGGGTGTCATGAGGATCGGACGAGTCACCGCCGGGCTGCTCGCCGTGGTGATGCTGGCCGGGTGTGCCAAGGCGACGGCGGGCACGCCCGAGGCGAACAAGGCGGCCGCCGACAGGATACTGGCCGACGCCGCGCTGACGGCGTTCCAGGATCACTTCCGCGAGCTCGGCGACGAGCACGCCAGGGTCTTCAACTACCTCAACTTCGGCGACACCAAGATCACCTCGGAGCACGAGTCGTTCAAGTTGGGCAACCCTCCGATGACCGTGCTGCTGCGCACCCGGGACGACGAGAGCGAGCCCTCGGCCGTCCTGCACCCGCCGGACGCGCCGCTGGACTACGTCCGCCTGGACGAGGGGCACGCCCACCTCGCGCCGACGCCCTGGGTGTCGGTGCCGAGCCTGTACGGGGACGAGTTCCAGACGTGTTTTCTGCTGACCGCGTGGTTGGCGTGCCACCTGGACAGCGCGCTCGCGCAGACGAAGGTCGAGCTCCGCGAGGAGATGCCCCGGGAGGCGGTGCGGACCGAGGACGGGGTGACGGTGACCACGGGAGCGCTGCTCGGCCTGATGATCGAGGAGGGGTTCATCTCGATCCCCGAGGAGGAGCGGGACAAGGTGACCGACGCCATGCGCGACCAGATCGTGCCGGTGACGATCGAGCTGGACGCCGAGATGCGGTTCACCGGCTTCGAGATCCGCGGCAAGGTGGCCGACGGGGACGCGACCCCGCTGGAGCTACAGATCGGCTACGAGGTCCTCGGCACGGCGACCGAAGAGGACTTCCCCGAGGTCCCCCCGGCGGACCAGATCACCAACATCAGCGACCCCGCCAAGGCCGACGAGTTCTGGGAGAAGTTCAACTCCCGCGACCCCGAGGAGTAGCCCGCTCCAGGTACAGGGAGGCTCAGGAGCGGACGCGACGGAGCGGACATCGTCTGGACTGAGGAGCGCCCACAGGCGCGCCAGCGCCGAGGACGCGACGAAGGAAGACGGTGTCTTAGCGCAGTCGCGGGAGCGACCATTAGATACAGCGCGGGCCCCTTGGGCTCACGTGAACGGGAGTGGCGACCCGACAACGGCAAGAAACCACCCGCAAAGGCCACGAACCCAACAGGACCACCCAACTCAGCAGCGGGAGCAGCTCCAGGAGCGGGAGCGACGGAGCGGACACCGTCTGGACGGAGGAAGACGGTGTCTGAGCGCAGTCGCGGGAGCGACCAATCAACACAGCGGTGAGGCCCGGGACACGCGTCCCGGGCCTCACCGCTGTTCGCACCTGTTGTGTGCTGTCAGTTCACCAGCGGCCGGCGTTGTTGCGCTCGCCGTCGCGGTAGTCCTCGGCGGCGCGCTGTACGGCGGTGCCGATCGCGGCCAGGACCTGCTGGAGGTCGGCGGCGGCGGTGTCCCACTTGCGCTGGTGGGTGTTGTACGCCTCCGCGGCGGTACCGGTCCAGCTGGACACCAGCGGCGCCAGGCGGGCCTTGAGGTCGTCCAGCGAGCCCTGCACCTTCTGGGCCTGGCTGCCGATGTTGCCAGCCGCGGCCTCGAGGCCGCCGAATGTAACCTTGATGCCGTCAGGCATGGTCGTGGTCCCCTTATCTCAAGTAGCGACGTTGGAAAGCTGCGGGTACGGGAGTGGTCAGCCGTCGAGCTGGGCGGAGAGGTTGCCGAAGACGTCCTGCTTCGAGTCTTCCTGCTCCTGGTAGGTGCTACCGGCCGCCAGCAGCTGCTCGGCGATCGCCTCGAGCGCGGCGTTCAGGTCCTTGGCGTTGGTGTCGAACCGCTGCATCATGTTGCTGAACGCGGTGGCGGCGGCACCCTTCCACTCACCCTGCAGGCCGACGACCGTGTCCCAGACCTGCTTCAGCGTCGCCTCGACGTCCTCCTTGACACCAACGACGTCCCGGTGGGCGTTGGTGAAGTCCTGAACTGTACCTGTGTAGCCGTCAGGCATTGGGAGTTGCCCCCTTCTTCCTATGGTCAGTCGTACGACTTCCTGGTTCGTACGCCTCCTGCGACGTAGACCCTGCCACGTCCGGTTCCACGTTGTCCCAATCTGGTCGCAGGTCGTTGCGAGCGTGAACGCCCATTCGGGGGAACGCGACCACCGTGGCAAATGGACGGCCGCGGACGCGCCGACCCTGCCCGTGTACCGGCGGGCGTCGGCGCCGCGCCCGAATAACCGGCCCTACCTGGGGTTTTGCTCGTCCGGATAGCCGAACGGACCAGGCTGCAACGATTCCGGTCGGTAGGACTCGGCTGCCACGTCGAAGAGGATTCGCTGTTGCGAAAAGTCCTCGTCGTCACCCGTCGGGGGATCGGCGGGGACCCGCCGCGCCACCTCGTGGGGCACGCTCTGCGCTGGTTCGTCCGCCGCGTCCGGCTCGTCGGGGGCGTCGGCGTCGACCAGGATCTCGTGCTGGGAGAAGTCCTCGTCCTCGACCGGCGGGGCAGGCCGGGGTTCGGCGGGCAGGCGGGCGATGAGGGCGTCCGCGCCCGGGTACCGCTCGACGTGCAACCCGTTGGCCTCGCGGAACTTCTCCGCCTCGGCACGGGCTGACTCGCCGGTCGGCTCGACCTGGCCGCGGTGAACTCCGCGCAACCGTCCCGTTCTCGCCTGGTCGGCCAGCTCCTCGGTGCCCCGGCGGAACTCGCCGGACTGCGCCTTGGCCTCGCTCGCGGCCCGGCGCGCCCTGGTCAGCGCGGACTCCACCTCGGCGGCGAAACGCGCCCTGCCCTCGTGGATTCCGCCCTGCCCGGTCATGGGGCGAGCGTACCCACCGCGCTCACTCGATGACGGTCAAACTACGCACAACCGTCCGGCACGCGGTCTCGACCTCGTACCGGGAACCGTCGCTGCCGTACTGGCACCCGACGCTGACCTGAGCGCGGCCGTCGAACAGCACGTACCAGTCCACGTCCGCCTCGCCGAGCCGCTCGCGGTAGTGGATGACCTCCCGGCCGGCGAACGTGGCGTTCTCGTCGAAGTCCGAGAAGGACCCGTCGGCCCGCTCGAACTCGGCCCGCAGCCGGTCGACCGCGCGGGCTCGGTCGTCGGTGCTGTCGAACGCGAGCCGGATCTGCTCGACCAGCACCCGGTCCTCGCCCTGCTCGCGGCCCTCCGGCTTGAGCTCGGTACGCAGCAGCTCCGGATCACCGCCGGTCTGCAACCAACCCTCGGGCAACGCGAACTGGTACTCGTACTGGGCGATGACGCGGCTGGGCGACGAGTCCGGGGACCCGGCGGAGGTGTTCCCGCCCTCCGGTGCGGTGCCGTCGCCCTGGGTCGCCACCAGCACGACCACGGTCACGACGACGGCGACGGCCAGCAGCACCGCCGTACCCACCAGCCACCGGCGGCCCGAGGAGCGCGGCGGCGGCGCCGCGGCCGGGATCGGCGGGCCGGCGACCGGACCGGGCGGGCCGACCGAGCTCGGCGCGAGACCCGGCACACCGGCCGGCCCCGGCGGCCGGCCGGGCTCCTCGCCCAAGCCGCGCGACCCGCCAGGCAGGGGTGTGCCCTCCGCCACCGGGCCGGCGGCAGCACCAGGCACCGCCGGGCGACCCTCCGCCCGCCCGGCGACCGGGCCGGGGAGCGCGCCAGGCACGGCCCCGAGCACAGGTCCTCCGTCGACTCCCGGACCCTGGCGTCCGCCCGGCGCGGCGGCGATGGGCCGGATCGCCTCCTCGGCGGGAGCTCGACGCCCGGCGGGCAGCAGCCCGGTGCGTTCCCCGTCCCCGGCGGCGGCGCGCAACGCGCCCCTGGCGACCACGGTCTCCGGCTGGTCCAGGGTGACCGGCACCACCCCGGCCCGCTGGTGCACCAGCCGCGACACCAGCGGGATGCGGCTGGATCCGCCGACCAGGAAGATGCCGGCGAGCTCCGTCGGCGCCAGGCGCGACTCGCGAATGGTGGCCACGGTCAGCTCCGCCACCCGCTGGACCGGGTCGGTAATCAGCTTCTCCAGGTCGTCCCTGGTCACGTGGACGTCCGGGAACGGCGGCGGCATCGGTACGTCGGTGTAGGTGTGCCGGGACAGGGTCTCCTTGGCACCGCGCACGTCCTGGTGGATCACCCGCCTGCGCCGGCGGTCCGGCAGCTCGCGACCCTCGATCAGCGCCCGCCACGCATCCTGGTCGACCCGCGCGACGACCGAGCCCACGTGCTCGAGCAGCAGTTGGTCGACGTCGGCGCCGCCGAACGTCGGGTCCCCGCGGGTGGCCAGCACGTGGAACGCCGGTCCGGCGCGTCCGGCGGGCGGGCGCGGCCCGGCGGCGGGACGCACCACGCTCACGTCGACGGTCCCCCCGCCCAGGTCGAGCACGGCCAGCGAGGGCGGCACACCGGCCACCGGCGCCACGGGGAAGCTGGCCGCGTGGAACACGGCCGCCGCGACGGGCTCGGGCACGAGCACGATCCGCCGGCCGAGCCCGTTGGCGGCCTGGCGCAGCGCGGTCGTGCGCACGGCGCCCCAGTCCGCAGGGTGGGTCAGCACCAACTGGTCCACGACGGCGTTGCCCGCGAGCCGGCGTGCTTCGGCGACCGCCCTGGCCAGCACCGCCCGCACCACCTCGCGCACCGGGACCACGGTGGCGCCGAGCAGCAGCTCCTTCTCGTCGATGCGTCGCTTGGGGTGCGGTTCGTAGCGCGACGGGTCGACCGCGGCGTGCCGGTCGGCCTCCTGCCCGACGAACAGCGTCCCGTCGGGCGCGGCGTACACCGCCGAGGGCATCAGGGGATGTCCGTCGATCGCGACGACCTGCGGCTCCCGCCCGTCCGCCGACATCGCGACGCACGTGCTGGACGCGCCGAAGTCGACAGCCACCCGCAGCGCCGTCACCACGTGATCACCACGCGATCACCCTGTCATCGCCACGTCGTCGCCCCCAGGCATCACTCCGGCGGAATCCAGGCCACCTGCATAAGCTGCTGTCCGGACTTGCGGCTCACCAGGGTGCCGCGGCCGGGCGGCATGACCGACGGGCGGACGGTACCGATCAGCTGGCCCTCGTCCTTGCTGCCGGACCCCTGCAGACCCGTGGTGGCGATCTCCTTGAGCTTGCCGAGCACCGGGTCGTACAGCGCCCTGGCCGCGCCACCGGTCCGGCGCGTGGCGACGATGTGCAGGCCGACGTCCTTGGCCTGCGGGATGAACTCGGCCAGCGGCTGGAGCGGGTTGGTGCCCTGCGGACAGACCAGGTCGTAGTCGTCGACGACGACGAACAGCTCGGGCCCCTTCCACCAGGACCGGGTGCGCAGCTGCTCCTGGGTGACGTCCGGGCCGGGCAGACGCTTGCGCATCGACCCGGTGATCTCCTTGATCATGCCGGTGAGCTGGTTGCCGGAGACGGCGTAGCCGAGCAGGTGGTCGGTCTTGATGAAGCCGAGCATCGTGCGCCGGTAGTCGATCAGCAGGATCAGCGCTTCCTTCTTGGTGTACCGGTCACAGATGCCCTGCACGATCGTCCGTAGCAGGTTGGTCTTGCCGGACTCCCCGTCCATCAGCGCGAAGAAGTGCGGGTCGGCGTCGAAGTCCAGGTACACCGGGGCGAGCGCGTCCTCGTTGACGCCGATCGGGACGCGCCGGCTGCCCCGCTGGCCGTCCTGCGTGAGCAGCTCGTCGTAGGGCAGCAGGTCGGGCAGCAGCCGGACCTGAGGCGCGCGCCGGCCGCGCCAGGCACCGCTGATTCGCGCGATGGCGTCCTGGACGCCGGCCGCCACGTCCTGGTCGTTGCTGGATCCGTCGATCCGCGGCAGGCCGACCAGGAAGTGCAGCTTGTCCCGCGACAGGCCGCGGCCCGGGTGCCCCTCCGGCACGTTGACCGCGACCCGCCGGTCGACCTCGGACTCGCTCGGGTCACCGAGGCGGAGCTCGAAGCGGGTGCCGAGCAGGTCCTTGAGCGCTGGCCGGATCTCCGCCCAGCGGTTGGCCGAGACGACGAGGTGCACGCCGTAGGACAGACCCTGTGCCGCCAGGTTGAGCACCTGCGGCTCGATCACCTCGAACTCCTGCCGGAAGTTCAGCCAGCCGTCGATGAGCAGGAAGACGTCGCCGAACCGGTCCTCGGTGAGCTCGCCGCGGCGCTTGCGGTTGCGGAAGTCGGTCATCGAGTCGATGGCGTTGTCCCGGAACAGCTGTTCGCGCTCGGCCATCAGCCCGGTGACCTCGGCAACCATCCGGCGCACCTTGTCCGGGTCGAGCCGGCCGGCCACGCCACCGACGTGCGGCAGGCCCTGCAACGAGGCGAGCGTGCCACCGCCGAGGTCGACGCAGTAGAACTGCACCTCCTCCGCGGTGTGGGTGAGCGCCATCGACATGATCAGCGTGCGCAGCAGCATCGACTTGCCCGACTGCGGGCCACCGGCGATCGCCGCGTGGCCAGCGGCGCCCGAGAAGTCGGCCCAGAGCAGGTCACGGCGCTGCTCGAACGGCTTGTCGATGAGGCCGAGCGGCGGCTGCAACCGCCCGTTGCCGAAGAACCCGACCGGGGACAGGCCACGGTCCTCGGTGGGCTGCAGCGGCGGCAGCAGGGTGTCCAGCGAGTTCGGCGTGTCCAGCGGCGGCAGCCAGACCTCGTGTGCCGGCGGCCCCTGTCCGATCAGGCGGCCGACGACGACGTCGAGCTCGCTGGGCTCGGTCGGGCTGCTGCTCTCCGGCTTGCGCTCCTCCCTCGGCGCCTCCATCGGCAGCTCGGGCTCGGCCGGGATCTCGACGTAGTCGGGCACGAACAGCTTCGCGCGTCGGTCCCCGCTGACCGGCGCGGCCGGCCCGGCGGCCTGGATGCCGGCGGGCCGGTATGGCCCGGAGACGTAGGCGGCCTTGAACCGGACCATCGTCGAGGTGTCGAACTTGAGGTAGCCCGAGCCTGGCACCGACGGCAGCTCGAACGCGTCCGGCACGCCGATCGCGGCACGGGACTCCGCGGCGGAGAAGGTCTTCAGACCGATGCGGTAGGACAGGTGCGAGTCGAGCCCGCGCAGCTTGCCCTCCTCCAGCCGCTGCGAGGCGAGCAGCATGTGCATCTGGAGCGAACGGCCGAGGCGACCGATGGCGACGAACAGGTCGATGAAGTCGGGCTTGGCGCTGAGCAGCTCGGAGAACTCGTCGACCACGATGAACAGCGCCGGCAGCGGGTCGAGGTCGGCCCCGTTCTCGCGGGCCTTCTCGTACTCCCAGACGTTCTTGAAGTTGCCGCCGTTCTTGAGCGCCTCCTGCCGCCGGTTCATCTCACCGGCCAGCGCGTCCTTCATACGGTCGACCAGGGTGAGCTGGTCCTGCAGGTTGGTGATGACCGCGGCGACGTGCGGCGCGGAGTCGAGCCCGAGGAACGTCGCGCCACCCTTGAAGTCGACGAGGACGAAGTTCAGCGTCGCCGAGGAGTGGGTGGCCAGCATGCCCAGCACCAGCGTGCGCAGGAACTCGGACTTTCCGGAACCGGTGGCGCCGATGCACAGGCCGTGCGGGCCCATGCCCTCCATGGCGGCTTCCTTGATGTCCAGCTCCACCGGCTGGCCGAACTCGCCGACGCCGAACGGCACCCGGTACCGGTCGCGGATCGGCCGGGGGCGCCAGGCCTGCTGGACGTCGAAGGTCATCGGGTCGCCGGGGATGCCGAGCAGCTCGAGCAGTGTCGGGTTGGACAGCAGCGGCTCCTCGCCGCCCTCGTCGGCCGCGGCGGCGCCGAGCCGGTACGGGGAGAGCTTGCGGGCCAGCGCCTCGGCCTCGGCCACGGTCATCGAGTCGGGCTTGGCGAACCACTCCACGCCGCTCGCGCTGCGCGCGCCGAGCCGGTCCTTCTCGACCACCAGGCGCAGGCCGCGGCGGGCGGTGAGGTTGCCGAGGCTGTCGGACAGGTCCATCAGCGTGACGCCGACCAGCCCCTCCTCGAGGACGATCTGCTCCTCGCGGCTGACCTCGCCGTCGTCGATCACGATCAGCACCTGCGGCTGGTCGGGCTGCGGCGGGGCGTTGCGGGTGAACCGCTGCCGGTCGCGCAGCTCCTCGTCCAGCCAGGCCTCGACCTGGGCCAGGGAGCCGGCCATCATCCGCAGCTGGCCGATGCCGTCGACCATCGTGGGGTGCTGGACGTGCGGCAGCCACTTCGCCCACTCCCACTCCTCCTTGGTCCGGCCGGAGGTGACGATCGCCACCAGGACGTCGTCGGGGGTGTGGAAGGTCACCAACTGGGCGATCAGCGCGCGGGCGAGGCCCCTGGTCAGCTCTTTCTCGCCGGCCAGGCCCACGGCGGCGAACCCGCGGATGGCGATCTGGATCGGCAGCTCCGGCACGATCGAGTGCGCCCGGACGAAGCGGCGCAGCGCCAGCGTGGCGATCGGCTCGAGCTCGTCGACCGGGCCGGTCTGCGGCGGCACCAGGCGGGTGGCCAGGCGCTGCGAGCCCCGCCCCGCGCGCAGGTGGCAGAAGTCGGGGTCGGACTGGCGGCGCTCCCACATCCGCCTGCTGGTGGCGATCGACCACAGCGCCTGCGGGTCGGGGTGCACCCACTCCAACGCGGCGCGCTGGTCGAGCGAGGCCTCGCGGGCCCGGTCGCGCATCTGGCCGAGGTAGCGCAGGTAGTCCTTGCGGTCCTCGTTCATCTCGGCCTTCTTCTGGCCGCCGCCGCGCCCCTGGCCGAACATCCCGACCATCGAGATCATCATCATCATCGGGAACAGCAGGGTGACCGGGTTGCGGCCGAGGGCGCCGCCCGCGGTGAACAGCAGCGCCATCATGCCGAGCATCGCGATGATCATGATGACCGGCATCAGCTTCATCAGGATGTTGCCCGGGATGACGCGGGGCACCTCCGGCGGCGGTTCGAGGTGAACCTCGCCGCCGGGCTGGCGTGGCGCCGCCAAGCGGGGTGACCGCTTGAACTGAAGCGTGCTCACCGGTGTCTGCCCCCGTCGTGCTCGAGCGTGTCGATCCGTATCTGCCTCTATCCGCGGAACCCGCGCACGCGCCGGTCCCGGTACGGCCATACTAGGGGCCGCCCCCGACAGCCAGGGGGCGTTATCGGCAGACGTGACAGGTGAGGGGTACAGCGGTGGCAACCGGGACGACGGTGTTCAGCCGGGTGACGGTGGTGGCACCGAGGACGCGGATCGACGTGGCGCTGCCGGCCGGGGTAGCGGTGGCCGACCTGCTGCCGATGCTGCTGGAGATGGCCAAGGAGGCGACACCGGACGGTGGCGCGCGCCACGGCGGATGGTGCCTGGCCAAGCTGGGCGACGCACCGCTCGACCCGAGCCGCACGCTCGCCTCGCTCGGCGTGGTGGACGGTGACCTGCTCCAGCTGCGCAAGCGCGCCGAGAACCCGCCGCCCCCGCTGTACGACGACGTGGTCGACGCGATCGCCGAGGCGTCCCCGGACAGCTACCGGCCGTGGACCAAGCAGACCGCGAACCGCATCGGGTACATCGCGGGCGCGCTGGCCCTGGTCATGGCCGCGATCACGGTGCTGCTGAGCGGTCCACTGTTCGGCGGCTCCCAGATCGGCGCGTCGGTCACGGCGGGCGCGGGTGCCGTCGTCGCGGTCGCGCTCGGCGCGGTGATCGCCCGGGCCTACCAGGCCAAGACCGCCGGGGTGCTGATCGCCGCGGCGGGGGGCCTGCCGATGGCGTTCGTCGCCGGCCTCTACATCGTTCCCGGCGCGACCGGGCGCCCCAGCCTGCTGCTGGCGAGCGCACTGGTGCTGATCTTCGCCGCCGCCTCGATCATGCTGATCGGCTCGGGTGTCACGACGTTCGTCGCCGCTGGCAGCGCGGCGCTGATCGGTGTGGTGGCCTTCACGATCGGGACGCTGATCGCGCACCCCGCTCCCGGCATCGCCGCGGGGACCGCCGCGGTCGCGCTCGCCGGGTTGTCGGTACTGCCCAGGCTGACGATCCAGCTGGCTCGGTTGCCGCTGCCGAACGTGCCGGGAAGCGCCGAGGACCTCAAGGAGGACACCGGCTTCCCGGACTACCGTTCGATCGAGCGGCGGGCCGGCCTCGCGCACGAGTACATGACCGGCATGATCATCGGCTGCGGGAGCGCGGCCGCCATCTCGGCGATCATCACCGCCGGCAAGGGCGATCTGTGGGCGATCGCGATGGCCATCACCGCCACGCTGGTCCTGCTGCTGCGGGCCCGCACCTACGCCAACGGCAGCCAGGCCATCGCCCTGCTGGCGACCGGCATGCTGTCCGCCGCGGGGATCGTGATCGGCTGGCTGATCGGGGCCGACACCGTCGACCGGCTGCTGTGGGTGTTCGGCTCGCTGGTGCTGCTCGCGGCCGCGGCGCTGGTGCTCGGCGTGATCTTCCCCGAGCAGCGGTTCTCCCCGCCGCTGCGGCGGACGGTGGAGATCATCGAGGCCATCTGCATCGCGCTGCTGCTACCGCTCGCGCTGGCCGTGATGAACCTCTACAGCACGTTGCGCCACGTCAACATCCTGCCCGCCAACTGATGAACGGCACGACGACGACCGCCCGCCTCCTCGCGGCCACGCTGCTGGCCGTGCTGGTGCCGGCCGCCCCGGTGGCCGGCGCGCAACCCCAGGACTCCCAGCCGAACGGGACCCAGGCCGAGCAGGACGCGGGGCCGACCCCACCACCGCTGACCGACCGGATCAAGCCGGAGAACGACGGCCAGCCCGACCGGCCCTACACCCGGACCTCGGTCGGCTGTGTCACCTCGCTGGACGGCAACGTGCAGCTCCAGGAAAAGGCGTGGGGCCAGGACGTACTGCGCTTCCAGGACCTGAGCGCGTTCGCCACCGGTGCAAACCAGACCGTCGCGGTCATCGACACCGGGGTCAACCAGCACGACTACCTGGCGGGCCGGCTGGAGGGCGGCGGGGACTACGTCGAGGCGGGCGGCGACGGGCTGTCCGACTGCGACGGGCACGGCACCCAGGTCGCCGGGATCATCGCGGCCAAGCCGCCCTCGGACGACATCGGCTTCCGCGGGATCGCCCCCGACGCGAAGATCCTCAGCATCCGGCAGTCGAGCGAGTTCTACGAGTACAAGCCACCGCAGGGCTCCCAGGAAGAGGGGCGAGCATCCGCAGGCAGTCTCGACACGCTCGCCGAGGCGGTCGTCGAGGCAGCGGACCGGAACGTCGACGTGATCAACATGTCCGTCGACACCTGTCGCGCCGCCGCCAACGTGCCGATCACCGCGTCCGAGCGGAACCTCCAGCGGGCGCTGCGGTACGCGGTCGAGGAGAAGGACGTCGTGCTGGTCTCCTCGGCCGGCAACATCCCCGGCCCGAACTGCCGGGAGCAGAACAACTCGGACCCGGCCAACCCGCGCTTCATCGTCAGCCCACCCTGGTTCTCCGAGTACGTGCTGTCGGTGGCCGCGGTGGACCGCAGCGGCGATCCCGCCGGGTTCTCCATGCACGGCCCCTGGGTGAGCGTCGCCGCTCCCGGAACGGAGATCATCTCCCTGAACCCCGGCGACCGGGACGGCCTGGTGAACGTGACAGCGGACGAGAAGGGCGAGCAGACCCCGATCCAGGGCACCAGCTTCGCCGCGCCCTACGTGGCCGGCCTCGCGGCGCTGGTCCGGGAACGGTTCGAAAAGCTGGGCCAGCCGCTGACCGCCAAGCAGATCATGGAGCGCATCAAGATCACGGCCGCGCACCCGGCGGCGAACGGCGGGCACAACATCCAGGTCGGTTACGGCATGGTCAACCCGGTCTCGGCGCTGACCACGATGATTCCCGCCGAGGAGAACATCCCCCCCGACGAGGCGGTCGAGGTGCCGTTCGAGATGCCGCCGCCGCACGAGCGCGACTGGGCACCGGTGCAGGTGGCGGTCATCGGGTCGGCCGGCGGGCTGGGGCTGCTGCTGCTGACGCTGTTCGTCGTGCACACCGTTCGCCGTCAGCGGGGAGACCGGCCCGACCTGTCGTGACGTCCGCGGTGGTCAGCGCGAACGCGAGCGGGTCCGGGTGGCCATCGAGCGCAGCTCCTTGCGGATCTCCTCCCGGGAGAGCGGGTTCACGCTCATCCAGGCGTCGTCACCGGCCAGCTTGAACCGGCCGCGCTCGGTGTCGAGCCAGCGCAGCTCCTCGCCGAGGCGCTGCCACTGGTCCTCGGAGTCGTCGCGGCGGGCGTTGCCGGCCTGGCCGTTGCCCAGCACCGGCTGCAGCACCGACACCATGCGGCGCGCGACCCGGTCGTCGACGCCGTGGGAGCGCAGCAGGTCGTCGACCTCCTGCGCGGTCATCTGCTCCGGTCTGCCGCCGTCCTCGGGCATCCTGGCCATCATCGCTGTGAACGCGTCCTCGAGCGCCCGGCGCGGCAGGCTGAACGGCGCGATCATCGGCGCCTCGACCCGCGGGACGAGCTTCATCAGGTCGTCGACGGCGTCGTCGAGCGTGGCCGCCTTCATCCTGATGACGCCGTCCGGGTCGGCGAAGTCCTGGGTGACCAGCAACGACTCGTCGCGGTGGGTCAGCACGGCCGCGGCGAAGGAGACCTTCTCGGTGGCCAGCACCAGGTCGAGCACGCCGGTCCCGGACCGAACGAGGAACACGAAGTCCTCGGCGACGCCGAGCGGGCCGTTCTCGTCGGCGAGACCCCGGGCGGTCAGCTGCTCGCGAGCCTCCCGGTACCGGTAGCGGCGCTCGATCTCGGTCTGGCCCGACGCCGGTACCTCGAGCGGGAACGGCGCCTCCACCTCGGCGAACGCGCACAGCAGGTCGACCTCCACCGGCAGCAGCGGCTCGCCGAGGTCGGCGCGCAGCTCCACTACACGAACCTGAGCTTGCTGGCGTTGTCGTCGTCGGTCTGGAGGTACTGGGAGGCGGTCTTCTCCGCGCTGGAGATGAACTCCTCCATGCGCTCCAGCGCGACGTTCAGCTGGCCGCGCAGCCCGCGCTCGCTTCCCATGCGGTCGGTGAACTTCTCCGCCAGCTCCTGGCCGACGGGGCTGGTGCCGAGCAGCGGCGCGTAGTTCGGCGTGGACAGGTCCTCCACCTCACGCGTGATCGCCTCGAGATCGGCGCGGACCGCCTCGACAGCGCGGGCGAACTCGCGAACCTGCTCGGGCTCGACCTGCCAGCCACCGGCGCCGGAGGACGCGGTCGCGTCGTCGACATACATCTGGTCGTCCCCTCTCAGATACCGATGACCGGCGGCGCGGCCTTCATGTCCGTGGAGAACGGATCGTCCTCGAGCGGGACGCGCCTGCGGTGCTCACCGTCGCGCTCCTCCTCACCCCGCCCGGCGGGCACCCCGCCCATGCCGTAGCCGCCGCGTCCACCGCCGGTGAGCGCTCCGGTGCGGCTGAACCGGCCGCGACCGCGGTACTCCCGGTCGCCACGTCCGCCGGCCGCACCGCCCATCCCGCCGGGGTAACCACCGGCCGCGCCCCTCGCGCCGGCGCCGACCCCCCGACCGCCGTAGGCACCACCGCGACCCGCGCCGTACGCACCGCCCATGGTTCCCGGCCGGGCGCTGCCGGCGAGCACGCCGGGCGGGAGCGCGCCGAGACCGAGGTTGCCGCCGCCGGCGGTGGGTCCACCGCCGCCGCCGACCGCGTTCTGGCCGAGCCCGGTCAGCGACTGCCAGCGACCCTCGGGGGTGCCGGCGAACGAGGGGTCCGTCGGTGCCCAGTCGAAGGGCGGGACCGGGCCGGGGGCCGGCAGGCCGGGACGACTGGTTCCGGGACCGGTGCCCGTGCCAGGAGGCGGAGCCGGAACGCCCGGGGTGCCGATGCCCGGGTCGGGTCGGCCGACCGGGCCGTCGCCGGGGTTCACCCCGTCCGCGGGCAGGCCGAACTGTGGCGTGGTCTGGTCGATGCCGAGCAGGGCGCCCTCGTAGCGCTGCATGGTCTGCACGGCCTTGCGCTTCATCTTCTTCTTCTTGTTGCCGAAGCCGAAGGCGCTGGCGATACCGCCGAGGGCCGCGCCGAACGCCGCGCCGATCGGGCCGCCGATCATCATTCCGGCCGCGGCGCCACCGCCCGCCGAGGCGAGCCAGTTGTTCTTCGGCATGCCCGGCATGGTGTCCTGGGCCGAGCGGAGCGCACCGCTGGCGTCCTGGATGGGCCCGGCCATCTGCTGCGCCGTGCCGCCGAGCTCGGCGATCCAGGCGACGTTGTTGCTGACCTTCTGGACGGCGAGGTCGGCGGCGGAGCCGGACCAGTACTGCATCAGCGTCGACAGCGAGCGACGCAGGTTCTCGGAGGTGGTGACGACGGCCCGGCCGTGCAGGCTCCACTCGCCGGCCAACGCGTCCAGCTGGCCCGGGTTGGAGCGTTCGGCCACCATCCTGATCAGCGACTCGAGGCCGTAGCCGTTCCAGTGCACGCCGCCGGTGACGTAGAGGTCGTTCTCCTCGCGACGGCGGCGACGCTCCTGTTCTGCCTGCTGGGCGGCCTGCACTGCCCGGTTCTTGGCATCCAACGCCTGCTGGATGATCTGCTCGAAGACGCCCACGCCTTTAGCTCCCCACGATCATCGGCTCCGACCGTCACGGTATCGGATGGGTCTGACACTAGGGAGACTCATCGAACAATCGCGTGGGGAAGTTTCCGCTGGCAAATGCCCTAGCGCCGGAGGGCGCCGACCAGTCCGCGCAGGGCGGCTGCCAGGTCCGGCGGGTGCATCGGGTTGACGCTCAGCCACTCACCGTCGTCGGCCGGGACGAGCTGGAACCGGCCGCGTTCGGTGTCCAGCCAGCGGAGTTCGGGGCCGGTGCGGCGCCAGGCGCCGGCGTACCCGCCGCGGGTCGCGAGGCCGGCGTTGCCGTTGCCGAGGACGGGCTGCAGGTGGGTGACGAGCCGCCGGGCCAGGCGGTCGGTGACGCCGTGCGCGGCGAGGAGCTCCTCCCATTCCGCCGGGCCGATGTCGCCGCGGGAGCGGAGCTCTCGGTAGAGGCGGCCTATCGCGCCGCTTGGCAGGGAGAACGGCGCGGTCAGGGCGGCCGGGTGGGCGGGGATGCCCGCGAGCAGCTCGCCGACGGCGTCGTCGAGGGACAGCTCGGCCATGCGCAGGGTGGGGTCGCCGCCGGTGAGGCGTTGGGTCGTCAGGACGGCGACGTCCCGGCGGGCGAGGAGCACCACGGCGAACACGTCGGTGCCGACGGAGAGCTGCACGTCCAGGGCGAGCGTGGAGTCCTGCAGGAGATGGGCGAACGCCTCGGCGACGTCGAGGGGGCCGCGCTCGTCGGCCAGCCCGCGGGCGGCGAGCCGTTCCCCGGCCGCGCGGAGGACGGACCGGCGCTCGTTGACGGTCCGCCCGTGGTCGGGCACACGCAACGGAAAGGGCGGCGGGCAGTTCGCCGCTGCACACAGCAGATCCGCCTCCTCCGGCGCGACGGCCGCCCGCGCGATGACCATCTAGTTCGACCGGTACCGGGTGTCGGTCGGGGTGGGGCCGTCGGTTCCGCGAGCCGGGGTCATGCCGGCGGTCTCGTGCCCGCTCTGGTTCTGGCGCTGGCTCTCGTCGCGGTCATCGCCCTTGTCGCCGCTGGGGGCCGCACCGGTTCCGTTCTGGCCCTCGGCCTGGTCCTGACCGATGGCACCGGTCTGGTCGTCGCCGTCGTCAGCTGGCGGAGGCTCGGTCTCGCCCTGGTCTTCGCCGTTCTGAGCATCGCTGCCAGGCTGGTCGCTGCCCTGGCCACCTGTCGGACGCCCGCCGCCGGCCTGGTCCGGGCGCACACCAGCCTCATGCTGATCTTCGCCGTCGGCGTCGTCCTGACCGCCGCCACCAGCCTGGTCGCCGCCCTCGCCGTCGACCGGAGGCTCGCTGTCAGGCTTGTCCTGGCCCGAACCGGCCTCGTCCTGGTCCTTGTCACCGGCGCCGTCCTGACCGTCGCCACCAGCCGGACGCCCACTGCCAGGCTTGTCCTGACCCGAACCGGCCTCGTCCTGGTCCTTGCCACCAGCGCCGTCCTGACCGTCGCCACCAGCCGGAGGCCCACTGCCAGGCTTGTCCTCGCCACCAGCCGGGCCCCCACCCTGGTCGTCACCGGCCTCGTCGTGGTCGTCGTGGTGGTCGTGGTCGCCGTAGGTGCCGTGGTCGTCGTAGGGGTTGTCCTTGGTGGTGCCGCCCGGGCCGCTGGTCGCGAGGTCGGCGACCACGTCCTTCAGCAAACCGCCCACGTCCGGGAGGATGCCGTCGAACTTCGCCTTGGCCGTCTCGTCCATCTCGTTGTACGAGCGGGCCGCGGCCTCCGCACTCGCGATGAACGTCTGCATGCGGCGCATGGCCTCCTCGAGCATCGCTCGCAGGCCCGACGTCGAGTTGAGCCGGTCGTCGAACTTCTTCGCCAGCTGCTGGCCCACCGGGCTGGTGCCGAGCTGGGGCGTGAAGTCGGCGCCCTGCATCCGCGACACCTTCGCCTGCACCGCGTCCAGGAACGATCGGGCCCGGGTGACCGAACCGACGAACGCGCGCATCCGGTCCGGGTCCACCGCCCAGCCGTACTCGGGCGTGCTCGGGGCGGGCGTCGCGGTGGTGACCGGCATCGGCGGCGGCGCCTCGCCCCCGGTCGCCACCACGTCCTGCTCGGCCGCGGCCATGTTCCCGACCTGCTCCTGTTCCATCGCTTCCCTCGTGCCCTGCTGGCGGCTCAGAGGCCGATGACCGGTGGCGACGCCTTCTGCCCTGGGTCGAACGGGTCCTCGGCGTCGAACGGGAACCGTCTGCGGTGCTGCTGTGCGTCGCTGCCCGTACCGAGGCCGGCGCCCATCGGCGCCCCACCGATCGGGGCGGCGGCGCCGCCGGACGCGCCCGCCGGCACCGCGCCGGGGCCGGCGGGCGCCACGCGGCCGGGCAGACCGATACCCGGCCGAACACCGCCGCCTCCCGGACCGGGCCCGGCTCCCGCCCCGGGGCCGGCGGCGAGCATGCCGCCGCCGACACCGCCCGACACCGCACCGAAGCCCCTGCCGCCGACACCGTCGCCGCCGCTACCGGCACCCACGGGTTGGGCGGCGGCCCCGGTCGCCTGGTCGCCCATCCCGGTGAGCACCTGCCAGCGCTGGTCGACCCCGGCGGTCTGGGTGACCTTCTTGACCCATGACGACCCGCCGCCCAGGTCTCGCTCCGGACCCTCGTCGACCACCGAGTCGTCCGGGTCCGGCCGCAGCACCGTGTCCTGCCCGAGGAACCGCGGGATCGTCCGGTCGATGCCGAGCGCCGCCGCCTCGAAGCGCTGCATGGTCTCCACCGCGACGCGCTTCAGCTCCTCCTGCTCCGCCTGCGCGGCGAACCCGCCGTCCGCGCTCTCCGCCGTGGCACCGACGGCAGCACCGAGGGAGCTCTGGGTGAGCGCACCGGTCTCGGCCGCCCCATGTGGCGCGGCTCCGGGGAACGGGCTGGCCGGGGTGGCCGGGAGCGGGGGCATGGCCTCCTGCGCGGCCTTCAGGGCACCGGCCGCCTCCTCGATGGGATCACCCATCTGGTGGGCGGTGGTACCGAGGTCGGCGACCCACTGGGCGTTCAGCGCCACGGCGTGCCTCGCCTTCTCGGCGGAGGCTCCCGTCCAGTAGTACATGAGGTCGTCGAGCGCCTCGCCGAGCTCGTCGGCCGCGGCCACCACGCCGTCGCCGGTCTCGCGCCAGTCCTGGGCGAGGCGGACGAGCTGGGGGACGCTGGCCTGGTCGGACACCATCGCCACCAGTTCCGCCAGGCTGAACGCCGCCCAGTTCACGCCCCCGTTGACGTAGTAGTCACTGGAGTCGGCCGTCTGACCACCCATTCGTGTCAGCGCTCCCTCTGATCCCCGAGCCTTTCGTGCCTGAGGGTAATGGGTTGACTGCGCAGTCGGCACTAGCCCGACCGGACGCCGTGTATGCGCTCCCATCCGGTCCTGCCGCAGCTCCGCGCGGACGTACGCTGGCTGGGTGCCCAAGGTGCTCACCGTCGCCGACGAGGTGGTCGATTCGCTGTGGACCGAGTGGGTCCACAAGCGCGCAGGCGACGTCGACCTCGTGCTCGCGGCCGGTGACCTGCCGTTCGACTATCTCGAGTACCTGGCCGACGCGCTCGACCGGCCCTGCGTGTTCGTCCCCGGCAACCACGACCTGGACCTGTCCGGCTACTCCCGCTCGCGCGGGATGTCGATGCGGGACGGCCTCCCCTCGGACTACCCCGGTCCGGCCGGTTGGGTGAACGCGGACGGCCGCGTGGTGGACGTCGCCGGCGTCCGGATCGCAGGACTCGGCGGCTCGATCCGGTACAACGGCGGTCCCAACCAGTGGACGGAGCGGCAGCAGGCCCGCCGGGCGGCCCGGGTCAGCCGCTCGGCGTCCCGGCGGCGCCGCCGCGACGGGCGGCGGGTGGACGTGCTGCTCACCCACTCCCCTCCGCTCGGCCTCGGCGACCGCGACGACGCGCCCCACCGCGGCTTCGCCTGCCTTCGCACGGCTGTCGAGCGCATGCGGCCGGCGTTGCTGCTGCACGGCCACATCCACCCGCACGGCCAGCCCGTCCCCGACCGTGAGCTTGGCGACACCCGCATCGTGAACACCGTCGGGCACCGGATCCTGGATCTACCGGCTCAGGGGGAGGCGAGAAGTGAACCGTGACACGGGGTTCCCCGTCGCCGACGCGGAGAACGACTTCCTGCGGGTGCGGCGCCAGCAGGTGATGTCGCGGCTGGCGGCGTGGATGCGGCGCGCGCCGGACGACGTCAACATCATGCTCCCGTTCGACGAGGTGGTCTCCGCCCTCGGCCACGCCGGTGAACGGCGCCTGGGCCTGCAGGTGATCACGCTGGACTCGATCGTCGGCAGCGTCGACCGCAGCCGTGAGTTCGACCGCCGGTTCCGGCCCACGTCGGGCCTGGTCCGCGAGCGCTGGCAGCGGTTGGCGCTCGCGCAGCGCCGCGGCGAGTCGATCCCGCCGATCGAGGTGTACCGCATTGGCGACATGCACTTCGTGCTCGACGGCCACCACCGGGTCTCGGTCGCGCACGCGCTCAGCCTCAAGACGATCGACGCCTACGTGACCGAGGTGATGACGCGCCTGTCCGCCGAGGGCGTCCGCTACCGCGGAGACCTGCTGGTGAAGGACTACCGCCGGGTGTTCCTCGAGCGGGTGCCGCTGACCGGCGAGGCCCGGCGGTCGATCGCGCTCAGCGAGCCGGAGGAGTACGGGGACCTGGCGGAGAACATCGAGGCGTGGGGTTTCCGGCTGATGCAGGACGAGGGCCAGTTCCTCGACCGGGCCACCGTCGCCCGGCGGTGGTACGAGGAGGAGTTCCAGCCGGTCGTGCGGATGTTGCGGCAGGCGGCGTTGATCGAGACCGAGAGCGAGGTCAAGGCCTACATGTCGGTCGCCTGCGAGCGGTACCGGTTGATTCGCAGCCACCGCTGGGACGACGACGTGATCAACGCGATCCAGGAGCAAAAACGGCGGTAACGCCCAGCCGCCTGACCGGCGCGATGTGGACAACTTCCCCGCCCTGTGGACAGCCATTTGGCCCGTTCGCCCTTTCCCGGCACGCTCGGACACAGCCGGCACCACCGCCGGCCCGGGCAGGGAAAGGACAGTCCAATGAGGAATATCAGCCTGCGTTTGGTCGGGGTCGCGACGGTCGTCGGGGTCGCGCTTGTCGCCGGAGCGGGGGTCGCCGGAGCCGGCGTGGCCAAGCCGAAACAGTGCGAGCGCGGTGAGTTCTGTCTGTGGCGTGGCGAGGGGTACGCGGGCGAGGTTCGGCGGGTCGCGCTCGAGAGCTCCAGTCCCGGGGAGTGCGTGTCGATGCCGGCGGGTTTCGACGCGCGCTCCTTCGCCAACCGGGGCTCCCGGCCGGTCACCGTGTACCAGGGCCGCGACTGCGCGACCGAGGGCGAGTTCGACACGTACCCGGGCGGGGGCACGTTCGTGCCGGAGGGGCCGTATGTCGTTCGGGGGGTGCAGATCTGGGAGCACTGAGGCGTTTCTCAGGTGGGGTGCGGGAATCTGTGAGGGGGTGCAAGCGTTGATCTAGGAAGAAACGGTTGAAACCGTGGGGGGAGCAATGCACGGCGGTCCTGGAGAGCCAGGGGCCGGCCACGGTGGGTGGTTACGCGGGTTCCTGGCGCTGTCAACGGTTCTCTCGCTGCTGTCGATCTTGGCACTGATCAGGTCGTTGGTCGCCATGACCTACCTGAACATCCATTTCGCGCACGAGGTCGACCCGTTTTCGCGTGCGGTCAGCTACTACGTCTTCTACGGGGACGGCCGCCAGGAGTTCGCGGTGGCGGTGACCGTGCTGGCGGTCGGCACCGCGCTGATGCTGACCGGGATGCGCGTGGCGGGGGTCCGGGTGGGCGGCCGGGTGACGGTGCTGTTCGCGATCTGGTGCACGAGCCTCGTCCTGTGCGCGGTGTTCCCGACCGACAACGGCAAGTCGATCGTCAGCACCTCCGGGCTCATCCACCAGGTGGCGGGCGCCTCGCTGTTCGTCAGCCTGCCGCTGGCCGGGCTGGCGCTGGCCAGGCGGCTGGCCGGGGACGAGCGGTGGGCTCGCACGGCGCGGGGCGTGCGGTGGATGGCGATGGTCGCGATGGGATTGGCAGCCACCTATCTCGCAACACGGTTACCCGACATCTTCCCCAGCCTCTCGATTCCTGGTGTGCTGGACGGGCGGGGAATCTCCGGTCTCGTCCAGCGGTCGCTGTTCGGGCTTGAGATGCTGATGTTGATGGCGCTCGCGGACGCCTGCTGCGGGTCGCTGTCATCGCCGCGCGGGAGGGTCCGCAGCCAGCGAGAGTCGAGGCCATCTGATGATTGCGCTCGCGATCACGTTCGCCGTGCTGGGCGCGTTGTGCAGCGCTGTCGGGGCTCAGTTGCAGCACCAGGGGGTGCGCAGCGAGACCCAGGACCGGGACCTCGGCCTGCGCGGCATCGGCCGGCTGGTCCACAACCGGCGGTGGCTGCTGGGGGTCGCCGTGCTCACCGCGTGCGCCATCCTGCAGATCCTGGCGCTGGCGTTGGCTCCGGTGACGATCGTGGCGCCGATCGTGGTGCTGGCCCTGCCCGCGGTCGCCGTGCTCAACGCCCGCACCGTCGGCGCCCGCCTCGACGCCACCGCGACGGTCGCCGTCATCGCGAGCACGCTCGGTGTCGCCGTGTTCGTCGCGCTCGCGTCCGGCCGCGCGACGGCGGTGACGTTCCCGGACTCGGCGGTGCTGCTGGCCTGCCAGATCGTCGCCGGCGCGGTGGTGTTGTTCGGGGTGATCGGCGCGTTGCGGGAGGGGATCGTCCGCTGCGTCATGCTCTCCACGGGCGCCGGTGCCGCCTACGGGCTGGTGTCGGTGCTGGTCCGCGACGTGACGTACACCTTCCAGACCAACGGTTTCGCCGGTGTGTCACCCCTGTCGGCGACGGGCCTGGTGGCCGCGTTCGCGGTGGGCTCGTGGTTTATCCAACTCGCCTACGCGAGCGGACCTCCCGACATCGTCGTCGGCTGCCAGACCGTGCTGAGCCCCATGGTCGCCACCGCCATCGCCATGGGCCTGCTGAACGAAACAGCGAACGCGGGCGGCGTGACCGGCCTGGGCCTGGTCGCAGGCGCCCTGGTCGCCGTGTTCGGCGTGGTCATGCTGGCCCGCCACCACCCGGAGGCCACCTCGCGAGCCACCCCGCACGCCGCGGAGCGCCGCCTCTTCCGCGCGGCCTCCCGCCACTGACACGACGGAGAACACCTCCGCCCGTGGCGAGACGTCGAACGCGGTTGGCAGGGGCCGGCGGGGCGGCGGCTGAACCGGCACGCGGACGCGGAGTCAGCGGCTCTCCTCGCAGTGGCCGTCGTTGGGGCGTGGGGCGCGGAGGGCCTCCAGCGGTGCCGGTGACGGCGGAGGCGGGGGGAGGGACAGGCCGCGGCTTCTCGTGTCGGTCAGCGGACGCGGGGCGGGAATCGAGGGCTTTCGGGCCGGGGGGTTGGTGCTTCGGGGTGAGGATGCTGGGGCGGGGGCGAGAACAGAGCCGCGCGGGGCGGCTGGTTGGGGTTGGGGGGACAACTCGTCGGGGGGCGGGGAGGCGGGGAGGGGTGTGGCGGGGATCGAGGCCGAGAGCTCTGGGCGCGGGGGCACGGACAGCGTGACGCGGGGAGGCGAGGAAGACGTGGCCGGGGCCGGGGTTGACGCCGGTACCGCGGTGGCGGTGCCGATCTCCGGGGAGTCCTCGTCCGAGGTGGGGATGCATCCGGTTGTCAGGACGGCGGCCGCCAGCAGGGCGGTAAGGGTGGGGCGGCGGGGCGACGCCATCGGTAATGGCATCGTGATGATCTGGGGTGCGGGCGCTGGGCCCGCGGCCAGGGGCCATGGCCCACGCTTTCTCCCGCGAACTCGTTTGACCTCGGCTTTTCCCGGCATGTCTCCTCGCATTCCCCTGCGCGAGCTGGTTGAAAGATGAACAGCACATCGTGAGAAAAGGGGAGCTTGTTACGGCGGAAGAGCAGACGGACGAAAAGTGGACACTGCGGTGAGGACATTTGGCCAGCGCAGAATAATCTGCCCCAGAAACGCCGAACCGCCCGCCGCGAGGGTGCGCGGCGGGCGGTTCGGGTGGGACCGACGAACTATTCCGCGTAGGTCAGGTTCTTGCCGGTCTTCGGGTCGAACAGCTGCACCTTGTCCGCGTCGAACCACACGTCGACCGGGTGGCCCTCGGCGGCCGCGGAGGACGCGGACAGGCGGGTCACCAGCTGGGACCCGCTGTCGGACAGTTCGTGGGAGCCGGCGTCCGCCGCCAGCTCGTCGAGCTCGGCGGACGTCGCGGCCTCGCCCTCCACGGTGAAGTACACGAACTTGTCCGAGCCCATCGACTCCAGCACGTCCACCGTCGCGGTGAACGTGGAGCCGCCGGACTTGGCGGAGTCGTCCATCAGGTTCGCGTCCTCGAAGTGTTCGGGACGAATGCCGGCGATCACCTCGCGGGGCGCCTTCGCCTCCTCCGCCAGGCGGCGGACGCGGTCGGAGAGGGTCAGGGCACCCAGGCCCGTCGAGAGCTGACCGTTCTCCAGGGTGCCGGGGAGGAAGTTCATCGCGGGGGAACCGATGAAGCCCGCCACGAACAGATTGGCCGGGTTCTCGTAGAGGAACTGGGGGGAACCGATCTGCTGCACCACGCCGCCACGCAGCACCACTACCCGGTCGCCGAGGGTCATCGCCTCGGTCTGGTCGTGGGTGACGTACACCGTCGTCGTCGCCAGCTGCTTCTGGAGCTTCGACACGGAGGTGCGCATCTGCACGCGGAGCTTGGCGTCCAGGTTGGACAATG
Organism: Actinophytocola xanthii; assembly: GCF_001921205.1. Taxonomy (GTDB): domain Bacteria; phylum Actinomycetota; class Actinomycetes; order Mycobacteriales; family Pseudonocardiaceae; genus Actinophytocola; species Actinophytocola xanthii. The sequence goes on along the minus strand of NZ_MSIE01000039.1, from coordinate 48,354 downwards.
GCTCGTCCATGAGGAACGCCTTGGGGTTGCGGACGATCGCTCGACCCATCGCAACCCGCTGGCGCTGCCCGCCGGACAGGTTCGCCGGCTTGCGGTCGAGATGCTGGGTGAGGTCGAGGATCTGCGCGGCTTCCTCCACCTTGGACTTCACCGTCGCGTCGTCCACCTTGGCCAGGCGCAGCGGGAACGCCATGTTCTCCCGCACGCTCATGTGCGGGTAGAGCGCGTAGGACTGGAACACCATCGCGATGTCGCGGTCCTTGGGGGCCTTCTCGTTCACGCGCTGGCCGTCGATGCGCAGCTCGCCGGACGTGATGTCCTCAAGGCCGGCAATCATGTTCAGCATCGTGGACTTCCCACAGCCGGACGGGCCGACCAGGATGATGAACTCACCGTCCGCGATCTTCATGTCTACTTCGGACACCGCAAGGGCACCGTCGGGGTACCGCTTGGTCAGCTTGTCAAGGACGATCTCTGCCATTTACCTCAGCCCTTCACGGCACCGGACGTCAGCCCCGCAACGATGCGGCGCTGGAAGAACAACACGAACACGATGATGGGGATGGTGATCACCACGGCGGCCGCGGAGATCGTCCCGGTCGGCGCCTCGAACTGGGAGGCACCGGTGAAGAACGACAGCGCCGCCGGCACCGTCCGCGACGCCTCCGTCGAGGTCAGCGAGATGGCGAACAGGAAGTCGTTCCAGCAGAAGATGAACACCAGGATCGCGGTGGTGAACACCCCCGGCGCGGCCAGGGGTGCGATGACCCGGCGGAACGCCTGCGCCGGCGTCGCACCGTCCATCTTGGCCGCCTTCTCCAGCTCCCACGGGATCTCGCGGAAGAACGCCGACAGCGTGTAGATCGCCAGCGGCAGCGCGAACGTGATGTACGGCAGGATCAGGCCCGGCCAGGTGTCGAAGATGCCCAGCTGACGCTCCATCTCGAACAGCGGCGACACCAGCGACACCTGCGGGAACATCGCGATCAGCAACGACACGCCGACCAGTACCTGCTTGCCCGGGAAGTCCAGGCGGGCGATCGCGTACGCGGCCATCGTGCCGAGCACCACCGCGATCAGCGTCGCGATCAGCGCGATGCCGATCGAGTTCACCAGCGCACGGACGAACTCGTTCGTGCTGAAGATGTCCCGGTAGTTCTGGAACGTCCACTCGCTCGGGAAGAACTTCTTGTCCGTCTGGCTCTCCGCCGTCTTGAACGAGAGGGAGAGCGTCCACAGCACCGGGATCAACGCGTACGCGACGATCGCGATGTCGACAATGGTCCACCGCACCTTCCGGCCGGTGGTACTGCCACCGATGACGGCCATCAGCGCTTCCCTCCAGGGTCGTTGCCGGGCGCCGCGGCGCCGAACAACTTGACGAACACGAACGCGATGATCGCCACCGCGATGAAGATCAACACCGACATGGTGGATCCGATCCCGAGGTTCAGGCCCCTGATCAGGTTGTTGTAGGTCTGCATGGACACCGACGACGTGTCGTTCGCGCCCTTGGTGAGCACGAAGATGTTGTCGAAGATGCGGAACGCGTCCAGCGTGCGGAACAGCAGCGCCACCAGGATCGCCGGCTTCATCACCGGCACGATCACCTTGGTGAACCGCTGCCACGCCGTCGCGCCGTCCATCGACGCGGCCTTCAACAGGTCGTCAGGAACCAGCGCCAGGCCCGCCATCAGCAGCAGGGCCATGAACGGCGTCGTCTTCCAGACCTCGGCGAGGATGATGATCAGCAGTGACGGGATCTGCTGGGTCAGCGGCGCCTCCGCGCCGAACAGGTCGGCCAGGTAGCCGGTGTCGGCGTTCCAGGCGTAGAACCAGGAGAACGCCGCGACGACCGTGACGATCCCGTACGGGATCAGCGAGACCGTCCGGATCAGCCCGCGCCCGACCAGCGTCCGGTGCATCGCCAACGCCAGCAGCATGCCGAGCACGAGCTCGATCACCACCGACACCGCGGTGATCAGCGTGGTGATGCCGAAGGCCGTCCACCAGTAGCCGTCGGTCAGCACGGCGATGTAGTTGTCCAGCCCGACGAACTCACGCTGGTCCGGGAACCTCAGGTCGTAACGCTGCAGCGACAGCCAGACCGAGTAGATGATCGGCCAGCCGGTGACCGCCAGCATGACGATCGCGGCCGGCGCGCACAGCAGCAGCCCGAGCCGCCGCTCGGCCTTCTTGCCCTCGCTCAGCGCCGGCTTCCCCTTCTTGGCCGGCGGGGGTGTTGCGGGTGCCTCGCTCTCCAGCGTCTGGCTCACGGAAGCACTCCCTTCGACTCGAGCGCCTTCTGCAGCCCGTCACGCAGTTCGTCCGCTGTGGACCGCGGGTCGATGTCCTGCGGTGGCGAGAGCACCTTCGAGGTGATCGTGGACAGGTTCTGGTACACGACGGTGAGCGGGCGGACCGCGGCGTCCTGGAGCGACTCCAGGATCGTCTCCCGCATCGGGTAGGCAGTCGCCATGCTCGGGTTCTCCGCCGCGTCCTCCGGCTTGGAGGGGTCGAGCGGGCGGTCGTCGGTGTAGACCGACTCGATGGTCGGGGGCACACCGTCCTTGATGGCGGAGAACTTCTGCTGATCCGGGCTGCGCAGGCACAGCGCCGCCTCGAAGGCCTCCGGCTTGTGCTGGGAGTAGGCGCTCACCGCGAGGTTGTAGCCGCCCACCGTGACCTTGCCCGGACCGTCGATCCCCGGGTAGCGGGCCCACTTGAGGTGCGCCGCGCGCTCCGGGTTGGCCGTCTGTATCGCCGAGTAGACGTAGGGCCAGTTGAGCTCGAACGCCGAGTTGCTGTCCGGCGCCTCGAACGCCTGCTGGACCTGCTGCTCCTGTGCGTTGGTGAGCGACGGGTCGGTGAGACCGGAGCTCGCGACCTCCTTGAGGAGCTCCAGGGCCTCGATCGCGCCCTCGTCCATGACCACGCTCTTGCCGTCCTCGGACAGGATCAGGCCCCCGGCGGAGGCCACGAGCGTGTTGTAGGTGACCACGAGGCCCTCGTACTGGGCGGCGGTGAACAGGATCTCGTATGGCTCGCCGTCCGCCTTGAGCTGCCTGGCCATGTCGATCATCTCGCGCCAGGTCTCCGGCGGCTCCGGGGTGACCCGCTCGTCGTACCAGAGCAGCTGCACGTTCGTGTTCTTCGTGGCCGCGTAGAGCCGGTCGTTCCACCGAGCCGTCTCCAGCGGCCCTTCCAGGACACCGGCCTCGGCGTCGGACTTGTTCTCGCCCGTCCACTCCGCGAGCCACTCGGCCTCGGCGAACTCCGGGACCCAGGTCACGTCCAGGCCGAGGATGTCCAGGTCGGTGTCGCCCGCCGCGAGCCGCCGGACCATCTGCTCGCGCTGTCCGTCCGCGTCACGCGGCAGCTTGCGGTAGACGATCTCGTAGCGCCCGTTCGCTCTTTCGTTGCAGGCGTCGATGACGGTCTGGAAGTTCTGCTCCGGCGCGTAGTACACATTGATCTGCATGCCGCTGTCGGACCCGCAGGCCGCGACGGCCGGCGAGGCGACGAGCGCGGCGCAGGTCGCGGCGAGCGCACGCCAGCGGACCACGCCCCGGCCACCCGTCCGGGTACTGCCCATCAAAATCCTGCCTTCCCTCCCGCTGGGCACGGGAGGTCCCTGGCCGGAAAAACCGCACCCCTACGTGCCACCGGGAACGCGTGTAACGCCACCCTGATGCGTTGGTGCACCGAACCTAGGCCCGATGATCACGGCCCGCAAGCCACTCCGACAACGATTCAGACAAGCCCGTAACGCCGGGCGCGAATCAGTCCATGGATGGGCGCATGGCGAGTTTCGCCAGCAGGTCACGGCCCTTCTCGGCGTGACGCGGCTGCGCGAGGACGTCGTACCGACCGGCCACGAGCTGGCTCGAGGAGGCGATTTCGCGGCCGGAGCTGCGCGTGGTCGCATACCCCACCGCGGCGAAGACCAAACCGAAAACCACGCCGGAGGACAAACCCACCAGAATCGGCGCGAACGACATCGCCGAGGAGTTGAACAGGCCGAGCAGCAACCCCACGAACAAGCCGAACCAGGCCCCGGACAGCGCCCCGGTACCGAGCACCTTCGGCCAGCTGAGCCGCCCGATCACCCGCTCGACCAGCATCAGGTCGACCCCGACGATCGTGACCTCCTGGACCGGGAACTCGTTGCCGGCCAGGTACTCGACCGCCTTGTGGGCCTCCTTGTACGTGCTGTAGGACCCGATCGGCCAACCCGACGGCGGCGTGGGCACCTTGGGAAGGCCCTGATTCCCTCGTCCCGAGCCGGAGAACGCACCGGTCACCGTTGCTCACCTCGTTCGCCCAAGTTGACACCATCCTGCCAACATCCGCCACGAGGTGCTAACCCTGCCCGACGATCAGGCGACGATACCGACGCCCCTGGGTAGAACGGCTCAGCTCCGGCTGCGGTACTCGCGCAGCAGACCCCGGCTGATGATCGTCTTCTGGATCTCGCTGGTGCCCTCACCGATCAGCAGGAACGGCGCCTCACGCATCAGGCGCTCGATCTCGTACTCCTTGGAGTAGCCGTAGCCGCCGTGGATGCGGAAGCTCTCCTGGGTCACCTCGGCGCAGTACTCCGAGGCGAGCAGCTTCGCCATGCCGGCCTCGACGTCGTTGCGTGCGCCGGAGTCCTTCAGCCGCGCGGCGTTGACCATCATCAGGTGGGCGGCCTCGACCTTGGTGGCCATCTCGGCCAGCTTGAACGCGATCGCCTGGTGCTCGGCGATGGGCTTGCCGAAGGTGCGCCGCTGCTGGGCGTACTCCACGGCCAGCTCGAAGGCCCGGATCGCGATGCCGCAGGCGCGGGCGGCCACGTTCACCCGGCCGACCTCGACACCGTCCATCATCTGCGCGAACCCACGCCCGGGTGCGGCACCCAGCACGGCGTCGGCCGGGACCCGGAAGCCGTCGAAGACGGCCTCGGTCGTGTCGACGCCCTTGTACCCCATCTTGTCGATCTTGCCGGGGATCGTCAGGCCCGGCGCGACCTCGCCGAAGCCCTCCGGCTTCTCGACCAGGAACGCGGTCAGGTTCTGGTGCGCCCGCTCCGCGCCCTCGTCGGTCCGCACCAACAGGGCGATCAGGTTCGAGCTGCCGCCGTTGGTGAGCCACATCTTGGCGCCGTCGACCACGTAGTCGTCCCCGTCCCGGCGGGCGCGGGTCTTGATCGCGGCGACGTCGGAGCCGAGGTCCGGTTCCGACATCGAGAAGCTGCCGCGGACCTCGCCGGTGGCCATCCGCGGGAGCAGGCCCTGCTTCTGCGCCTCGGTGCCGTGGTGGCGGACCATGTGGGCGACGATGAAGTGGGTGTTGATCACGCCGGAGACGCTCATCCAGCCGCGGGCGATCTGCTCCACCACCAGCGCGTAGGTGAGCAGGGACTCGCCGAGGCCGCCGTACTCCTCCGGGATGGTCAGGCCGAACAGGCCCATCTCCCTCATCCCGGCGACGATGTCACTGGGGTAGGCGTCCTCGTGCTCCAGGTGCTGCGCGTGCGGGATGATCTCCTTGTCCACGAAGTCCCGGACAGTCGCGAGGATCTCCTCCTGCACGTCGGTCAGTCCGGCGGTCTGGGCAAGGCGGGCCATGGTGGGCGCTCCCTCCGGGCGACACTGGTTACCGGTCAGTATCGCGCGGTTAACGGCCGTTCGCGCCGGGAAGGTGCGCAGCACCACTTGCACGGTTCAGCCGATGCGGGCCTCCACCCGGGAGCCGCAGCCGCGGCAGCCGTCGGCGAGCACGTAGACGTCCTGGCCACACCGGCGGCAGGACCGGAAGCTCCGCTCGAACAAGTCGTCACGGGACGAGCGGCCGAACAGGCCCCGCCGCTCCTTGCTGATCCGATGCTTTGCCATGCCGACACTGTGACTCGAAACCTGCCCGCGGCGCCGTTATCTGTGCGTTATATCACCGCAACCTCGCCGACGCTTACACGGTGAGTGATCGAACGACCGCGATCCGACGCGGGCCGGCACCCGTCCGTGCGTCACCCGAGTCGGGCAACGGCCTCGGCCAGTGCGAGCACTCGGCGAGCGTTGTCCACGTGGAGGTTCTCCACCATCCGGCCGTCCACGGTGGCCACCCCCCGCCCCTCGGTCCGCGCCGCCTCGAACGCCTCGATGACCCGCCGGGCGAACGTCACGTCCTCTTCGGACGGTGCGAAGACCCGGTTGCACGGCTCGATCTGGGCGGGGTGGATCAGGGTCTTGCCGTCGAACCCGAACTGCTTGCCCTGGAGGCATTCCGCGGCGAAACCGGGGGCGTCCCGGACGTCGTTGTAGACGCCGTCGAGGATCGCCCGCCCGGTGGCCCGAGCGGCCAGGACGCACATCGAGAGTGGACCGAGCAGCGGCGCCCGGCCCGGCACCTGCTCGACGAGCAGTTCCTTGGCGAGGTCGTTGGTGCCGAGCACCAGCACGGTCAGCCGCTCGCTGGCGGCGGCGATCTCGGCACAGCGCAACACCGCCGCCGGCGTCTCGATCATCGCCCAGATGGCCGTGTGGTCCGGAGCGCCGGCCAGCGCGCTCTCCACCGCGTGCACGGCCGCGGCCGAGTCGACCTTGGGCACCACGACCGCCGCCGGACCTGCCTGCGCCGCGGCACGCAGGTCGTCGGCATGCCAGGGCGTGCCGGCGGCGTTGACCCGGATGGCCACCTCACGGTCGCCGTACCCACCGGAGGCCGCCGCCGCGGCGACCCGGTCCCGCGCCGAGGGCTTCGCGTCCGGCGCGACGGCGTCCTCCAGGTCCAGGATCAGCGCGTCCGCGGGCAGCGTCTTGGCCTTCTCCAGCGCCCGCTCGTTCGCCCCGGGCATGTACAGCACCGAGCGGCGCGGCCTCATGCGCCTGCCCCCCGGTAGGCCTCGGCCAGCTCCGGATCCCGGGCGGCGAGCTCGTCGGCGAGCGAGGCGACCACCTGGCACTGCTTGACCGTCGCGTCGTCCTGCATCTTGCCGTCCAGCATCACCGCGCCGGTGCCGTCGCCCATGGCGGCGAGGACCCGCCGGGCCCAGGCGACCTCCTCCGGTGCCGGCGAGAACACCTTCCTGGCGATCGCGATCTGCGCGGGGTGCAGGCTCCAGGCCCCGACGCAGCCGAGCAGGTAGGCGTTGCGGAACTGGTCCTCGCAGCCGACGGTGTCACGGATGTCGCCGTACGGGCCGTAGTAGGGCAGGATCCCCGCCGCCGCGCAGGCGTCCACCATGCGTGCCACGGTGTAGTGCCAGAGGTCCTGCTGGTAGGTCGTGCGCCCGGCGGTGAGGTCCTCGCCCACCGGATCGGTACGGACGAGGTAACCGGGGTGTCCCCCACCCACACGGGTGGTTTTCATCCGACGACTCGCGGCCAGATCGGCCGGGCCGAGCGAGATGCCCTGCATCCGGGGGCTGGCCGTCGCGATCTCCTCGACGCGCGCGACGCCGCTCGCCGTCTCCAGGATCGCGTGCACGAGCAGGGGCCAGCGCAACCCCGCGCGGGCCTCGAGCTGGGCGAGCAGCCGGTCGACGTAGTGGATGTCCTCCGGGCCCTCGACCTTCGGGATCATGATCACGTCGAGCTTGTCGCCGACCTCGGTCACCAGCGTGACCAGGTCGTCGAGCACCCAGGGCGAGTCGAGGCTGTTGACCCGCGTCCACAGCTGGCTCTCGCCGAGGTCGACCTCCCGCGCGACCCGGACCAACCCGGCACGCGCGGCCTCCTTGCGGTCGGCCGCGACCGCGTCCTCGAGGTTGCCGAGCAGGACGTCCGTGCCGGCCATGCCGGGAAGCTTGGCGACCATCTTCTCGTTGCCCGGGTCGAAGAAGTGGATCATCCGCGACGGGCCGAGCGGGATCTGCCGCACCGGTTCCGGCGCGCCGACCGCCAGCGGGCGGAAGAAGTCCTTCGGTGAGCGCATCGTTGCCTCCAACCGTGTGCTACCTGCCGGTAACCCTAGGGGCGGAGGAGCCGGGTCGCCGTACTCATGTCACCAAGGCCACGCGTTCCCGGGCCAGGCAAGGGGATTGCCAACGGCGATGAACCATGCGGATGGCCTGGCAGCGGTCGGCCAGCTCCCGCGAGCGGGTGATCAGGGCTCCGGGCGGATAGCCTGATCGCCGTGGGTGCCGTCAACAGGGTCTTCGTCGCGCAGCTGACCGGCCTACCGGTGTACGGCCCGGACGGCGAGTCGATCGGCAAGATCCGCGACGTCGTGGTGACCTTGCGCAGCGACTACCTGCCGCCCCGGGTGCTGGGCGCGGTGGTGGAGCTCGCCACCCGGCGGCGCATCTTCGTCCCGATGCTCCGGGTCACCTCCATCGACGCCACGGCGGTCACGCTCGCCACCGGGTCGGTCAACCTGCGCCGCTTCACCCAACGCCCCAACGAGATCCTCGTCGTCGGGCAGCTGCTCGACGCCCGGGTCACGCTCGGCGCGGACGGGCAGGGCGCCGTCGTGGTGGACGCTGCCATGGAGCTGTCACGGACTCGGGACTGGCTGCTGGGCCGCGTCGCCGTCCAGGTGCGCACCGGCCGGCTGGGCCGGTTGGGCCGGCGGGGCCCGGTGCAGGTGCTGCGGTGGGAGGACATCCGCGGGCCCGGTGTCAGCGACCTCGCCCGGCTGCCCCAGGGCACGGCCCAGCTGCTGGCCGTCTTCGACACCATGCGCGCCGCCGACGTGGCCGCGGCCCTGCGGGAACTGCCGGCCAAGCGCCGCTACGAGGTGGCCGACGGGCTCGACGACGAGCGGCTCGCCGACGTGTTCGAGGAGCTTCCGGAGAAGGTCCAGAAGGACCTGCTGGCGCACCTCGACGAGGAGCGGGCGGCCGACATCCTCGAGGCGATGGACCCCGACGACGCCGCCGACCTGCTCGGCGAGCTGTCGGAGTTCGACCAGGACCGCCTGCTCCAACTGATGGAGGCCGAGGAGTCCGACCCCGTACGCCGGCTGATGGCCTACTCGGCCGACACCGCGGGCGGCCTGATGACCTCCGAACCGATCGTGCTCAGCCCGGACGCGACCATCGCCGAGGCGCTGGCGATGGCGCGCAACCCCGACCTCACCCCCGCACTGGCGAGCATGGTGTTCGTCAGCCGGCCGCCCTCGGCCACGCCCACCGGGCGCTACCTCGGCTGCGTGCACCTCCAGCGGCTCCTGCGCGAGCCCCCGGGCGAGCTGGTCGCCGGCGCACTGGACACCGAGCTGGCCCGGCTTCCACCGACCGCCACGCTGGCCGACGTCACCCGGTACTTCGCCGCCTACGACCTGGTGTGCGCGCCGGTCGTCGACGACACCGACCACCTGCTCGGGGCGGTCACCGTCGACGACGTGCTGGACCACCTGCTGCCGTCGGGCTGGCGGGACGACGGGATCTGGGAGCCGAACCACGGCATGACCGAAGGCGAGACCTCCGATGCCTGAGCCCCGCCGCCGTCTCGACCAGCCGCGGTCGACCCGCCGGATCCGGCTGCGGCTCTCGGTGGACCCGGAGATGTTCGGTCGGCTCTCCGAGCGCCTCGCCCGGTTCCTCGGAACCGGCAAGTTCCTGTTCTGGCAGACGCTGCTGGTGATCATCTGGATCACGCTCAACCTGTTCGCGGTCTCGCTGCGCTGGGATCCGTACCCGTTCATCCTGCTGAACCTGGCCTTCTCGACCCAGGCGGCGTACGCCGCGCCGCTCATCCTGTTGGCGCAGAACCGGCAGGACAACCGCGACCGGGTGTCGCTGGAGGAGGACCGGGCCCGCGCCGCGCAGACCAAGGAGGACACCGAGTTCCTCGCCCGGGAGCTGGCCGCGCTGCGGCTGGCCGTCGGGGAGGTCGCCACCCGCGACTACCTGCGCGGTGAGCTCGACCGGCTCCGCAAGGACCTCAAGGACCACAAGCGGCGCCCGAGCGCCGAGGCCATCCGGGAGGACGCCCGCTGGTCCGACGCCTGAGCGGCCGCGGGCTCAGCCGCTGAGGCGGGAGCACAGCTCGCCGAAGGCGGTCAGCTCCTTGTCGTCGAAGTGGTCGACGAAATGCCGGACCACGCCGGCGAGGTGGGTGCGCGAGGCAGCACGCAGGGTGTCCACGCCCTTGGTGGTGAGCACGGCGACGACGCCGCGGCCGTCGCCGGTGAACCGCTCGCGGGTGACCATCCCGGCCAGCTCGAGCCGGTCGACGAGCCGGGTGACCCCGGACCGGGACAGCAGTACGGCGTCGGCGAGCTCGGCCATCCGCAGCCGCCGGTCGGGTGCCTCCGCGAGCTGGACCAGCACGTCGTAGCCGCCGAGGGAGACCGGGTGCTCGGCGACGAGCTCGGTCTCGAGCACGCGGACGAGCCGCGCGTGGGCGCGCAGGAACGAGCGCCACGCGTCGAGCTCGGTCCCGGTCGGCAACCGGTTCACGGCTGGTTCCGCCACAGCGCCGATGTTACGGAATGCGTGTGTCCACATGCACCAGCGCCGCGGCGGTCACGGAACGGGCGGGGGAGGAATAGCCGTAGCATGGGATGTGTGACGACCAGCGAGCCAACTCGGGTTCCCGACGTCGAGGCCGTGCGTGCGGCGTTGGCCGGCGTGCAGGACCCGGAGATCCACAAGCCGATCACCGACCTCGGCATGGTCAAGAACGTGACGATTGGCGACAACGGCGCTGTTCACGTCGAGATCTTCCTGACGGTGTCGGGCTGTCCCCTCCGCGACAAGATCACCAACGACGTGACCGCGGCCGTGTCGGCCGTCCCCGGTGTGCGCCATGTCACTGTCGAGATGGACGTGATGAGCGACCAGCAGCGGAGCGAACTGCGCCGCAGCCTCCGCGGTGACGCGGAGGAGCCGCGGATCCCGTTCGCCGAACCGGGGTCGCTGACCCGCGTGTACTGCGTGGCGTCCGGGAAGGGCGGCGTCGGCAAGTCGAGCCTGACGGTGAACCTCGCCGTGGCCATGGCCGCGCGGGGCCTGTCGGTCGGCGTCGTCGATGCCGACATCTACGGGCACTCGGTGCCCCGCATGCTGGGAGTGCGGGGCCGGCCGACGCGGGTGGAGAAGATGATCCTCCCGCCGGACGCGCACGGCGTGAAGGTCATCTCGATCGCGATGTTCACCCAGGGCAACACCCCGGTCGTGTGGCGCGGGCCGATGCTGCACCGGGCACTCCAGCAGTTCCTCGCCGACGTGTTCTGGGGTGACCTGGACGTGCTGCTGCTGGACCTGCCGCCCGGCACCGGCGACATCGCCATCTCGGTGGCCCAGCTCATCCCGAACGCGGAGATCCTCGTGGTCACGACGCCACAGCAGGCGGCAGCGGAGGTCGCCGAGCGCGCCGGGGCGATCGCGATGCAGACCCGGCAGCGGCTGGCCGGCGTGATCGAGAACATGTCGTGGCTGGAGCTGCCCGACGGTTCGCGGATGGAGCCCTGGGGCTCGGGCGGCGGGCAGACCGTGGCCGACTCGCTGTCCAGGGCGCTGGGCGCGGAGGTGCCGCTGCTGGGCAAGGTGCCGATGGACCCGCGGCTCGTGGAGGCGGGCGACGCCGGCAACCCACTGGTCACGGCGGTCCCGGACGCACCGGCATCGAAGGTGGTGTCCGACATCGCCGGCCGGCTGACCACCAGGGCCAGGGGCCTGGCCGGCCGGATGCTGTCGGTCTCGCCGGCCTGACGCGCTCCGCGGGCCCGGCGCTGACGTCGGGCCCGCACCCTGCCTGGTGAGGCCGGAGCAGGGCGGCTGGCCTGCCGGAGCGCTGGTCGCGAGCTGAGCGACATTCGCCGATGCCGGTTCGCCCGACACCTCGTCAGCTGAGCAGTACCCAGTTCCGCGGCGCTGCCTGCGAGGAGCTTTTCGGCCCGGCTAGCGCAGCGTCAGGTGGCATCGGGGTCGAACGGCGAGGGTTTGTCGGCCGAGGCGGCCGGCGGCTCGGCCGGGGTGGGCTTGGCCGGCTCCCGGGCAGCGGGGGTCTCCTGCGCGGGCGGTGGCGGCGTGTAGCCGTTGGGCTTGGTGTGCCCGTTGGAGACGTCCACATCGTCGAAGAGGTGACGCGTCACGGCCCGGCGAGGGTCGAAGTTGCGCAGCTGCTGCAGGTCCTCCAGCGGTTTGCGCAGCTCGTCGAAGTCGTCGCCCATCTCGTTGCGCAGCTGTTCCCGGGCGCCGGTGGCGTACTCGCGCACCTTCCGGACGTTGCGGCCGAGCCAGGCGGCCGCCGACGGCAGACGTTCCGGCCCCAGGATGAACAGACCCGCAACGATGATGATGAGGATCTCGGCCCAGCCGATGCTGTCGAACACTGTGGCCTTCCTCCGCCCCACTCTCGCCCAACTACTGCACAGCGTAGCCAATCAGTCCGACTGCAGGGTCACCTGAACGGTCAGCTCGCGCCCTTCGCGGGCGAGTACGACCGCGACCCGTTCGCCGATCTGGTGCGAGCGCACCGCCACGATCAGCTCGGCGGCGTCCGCGATCGGTCGGTCCGCGACCTTGCGCAGCACGTCGCCCTGCCGGATACCGGCCTTGCTCGCCGCACCGCCGTCGCGCACGTTCTGCACCCGGGCCCCCTCGGCCGTCTGGGCCGAGACCGAGGCCACGTTCACGCCCAGGTCGGCGTGGTTCACCTTGCCGTCGCGGATCAGGCTCTCGACAATGCCGCGGGCGTAGTCGATCGGGATCGCGAACCCAAGGCCGACGTTGCCCGCCGACCCGGCGGTCGCGATCGACGAGTTGATGCCGACCAGGGCACCGGTCGAGTCGACCAACGGCCCACCCGAGTTGCCCTGGTTGATGGCGGCGTCGGTCTGGATGGCGTCGTAGACGGCCGGCTCGCCGTCCTCCTCGCCGGCGAGCATCGGGCGGTTCAGCGCGCTCACGATCCCCTCGGTGACCGAGTCGTTGCGACCCAGTGGCGAGCCGATCGCGATCACGGTGTCGCCGACCTGGAGCTCCGAGGAGCGACCGAGCTGGATGACCGTCGGGTTCTGAACGTCCACCTTGATCACCGCGAGGTCGGTCTTCGCGTCCATGCCGACGAGCTCCGCGCTGGTGCGGGTGCCCTCGTTGAACACGACGTCGATGTCCTGGCCCTTGGTCACCGCGCCACCGATCGTGACCACGTGCTCGTTGGTGACGATGTAGCCGTTGCTGTCGATCACCGCACCGGAGCCGGAGACCGCGGTGGTGCCGTCGCTGACCACGATCGTGACCACGGCTGGCCGCACGCGCCGGGCGATGTCGGCGATGGACCCGGCCGGGCGCTCCTTGCCGGCCGTCACCTCGGCCAGCGTCACGTCCTGGTTCAGCCGTTCGCCGCCGCGGGCGATGAACCAGCCCGCCACCCCGCCGGCGGCACCGACCAGCAGGGCCACCAGCATGAGCGTGAGCAGCGCGGTCACCTTCACCCGGCGGCCGAACACCAGCTCGGGCAGGCTGAGCAGCTCGCCGGGCGGGCGGGTGGACTTCCGCTTGCCGTCGCCGCGGCCGCCCGCGTCGTCGGCGCCGAGTGCCGGCGGACCGATCACCGCGCCTGCGGCTGGGTCGCGCCACGGGTCGTGTGCCGACTCGTCGTCCCACGGGTCGACCCCGTCCGGCGCGTCCTCGACCGGAGGACGCTGGAGCAGCTCGGTCGTCCCCGAGGGGCGGCCGAACGCGTTCGCCAGCGACTCCGCCGGCGGCGGCGCGCCGCGCAGCTCACCGAACGCCGTCCGTGCGGCCGAGGGGCCGCCCGGCGGCGGGGAGAACGCACCGTCCACGCCGACCGGCCGGCCGAACGCGGCGGCGGCCGACGGGTCGACCGGGGGTCGGTTCAGCGGACGCGGCCCGAGTCGTGGCCGGTCGCCCGGCGACTCGGGCGTCTGCTGCTCGTTCATCGCTGCTCAGCCTGCCTGAAGACCGGTGAAGTGCGCGTAGCGGAGAAATGAAACCGGCGCCTCCCTCGCGCAGACCGCGGGAAAGGCGCCGTGTGGGGGGTAAGTCTTGCCAGACGCTGAGGTCAGCGGCCGGTGTACAGCACGTAGCCGGCCTGCTGGAGCTGGGCGTCGGACACGGCCGGGTGATCCGGCTCAGGGGTCGCCGGCGTGGGCTCCTCCTCGCCACCGCTGGTGCTGACCAGCGCCAGCGCGCCGAGCACGAGCCCGGACACCACGACCCCGGCACCCTGGGCGGTGCGGCGGCTGGGCCGCCGGCCCAGTATCGCCCGGCCCTCACCGAGCTTGGCGGAGGACCCGAGCGGGGCGCTGGAACCGAAAGGGGCCGGCATCGCTTCCGGCCGTTGCACCGCGACCAGCTGCCCGTCCTCGGTCATCGCGAGGCCGTCCGGCGCCGCCGGGATCTCGACCTGCTGGGGTATCGCCCGCAGCGTCGCGAGTAAACCGGCCGGCACGACCGGCGCGTGGGCGGACTGGACCGCCGAGGCGGCCTGTCGCTGGGCGACGATGTCGGCCAGGCACTGCGAGCACCGGGCCATGTGGGCCGCCACGCGGTCGTGCGCGGTCGCCGACAGCTCGCCGTCGACGAACGCCACCACGACGTCCGGAAGAAGATGCTGCTCGGACAGACCCCAACCGCGCTCGTCGGTCACGACCTACCCTCCCGTACCAGTTCTCTGCGCCGCTCCAGCGACGCGCGCAACGCCTGCCGCCCCCGGTGGATCCTGCTTCGAACAGTACCCAACTTCACGCCGAGGGTGGCACCGATCTCCTCGTAGGAGAGGCCCTCCACGTCACAGAGCACGACCGCCGCACGGAACTCCGGGGGCAGCTCGTCCAGCGCGGCCTGCAGATCGGGGTCGAGGTGCGTCTCGACGTACACCTGCTCCGGGCTCGGGTCGTCGCCCGCGAGCCGGTCGGTGTCCTCGGGCAGGCCCTCCATGCGCAGCCGCGAGCGGCGGCGGGCCATGTCGAGGAACAGGTTGGTGGTGATGCGGTGCAGCCAGCCCTCGAAGGTGCCCGGCTTGTAGCTGGCGAGCGACCGGAACACCCGGATGAACGTCTCCTGGGTGAGGTCCTCGGCATCGTGGGCGTTGCCGGTCAGACGGTAGGCAAGCCGGTAGACGCGGTCGGCGTGCTCGCGCACGACCTCGTCCCACGACGGCGGCGTCCAGGCGGCCTCGTCCAGCTGGACGGGCTCGGCCACGATCTCGGTCGACTGCGTGTGCATCGGGCGGGTTGCCACCTCCTCAGGGCTTTCAGCCCCACTGCCGTGCTCAACGTCGACGCTGCTCATCGTGTTCCCACCCCTGTGCCTCCGCGGTTACGCGGCCCCTGTACCGCTGGTCGATCCCCGTCAAACATGGATACTGCGCGACCCCCATGTGAAGGTAGTGAGAACCGCCTGAGAGCCCCCTGAGAAACGACCGGCCGCCGGTAGCCGCGGGTGCACCCGATCTACGCCGGACAACGCTAACCTCACACTCCGTGGCTCCCGATTCGCCGACGATCGCCTCGGACGCCCTCAACGCCTACGTCGAGGGCTACCTGTCCGAGGACGACACGCTGGTCACCGCCCGGGCCAGGGGCGTCGAGCTCGGCTGCTCGCCCATCTCCCCCGGCGGCGGGGCGGCGCTGCGCTTCCTGGCGACCGCACTGAAGGCCAAGGCGGTCGTCGAGATCGGCACGGGCTCCGGGGTCAGCGGCCTCTACCTGCTGCGCGGCATGACGGCGGACGGCGTGCTGACCTCGATCGACGTCGAGCCGGAACACCAGAGCGCGGCCAAGCGCGCGTTCGCCGACGCCGGCGTCGGCCCTGGCCGCACCCGCCTGATCATGGGCCGGGCGTTGGACGTGCTGCCCCGGCTGACCGAGGAGGCCTACGACCTGCTCTACGTCGACGCCGCCAAACCCGAGTACCCCAGCTACCACGAGCAGGGGGTGCGCCTGCTCCGGCCGGGCGGCGTGATCGCGTTCGACAGCGTGCTGTGGTCCGGGCGGGTGGCCAACCCCGCCCGGCGCGACGCGGAGACCGTCGCCCTGCGCGAGGTCGCCAGGGCCGTCCGCGAGGACGACCGACTGGTCCCAGTCATGCTTCCGCTCGGCGACGGACTGCTGCTCGCCGCGAAGAACCACTGAGCGACGAAGCGGCTCAGTCCTGGGAGGACGCGACCACCGCGCCGACGGCGAAGCCGGCAGCCGCGCCGATCAGCACGTTGACCCAGCCCCCGCTGCCCCAGTTCGCCTCGCCTTCCCACCAGCCCCACAGGATGGTCGCGATCAGGCCGAACGGGAAGAAGATCAACAGTCCGCCGACGAGACCGGCGCCGAGCCGCAGGTCGCTGCGCCGCCGGCCGGCCCGACCGGCGGCGCGGGCGTCGGCGACCGGGGACATGCTCCAGACGGCCCCGAACGGGTCGGCCTGCTGCGAGGGCTGCGGGGCCTGCTCCGGGGGCTGGGTCCAGGAGGGCTGCGCGGGGTCGGCGGACGGGGGCTCGGGCGGCGGGTCGTCCGGCATGCACCCACGGTATCGGCTGACCGCGCCCGGGGGGTCTATTCCGCTCTTTCGCCCTTGCCGAGAACGACGATCCCGCCCGGGCTGACCGTGAACCGGTGCCGGTCGGCGGCCAGGTCGACGCCGATCTGCGCTCCGTCGAGCACCGAGACGTTCTTGTCCAGGATCGCGCGGCGTACGACCGCGCCCTTGCCCACCCTGGCCCCGGGGAGCAGCACGCTGCCCTCGACCGTCGCGCCGTCGTCGATCACGACGTCCGCGCTGATCACGGACTCCCGCACGGTCGCACCGGAGATGATCGAGCCCGGCCCGACCATGGACTCGACCGCGGTTCCCGAGTTGACGAACTTGGCCGGCGGCAGCGGCGGGGTCGCGGTTCGGATCGGCCAGCGGTGGTTGTACAGGTTGAACACCGGGTGCACCGACACCAGGTCCAGGTGGGACTCGTAGTAGGCGTCGAGGGTCCCGACGTCGCGCCAGTAGCCCCGGTCACGCTCGGTGGCGCCGGGCACCTCGTTCTCGTCGAAGTCGTAGACCATCGCCGCCCCCTCGCCGACCAGCATCGGGATGATGTCGCCGCCCATGTCGTGCATGGACTCGGGGTTCGCGGCGTCCGCGCGCAGGGCGTCGAGCAGCACCTCGGTGCGGAAGACGTAGTTGCCCATCGAGGCGAACGTGACCTCGGGGTCGTCCGGGACGTGCGGCGGGTCGCTCGGCTTCTCCAGGAAGCGGGTGATCCGCCCGTGCTCGTCGGAGTCGATGCAGCCGAACGCCTTGGCCTCCGCCCGCGGCACCCGGATCCCGGCCACGGTCACCCCCGCGCCGGAGTCGACGTGCTGGGCGACCATCTGCGAGGGGTCCATCCGGTAGACGTGGTCGGCGCCGAACACCACGATCTGGTCGGGTCGCTCGTCGTAGACGAGGTTGAGCGACTGGTAGATGGCGTCGGCGCTGCCGGTGTACCAGCGCGGGCCGAGCCGCTGCTGGGCCGGTACCGGCGTGATGTACTGCCCGAGCACGCTGGACAGCCGCCAGGTCGTGGAGATGTGCCGGTCCAGCGAGTGCGACTTGTACTGGGTCAGCACGCACAGGCGGTGGTAGCCGGCGTTGACGAGGTTCGACAGGACGAAGTCGATGAGCCGGTAGTTGCCCCCGAAGGGGACCGCGGGCTTCGCCCGGTCGGCGGTCAGCGGCCACAGCCGCTTCCCCTCGCCACCGGCGAGCACGATCGCGAGCACGTGCGGCTGGCCCTTCACGAGCTGACCCTAACCGTGCGTGGCCGATCAGGGCTACCTTGAGCCTTGTGCGTGTTGGTCTGCTAACAAGAGAGTTCCCGCCCGAGGTCTACGGCGGGGCGGGTGTTCACGTCGAGTTCCTCGTGCCGCGGTTGCGCGAGCTGGTCGACGTCGACGTCCACGCGTTCGGCGCGCCGCGTTCGGCGGAGGGTGTCCACTCGCACAACCCGGCGGCCGGGCTCGAGCACGCCAACCAGGCACTGCGCACGCTCTCGGCGGACCTGTCCATCGCCGCCGCCGCCGAGGGCCTCGACCTCGTGCACTCGCACACCTGGTACGCCAACCTCGCAGGTCACCTTGCCAAGCTCCTCTATGACATCCCGCACGTGGTCACCGCGCACTCGCTGGAGCCGCGCCGGCCCTGGAAGGCCGAGCAGCTCGGCGGCGGCTACCGGCTCTCCTCCTGGGTGGAGCGGACCTGCTACGAGGCGGCCGACGCGGTGATCGCGGTCAGCGAGGGCATGCGGGCCGACGTGCTCGACTGCTACCCGGCGCTGGACCCCGACCGGGTGCGGGTGGTCCGCAACGGCATCGACTCGACCGCCTACCACCCGGTGACCGAGGACGACGCGCTGCGTCACCACGGCGTCGACCCCAACCGGCCGCTCGTCGTGTTCGTGGGGCGGATCACCCGTCAGAAGGGCCTCGCGCACCTGATCGCCGCGGCACACCAGATCGACCAGGGCGCCCAGCTCGTGCTCTGCGCCGGCGCCCCGGACACCCCGGAGATCGCCGAGGAGACCCGCACCGCCGTCTCCGAGCTCGCGGCCGCGCGGCCCGGAGTGTTCTGGCTGCAGAAGATGCTGCAGCCGGCGGAGGTGCGCCAGCTGCTCAGCCACGCGACGGTGTTCGTGTGCCCGTCGGTCTACGAGCCGCTCGGCATCGTCAACCTCGAGGCGATGGCCTGCGGCACAGCGGTGGTCGCCTCCGACGTGGGGGGCATCCCCGAGGTCGTCGAGGACGGGCGGACGGGCCTGCTGGTGCACTACGACCGGGAGGACGAGTCCACCTTCCGGGTGGGCCTGGCCGATGCGGTGAACGAGCTGCTGGCCGACCCGGACCGGGCGCGGGCGATGGGTGCCGCCGGCCGCGAGCGGGCCGAGCGCGAGTTCTCCTGGGCCGGTGCCGCGGCCAGGACCGTCGAGGTCTACCGGTCCGTGCTGCCCTGAGGTCCCTCGGGGACGCGTACCGGGTGAACCCGGGGTTGTTCCTGAGAGCGTGTTCAGCGGGCAGCCACTAGCTTGGCCGTGTGGCACAGAGATCACGGCTCCGCATCCGCCTGGCGCGGTTCACGGTGGCGTCCGCGATCGCCACCGGCATCAGCCAGTTGGTCCTGTTGACCCTCTACTGGACCGGCTGGAGCGACGGGGCGACCACGGCCAGCACGATCGCGTTCCTCGCCGGCTCCGTCCCGCACTTCCTGATGGTGCGGTACTGGGCCTGGCGGGACACCGAGCCGGCCCGCCTCGGCAGCCAGCTCACCACCTACTTCACCGTGACCCTGCTCAGCGGCGTGGCCTCGATCGGGTTGACCACGCTCGCCGAGGAGGCGCTGCTGCCGATGGTGACCGAGCAGGGCTGGCGCGCGGTGATGCTGGCGGTCAGCTACCTGGCCGCGAGCGGGCCGGTGTTCCTGGTGAAGTTCGCCCTGTTCGAGCGGGCGTTCGCTCACCCCTCGTACGCCGCCACCAGCTCCACCAGGGTCCGGGCGGCGAACCCGGTCGCACCGGCCGCCACCTCGTCGTAGGGCCGCTCGGCGCGGGCCGGCCCCGCGATGTCCAGGTGCGCCCACGGCAGCCCGCCGGTGAACTCACGCAGGAACATGGCCGCCGCGATGGCGCCCGGGCCCTGCGGCGACTGGGCGACGTCGGCGATGCCGGCGTCGTGCACCGTCTCGGCGAACTCGTCCGCGACCGTGACGGCGTCCGAGCCGAGCGGCATCCGCCACCAGCGCTCGCCGGCTCGGGAGCCCGCCGAGGACACCCGCTCC
Source organism: Actinophytocola xanthii (assembly GCF_001921205.1). Lineage (GTDB taxonomy): Bacteria > Actinomycetota > Actinomycetes > Mycobacteriales > Pseudonocardiaceae > Actinophytocola > Actinophytocola xanthii. The sequence continues at coordinate 28,661 of NZ_MSIE01000039.1, read as the reverse complement.
CAGACCCCGTCCTCGCTGGCGAACACCCCGCCGGTGCGCAGGCCGAGTGAGACCTTCATCGCCCCGGTCAGCGTCGCCACGTCCACGAGCAGGTCGGGGGACAGCCGGGCCACCGCGTAGGCGATCGCGTCGGCCATGACCATCCGCCCCTCGGCGTCGGTGTTGGTGACCGCGGTCGTTCGCCCGCCGAAGTGCCGGACGACGTCACCGGGGCGGTAGGCCGAGCCGGACAGGTGGTTCTCCGCACACGGCACCAGCGCGGTCACCCGCACGTCCGGGGCGAGCGCGGCGAGCGCCTCGACCGCGGCGATCACCGCGGCCCCACCCGCCATGTCGGTGCGCATCAGGTGCATCCCGTCGGCGGGCTTCACCGAGATGCCACCGGTGTCGAACGTGATGCCCTTGCCGACCAGGACGACGTGCGGGGCGTCACGGCGGGAGGCGTAGGTCAGCTCGACCAGCCGCGGCGGACGGGTCGACCCGCCGCCGACCGCGAGCACCCCGCCGAAGCCCTGCTCGGCGAGCCAGCGCTCGTCGTGGACGGTGACCCGCACGCCGGGCGCACGGCCCGCGGTGCGCTCGGCCATCCTGGCCAGCCAGGCCGGGTCCTTGACGTTGGACGGGGTGTTGGCCAGGTCCCTGGCCAGCGCGGTCGCCCTGGCCAGCGTCGACGCGCGGTCGACGATGGGGGCGAGGTCGCGGTCGCCGGCGACGAGCCGGACCGTGCGCAGCCGCGGCGTGGCCGCCTCCGCGCCGATCACGTACGCGTAGCCGCCCAGTCGAAGCCCGAGCACGAGCTGTCCGACCTCCTCGGCGCCCACCCCGTCCGGGAGCTCGAGTGTGAGGACCCGCACCGCGGAGCGACCGGCGGCGTCGTCGCTCGCGATGGCGGCGTTCACCGACCTGGCCAGGGCCCCGCCCGCGCAACGCCAGTCACCGGGTTCTCCCTCCCCCACCCCGACGACCCAGCGCACTGCGGAGCCCACCGGTCCGGCGTGGACCTCGCCGGCCTTGCCGGTCAGCCCGACGGTGTCGGCCCACTCCTCGGTAAGGTCGGCCTCCCGGCCGGGGACCGAGCGGTCGGCCGCGTTCACGACGACCGCCAGCGGATCGGCCCGCCGGACGGTGGGGACGACCTCTACCTGGGGAAGCGCCGTCGGCACGGCGGGCACCGACGAAACCACGTCTCCTCCTACTCCACGAAGCGCCAGGCCCTGCCCTCCACTCCGGACACGACTCAGCCCGCGGCGGCCTTCAGCGCGTCCCCGAGAGCGCTTGCCTCCTCCGCCGACATTTCGACGACGAGGCGTCCACCACCCTCGAGCGGGACGCGCATCACGATGCCCCTACCCTCCTTGGTCACCTCGAGGGGACCGTCACCGGTCCGGGGCTTCATGGCCGCCATAGCGTGCTCCCTCCGTCATAGCCTGCCGCTTCGGACGGGGCCGACCCGGCCGAAGACGACGACATTCTCCCCCATGCCATCTCGCCGGTGAAATCGAACCGATCAACTGCGTGTCGATGACCGGCCGTTATGCACTGGCGCGGGCAGCGTGACGGCTGACAGACTCGAAAATCGTGCGAGCCAGGTCCGCGCTGTTCGACGTCTACGGCAGCTACCTCCGGGCGCGAGGTGGCTCGGCCGCCATCGCCGCACTGGTGCGCCTGCTCGAGCCGCTGGGGTTCGAGGCCCCGGCGATCCGCACCGCCGTGTCCAGAATGGTCCGTCAGGACTGGTTGCGCCCCGTACGGCTGGCCGACGGCCCGGGTTACGCGCTGACCAGGCGGGCCGAACGCCGGCTGGACGAGGCCGCCGCACGCATCTACCGCACCCGACCCTCTACTTGGGATGGGCGGTGGCAGGTGCTGGTGCTCGAGGAGCTCCCGTCGCGCACGGCCAGGGAGCGCCTCGACTCGTCGCTGCGACTGCTCGGCTACGGACCGCTCGGCCCGGCGACCTGGGTGGCGCCGCGTCCGTCGGCCGAGCTGGAAGAGGTCCTGGCAGCGGAAGGGCTGACCGTCCGCGCCTTCCTCGGCGAGCACGACGGCGACGACGCCGAGCTGGCCGCGCGGGCGTGGGACCTGCCGGCGCTGGGCGCCGACTACGCCGCGTTCGTGACCCGGTGGCGACCCGAGCTGTCCGCAGTAGACGGCTCGGTGCCGGCGGCGGCGTTCGCCGCCTCCCAGCGGCTGCTGCACGCCTGGCGCAAGTTCCTGTTCCGCGACCCGGGCCTGCCCCCGTCGCTGCTGCCGCAGGACTGGCCGGGGACCGCGGCGGCCGAGTTCTTCGACGGGGAGACCGCGCGGCTGGCCGGTGCCGCCGAGACCTTCCTCACCGACTGCCTGACCCGAGGTACCCGCGCGCGATCCAGCGCATGACACGTGGAGGTAGGACACCTTGCCCGCTCTTCTGGTCGACGACCGCGACGGAGTCCGCACGCTCACGCTGAACCGGCCGGAGTCGTTCAACTCGCTGACCGTCGAGCTCAAGGAGCTGCTGCTGGCCGCGCTGACCGAGGCCGGGACCGACCCGTCGGTGCGCGCGGTCGTGCTCACCGGTGCCGGCAAGGCGTTCTGCGCGGGCCAGGACCTCAAGGAGCACGTCGCCGCGCTGCGGGCCGAGGACCCGACGCCGTTCGAGACCGTGGCCAAGCACTACAACCCGATCGTGCGCGCGCTCACCGGGATGCCCAAGCCGGTGATCGCGGCGGTCAACGGGATGGCCGCCGGCGCCGGCGCGTCCTTCGCCTACGCCTGCGACCTGCGGGTCGCGGCCCCGTCGGCGAAGTTCCTGATGGCCTTCGCCACGATCGGGCTGACCGCGGACTCAGGGGCGTCCTGGACCCTGCCCCGGCTGGTCGGCTACGGCCGGGCCATGGAGCTGATGCTGCTGGCCAATCCGGTGACCGCGGAGCAGGCCCTGGCCGTCGGCATGATCACCCAGGTCGCCGACGACGCCCTGGCCACGGCGCACGAGCTGGCCGCGCGGATGGCCACCGGCCCGACGACGGGCTACGGCAAGATCAAGGAGGCGCTGCTGGTGGGTGCGGGTGCGGACCTGGAGAGCGCGCTGGCCTGCGAGGGCGCCGGTCAGAACCTGCTCGGCGGGACGTCGGACCACCGGGAGGCCGTGGACGCGTTCGTGGCCAAGCGCGAGCCCACGTTCACCGGGCGCTGACGCCCGACCCCTCAGCCGCCGCTGAGCCCTCCGACTCGGCGGCGGCGAGGGCGCTCTCGATGCGCTCGCGGGCGCCGGCCAGGTGCTGGTCGCAGATCTTGGCGAGCGCCTCGCCGCGCTCCCAGAGCGCGAGCGAGTCCTCGAGCGACAACCCGCCCGTCTCCAGCCTGGCGACCACCTCGGCCAGCTCGTCGCGAGCCTGCTCGTAGTTCAGATCGTCGGTCACTGAGCCGGGGTCTCCAATCGGGAGTGGGAGTTCACCAGCACCGTAGCCACCGCCTGGTCGTAGCCGACGAACGCCTCGGCGAAGTCGGCCCCGTCCCGCTCGGCGACGGCCTCCTCGATGCGCGCCAGCGCGCTCGACACCCGCTCCCGTTGCTGCGAGCCGCGACCGAACCACCAGCGGGTGCCGGCGTAGGCCGAGGTCGCCTCGGACAGCTCACGCAGGCGGTTGGGCAGCACCCGCCGTCCCGGCGCGTCACAGCCCGCGCACAGCGCCGCCCAGCACTCGGCCGCCGCGGCGTCGGCGCGGCGGGCGCTGTCGCGGACCAGCTCGGCCGTCGCACGCAGGTCGGGCGTGCGGGCGACGGCCCTGGCGACCGTGGACGTGGCGCTGATGGTCAACGGCAGGAAGGTGGGGTCACGCTCAAGCCTCGGCACCGCTACCTCCACTCGCGCTCGGCTCGCGCCGGGACACCGTTGCGTGCACCGCGCCGTCCGCGACCCGGACCCGAAGTCGGGCCCCCTCCGGCGCCTCCTGGGTCGAGCGGAGCACCCGCGGGTGCCCGTCCTCGGCTACCCGCTGCACAACCGCGTACCCGCGGGCAAGCGTGGCGGCTGGTCCCAACGTCGTCAAGCGGGCACGCGTGTGGTCCAGGGCGGAACGCTCCGTGGCCACCAACCCGCGGACGGCACGACGTGACCGCTCGACGAGCGCGTCCACCTGTGCGCTCCGCTGTTCGAGCGGGGTCAGCGGGTCGGCCAGGACGGGACGGCTGCACAGGGCGGCGAGCAGGCGGCGCTCCCGGTCCACCCACCCGTGCAGGGCTCGCCGCGCCCGGTCGCGCAGCTGGCGGACCCGTGCCGACTCCTCGGCGATGTCGGGCACGACCCGTTTGCCGGCGTCGGTGGGCGTGGAGCAGCGGACGTCGGCGACGTGGTCGAGCAACGGGGTGTCCTGCTCGTGGCCGATCGCGCTGAGCACCGGCGTGCGGCAGTCCGCGACCGCGCGGCATAGCGTCTCGTCGGAGAACGGCAGCAGGTCCTCCACGCTGCCGCCGCCCCGGGCGATCACGATGACCTGCACGTTCCTGTCCCGGTCGAGTGCGGACAGGGCGTCGACGATCTGCGGCACCGCGAGCGCGCCCTGCACGGCGACGTTCTCCACCCGGAACCGGACCGCCGGCCAGCGCGCCCTGGCGTTGGTCAGCACGTCCTTCTCCGCGGCCGAGGCGCGGCCGGTGACCAGCCCGACCGTGTGCGGCAGGAACGGCGGCCGGCGCTTGCGCCGCGGGTCGAAGATCCCCTCGGCGGCGAGCAGCTTGCGCAACCGCTCGATGCGGGCGAGCAGCTCGCCGATACCCACCGCGCGGATCTCGTCGGCGCGCAGGCTGAGCGTGCCGCGGCCGATGAAGAAGGCCGGGCGGGCGTGCACGACGACCCGGGTGCCGTCGGAGAGCGGCTGCTCGCGCAGGAGGCCCGTGGCGCAGGTCACGGTCATCGAGACGTCGGCCGCCGGGTCCCGCAGCGTGAGGAACGCGGTGCCGGTGCCTGGGCGGTTGGAGATCTGGGTGACCTGGCCCTCCACCCAGATGTCGCCCAGCCGGTTGATCCAGTCGGCGATCTTGCGTGCGACCGTCCGGACCGGCCAGGGCTTCTCGGGGGAGGTGGTCGGTTCACTCACCGCTGTCGCGCACTGTCGCGATCCGGCGGGTCAGCATGCCCACGAACGAGGGACGGTTGCCGTGCGCGCGCTCGTACTCGAGCAGCTCGGTGAGCTCCTCGACGGAGAAGCGACGGAGCCGGGCCCGCAGCTGGGGCAGCGACAGGTGGTCGTAGTTCTCGGCGGTGACGAGGTCGAGCTCGCGCGCGCCGGCCTCCTCCACGAGCGCGCGTTCCTCCTGCACCCAGGGGTCCGCGCCGACGAAACCGTTGGTCCGCCGGGTGAGGTCGGTGACGTCGGCGAGCTCCGTCACATCGTCGTCCTCGGCGGTCTCGGCGGTCTCGGTCGAGACCCGGTCGAACGCCGACGGACGGGGTGCCGCCGCGGTGTCGTCGTCGAGGTCCTCGTCGAACGTCGCCCACTCCGGCGTCTCCTCGACCGGGCGCAGGCCGGCGAGCACCTCGTCGCCCCGGATGGCCAGCTCGGTGACCTGCTGCTGGACCCGCATCGAGACCTGAAGGGCCTGGCTGACGACGGTGACGGGCAGGCCGGCGAGCTTGGTGGGGAGGGTGCGGGCTTGCTCCAGGGCGGTGGCGGCGAGGCCGGCGGCCACCCGAACCGGGAGCGGGATCGACTTCATGGCTCTAGCCTGCCTCAGTCCAATCGATATGCCTACCGGCCGGTCCGGTCCGTAGGCTGGGGATATGACGAAACGAGTCCTCCTGGCGAAACCCCGCGGCTACTGCGCCGGCGTCGACCGGGCGGTCGTGACCGTCGAGAAGGCGCTGGAGACCTACGGCGCGCCCGTGTACGTGCGCAAGGAGATCGTGCACAACAAGCACGTGGTGCAGACGCTCTCCGAGCGCGGTGCGATCTTCGTCGAGGAGGCCGACGAGGTGCCGGAGGGCGCGCTCGTGGTCTTCTCCGCGCACGGGGTGGCGCCCGCGGTGCACGAGCAGGCGGCCGCGAGGAACCTGCGGACGATCGATGCGACGTGCCCGCTGGTGACCAAGGTCCACCAGGAAGCGAGGCGGTTCGCGCGGGAGGACTACGACATCCTGCTCGTCGGCCACGAGGGCCACGAGGAGGTCGAGGGCACCGCCGGTGAGGCGCCCGACCACGTACAGCTGGTGGACACGGCGGAGGACGTGGACAAGGTGGCGGTACGCGACCCGAGCAAGGTCGTGTGGCTGTCGCAGACCACCCTGTCGGTGGACGAGACCCTCGAGCGGGTGAACCAGCTGAAGGGCCGCTTCCCCGAACTGCAGGACCCGCCGAGCGACGACATCTGCTACGCGACGCAGAACCGGCAGGTCGCGGTGAAGGCGATGGCGCCGGAGTGCGATCTGGTGCTGGTGGTGGGGTCCACGAACTCGTCGAACTCGAAGCGGCTGGTCGAGGTGGCGCTCCAGGCGGGGGCGCGGGCGTCGTACCTGGTCGACTACGCGCGCGAGGTCGACCCGGCGTGGCTTTCTGGCGTGTCGACGGTGGGCGTGACCAGCGGGGCGTCGGTGCCGGACATCCTGGTGATGGACCTGCTGGCCTGGCTGGCGGACCGCGGCTACGCCGACGTCCACGAGGTGACGACGGCGAACGAGAAGGTCGCGTTCGCGTTGCCGCGGGAGCTGCGGAAGGCGCTCCAGGAGAACGCCAGCTGAGTGGTTCCGGTGCCGTGGCCGACCAGCGATAGCTAGGGCACGTCCGCACAGCCCTCGATCGCGGTCTTCGCGCCCAGCCCGCCGCTGGCAGCGTTGTCGGACAGACCGAGTACAACCCGGTACGAGGCCTGCCCTCCGACTTGCCAGCGACGACCTGGATCACCAAGCCCATCGACCAGGACTCTGCGGACGCGCCCTAGGTCGGCTCGACGGCCGGGCACTCAGCGGCGCTGGTCCGGCGGCCTGCGGCGGGGGCGGCTCGAAGGGCCGTCGCGGTCGGGTTGGTCGCGGCGCGGGCGGGGGGTTTCGGTGTCGCGCCGGCGGGGTTGGTCCTGGTCGCGGGAACGGGCGCGGTCACGGGGGCCCTGGTTCCGGTCCCGGGCGGGGCGGTTGCCGCGCCGTGGGGAGGACTCGTCCTCGGGCGGGGTGGGGCGGTTGGTGGGGCGCTTCTTCTGCGGGGACGCGGGTGGGGAGGTGTCCGCGGCGGGGCGGGTGGCGCGCACCGGGGGGTTCGGGTCGCGTTGTTTCCAGAGGCGGTACAGGCCGAGCGCCACGGTGAGGGCGGTCGTGATCGCCATCGTGGGGAAGTTGCTGGTCAGCGGGAGCGCCACGGAGAAGATGAGCTGCTTCAGGCCGCTCCCGCCGTCCTCGCCGAAGATGATGACCGCACCGATCGCGGTGACCGCGAACACGAGCGGGGGCTGGACCATGGGGCCGAAGAGGCTGCGCCGGCGGACCAGGCAGATCGCGGCGACACAACCGAGCAGGTAGGCACCCTGGTAGATCTTCCCGAGAGAGCCCTGCACCTGCATCTCCACCACCGCGGCCACCGCCGCCAGGCCGAAGGCGAGGAGGACGGCTCCCCACCACGGCAGGCCACGAAACGTGCCGAGGATCGGGCGGTCGTCCCACGCCATGTCGGCGTCTTCTGCTGGATCGCTCCGGCGATCGCGGGTCGCGGTCACGGCGCACACGTTAGTAGGTCTGTCACCCCTGCTGACCGCCGTTCTGGAAACGCTCCCGGGGAGTCCACTCCAAGATGTGAACCAGAGCACACCCGGCGGGTCAGAAAGGCGGCTCCGGCTCCGCTGCGTAGGGCTGCTCGCCGGCGGCAGCGGCGATGGCGGCCGCCGACGCCCCGCCAGGGACCATCACCTCGTCGGAGCGGCGCACCGGCGGGAGAGCGCTCGGGCTGCCGGACGCCTCGGTAAGCGGGGTGACCGCGGTGGTGAACTGGGTCAACGCGTCCAGCTCCCGCCGGCGGGCCTGCAGGAACCGCTGCAGGTGCGTGCTCGAGACGTTCACCGCGTCGATGGCTCCTTCGGCGGCCCGGTGCGCCGCCGACGCATGAGCCCGAACGGCCTCGATGTCCTCGGCCACCACCCGCTCGCTCGCGGCGAGCATCGCGGCGGAGGCGATCACGGCGAAGCCGGTGGGTCCGCAGACGAACACCCGCCGGTCCAGCAGCCAGCGCAGCAGGTCGGGGTCGGCGTCCAGGGCGGCGACGACCGCCGCGTCCGACGGGACGAACATGACCGTGCCGTAGATCGCGTCCGCCCAGCGCTGGTAGCCCTTGCCGGCCAGCTCGGCGGCCCGCGAGCGGATGTTGCGCACGTGCACGCGCAACGCGTCGAGCCGCTCGTCGGCGTCCTCGGTCTCCACCGCCTCGATCCAGCAGGCGATGCTCATCTTGGCGTCGACCGGTACCCGGCGGCCGTCGCCGACCAGGAGAAGCATGTCGGGGCGCACCGAACCGCCGCCGCCGACGTCGGTCTGCAGGGAGAAGTGCAGGCCCTCGCGTAGGCCGAGCGCGCGGGCCGTCTCGACCAGGGCACGTTCGCCGAGCTCGCCGCGGCCGTGGATGGAGGCGAAGGTCACCTCGTACCGGCGCAGCGCCGCGGCGTGGGCGTCGGTGCGCTCGCGTTCCCGCTGCACGGCGAGCATCGCCGCGTCCAGCCTGCGCTGGCCGTCCGCCCAGAGCCGGTGGAACAGCACCGCACCCGCGATCACCAGCAGCAACAGCACGACGGCTGCGGTGCCGAACACAGCGGCCACCTCGGCGTCTCCTCTCCTGGACGGGCAGTGAGCCAATCATGACCGGGGGTACCGACAATCCCTGTGGCGTGCCTCCCGCACTCGGCGGGCCGGCGGCCCTAACTTTGGCGGCCATGCGGGTGCTGCACACCTCCGACTGGCACGTCGGCCGGACCTTCCACGGCCGGGACCTGCTCGCCGACCAGGAGTCCGTGCTGGGCGGGCTGGCCGACCTGGTCGTCGACGAGCGGGTGGACGTGGTGGTCGTGGCCGGCGACCTGTACGACCGCGCCGTGCCCTCCGGGGAGGCGGTCAGCGCCTGCACTCGCATCCTGGACCGGATCAGGGCGGCCGGCGCCCAACTCGTCATCACCTCCGGCAACCACGACTCCGCCCCGCGGCTCGGCGCGTTCGCCGAGTTCGCCGCGGCCGGCGGGCTCCACCTGCGCACCCGCGTGGCCGAGCTGGACCGTCCCGTGCTGCTCGAGGACCGACACGGCCCGGTCGCCCTGTACGGCGTGCCGTACCTGGAACCGGAGCCGGCGCGGCACGCCCTCTCGCTCGACGCGTGCGGGCACGCCGAGGTGCTCACCGAGGCCATGCGGCGCGTGCGGGCCGACCTCGCCGGCAGGGCCGAGGGCACCCGGTCGGTCGTGCTCGCCCACGCCTTCGTGACCGGCGGCAGCGCCAGCGCCTCGGAGCGGACGATCGCGGTCGGCGGCGTCGAGCAGGTCCCCGGCGCGGTGTTCGGCGGCGTGGACTACGTCGCCCTCGGACACCTGCACGGCCCGCAGCGGCTGGCCGAGAACCTCCGGTACTCCGGCAGCCCGCTGGCCTACTCGTTCTCCGAGGCGCGGCACCGCAAGTCGGTCTGGCTGGTGGAGCTGGACGCCGCCGGGCTCGCCGGGGTGGAACGGCGGGAGCTGCCGGTGCCGCGCCGGCTCGCGACGGTCACCGGCCGGCTCGAGGACCTGCTGACCGAGCCGGCACACGAGACGCTGGTGGACCGGTACCTCTCGGTGGAGCTGACCGACCGGGTGCGGCCGACCGACGCGCTGCGCAGGCTGCAGCAGCGGTTCCCGCACGCCGTGCACCTGGACTGGCGGCCCGACGGCGGGACGCTCGCCGCGTCGCTGACCTACTCCAAGGTCGTGCACCGGCGCTCCGACCACGACGTCGCGTGCCAGTTCGTCGAGGACTGCCGGGGCGCCGGGCCGTCGGAGACCGAGTCGGCGCTGCTGCGGGAGGCACTGGCGGCCGTGGCCAACCACGAGCGGGCCGAGCTGGCCGGGCAGCGCGGAAACCGCGCCGCATGAGGCTGCACCGGTTGGAGGTGCGGGCCTTCGGGCCCTACCCCGGCCACGAGGTGGTCGACTTCGACCGGCTCGGCGCGGACGGCCTGTTCCTGCTCCACGGCGACACCGGAGCCGGCAAGACGACCCTGCTCGACGCGGTGGCGTTCGCCCTCTTCGGCGCCGTGCCGGGCCTGCGTGACCAGGCCAAACGCCTTCGCTGTGACTACGCCGACCCGGACGTGGCGACCGAGGTGCGGCTCGAGCTGACCGTTCGTGGGCACCGGCTGCTGCTGGTGCGCGGGCCGGAGTACCCGCGGCCGAAGAAGCGGGGCGGAGGTACGACCAAGCAGCAGGCCCGGGCGTCGCTCACCTGGGTGGGGGCGGCGCCGGCCGGGCACGCCCCCGACGGCCTGACCCGCATCGACGAGGTCGCCCGGACCGTCGAACGGCTGCTGGGGATGAGCAAGGAGCAGTTCTTCCAGGTGGTGCTGCTGCCGCAGGGCGAGTTCGCGCGGTTCCTCTGCGCGGAGACGACCGAGCGCGAGAAGCTGCTCGAGAAGCTGTTCGGGACGCAGCACTTCGCGCTGGTCGAGCAGTGGTTCCGGGAGCGCCGCGTTGAGCGCGGGCAGGCGCTGGCGCAGGGACGGCTGGAGTGCGAGCGCCTGGTGGCCCGGCTGGGGCAGGCCGTGGGCGAGGAGCCGCCGCAGGACGCGGACGAGGCGTGGCTCGACGAGCTCGTGGCGAGGACCGAGCTGGCCGCGGCGGAGGCGGTGACGACCGAGCTGGCCGCGGCGGCCGTGCGGGACGAGGCGGAGGCGGAGTACCTGGCGCTGCGGACCACGGCGGAGCAGGTGGCGCGGGCGCGGACGGCACACGAGGAGCTGGCCGAGCTCGCGGCCGGCGCACTGGCGCGGGAACGGTCCCGCGAGGAGCTGGCAGCGGCGCGGCGAGCGGCCGCGGTGGTGCCGGTGGCACGGGAGCTGGAGCGGGTCACCGAGCTGTCCCGGCGTGCGGAGGCCGAGCTGGAACGGCGCCTGGCGACGCTGCCGGACGACGTGCGTTCCCGGCTGTTCGACGACGTGGCGGACGCGGCCGGCAGCCAGCCCGCGGCGGCGGGACCGGGAGAGGCACAGCTCGGGCTGGACCTGTGGGTCGAGCTGGACGGCGCCCCGGCGGAAGACGCCGGGGCGGGGCGGGAGACAGCGGTACCGGGCGAGCCGGCGGGTCCCGAGACGCGCCTGGCCGGGGCCGCGCGGGGCGAGGCCGCGCGGTTGCGGGAGGAGGCCGGCGCGCTGGCCTCGCTGGTCGAGGAGGCGGGGCGGCAGCGCGTGGACCGGGACCGCGAGCGCGAGCTGGGCCGGCTCGCCGGGGCGGGGCGCGAGGTCATCGCCCGCTGTGCGGCGCGGCTCGCGGAGGTGCCGGCTGAGCTCGAGGACGCTCGGGAGCGGCTCGCCGAGGCGGTGCGGGCCGAGGACGCCCTGCCGGGGCTCACGGCCGCGAGGGACGAGGCCGGCACGCTGGTCCAGGACCTTCGTCGGGTTCCGGGGGCGCTCGAGGTCGTCCGGGAGCGGGAGGCGGCCCACGCGGCGGCCGTCGACGCGTACCAGGACGCGCGGGAGGCCCTGCTTGACGTGCGGCAGCGGCGGCTGGACGGGATGGCCGCGGAGCTGGCCGGACGGCTCGCCGAGGGCGCGCCGTGCCCGGTGTGCGGCTCGGCGGAGCATCCGGTGCCCGCTGTCGGCACCGCTGGCCAGGTCGGGGCGGAGGACGAGCGGGCCGCGGTGCGGCGTGAGCAGCGTGCCCAGGCCGGCCGGGAGGCGGCGAGGACGGAGCTCGACGCGGCCGTGCGTGTGCTCGACGGACTCCGCGAGCGGGTCGGGGACCGGGACGTGGACACCGCGGCGGCGAGCTTCCGGGACGCGGTCGCCGCCGTCGAACAGGCCGAGGAGCTCGCCGGCGGGCGGGTCCGGCTGGCCGGGCGGGTCACGCGGCTGGAGCGGGAGGCCGAGCGGCTCGGCGAGCAGCGGCTCGCGGCCGAGCGGGAGGTCGCGGGCTACGAGCGGGAGCTCGCCGGGGTGCTGGCCCGGGTCGCGGAGCGGACGGCCCGGCTGGAGGGAGCACGCGGTGCCTACCAGGACGTCGCGGCTCGACGGGCCGCTCTGCTCGCCACGGCCGAGCGGCTGGAGGCCGCGGGTGAGGCCAGCTCGGCGCTGGGCGCGGTCCGGGAGCGCGAGGGCGAGCAGCGACGGGCGCTGTCGACGGCCCTGACCGAGGGAGGGTTCGACGACGCCGACGAGGCGCTGCGGGCGGCACGCGGCGAGCAGGCGGTCCGGACGCTGGAGCGAACGCTTGCCGACGCGCAGGCGCGCGAGGCCGGCGCGCGGCAGGTACTGGCCTCGCTGCCCGACGTGGACCCGGGGCGGGAGGTGCCGTTGGGCCCCGCAGCGGAGGCGTCACGGGTGGCGCGGGAGGCGTTCGACCAGGCCAAGGTGGCCGAGGATGCCGCACGCCGGGCCCGGGCGGCCGTGGCGGAGCTGGCCGAGCGGCTCCGGGCCGTGTGGGCGGAGCTCGCACCGGCGGTTGCCGAGTACGAGGAGCTCTCGGCGCTTACCGACGTGGTGAACGGGCGGGGGCAGAACGCGCGCAAGATGTCGCTGCGGGCCTACGTACTCGCCGCGCGGCTGGAGGAGGTCGCGGTGGCGGCGAGCGCTCGGCTGCGCCGGATGAGCGATGGCCGGTTCTCGTTCGTGCACAGCGACGCCGCCGGCCCACGGGGTACCCGCGGTGGGCTGGGGCTGGACGTGCTCGACGACTACTCCGGCCGGGTGCGGCCGACCAGGACGCTCTCCGGCGGTGAGACCTTCCTCGCCTCGCTCGCGCTGGCACTGGGGCTCGCCGACGTGGTGGCCGGTCAGACCGGTGGGGCGCTGCTCGACACCCTGTTCGTGGACGAGGGGTTCGGCATGCTCGACGCGGACACCCTCGACGAGGTGATGAACATCCTCGACGAGCTGCGGGCCGGCGGTCGCGTGGTCGGGCTGGTGTCGCATGTGGAGGAGCTGCGACAGCGCATCCCGACGCGGTTGCTGGTCCGCAAGTCGCGCACGGGATCCTCTGTGGAGTTGATCGCCTGAGCGGCTCAGTAGGACACCGCGGAGACGACCAGGTCGGCCGCGGAACGGGTCGCGTTGATCAGGAGCGCGTTGCGCTCGTCGGAGCCGAGGGTCCGGTCGCGGGCCTGTTCGGGGGTGCGGCCGTAGGCCTCGTGGCGGGCCTGGAGCCAGCGGCGGCGCAGGTCCTCCTCGGGTGCGAGGAACCAGGCCCGGGTGAGCAGGGGCCGGACCCCGCTCCACGGCGGGTCCGGGAGCAGCAGGTAGTTGCCCTCGGTCACCACCAGCCGCACCTCCCGCGGCACCGGGACCGCGCCGGCGATCGGCTCCTCCAGGTCCCGGCGGAACAGGGGTGCGTAGACCGGGTCGTCGTTGGGCGCGGCCAGGCGGGCGAGCAGGTGGACGTAGCCCGCGGCGTCGAAGGTGTCCGGGGCGCCCTTGCGTTCGGTCCGGCCGAGCCTGGCCAGCTCCACCTGCGCGAGGTGGAAGCCGTCCATCCCGACGTGGACGGAGTCCGGGCCGAGCGCGGCCACCAGGCGCTGCGCCAGCGTGGACTTGCCGGCGCCGGGCGGACCGCAGATCCCGAGAACCGCGCGGTCGGCCGTCATCAGCGAGGTCGCCTCGGCGACCAGCTCCGCGAACCTCATGAGGCCAGCTCGCGCATGGGGAGGACCCAGCCGCGGGCGCCCTCGTGTCCCACCCGGACCGCCGCCGCGCGGTTGGCGAACGCGATCAGCCCGGGCAGCTCCGCCGGCCCCGGCACGCGGCCGAGGCGGGCCACGGCCAGGGCCGCCGCCCCGTGCCAGACGTCACCCGCGCCGACGGTGTCGCGCACCTCGGTGTCGGGCACGGCCACCTCGCCGGATTCGCCCTCGGCCTGCCAGCGCACCGGCGCCGGACCGGCCGTCCGGATCACGACCGGGTTGGCCAGCGGTTCCGGTGGCTCGAACGCCGCCGAGCACGCACACACGTCGACCAGCGGCAACAGCTCGGCCAACACCGGCTTCCAGCTCCCCGCGTCGAGCACGACGGGTACGCCGCGGCGACGGGCCGCGGTGGCCGCACGCAGGGCGAGCTCGGGGTGGTGGCCGTCGACGAGCAGGGCGCCGGCGCCGGTCAGGTCCGTGTCCCCGGCGGCGGCCATACCGGCGGCGTTGTGCGAGACCACCGTGCGTTCGCCGTCGGACTCGCGCACCGAGACCGCGCTCACCGCGGGCGGTGCGACGCGGTACGGCAGCACGTCGCTCACCTCGACCCCGCAGTCGGCCAGGTCCCGCAGCGCCAGCCGGGCGAGCGGATGCGAGCCGAGCACGGTACGCAGCCGCGCCGAGCCGCCCAGCGCGGCCACCGCGACCGCCGCGTTCGCGGCCGGGCCACCCGCCGCCAGCTCGACCGATCGGGACTGCACCTTCTGCCCCGGCGCCGGCAGCCGGTCCACCCGCTGCACCAGGTCGACCGTGCAGAGGCCGACGGCGACGACCACGCTCACCGGGGGATCGCCCACCGGACGATCGCCCCCTGGAGGATCACTGACGGGTGCATTGTGGACCTCCACGGCGCGTCGGTTTGCGCAAACGGTAGTGATCCGCGATAGCGTGTCGCAACCGTTTGCGCAAGCGGTTGCGGGCATTATCGATGGCAGGAGATCACTCGTGGTCACCATGCGGGACGTCGCCCGGCTCGCCGGCGTGTCCATCACCACTGTCTCGCACGTGGTCAACTCAACCAGGGCGGTAGCCCCGGAGACCAGGGCAAAGGTACTCGACGCGATCGAGCAGACCGGCTACACGGGTGACGCGATCGCCCGCTCGCTGGTCACCGGTGGGACGCAGTCCCTGGGAGTGGCGATCTCACTGGTGGCGAACCCGCACTTCGCCGAGCTCATCCGGGCCATCGAGCACGAGGCCACTCGCTCGGGGTACACCCTCGTCCTGGCCGACACGCACGACGATCCGGAGACCGAGCGGTCGGCGGTGCGGATGTTGCGGTCGCGCCGGGTGGACGGGCTGGTCCTCACCCCGTCGCCGCGGGACTCGGGAAGCGTGGTGCCGGAGCTGAAGCGGCTCGGTGTCCCGGTCGTGCTGCTGGACCGGCTGACCACCAGCCAGGACATCGACCAGGTCGGGCCCGAGAACGTCTACGCGACCTCCGGGCTGGTACGCCACCTCGCGGAGAACGGGCACCGGCGGATCGGGATGATCAGCGGCGCCACCGGCCTCGCGACCACCTCCGAGCGGGTGCTGGGGTACCGGCTCGGCCTGGGCCGGTCACGGCTGAGGTGGGACGAGTCGTTGGTCGTCGCCGGCGTTTCAGCCGACCCGGCGGACGACCTGACCGGGGACACGGCCAGCGACACGACCGGTTACCCGCCACCCGAGGCGACCGGTGAGCAGGGCGAGGACCCGGTCGCCGAGGCGCTGACCGCGCTGCTGGCGTTGGCCGACCCACCCACGGCGGTGATCGCGGGGAACAGCACCGTTCTCCGGGGCGTGCTGCACGAGTGCCGGCGGCGGGGCGTCACGGTGGGCAGCGAACTCGCGGTCGTGGGCTACGACGACGTCGACTGGGCGGAGCTCGTCGACCCCCCGATGACAACGGTTGCGCAACCGCTTGCGGAGATGGGCTCCCTGGCGGTTCGCCTGCTCCTGGAGCGGATCGCCGATCCCGACGGCAACCCGGTCACCAAACGTTTGCCCACGGCGTTCATGCACCGCCGCTCGTGCGGCTGCGACTGAGCGGCCCTACTCAGCTCGCCCGCCACAGGTGCAGGCCCGCATAGGAGCGCCAGGGGCGCCAGGCCCTGCTGCGCTCGACCAGCGCCGCCGGCTCGGCGGGCAGGCCCAGGGCCGCCGCTCCCCTGCGCAGCGCGAGATCGGTGTCGAGCAGCACGTCCGGTGCCCCCAGTACCCGCACCAGGACGTAGCCCGCGGTCCACGGGCCAACCCCGGGGAAGGCCCGCAGCTGCGCCGTCAGCTCGTCGGCGTCCGCGCCGACGTGCGGTTCCAGCTCCCCCGAGGCCAGGGCGGCGTTGACCGCGAGCACCGTGTCGATGCGTCGGCGAGGGCCGGTCAGGACCGATGCGGCCCCGGCAGCGATGGCCGCCGGAGTGGGGAACAGCGTGGTCAGGGCGCCGTCGGGGGTGGGGAGGGGGTCGCCGAGGGCGGCGGCCAGCCTGCCCAGGGTGGTCCGGGCCGCGGGAACCGAGATCTGTTGCCCCACGAGTGCCCTGGTGACTACCTCGGCCGCGTCGACGCTGCCGGGCAGCCGGATGCCGGGCACCGCCGCGACCGACGCGGCGAGCGCCGGGTCGGCGCCGAGCACCTCCGCGACCGCCTTGGGGTCGGCGTCCAGGTCGAACAGGCGGCGCAGGCGGGCGACGGCGATGCCGAGGTCGCGCATGTCGGTCAGGCGAAGCGTGCACTCCAGGTGACCGTCGGCCGGACGGAGCCGAGCCGTGCCCGTGCCGTGGGGCAGCCGCAGCGTGCGCGCGTACTCACCGTCCTCGACGGACTCCACGCCGGGCACGGCCCGGGCGGCCAGGAACGCGAAGATCCCCACGGCGTCGTAGGGCGCGCGGTAGGGCAGGCGCAGGGTCACCCGGCCCGGTGCCGGCCCGGCCGTCCGGGAGCGGCGGCGGGCGGCGAGGCGCAGGCCGGAGGGGGTCGTGGCGAACACCGAGCGGATCGTGTCGTTGAACTGGCGGACGCTCGCGAACCCGGCGGCGAACGCGATGTCGGCGAACCCCAGGTCGCTGGTCTCGATCAGCATCCTCGCCGAGTGCGCCCGGTGGGCCCTGGCCAGCGCGAGCGGGCCCGCGCCCAGCTCCGCGGAGAGCACCCGGGTGAGGTGCCGTTCCGAGTAGCCGACCCGCCGGGCCAGGCCGGGGACGCCTTCCCGCTCGACGATCCCGTCGCCGATCAGGCGCATCGCCCGGCCGGCGAGGTCGGCCCGCAGGTTCCACTCGGGCGAGCCGGGCACCGAGTCCGGCAGGCAGCGACGACACGCCCGGAAACCGGCCTGCTGAGCTGCCGCCGCCGTCGGGTAGAACCTCATGTTCTGCCGCTTGGGGGTGATGGCCGGACAGGACGGCCGGCAGTAGATCCCGGTGGTGCGCACGGCCACGACGAACTGGCCGTCGAACCGCGCGTCCCGGGAGGCCGAGGCCCGGTAGCCCTGCTCCTCGTCGATTCGCACACACCCATGCTGCCGCCGGCGGCACCCCCGGGCTAGCGGGATCCGGACACCACGGTCCCCCGGACATGGCGAAGGCCGCCCCCGGGGGACCGGAGGCGGCCTTCGCCAGTCCTACGGGGTGACCGACCGGACGATCACGTCACCCGTGCCGACGAGCACGTTCGTGTCCGTGCGGACCTGGACGTTGCCGTACAGCACACGCCCAGCGGCCGGAGCCGTGCCCGGGGTGACCGTGCCGGACACCGTCCAGGACGAGCCACCCGCCCGTGGCGCGTCCGCGTCGTTGACGGTGATCGCGCCGAACGAGGGACCGGAGAACACGTCCACGTAGTCGTAGGTCGTCGTGCCCGCCGGTACGGCGAACCCGACCACCAGGACGACCCACTCACCGGCCGCCGGGTTGGCGATCGTGACCTCCTCCTCCGAGTCGCCGTCCGCCGCCCGGCCAGCCTCGACGCAGGCTCCGCTGGTGCAGTTGAACACCAACAGGTCCAGGTCCGCGCCCAGGTCGGACGTCCTGCCGATCTTGGCGCGGAGCTGTCGGGAACCCGCCGCGACGGTCACCCCGTACTGCTGCTGGGCACCGTCGGCGATGGTCGGCGTGGCGATCCGGGCGCTGCCCAGTGGGGTGCCCACCGCGCGGCCGGTGAACGGACCGAACGCGTTGGTCAGCGTGTACTGCCGGGCGACCGGCTGGCCGCTCTGGGCCGACGCGATCACGTCCGGGTTCGGTGCGACGGTCGCCCCGAGGATCGAGGCGGTCAGCGTGTAGGGCGCGCGTACCGCGTCCGAGGTCCGCCTGGCCTCGACCACGACCTCCCACACCCCGGCCAACGGGTTGGTGAACGTGCGGCTGGTCGGGCTGCCCGCGTCGCAGGCGTTGCCCGGGGGCACCGGTGGGTTGTAGCAGTTCGGCGTGGAGTTGCCCTCGACGCCGACGCCGTAGGGGTGGAACCGCAGGAAGCGGATCTGGCCCGCGCCCTCGGCGGTCCCGCCGCCCTGCAGGTCGACCTTGAGTGCCGGCGTCCCGGCCGGGACCCGGACGAAGTAGCTGTCGGTCTCGTTGCGACCGAGCTGGCCGCCGTGCCGGACCTGGTACCCGCCGCCGGCGGTGAAGTCCTCGGCCGCGATGACGGTGTTCATCGTCTGGTGCTCGATGCCGGTGGTCATCGGGCTGTCCAGGTTCAGGATCGCCGAGTGGGCTCCGGCCGTGCGCGGGTTGACCGTCACGCGGAACTTGACGGCGCTGTTCTTCGGCAGCGTGACCGAGTTGCCGGAGCTGAACGTGCCGTCGTTGCCGACCCAGGACACCGCGTAGGTGAGCGGGTGGTTCGGACCCGAGGTGCGCCTGAACGTGTACTCGCGGGTGAAGCGATCGCCCTTCTTCACGCCTTCGCGGTCGTAGATGCCGGTGCCGACGTCCGGTGTGGCGAGGAAGTCGGACAGCACCGTGTTCACCGGCACCGAGGAGCTGATGTCGACGGTGTCGATGTTCGCCTTCAGCGCGTTCCAGGCCTTCCGCGTGTCGACAAGGCCGTTGCCCTGCTCGTAGGCGTCGTAGCCAGGGATGAACCGGGTGGTGGAGACGAGCGCCTGGCGCAGCTGCGCCGGGCTGTGCTCGACGTTGCGCTGAAGCGCGGCGCTGACCAGCACGGCCGCCGCCCCGGCTGTCTGCGGCGAGGCCATCGAGGTGCCGTTGAGATGGCCGTAGCCCGGCGGCAGCGGGTAGGTGCCGACCAGCGGACTGCCGTTCATGAACATCGGGATCGGGGAGATCGCCGAGCCCGGCGCGATCAGGTTGGGCTTGAACCCGCCGTCCTCACGGGGCCCGCGGGAGGAGAAGCCGTGCATGTTGTCCTCCTGGGCAGCGTCGGAACCGTAGTTGCGCTGCCAGGTGGCCCGGGAGATGTAGGAGCCGACGCTGATCACCTTGTCGGCGAGCGACGGCGTGCCGGCCGTGTTCATGCCGGGGCCCGAGTTCCCCGCCGAGATGAACATCTGCACGTCGTAGGTCTCGATCAGCTCGTTGTAGAGCAGCTCGCGCACGGTCTGGCCGTGGTTGAGCAGCTCGAGCCCGCCGATCGACATGTTGATCACGTCGACGTCGGCGTCCCTGGCCGCGTAGATCATGCCCTCGTCCAGGGCGTGGTTGGTGCAGCCGGGGAGGAACATGCAGGCGCGGACGGACACCAGCTTGGCGCCGGGCGCCGCACCGCTCATCGTGCCGCCGAACATCTTGTTCGCCGCGACGATGCCCGCCACGTGGGAGCCGTGGGCGCCGGAGACGATGCCGATGTTCACCGACTCGGTGGCCGGGCTCGTCTGCACCACGAACGGCATCGACTCGTGCACCGGCGTGGCCGGGTTGTCCCGGCCGAACCTGCCGACGTCCCGCTTGACCTTGAAGTCGGTCATCGCGGCCTCGTCGGCGAAGCTCTTGTCCTGGTCGGTGTCGACCCAGACGGTGTTGGTCGCCGGGTCCCACAGCACGCCGAACGTGCCGATGCTGCCGGCCGGGTTCCCGTCGCGGTTGACGTCGTTGCCCAGCTCGCCCGCCAGGCGCGGGTCGCGCTCGTTGAACAGGCCGTACCGGTAGCCGGTCGGCTGGCCGGGGGCCGGGTTGGACATGTCGATCCAGGTCGGGTCCGCGTCCTCGTTGAGACCCGTCTCCTCGTCGAACGCCGGATCGGTCGCGGTCACCCAGTCAACGATCTTGTCCTCGCCCGTGCTGGTCGTGTTGAGCGCCGGGTGGGCCAGGTCGACGCCGGTGTCGACGATGCCGACGGTGACGCCGCGGCCGTCGTACTTCGGGTTGGCCTCCACGAACTGGGCGGTGCCGATGTCACCGGTGGGCATGTAGGGGTTGACCCGGGGTGTCGTCGGCCCGGGCGCGGGCTGGGGCGTGGGGTCGTCGATGCCCAGCGGGCGCGGCTCCTCGAACTTGATCACCCGGTCGACGTTGAGCGCGTCCACGCCGGGGAACGCGGCCATCTTCTCCACCGCGTCGATAGGCACTTCGGCCCGCAGGTAGCCGAGCTCGTCGGCGCGGTACCGGATCTCGGCGCCGGCGGCCACGAGCCGGTCGTCGACCCCCTGGTCGGCCATCACCTGGATCTCGACGGTGGTCTTGCCCTCCCGCCGGGCCTTCACGAGCAGGTCCCGGTCCTGCTTGCCGAGCTCCGTCCCGAGGTCGGGCACCTCGGGCGGGGCGGCCACGGCGGTGCCCGGAAGCGCGGCGAGCGAGGCGCCGACCACAGCGGCGGCCAGCGCCGCGGCGAGGCGGGTTCTGCCTCGGCCGCGCGAGTCACGTTGGGTCATCCCACGTCCTTCGTTCTCGAGCGGGCCGGGGAGGGACCGCTCGGGGGGTATACCGGTCCACAAGCGCTCACGGAGTGTTGTTGAGCGATGCCGGAACTGACTAGCGTCCAAACGGGCTAAATCCTTCTCGCAGGTACAGCGCCGAAGCCCCGGCGTAGACAGTGTCGCTCGCAGTAGCGCGTTCGCTACGCGGCCAGGGGTAACCGTTGGCGCACGAAAGCCGGCGCGACGCTGACCGTAGAATTACCGCACGTGAGCTTGACCCTCGGGATCGTCGGCCTGCCCAACGTCGGCAAGTCAACCCTCTTCAACGCCCTGACCAGCAACGACGTGCTCGCCGCGAACTATCCGTTCGCGACGATCGAGCCCAACGTCGGCGTGGTCCCGCTGCCTGATCCGCGACTTTCCGTGCTGTCGACCATGTTCGAGAGCCAGCGGGTCGTACCGGCCACCGTGTCCTTCGTGGACATCGCGGGACTGGTGAAGGGGGCGTCCGAGGGCGCGGGACTGGGTAACAAGTTCCTCGCGAACATTCGCGAGGCGGATGCGGTGTGCCAGGTGATCCGGGTGTTCGACGACCCCGACGTGGTGCATGTGGACGGCCGGATCGACCCGTCCAGTGACATCGAGACGATCAACACCGAGCTGATCCTGGCCGACCTGCAGACGCTGGAGCGCGCGCTGCCCCGGCTGGAGAAGGAGGCGCGGACACGCAAGGAGGCGCGGCCGGCTCTGGAGGCCGCCGAGACGGCGAAGAGGATCCTGAACTCGGGCCGGACACTGTTCACCGCGCAGTCCGAAGTGGATCTCGCGGTGCTGCGCGACCTGACGCTGCTGACCACCAAGCCGTTCCTGTACGTGTTCAACGCGGACGAGGCGGTACTGGCCGACGCCGGGCGCCGCAAGGAGCTCGCCGAGCTGGTCGCACCGGCGGACGCGGTGTTCCTGGACGCGAAGGTCGAGGCCGAGCTGCTCGAGCTGGACGACGAGGCCGCCGTCCGCGAGCTGCTGGAGTCGATCGGACAGGAGGAGCCCGGGCTGCACTCGCTGGCGCGGGCCGGCTTCCACACCCTCGGCCTGCAGACCTACCTGACCGCCGGGCCCAAGGAGGCGCGGGCCTGGACCATCCACAAGGGGTGGACCGCCCCCCAGGCGGCCGGCGTCATCCACACCGACTTCGAGCGCGGGTTCATCAAGGCCGAGATCGTCTCGTTCGAGGACCTGGTCGCGGCCGGCTCCATGGCCGCGGCGAAGGCGGCTGGCAAGGTGCGCATGGAGGGCAAGGACTACGTGATGGCCGACGGCGACGTGGTCGAGTTCCGCTTCAACGTCTGACAGCGCCGGCCGCGCTGGACGGCTGGCGCGCCGGGGCGGACGCGGCCGAGCGGGGCGACGCCGGTTCGCTCCGACGCCCGCCCCGCCCTCGGCTTCAGCGCTGCGTGTCCGGCTGGGGGCCGAGCATCGCGGCCAGCGCCTGCTTCGAGGCGACCACGAACCGACCCATCGTCACCTGGGGTGCGCCGATCAGGACCAGTAGCAACGCGCTGGTCAGCGGGAAGACCCCGGTGCAGCCGCGGTTGCCCTCGAACGTCACGGCCTGCATGGTGCCGCTGCCGGCGGCCTGGGTGAACTGGGCACCCAGTCCCGCCGCCACCGCCGCCATCGCCGAGGTCTTGTGGGCCGTGTCCTCGGGGGCGGACCGGCTCCGCCGGCCCACCGTCTCGTTCGCCGCGACCTCGACCACGGGGTCGATGTCGGACGCGACCACCAGCCCGTCGTGGCTGGCCACGACGGCGCCGGCGATGTCGCGGACGGTGGCCCGCATCCGCTGCAGCAGTTCGGCGACGGCGGCCGGGTCCTGGAGCTGCACGTGGACCGCTCGCACGCTCATGCGTCGACGAGCTGCTCGACGCGGCGCAGGTGCCGCCGAGCCAGGGCGAGGTTGGCCCTGGAGCGGTCGAGGACGTAGTAGAGGAACAGCTCGCCCTTGGCCTCCATCAGGGGCCGGATGATGTGGTACTGCCGGCCGAGCGTGATGAGGATGTCCTCGATCTGGTCGTTGAGCTGCAGCGCGTGGATCGTCCGCATCTTCGCCCGGACGACCTCGGTGTTGCCGGCACCCGCGGTCTCGAGGTCCATCAGGGCGCCGCCGCCGCGGGTCCCGAGGGTCATCCCGCTCTCGTAGTCGACAAGCGCCACGCCAACGGCACCCTCGATCGTCATCGCCTCGTGCAACGCGTCGTCGATGTTCACTGTCAAACCCTTCTTCTCTCCCTGCCGGGATCCGCGGGCGCACGGCGACGCCGCGCGAAAACTCGAAATGTCGAGCAGCGCGTTGTTCAGGCCGTGATTACACGTTCACGTGACGGTCCGGGCGGGCATGTCACCCACCCGGACTGTCTACATGAGAACGTCTACCTGAGGATCCCCCATATGGGTGGTTGTACGAGAATGTGAATACGCTGCGTTAACACGTCGGTACATGCCGGCGCGAGTTCAACGAGCGATGCGGGTCGGCTGCGCCGCCGCCCTGTCCATCCCCGCCGCCACCAGCGCGGCGGCACGAATGGCCTCGTGCAATTGCCAGATCGACTGCGACGGCAGGTAGAAGCCCTCGCCCGGAGGCGGGAGCACAGCCACCCGGCCGTCGGACACCGTCACCACCAGGCTGCGCTGGCGGTTCAGTCCATCCACAACAGGAACATCCCAAATCATTTGCGGCTCCACGGGCCACCTCCCATGCACTCGGATGGGGGTCGCCCGAATGGCCGCACGTGTTACGCAGTGTCAGCGAAGTAACGAACGGTCCGTCGGCGCCAGGTGGAGTTGCTCGGGCGGACGCGCCAGATACTTGGTGAGCAGCGGCAACAGCTCGTGGGTCCACCGGGCGGAGCGGCCCAGCGTGCGCACGTGCTCCAGGTGGGCCTCCTGGTCCGGATAGGCCGCCACCCAGGCGAAAACGTTTGCGTCGGCGCGAACCGGTAGCGCAGGGTAGTTGTTCTCGGCTGTCTCGGTGCGCAGGCAGGCCAGCGGCGGTGCGCCGGTCTCCACCAGCAGCGGGCGGACCTCGGTGAGGAAGAACTCGGCGAAGTCGTCTCCGTCGGGTGGCAGGTGGTACAGGGTCACGGTGACGAGCGACACCTCCGCGTCCTCGACGTCGGCACCGGCCGGTGCCCGAGTACGGCCCGCCAGATCGAATCCGCAGTCCGGAGCGGCCGGGCGGAGCAGCAGGACGTCGTCGAACGTCACCATCGTGGCGTTCGCCACCTCTTTGTGCTCGGCCCAGACCGGCCCGCCGTAGAACGCGGCGAGGGCGGTGGCGCGCGTCTCCATGTCCGGGAAACCACGGAACCAGACGAACCGGTCGGGGTCGTCGAGGTCGCGGAACTGGCCGTACAGCCGCATGCCCAGCGCCTCCTGGGACTCGACGAACTCCCGGTCGAACAGCTCGATCAGCACGTCGCGCTGACCCGGGTGCAGGGTGTACTGCCGGAGCTCGAGAACCTCGGTCATCGCGGCGCCGCTCCTTACGCGGTGGAAGACTCGGGTGAGCGACACCCTATTGGGGCGCACCGATCGCGAGTCGATCGGATCACATGTGCCGCAGGCAGAAGGAGCTCCGCGTGACCGAACCACTCGACCGGCTGCTGGACGAGGTCGCGGCGCAGGGCTGGGAGCTCAACAAACCGGCCGAGCCGAGCGCGCTCGACCGCCTCGACGCCTGGTGGCTGGCCCGCACCGGCACCCCTCTCGCCGACGCCCACCGCGACCTGCTGGCCCGCACGGACGGCCTGGACTTCAACGGCTGCGTGCTCTACGCCACACAGGACGGGCGCACCCCGGGCGGACTGTTCGTCGCCGGGCTCGTCGAGTCCAACGAGCGCCTCGGCGAGACCGCGGCGACCTGGTTGGGAGAGGCCAACGGTGACCTGTTCGGCCTGGTCGGCGGGGTCTGGCTGACCGCGGACAAGGTCTCCCGACGGGAGTACGAGCGCCACGACGACTGCGCCGCGCTGCTCTCGACGATCCTCCACCGGTACCTGGAGACCTGACCAGCCGCGTCCGCGACAGGGCTGAACCCGTGCGACGGTCTACGCCGTACTCACCCAGGGCGGTGTTTGATGTGGCACGAGCCGGAGAACCCGAGGAGAACCATGCCCAAGCTGTTACTCGGTCCGCTGCTCAGACATACGGACACGACCTCGGCCACCATCTGGGTGGAGACCGACCAGCCGTGCACCGTCACGGTCAGCGGCCCGGAGCCGGCGCCCTCCGCTCACACCTTCACCGTCGCCGGGCACCACTACGCGTTGGTCGTGATAGCCGGCCTCACGCCGGCGACGAGCACCCCGTACCAGGTGCTGCTCGACGACGAGCAGGTCTGGCCGCTGGCGGACAGCAGCTACCCGCCCAGCCGCATCCGCACCTTCCCCGAAGGCGGCGACCCGGAGTTCCTGTTGCTGTTCGGCTCCTGCCGGATGCCGGACAGCGACGACCCGAAGGAGATGCGGACGATGGGCACCGACGCCCTCGCCGCCTACGCCACCCGCATGCACGAGCAGGACGAGCGGGACTGGCCGGACTCGCTGCTGCTGGTCGGCGACCAGGTCTACGCGGACGACACCACCAAGGCGACCAAGGAGTGGATCAGCAAGCGCCGCGACATCAGCAAGCCGCCCTACGGCGAGGTCGCCGACTTCGAGGAGTACACCCGGCTCTACCACGAGTCCTGGGCCTCGCCGCTGGCGCGATGGCTGATGTCGACCGTGCCCACGTCGATGATCTTCGACGACCACGACGTGCGGGACGACTGGAACACCTCGCAGGCCTGGCGGGACGAGATAGAGCGGACGTCCTGGTGGCACGACCGCGAGCGGGGCGCCCTGGCCAGCTACTGGATCTACCAGCACATCGGCAACCTCGCCCCGGACGACCTTGGCGACGACGAGATCTACGAGAAGGTGGTGGCCCAGGGGCGCGACGGTGACGCGGCCGACCTGCTGCGCGAGTTCGCCGACCGGGCCCGGCAGGAGGTCAACGGGCGCAAGGGCACCCGGTGGAGCTACCGGCGCGACTTCGGCAACGTGCGGATGCTGGTGATCGACACCCGGTCCGGCCGGATCCTGTCCGGCGGCGTGCGGTCGATGGTCGGCGACGGCGAGTTCGAGTGGATCGAGCAGCACGCCGACGGCACGTACGACCACCTGCTGATCGGCTCGTCGTTGCCGTGGCTGATGCCGCACGCGATCAGCCACATCCAGTCGATGAACGAGGTCGCCTGCCGGCGCCCGGGCTGGCGGGGCCGGTTGGCCGAGAAGTTCCGGCAGGTCAGCGACCTCGAGCACTGGCCGTCCTTCCGCGCCTCGTCCGATCGGCTCACCAGGCTGATCCTGCGCATCGCCAAGAGCGACGTGGCCAGTGTGAGCGTGCTCTCCGGTGACGTGCACCACGTGTACGCGGCCAGGGCGTCGTTCCCCGAGGAGGTCAAGGCCGCGGTGTTCCAGCTGACCTGCTCGCCGGTGCACAACCAGGTCGAGCGGCTGATGCGGCCGCTGTTCGTGCTGGCCTGGTGGCGCCCGCTGGCAGCGGTCTTCCGCTGGCTGATGTTCCGCTCGCCACACATCGACCCGATGCCGGTCGAGTGGAGCAAGGTCTCCGGCCCGTTCTTCGGCAACGCGATCGCCTCGCTGCGGATCAAGGGGCGGCATGCGGAGATGGTCGTCGAGCAGGCCGAGGGCGGCCGGTTCGCGCCCCGGCTGAAGCCGCTGACCACGGTGGTGCTGACCGACGACCCGAACAACCCCGCGGCCTCCCCTGGCCGGCGGGCGCGTTGGCGGTCCCGCCGGCCCTGACCAGGAGTTTCGGTGGGGGCCGGCGGGCGGTGCTCACCCCGCGCTCGCCGCCTGCCCGGCGGCCGCGTCGGCGAGGACCCCGTCGATCCGCTCGGCCAGCGTCACGTCGTTCTCGGTGAGGCCGTTGACCGAGTGGGTGATGCAGCGGAACGTGAGCGTCCGCCAGCGGATGTCGATGTCCGGGTGGTGGTCGAGGCTCTCGGCGATCTCCGCCACCCGGTTCACCACCTGGATGGCCTGGGGGAAGTCCGCGAGCTCGAGGGTCCGCTCGAACGACCCCTCGACCAGGCGCCAATCCTGGAGCCGGCCGAGGGCCTTTCCCTTTTCTTCGTCACTGAGCAGTTCTGGCATGTGCTCATGGTGGCCCCTGCCCGTGCGGGCCGCACCGGTAGGCTGGGCGATCACCACGGGAGTCCGGTGTGCGCCGGGCTGAGAGGAGGGCTCGCAGCCCTCGACCGTCGAACCTGATCCGGGTCATGCCGGCGCAGGGAGGAGGAGACGTGTTACTTCGCAGGGTTTTCGCCGCGACCGTCCTGGTGGTGTCGCTGGCCGGGTGCACGCTGTCCTCCGGCGAGGAGCCGGAGGACGGGGAGCGCCGGGTGGTGTTGGTCACCCACGACTCGTTCGCCATGAGCGAGGAGGTCCTCGACGCCTTCCGCGAGCGCTCCGGCATCAGGATCGACGTCCGCAAGCTGGGCGACGCGGGCGCGCTCACCAACCAGCTGGTGCTCACCAAGGACAACCCGGTCGGCGACCTCGCCTTCGGCGTCGACACCACGTTCGCCTCCCGGGCGCTGGACGAGGACGTGTTCTCGCCCTACGAGAGCCCGGAGGCCGACCAGGGGCCGCAGCGCTACGCGATCGACGACACCAACCGGCTGACCGCCGTCGACGTGGGCGACGTGTGCGTCAACATCGACCCCGCCGCGTTGACGGCGAAGGGGGTGCCGGAGCCCACCACCTACGCCGACCTGACCAAGGCCGAGTACCAGGACATGCTGGTCGTGGAGGACCCGGCCACCTCCTCTCCCGGGCTCGCGTTCCTGCTGGGCACGATCGCCGAGCTGGGCGACGGCTGGCGGGAGTACTGGATGGCGCTCAAGGGGCGCGGTGTCCAGGTCGTGAGCGGCTGGGAGGAGGCCTACACCCAGGAGTTCTCCGGCTCGTCGGGCAAGGGCCCCCGGCCGATCGTGGTCTCCTACGCCTCCTCACCGTCCGCCGAGCTGGCCGAGGACGGCACGCCCCGCACCAAGGCCGTGCTCGGGACCTGCTTCCGGCAGGTCGAGTACGCCGGGGTGCTCCAGGGCGCGGCCGAGGAGCAGGACGCGCGGAAGGTGCTGGACTTCCTGCTCTCCGCCGAGTTCCAGGCCCAGGTGCCCGAGCAGATGTACGTCTATCCGGCCCGTGAGGGCGTGGACCTGCCCGAGGCCTGGGAGAAGGCGGCACCGCTGCCCGACGCCCCGGCGGAGCTGGATCCCGCCGAGATCAGCCGGAACCGGGAGCGCTGGATCGACGAGTGGCGCGCGCTCGTCCAGGGCTGAGCGCCGGGCTGGTCGGGGTCGCGCTGGTCCCGCTGGCCTTCCTGGCGGTGTTCTTCGTCTGGCCAGTGGTCGCGATCCTGCGACTCGGTCTCGCCGAGGGCGGGGTGCTCGCGGTGCTCGGCCAGGCCCGCACCTGGGAGCTGGTCGCGTTCACCGTGGGCCAGGCCGCGGCGTCCACCGCGCTCGCCGTGGTCGCCGGACTGCCGGTGGCCTACCTGCTGGCGCGGACCTCGCTACCGGGCCTGGGGCTGGTCCGGGTGCTGGTCCTGGTCCCGTTCGTGCTGCCGACGGTGGTCGTGGGGCTCGCGTTCCGCACCCTGCTCCCCGACGGCGGGGTGCTGGCGATCGTGCTGGCCAACAGCTTCTTCAACGTCGCGGTCGTGGCCCGGACGGTGGCCGGGCTCTGGTCGCACCTGGACCGGAGGGCGCAGGACGCGGCCCGCTCGCTCGGCGCGTCCCCGCTGCGAGCGTTCACCTCGGTGACGCTGCCCGCCCTCACCCCCGCGCTGACCTCGGCCGCCGCCGTCGTGTTCCTGTTCTGCGCGACCAGCTTCGGGGTGGTGCTGATCCTCGGCGGCTCCCGGTACCGGACGCTGGAG
>NZ_MSIE01000038.1 GCF_001921205.1 Actinophytocola xanthii | reverse complement strand
CACCTCGGTGACGCTGCCCGCCCTCACCCCCGCGCTGACCTCGGCCGCCGCCGTCGTGTTCCTGTTCTGCGCGACCAGCTTCGGGGTGGTGCTGATCCTCGGCGGCTCCCGGTACCGGACGCTGGAGACCGAGATCTACCTGCGTACCGTCGAGCTGCTCGACCTGTCCGGGGCGGCGGCGCTCTCGCTGGTGCAGGTGGCGGCTGTGGTGGCGGCGCTGTCGGTCGGCGCGCTGGCCCGGCGCCGCCGGGAGACGGCGCTGGCGCTGCGGGCGACCTCGACCGTCGCCGGCCGCCCCCAGGGCCCGCTGGCCTGGGCGGCGGTGGCCGCGGCGCTGGGCGTGGTCGTCCTGCTGGTCGTGCCGGTCGCGGTGCTGGTGTACCGGTCGCTCGGCGACGGGTTGGCCGGGTACCGGGCGCTGACCGGGTTCGGCTACGCCGGGTCGTTGCAGGTCTCCGGGCTGTCGGCGGCGATGAACTCCCTGCGTGCGGCAACCGACGCGACGCTGCTCGCGGTACTGCTCGGCACCCTGGCCAGCGTCGTGCTGGTGTCGCTCTCGCGTGGACGCGCCCGGCGGGGGCTGGTCGAGGCGCTCGACACGGCGCTGATGCTGCCGCTCGGGGTGTCCGCGGTCACCGTGGGTTTCGGGTACCTGGTGACGCTCGACCTGCTGCCCGGGGACCTGCGGACCTCGCCGGCGCTGGTGCCGTTGGCCCAGGCGCTGGTGGTGACCCCCCTGGTGATCAGAATGCTGCTGCCGGTGCTGCGGTCGATCGACACCCGGCTCCGGCAGGCCGCGGCCGCGCTGGGTGCCTCGCCGGCCCGGGTGTGGCGGGAGGTCGACCTGCCGGTGGCCGGCCGGACCCTGCTGACCGCGACCGCGTTCGGCTACGTCGTCGCGCTCGGCGAGTTCGGCGCGACGAGCTTCCTGGCCCGGCCGGACACGGCGACGCTGCCGGTCGCGATCGCCCGGCTGATCTCCCGGCCGGGTGAGCTGAACAACCAGATGGCGTACGCGGCGTGCACGCTGCTGATCGTGGTGACCGTGCTGGCGGCGGCCCTGGTCGAGTCGGTCGGCCGGGCGAGGGTCGGGGAGTTCTGATGGCGCTCGCGGTGTCCGGGCTGTCGGTCCACTACGGGTCGCTGGCGGCGGTGGCCGAGGTGGACCTGGCGGTCGCCGACGGCGAGGTGCTGGCGCTGCTCGGGCCGTCCGGGTGCGGCAAGTCGACGCTGCTGCGCGCGGTGGCGGGCCTCGAGCCGGCCACCGGCCGGGTCCGCTGGGACGGAACCGATCTCGCCGGCGTGCCGGTCCACCGCCGCGAGTTCGGCCTGGTCTTCCAGGACGGTCAGCTGTTCCCGCACCGGGACGTGGCCGGCAACGTGGCGTTCGGCCTGCGGATGCGGCGGCTGCCCGATCGCGCGACCCGGACCGCGGAGCTGCTGGAGCTGGTGGGCCTCGCCGGCTACGAGCGCCGACGGGTGACCGAGCTGTCCGGCGGCGAGCAGCAGCGGGTCGCACTGGCCAGGGCACTCGCGCCCCGGCCGCGACTGCTGCTGCTCGACGAACCGCTGTCCGCGCTGGACCGCGCGCTGCGCGAGCAGCTGGCGCTCGACCTCGCCCGGGTGCTGCGGGTGGCCGGCACGACGGCGCTGGTGGTCACCCACGACCACGACGAGGCGTTCACGCTCGCCGACCGCGTGGCGCTGATGCGGGCCGGCCGGATCACCCAGGTCGGGCCGCCGGCCGAGGTCTGGCGCCGGCCGGTGGACGAGGACACGGCACGCTTCCTCGGCTGCACCAGGGTCGTCGAGGCCACCGTCGAGTCCGGCGTCGCCCGCTGCCCGGTGGGGGAGGTCGCGCTCCCCTGGGCCCCACCGGGCGAGGTGCGGCTCGGCCTGCGCCCCACCGCCCTGCGCACCAGCCCGGACACCGGGGTCGCCGGCGAGGTGGTGGAGCGGGTCCACCGCCGCGACCACGTCCGGCTCCGGGTCCGCCTGGCGGCGGGCCCGCTGGCCGGCACGCTCGTCGACGCCGTGGCGGGCGTGACCGACCCCGCCGACGAGGGCAGCCCGGTCCACCTGGTGCTCGACCAGGACGGCGTCGCGCTGCTCCCCGCCGAAGGGCTCAGCCGTCCCGGCTGACCATGCGGGCCAGCGCCAGCGAGTAGCCGATCAGGATGTAGCAGAGCGCGCGGAGCAGACCCTCGGTCAGGCCGTCGGTGGGCATCGGGTCGCGGATGATGTCCCCCAGGCTCTCCCAGCTCGCGTTGATCAGCACCGGGTGCAGCCAGCTCAGCGACTCCAGCGCGTTGAGCACGGTGAACGTGATGATGCCGCCGGTGGCGGCGGCCAGGACCACCAGCGGGTGGTCGGTCCAGGTGGAGATGGCCAACGCGACCGCGGCGACCGCCCAGACCTGCACGGTCACCAGCAGCGCCAGCAGCGCGACCCGGCCAAGCGACGGCCAGAACGGCAGCGTGGTGCCCGACATCGTGAGCATGCCGTCGCCGCCGAGCAGCACAAGCCCGCACAGCACGGCGCTCACCGAGATGACGACCACGGCGAGCAGGCACAGCGTGGCCACGCCGAACGCCTTGACCGCGAGCAACCGGGCCCGGCTCACCGGGGCGAGCATCAGGTTGCGCAGCCCGCCGGTGGCGGCCTCGCCGGCTATCGCGTCCGCCGCCCACATCGCCCCGACCAGCGGGAGCAGCATCGCGAGCGTGAGCAGCAGCACGAAGACCGGCAGGATCAGCCCGTTGCCCTCGAGGAGCGCGGCGATGCCCTCGACAGCCGAGCCGCCGGGGCCGGCGCCCTGGTCCGGCATCCCGGCGGCCACCGAGATGCTCACCCCGGCGATCACCGGGACCAGCGCGAGCAGACCGAGCGCGACCAGCGTCCTCGGTCGGCGCAGCATGAACCGGACCTCCGAGCGCAGCAGCCGGCCCAATGGAGCGCGGCTCCTGGTCGTGGTCAGCACGGCGGGCATGGCCGCCGCTCCCACGGTTCCGGTGGTCACTGCGGTGCCTCCTCGTCGTGCAGCTCCTCCACGTCGGAGAGCCGGGCCTCGTTGGTCTCCGCCTCGGTGAGCCGGGCGAACAGGTCCTCGAGACCGGTGCGTTGACGCCGCACCTCGTGCACCGCGACGCCGGCCCCGACCAGGGTCGCGACGACCTCGGGCGCGGTGGTCGCGGTCAGGTCGACGTGCACGCCGTCCGGTGTGGACCGGGCGGGCATCCGGTTGTCCCGCAACGCGTCGACGGCGACCTCGACGTCGGGTGTGGACACCAGCAGGCCGGCCCCGCCGGCCTCGAGCAGCTCCCGCAGCTCACCCTGAGCCACGACCGAACCCCGGTGCAGCACGGCGACGTGCGTACAGGTCGCCTCGACCTCGGCCAGCAGGTGCGAGGACACCAGCACCGTGGTGCCGGCCGCGTGCAGGTCGGCGATGACCGCCCGCACCTCGCGGGTGCCGGCCGGGTCCAGCCCGTTGGTGGGCTCGTCGAGCACGACGAGGCGCCGGGGCAGCAGCAGCGCGGCGGCGAGCCCGAGGCGCTGCTTCATGCCCAGCGAGTAGCCGCGGTAGCGGCGGCCGGCGGCGGCGCTCAGCCCGACCCGCTCCAGCGCCTCCCCCACGGCCCGGGGGATGTCCGGCGTGGCCAGCCGCGGTTCCGCGGCCGCACAGCGGGTCAGGTTCTCCCGGCCGGACAGGAACGGGTGGAAGCCCGGCCCCTCGACCAGCGCACCCACCTCGGGCAGCGCCCACGCCGCCCCGTCCGGCAGCCGGTGTCCCAGCAGCTCCACCGAACCGGCCGTCGGGGTGACCAGGCCGAGCAGCATCCGGATCGTGGTGGTCTTCCCGGACCCGTTGGGTCCGAGCATGCCCAGCACCGCGCCGACCGGTACCTCGAGGTCGACGCGGTCGACCGCGACCGTCTTGCCGTACACCTTGCGCAGCCCGGTGGTCCTGGCCGCCAAACCGGCGGGGGCCCCCGCGGCGACTGCCGCGGGGGCCTCCTCCTCCCCGATAACCATGCCGGTCACGGTAGTCACTTCAGCTGCTCGGCAGCCTCGATGACCACCTGCTCGGGCACGAAGCCGACGGCGACCTTCCCGTCCTCGGTGACCAGGGCCGTGCCGACCTTGGTCTCGATCACGTAGCCGGTGCCGAACTCGCCGCTGACCTGCTTGCCGAGCGACCCGAGCAGCTCGAGCGGGTTCTGCCCCTCGACGACGAGGTCCCTGCCCTCACCGCGGGGGGTGGGCATGGTCAGCGCGCCCTCGGGCAGCGTGCCGGTGGCCACGATGTCCCAGCCCTCGCCGTAGGTGGCGAAGTCCAGCTCACCGAAGACGTCCTCGGGCGTGCGGCCCCGGGGCGCCTGGTCGGGCTTCTCCTCGGTGACCTCGGCCCCGGCCGGCGGCGTGAAGCGGAACAGCCCCGCGTCCTGCGTGCCGTCGGCGAACTCGGTGAACCCGACCTTCAGCGCCGGGTCGGCCTGCCCGTTGGCGAGCACCTCGAGCTGCAGCGGAACGCGCGTCTCGGAGTCGACCGAGACCCGCACCTCGCGCAGCAGGGTCCGCTCGGTGGGCTTGGGGCTCAGCACGAGCTGGTAGACCGGCCGCTCGGCGACCCTGGCCGTGCCGTCGACCACGACCGAGCTGTGCGCCCGCATCGCGTTCACGATCTCGCGGGCGGCGGTCGCCGGGTCGGCGAGGCGGCTCTCCAGCGGCTTGTCCGCGTGCTCACCCTTGGCCGCGTCGTGCGGCACCTTGGTGACCGAACGCTCGGTGGAGTTCCAGATCCACACGGTCGAGCCGTCGTCGATCACGGTGGTCTCGTTGCCGTTGCCGGCCATCTGGACCCGGTGCTTGCCCTGGCCGTCGGTGAAGACCCGGATGTCTCCCTCGCCGGCCGTGCCCGGCAGGCCCGGGATGGGCAGGCCGAGGTCGTTCTCCATGGCCACCGTCCCGGACAGCGCCGGTACCTCGGCGCTGAGCACCGACTCCACCAGCTCGTCCGCGCCGATCGCCGGCAGGGCGGGCGGAGCCTCTCCGGCACCGGCCGGCGAGGCCAGCAGCACCAGCCCGGCCACGCCCGCGACGGTCCCGGCCGCCGCGACCGAGAGCACGGTCTTCTTGGTTTCCATCAGGCACCCCTTGTTTCAGCTCCATGTTGTTCCCGTGCCATTGAGATTGCCCCACTGCTACTGAGATGACGCTGAGAGCGAACCTCAGGCTGAGAACGCGCTGAGAGTTCACCCACGGGCTGGGCAGGGGACCGGGCATGCTGTTCCCCATGAAACCGCGGGTGCTGGTGGTGGACGACGAGCCGGGAGTGCGCCGGGCCCTGCAGCGGGGGCTGACCGCCGAGGGCATGGAGGTCGTCGTCGCGGGAGACGGGCCGAGCGCGCTGGACATCGCGCGCACCGGGGCGTTCGACGTGGTCCTGCTGGACATCATGCTGCCCGGCCTGTCCGGCTACCGCGTGCTACAGCAGCTGCGTGCGGAGGGCGTGACAACGCCGGTGCTGCTGGTGTCGGCCAAGGACGGGGAGATCGACCAGGCCGACGGCCTCGACCTCGGCGCGGACGGGTACCTGGTCAAGCCGTTCTCGTTCGTGGTGCTCGTCGCGCAGGTCCGGGCGGTGCTGCGGCGCGGGGCGGGCGACGGCGCGGAGCGGCGGCTGCGGGTGGGCGAGCTGGTGGTGGACCGGGCCATGCGCGAGGTGCGCTACTCCGGCGAGGTCGTGCCGCTCTCGCCGCGGGAGTTCGCCGTGCTCGAGGTGCTCGCCAGCCGGGCGGGTGCCGTGGTCACCAAGGACGAGCTGCTGCGTGCGGTCTGGGGCGACGAGCTCGCCGCCACCCGGAACGCGGTCGAGGTCTACGTCGGCTACCTGCGCCGCAAGCTGGACGCGGCCGGGGCCGGCGGGATCGTGCGCACCGTGCGCGGCCACGGCTACGTCGCCTCCAGCAGTGAGCTGGACGCGGTGCTCGAAACCGGTCGCGGCCGTTGAGGGGTGCGCTCGGGCGGGTCGTGGGGCTGCTGTGGCTGCGCCGGACGCTGCGTTTCCGGATCACCATGGTCGCCACGGCCGCGACGCTGGCCGGGCTGCTCGTCCTGGCCGCCCAGACCAGCCAGCTGATCGGGCCGCTGCTGGTCAGCTCGGCGGACGCCCAGCTCGAGTCGATCCTCGACGAGGCCGTGGACAGCGTCCGGGAGGGCGCCGCGCCCTCCGCGGACGCGGTCGGCGTGCGCGCGCGGGTGCTGGACACCGCCGGCGCCCCGGTCGACGGCCAGCCCCGGATCCCGCTGACCCCCGAGGAGCTCCGCTCGCTCAAGGCCGGCACCCCGGTCCTGCGCTCGGTCGACCCGCCGCTGCGCTGGGTCGGGACGGTGACCAGCGACCCCGCCGGCCGGCAACGCCTGGTGATCGTGGGCACCACGCTGACCGGGTACTTCGTCGCCCAGGACCGCGCGCTGAACTGGCTGCTGGTCGCGGCCCTGATCGGCTCGGCCGTGACCGGGACCGCCACCTGGTTCGCGGTGCTGTCCTCGCTGCGCCCGGTGGAGCGGCTGCGGGGCGCCGCGACCCGGCTGCCGCCCGGCCACCGGCTGCCGCTGCCCAGCGCGCACGACGAGCTGCGCTCGCTGGCCGCGGCGTTGAACGGCCTGCTGGCCCGCCGCGACGAGGCCACCGAGCGGCTGCGCCGGTTCACCGGCGACGCCGCCCACGAGCTGCGCTCACCGGTCACCTCGATCCGCGTACAGGCCGAGGTCGCGGTGGTCAACCCGGACCCCGACCTCGCCCACGAGGTGCTCGCCGACGTCGTGCACGAGTCGGAGCGGCTGTCGGCGCTGGTCGAGGGCCTGCTCACGCTGGCGCGCTCGGACGCGGGCGAGATCCCCGCGGCCCAGCCGGTGGACGTGTGCGCGGCGGCGAGGGCGGCGGTGGCCAGGGCGGCCCCGGGCGGGCCGGTGGTCACGGCGAGCACCCCGACCACGGCCTGCTGGGTGTCGGCCGCGCCGGCCGAGGTGGACCTGGTGCTGGACAACCTGCTGCGCAACGCCGTCCGGCACGGTCGGGCGATGGTCGCCGTCTCGGTGCTGCCGCGGGCGGGCGCGGTCTGGCTGGTAGTCGACGACGACGGCGCGGGTGTGCCCGAGGAGCACCGCCAACGGGTGTTCGACCGGTTCTACCGGGTGCAGGACCACCGCTCCCGCGACTCCGGCGGTGTCGGTCTCGGGCTGGCCCTGGTCGCCGAGGTCGTGCGGCGCCGGGGCGGCACGGTGTCGGTCGCCGAGTCCCCCGAGGGCGGTGCCCGCTTCCAGGTCCGGTGGCGGGCCATGCGGACATGACCGGCTCCGTGCTGCGGCAGACCGTGTTGGTCGACGCGCCTGCCCGGGCCGTCTCGGCCGCGTTGACCGAGCGGGCGCTGTTCGGCGGCACCGGGGTGCTCGCCCCGGGGGACGAGCTCCCCGTCCTGCTGGCCCGGTTGCGGGTCGCCGAGTCGTCCGTGGACGAGCTGCGGCTCGTGCCGGTCGGCGGGTGGGGCCTCTCGCTCTCCCTGCGGCTGGCGCCGACCGGCGCGGGGGTCCTCGTGACCTGCACGGCGTCCTGGCGACGCCCGGGCATGGCAGCACGGCGGCCGGTGCTGGCACTGCTCGGCTCGCTCGTGGAGACCGTGCGGGAGCGGGCTGTCGCCCTGGCTGGGGCGGACCTCGTGGTGGGCGCGGCCATCGTGCGCGGCGGCGCCCTGCTCGCCCAGCAGCGCGCCTACCCCGCCGCCGCGGCCGGCCGCTGGGAGCTGCCCGGTGGCCGGGTCGAACCGGGCGAGGCCCCGGTGGCGGCGCTGGCCCGGGAGTGCGTCGAGGAGCTCGGGGTCGAGATCCAGGTGGGCGAACCCGTCGGCCCGGACGTGGTGGTGCCGGGCGGCGCCGTGCTGCGCGTGCACGGCGCCACGCTCGCCGACCCCGCCGCGACCCCGCACCCCTTCGACCACCACGCGCTGCGCTGGCTCACCGCGGGTGAGCTGGGCACGGTGGACTGGCTGCCGGCCGACCGGGTCCTCGTCCCGGCCCTGCGCAGGCTGCTGCGCGCGCCGGAGCACGGCTGAACACGGCCGAGCACGCCTGCGCTCACCCCACGCCGGCCAGCCGGAGCACGGTCGACAACCGGTGGGCGCCGCGCTCGGAGGCGAGCTCGGCGCCGCGCCGGCGTACCCGGTCGAGTTCGGGCTGGTCGTCGAGCAGCTCGCGGGTGCGTTCGCGGACCGGCCGCAGCTCCTCGACCACCGCCTCGGCGACCGCCTCCTTCAGCCGGCCGTAGGAGCTGAACCCCTCGGCGATCTCGCGGACGTCACGACCGGTGCAGGCGGCCAGGACCTCCAGCAGGTTGGCCACGCCGGGCTGCTCGGCCGGCCGGTACTCCACCCGCCCCAGGCCGTCGGTCACCGCCCGGCGCACCTTGCGGCGGAGCAGGTCCGGCTCGTCCATGACGAACAGCACCCCGGCCGCGTCCACGGCCGACTTGTCCATCTTCCTGGCCGGGTCGGACAGGTCCCTGACCCGCGCCGCCGCCGGGGGCGTCACCGCCCGCGGCACCACCAGGGCGTCGCCGAAGGTGCTGTTGAACCGTCTCGCCAGCGCGCGTGCCAGCTCGACGTGCTGGGCCTGGTCCTCGCCGACCGGGACCTCGTCGGCGCCCTGGAGCAGGATGTCCGCCGCCATCAGCACCGGGTAGGTGAACAGCCCCACCCGTACCGGGGTCTCGACCAGCTCGCGAGTCGCGCTCTTCTCCTTGAACTGGGTCATCCGCGCGGCCTCGCCGAACGAGCAGGTGCACTCGAGGACCCAGGTCAACGGTCCGAGCTGGGGCAGCAGGTCCGACTGCACGAAGACCCGGTCCGGATCGATGCCCGAGGCCACGAGCAGCGCGAGCAGCTCGCGGGTGCGGTGGCGCAGCCGCTGGGGGTGGTAGGCGCCGGTCATCCCGTGCAGGTCGCTGACGAAGTAGAGGTCGCCCGGGGCACCCTCCCGCGCCCAGCGGCGGACCGCGCCGAGGTAGTTGCCGAGATGGGCGGGGCCGGACGGGGTGATGGCGGACAGGCGGGGCATCGGCTCCTCCTTCGGGTGCTCGCCCGACCCGGAGGCCCGTGCATGACGAAGGCCGCCCGACTTCGGGCGGCCTGGTCTGGGAAACGTGCGCGTGTCAGGGCCGCCGGTCGACGGCCCACCAGCGGAGGTGGCTGAGATCACGCATGAGGTTCATCCTAGCGGCTCCGCATCAGGCGGCCTTGCCGAGTTCGGCCTTGCTGGCCTTGGCCTTCGCCTTCTTGAGGGCGAGAACCGGGCATCGCTTGCACCGGGAGGAGGACCGGCAGCACTTCTTCTTGACCTTGCCGGCCTTCATCAGCTTGCGCACCTTGTCCGCGGGGGACTTGGGGCCCTTCTTCTTGCCCAACCTGCACTCCAACTCGTTCCGGGAGACCTAAGGTTAGGCTGCACTTCCCTCGGGGCGCCACCCGCGGCAGCTATCCTGGACGCGCCGCGACCACACCGTCTCCGCGCGCAACCAACGATGCCGTTCGCGTAACAGCCAAGCCATGAAACAGGAGCACGTGCGTGCCTGCCACCGATACCGGGGCGCCTGCGATCGCCAGGACCGACCTCCGCAACGTCGCGATCGTCGCGCACGTCGACCACGGTAAGACCACCCTTGTCGACGCCATGCTCCGCCAGTCCGGGGCCTTCTCGGCCAGGGCGGAGCCGGTCGACCGCGTGATGGACTCCGGTGAGCTCGAGCGGGAGAAGGGCATCACCATCCTCGCCAAGAACACCGCCGTCCGCCGGGAGACCCCCACCGGGCCGATCACCATCAACGTGATCGACACCCCAGGCCACGCGGACTTCGGCGGCGAGGTCGAGCGCGGGCTGTCCATGGTGGACGGCGTGCTGCTGCTCGTCGACGCGAGCGAGGGACCGCTGCCACAGACCCGCTTCGTGCTGCGCAAGACGCTGGCCGCCGGGCTGCCGGTGGTACTGGTGGTGAACAAGGTCGACCGGGCCGACGCGCGGATCGCCGAGGTCGTCTCCGAGACCCACGACCTGCTCCTCGACCTGGCCACCGAGCTCGACCACCTCGA
The DNA here is from genome assembly GCF_001921205.1 of Actinophytocola xanthii. GTDB lineage: Bacteria > Actinomycetota > Actinomycetes > Mycobacteriales > Pseudonocardiaceae > Actinophytocola > Actinophytocola xanthii. The sequence goes on along the minus strand of NZ_MSIE01000038.1, from coordinate 36,254 downwards.
CGCCAACATCCTCGACCTGCCGGTCGTCTACGCCTCGGCCCGCGCGGGCCGCGCGAGCCTCACCCAGCCCGCGGACGGCGGGCTGCCCGACAACGACACGCTCGACCCGCTGTTCGACACCCTTCTCGAGCACGTGCCACCGCCGTCGGGCGACCCCGAGGCCCCGCTGCGGGCGCTGGTCACCAACCTGGACGCCTCCAGCTTCCTCGGCCGGATCGCGCTGTGCCGGGTGCACGCCGGCACCATCCGCAAGGGCCAGACGGTGGCCTGGTGCCGTGCCGACGGCAGCGTCACCTCGGTCCGCATCACCGAGCTGCTGCTCACCGAGGCACTCGAGCGCATGCCGGCCCAGCGCGCCGAGGCCGGTGACATCGTCGCCATCGCCGGCATCCCGGACATCACGATCGGCGACACGCTCGCCGACCCCGACGACCCTCAGCCGCTGCCGCGGATCAGCGTCGACGAGCCGGCGATCTCGGTCACGATCGGCGTGAACACCTCGCCGCTCGCCGGCCGGGGCGGCGGCAAGAAGCTGACCGCGCGGCTGCTGAAGAACCGGCTGGACGCCGAGCTGATCGGCAACGTGTCAGTGCGCGTGCTGCCCACCGAGCGGCCGGACACCTGGGAGGTCCAGGGCCGTGGCGAGCTGGCGCTCGCGATCCTGGTCGAGACCATGCGCCGGGAGGGCTTCGAGCTCACCGTCGGCCGCCCCGAGGTCGTCACCCGCACGGTCGACGGCACCCTCTGCGAGCCCTTCGAGCGGCTCACCGTGGACGTCCCCGAGGAGCACCTCGGCGCGGTCACCCAGCTGCTGGCCGCCCGCAAGGGCCGGCTGGAGCACATGGGCGGGCACGGAACCGGCCGGGTCAAGGTCGAGTACGTGGTCCCCTCGCGCGGCCTGATCGGCTTCCGCACCGACTTCCTCACCGAGACCAGGGGCACTGGCATCGCCAACGCCATCTTCGAGGGCTACTTCCCCTGGGCCGGCCAGATCCGCGGCCGGCACTCCGGCTCGCTCGTCGCCGACCGGACCGGCACCGTCACCAGCTACGCGATGCTCCAGCTCGCCGACCGCGGCACGTTCTTCGTCGAGCCGGGCGCCGACGTCTACGAGGGCATGGTCGTCGGCGAGAACCCCCGTGCCGAGGACCTCGACGTGAACGTGACCCGGGAGAAGAAGCTCACCAACATGCGCTCCTCCACCGGCGACGAGCTCGAGCGGCTCGCTCGGCCGCGGCGGCTGGTGCTCGAGGAGGCGCTGGAGTTCTGCGCACCCGACGAGTGCGTCGAGGTCTCGCCGGACGTGGTGCGGATCCGCAAGGTCATTCTCGACAGCGTCCAGCGCGCCAGGGCGCGCTCCCGCGAGAAGTCCCGCGACGCCTGACGGGAACCGCCGGCCGCCCCCGCACGTCACCTGAACGAGGGAGTGCGGGGGCGGTCTGGCATCGTCGGGCCGAGCAACGAGAACCGGTGGCGAGCGGTGGGGTCGAGCCGGTACCGGTGGCGGCTCGTGGGGAGGGTGAACCGGATGGCGCGCAGGACGATCGCGGTGCTGGCGCTGACGGTGGTGCTCGCCGCGGCCGCCTGCACGCCGGCGCCCCGGTTGGTGGAGACCCCGGTGACCAGCCCGGTCACCGACCAGGTCGACACCCGTGAGGTCGTCGTCGGCGTGAGCAGCGTGGCCGGCGGCTACAACCCCCACCAGATCACCGACCAGTCGGCGATCACCACCGCCCTGGCCAACCTCGTGCTGCCCTCGGTGTTCCGCAGCGGCCCCGACGGCATCCCCCGGCTGGACCGCACGGTGATGTCCTCCGCCACGGTGACCTCCTACGACCCGTACACGGTGACCTACCGGATCCGCTCGGACGCCTCCTGGTCGGACACCGCCCCGGTGGCCGCGGAGGACTTCGTCTACCTGTGGCAGCAGGTGACCGACTCCCCCGGCGCCATCGACGCGGCGGGCTACCGCCTGATCAGCGACATCAACGCCCGGGACGCGGGCAAGGTGGTCGAGGTCGTCTTCGCCCAGCCCTACCCGGGCTGGCGTTCGCTGTTCACCAACCTGCTGCCCGCTCACCTGCTCAAGGACGCCCCGGGCGGCTGGGACGGCGCGCTGCAGACCAACTTCCCGGCGACCGCCGGGCCGTACGCGGTCAAGGCGCTGGACACCGACCGCGGCGAGATCGTGCTGGAGCGCAGCGACCGCTACTGGGAGGAACCGCCCGTCCTGGACCGGATCGTGCTGCGCCGGGCGGACCAGTCCGGCATCGTGGACGCGCTCGACGCCGGTCACGACCAGCTGGCGCTGGCCAGGATGGACGCGGTCGGCGTCGACCTGGTGGGCGAGCTGTCCCCGGCGGTGCCGACCCGGACCGTCCCGCGGCCGAGCGTGTCCACACTGGTCATCCGGCCGGACCGGCCGCAGCTGACCGAGCTCCTGGTGCGCCAGGCGATCGTCGCGCTGCTGGACCGGGACCAGCTGGTCACCGCGGGCACCGGAACCGGCCCGGCGGCCGCGCTGCGGGCCGACGCGCAGGTGCTCGCACCGTCCCTGCCGGGCTACCGCAGCACGGTGCCGACCGCCGCCGGCACCGCGACGCCGGCGCGGCACGACCCCGCACTGGCCGAGCAGCTGCTGACCCAGGCCGGCTACACCCGCGCCTCCTCCGGCTGGGTGCGCGACGGGCAGCCGCTGGACATCGTCGTCGGCGCCGCGGAGGAGCGTGAGCCGGCCCGCCGGATCGCCGAGGACGTGCGTCGTCAGCTGGTCGCCGCGGGCATCGCGACCGAGGTGCTGACCCTTCCGGCCGACGAACTGTACGGGCAGCTCAGCGACACGGGCGGGAACACCGGGGACGCGAACACCCTCGACCTCGCCGTGATCTCGCAGCCCGTGGGGGGCGACCAGGCGACGACGCTCGCCACGAACTTCGGCTGCGCCGCGAGCGGCGAGGACGGCCAGCGCAGCGCGGCCAACCCGCTCGGCTTCTGCGACCCCGCCATCCAGCCCACGATGGACGCGGCCCTGAGTGGCGCACTCTCCGTCACCGACGCCCTGGCCGCGGTCGAACCCATCCTCTGGCGCGCGGCCGTCTCGGTGCCGTTGTTCCAGGAGGCCGAGACGCTCGCCGTCCGGCCGGAGGTGTCCAACGTGTCGCTCGGCCCACCGCTCGTTGGTCCATTCGCCGGGGCGACCGCCTGGCGCCGCGCCGCCGGTTGACCCGCGGCCCCGTCCGTCCGGCCACCTTCCGGACACCTCCAGGCAAAGTGGACGGATCGGGTGAGCACCCGACGAAAGTAGGGTCGACCTGGGGAAGTTGCCGCCTGGTAGTCGCCGTGTCGCAGCGCGCCACCAGCGTGTCACCCTTTGGTCACGATCGAGCGGGAGTGCGTGACGGGGCATTGCGGAGTTCCTACCGTCCTGCAACGGCGCGTCGGCGACGTGGCTCTGGCGCGTCACAAGATCACTGACACGAGGGTTCCATGACGACGTGCACCTGACGAGAAGAGACGATCACTCGACCGCTATGGTGCCGCCCCGACTGGCCCCGACCGCACGATGATCATCTGCTCCGTGCACGATGTGTCACGACAACGAAGGAGCACATCCCGCCAAGGGGTGCTCGCTCATGGAGGATCGACTTGAGCAGAACAAAATCCGTCCTGCTGCGTGCGGCGGCCGGGTTGGCGGCGGCCAGCCTGGTGCTGTCCGCCTGCTCCCAGCAGAGCAACACGGGAACCGACGAGGACTCCGGCGGCGGGGACAACAAGCCCTCGTCCGGCTACCCGGAGGTGGAGAACACCGACATCTCCGAGGGCAAGCCGGGCGGCACCTTCCGGCTGGGCATCGTGGAGCCGGTGGCCATCGACCCGTACAACGCGCAGGAGTCCGAGGGCATCCTGGTCGCCGCGTACCTGTTCACCGGGCTCACCCACACCACGCCCGACGGCGAGACCGAGCCGGCCGTGGCGGAGAGCTGGGAGAGCAACGAAGACTGCTCCGAGTGGACCTTCAACCTGAAGACGGGCACCAAGTTCCACGACGGTGAGGAGGTCACCTCGGCCTCCTTCAAGCGGGGCTGGGAGCGCGTCGTCGCGAAGGCCTCGGCCTCTGACGTGGCGTACCACTTCGACCAGATCGAGGGCTACGAGGAGCTCAACGGCGGCACCGCGAACGCGCTCTCGGGCGTGGACGCGAGCGACCCGGCCGTGCTGAAGGTCAAGCTGGCCAAGCCGAGCTGCGAGTTCTACATCCGCACCGCGCACACGGCGTTCAGCCCGATGCCGAAGGCCGCCGGGGCCGCCCAGAACCAGAAGTTCAACGACCAGCCGATCGGCAACGGCCCGTTCATGATGGACGGCCCGTGGCAGCACGACGCCGGTATCAAGCTCAAGCGGTTCGACGACTACGGCGCCGCCGACAAGGCGTACCTGGACGCGGTCGAGATCACCATCCTGGTCGGTGACGAGACCGCGCAGCAGAAGGAGCTGGACGGCCTCAACAACGGCCAGTTCGACTGGGCCCGCATCCCACCGAACCAGCTGAAGACCACCCGCGAGAAGTACGAGGCGCAGGACGGCTGGATCTCGAAGAAGACCTTCGGCATCGACTTCCTGCTGGTCGCGGCGACCAAGGCGCCGATGGACGACGTGAAGGCCCGCAAGGCCGTCTCGATGGCCATCGACCGCGACGCGATCATCAACGGCGTCTTCGACGGTTCTCGCGCGCCGGCCACGTCGTTCGTGCCCGGTGGCTTCAAGGATGCCTACCAGCCCGACGTGTGCGATGCCTGCAAGTACGACCCCGAGAAGGCCAAGCAGCTGGCCAAGGAGGCCGGTCTGACCGAGGGCACCGAGCTGAACTTCCAGTTCAACACCGGTGGCGGCCACGAGGAGTGGACCGCCGCGGTCAAGCAGCAGCTGGAGAAGAACCTCGGCCTGAAGGTCAACTACTCGGGCGTGGAGTTCAGCGACATGCTGGAGAACCAGCAGCAGCCGAACTCGACGGGCATCTACCGCCTGTCCTGGGGTGCGGACTACGCGACCCCGGGCAACTTCCTGCAGCCGCTGTTCTCGACCGAGGCGATCGGGACCGACGACCCGAACGCCCCGGCTCTCGGTGACAACCGCGGTCGGTACTCGAACCCCGAGTTCGACGACCTGGTGGACGAGGCAACGGCCACCAAGGACGAGGCGGAGCGGACCGACCTGTACCGGCAGGCCGAGAAGATCGCCATCGGTGACGACCTCGCCAACATCCCGATGTTCGAGCGCCAGCAGTTCCGCGCGTTCGACAGCAAGAAGTGGGCGAACGCCGGGTTCATGGACTTCCACGAGAACCCGCCGCTGAACCTCATCTACCAGAAGTAAGCACGCGCTACGGTGGCCGGCGGCCTCTGACGAGGTCGCCGGCCACTCCCACGAGGAGGTCCGACCGGCAGTGGGAAAGTTCATCACCCGCAGGCTCGCCCACGCCGTCCTGGTTATCGTCGCGGCGACGTTCCTGATCTACCTCGGGCTCTTCGCCATCGGTGACCCGTTCGCTTCCAGCGGCGAGAAGACGGTGCCACCGGAGATCCAGGAGGCGCTGCGCGAGAAGTTCGGCATGGACCAGCCGTTCTTCGTGCAGTACCTGACCTACCTGCAGAACATGTTCACGTTCGACTTCGGCGTCGACTTCGAGCAGCGGCGCGACGTCGCCGACATGCTCGCGAACGCCGTACCGGCGACCGCCCGCCTCGCGCTGTTCGCGATCGCCATCGAGATCATCATCGGTCTCACCGCCGGCATCATCGCCGCGGTGTCCCAGTACACCTTCCGCGACGTGCTGATCACGGTCATCACCACGCTGGGCATCGGCATCCCGGTGTTCGTCGTCGGCATCGGCCTGCGGGCCGGGCTCTCCGGCGAGTGGATCTTCCCCGCCGTGCCGCGCAGCTTCACCATCGAGGTGCCCTGGTACCAGGAAGTGATCCTGCCCGCCATCACGCTGGCGATCATCGACGCGGCCTTCATCGCCCGCCTCATGCGCGGCTCGATGCTCGAGGTCATGCGCGCCGACTACGTCCGCACCGCCCGCGCGAAGGGCCTGTCCGAGCGCAAGGTGATCGGCAAGCACGCGCTGCGCAACTCGATCATCCCTGTGGTCACCTACACCGGCGTCAGCCTGGGCGTGCTGCTCGGCGGCGCGCTCATCACCGAGACGATCTTCGAGTACCAGGGCGTCGGCTACCTGCTCGTCCGAGCGATCAGCCAGCAGAACGCACCCGTGATCGTGCCGATCGTCGTCTTCGCCGTGCTGACGTTCGTTGCGCTCTCCACGCTGGTCGACATCCTGTACGCCTACCTCGATCCGCGGATCAGGCTGCACTGAGGGAGGACCCGTGACAACACCACCCCAGAGCGGGCACGAGCCGGACACCCAGGTCCCCGCCCAGGCACTGATCACCCAGTTCGAGGCGCCGGAACCCCTGGTCGAGGAGACCACGGAGGCCCCGGCCATCAAGGGCGGGCGCCGGCGCACGGGTCAGATCCGGGACATCTGGAAGCGCTTCCGCCGCAACAAGCTCGCCGTCGTCGGCCTCGCGGTGGTCGGCTTCCTGATGGTCATCGCCATCCTGCAGCCGTTCATCTCGCCGTACGACCCGATGGAACAGAACCTGCTGAACACCAGGAAGCCGCCGTCGGGGAACCACTTCTTCGGCACCGACATCCTCGGCCGGGACATGTTCTCCGGGATCCTCTACGGCGTGAAGCTGGCGATGATCGTCGGCTGGAGCGTGATGGTCCTGTCGCTGATCGTCGGTGTCGCGCTGGGCGCCATCGCCGGGTTCCGGGGCAAGGCCGTCGACTCGATCATCATGCGGGTCACCGACATCGTGCTGGCCTTCCCCTCGCTGATCGGCGCGATCCTCGTCGTGCAGATCTTCGGCAACGGCATCTGGCAGGTGATCATCGCGCTGGTCCTGCTGAGCTGGCCGACCGCGGCCCGGCTGATGCGGGGGTCCACCCTGTCGCTGCGCGAGTCCGAGTACGTCGAGGCCGCCCGGTCCATCGGCGCGTCCGACACCCGCATCGTGACCAGGCACGTCCTGCCCAACGCGATCGCACCGACGCTGATCTACTCGTTCAGCCACATCGGGGTCGCGATCGTCGCGATGGCCTCCCTGGCCTTCCTCGGGATCGGCGTGCCGGCCGACATCCCCGAGTGGGGCACGATGATCGCCGACGCGGTGCCCTCGTTGAACGTCGAGGGCGAGTCCCACATGTGGATCTTCCCGAGCCTCGCGATCGTGGTGACCACGCTGGCCTTCGCGTTCGTCGCCGACGGGTTGCGCGATTCCATCGACCCGAAGCTTCGTTAGGAGATCCCGCGCATGGCGCGCAACGACAGCACGACGGACTTCCAGCTCGACGGTCCGGCGGCACCGCTGCTCGAGGTCGACGATCTCCGGGTGCACTTCAAGACCGACAAGGGCGTGGTCAAGGCCGTCGACGGGGTCAGCTGGCACGTCGAGGAGGGCGAGACGCTCGCCATCGTCGGCGAGTCCGGCTCCGGCAAGTCCGTGTCCGCGATGAGCATCCTCGGCCTGGTGCCGACCCCACCGGCGACCTTCCCCTCCGGCGACATCCGGCTGCGCGGCCGCTCGATCCTGAAGATGCCGGAGAAGCAGCAGCGCAAGCTGCGCGGCAGCGAGATCGCGATGATCTTCCAGGACCCGCTGACCGCGCTCAACCCGGTGTTCCGGGTGGGCGACCAGATCGCCGAGATGATCAGGACCCACCAGCAGGTGACCAAGACCGTCGCCCGGCGCAAGGTGCTCGACCTGCTCGGCGAGGTCGGCATCCCCAACCCTGCGGTGCGGATCAACCAGTACCCGCACGAGTTCTCCGGCGGCATGCGCCAGCGCGCGATGATCGCGATGGCGCTGGCCAACGACCCCAAGGTGCTGCTCGCCGACGAGCCGACGACGGCACTGGACGTGACCATCCAGGCGCAGATCATGCTGCTGCTGGAGAAGCTGCGCCAGGACCGGAACACCGCGATCGTGCTGATCACCCACGACCTCGGTCTGGTGGCCAGCCACGCCGACCGGATCAACGTGATGTACGCCGGGCGGATCGTCGAGGCCGGCAGCTGCGACGACGTGTTCTACCGCCCGCAGCACGCCTACACCTTCGGCCTGCTGTCCAGCCTCGCCAGGATGGACAAGAAGCGGCAGACCAGGCTGCTACCGATCAAGGGCGTGCCGCCGAGCCTGTCCCGGGTCCCCCCGGGCTGCCCGTTCCACCCGCGCTGCCGGTTCGCCACCGAGGCCTGTGTCGAGGCCGTCCCCACGCTCGAGACGGTCAAGCTGGTGGACATGGCCGACGGCGGGCTGCACCGGGCCGCGTGCATCCACAGCGACCAGGTCGAGATGGCCTTCCAGGAAAGGGTTGTCGAATGACCGAGCCCAGCTCCGCGTCCTCCGGCGCCGGGACCGCTCTCGGCGAGGCACCCGTGCTCGAGGTGACCGACCTGGTCAAGCACTTCCCGATCCGGGGCGGGCTGATGGGCCGGCGGCCGAGCGGCTTCGTGCAGGCCGTCAACGGCATCTCGCTGAACGTCGGCCGCGGGCAGACCGTGGCCCTGGTTGGCGAGTCCGGCTGTGGCAAGTCGACCACGGCCAGGGCGATCCTCCGGCTGATCGAGCCGACCAGCGGCTCGATCCGGCTGGATGGCGTGGACGTGATGTCGCTCGGCACCGGCGAGCTCCGCCGGGCGAGGCGGGACATGCAGATCGTGTTCCAGGACCCGTACGCCTCGCTCAACCCCCGGATGACCATCCGGCAGATCCTGAGCGAGAAGTACCAGCTGTTCGGCAGCGAGGTCACGAACTCCACGATCTCCGACCTGCTGGACATGGTCGGCCTCGCCGAGGAGTACGCCGACCGCTACCCGCACGAGTTCTCCGGTGGACAGCGCCAGCGCGTCGGCATCGCCAGGGCGATCGCGCTCAACCCCAAGTTCGTCGTGCTCGACGAGCCGGTCTCCGCCCTCGACGTGTCGATCCAGGCGCAGATCATCAACCTGCTCGAGGACCTGCAGGACGAGCTCAGCCTGACCTACCTGTTCATCGCGCACGACCTCTCGGTGGTGCGCCACATCGCCGACCGGGTCGCCGTGATGTACCTGGGGAGCGTGGTGGAGATCGCCGACCGGGACGACCTGTTCGACCGGCCGCACCACCCCTACACCCAGGCGCTGATCTCCGCGGTGCCGATCCCCGACCCGCGACTGGAGCGTCAGCGGGAGCGGATCGTGCTGCGCGGCGACGTGCCCAACCCGGCCAACCCGCCGTCGGGCTGCCGGTTCCGGACCCGCTGCTGGAAGTTCGAGCAGCTGTCGGAGACCGACGCGCGGCGCTGCATCGAGGAGCCGCCGCCGCTCTACGAGGTGGCCGGCAACCCGGGCCACGGCGCGGCGTGTCACTATGCGTCCCTGCGCGACGTGGTGCGCGCATAAACGGGACCGCCTAACAGGACCAACCGCCTCATGACACTGTCCGCCGCACCCCGGCTGCTGCTCGTGCACGCCCACCCGGACGACGAGAGCCTGTGGACCGGGGGAACGATTGCCCGCTACGCCGCGGCGGGGGTGCAGGTGACGCTGGTCACGTGCACGCTGGGCGAGGAGGGCGAGATCATTCCCGACTCGCTGCGCGACCTCGCCGCGGACAAGGCCGACCAGCTCGGCGGGTACCGGATCGGCGAGCTGCGCTCGGCCTGCGCGGCGCTGGGCGTGTCCGACCACCGCTGGCTGGGCGGGCCTGGCCGCTGGCGGGACTCGGGCATGGCGGGTGTCGCCGCCAACGGTCACCCGCGGGCGTTCGCCGCCGGTGACCGGGGCGAGCAGGCGGCCGTGCTGGCCGAGGTGCTGGCGGAGGTGCGCCCGCAGGTGGTGGTCACCTACGGCCCGGACGGCGGCTATGGCCACCCCGACCACATCCGGGCCCACGAGATCACCATGGACGCCTGCGCGGCGAGCGGCGAGGTCGCCAGGGTGTTCCACGCCGTGACCTCCCGGCGGGCCACCGAGGAGGGGGTGGCCGCGCTGGCGGCCGCACCGGACCTGCCCTTCCGCCTGCCGGAGCCGGGCGAGCTGCCGGTCACCGACGACGCGCTGATCACCACGACCGTCTCGGTCGCCGACGTGCTCTCGATCAAGCTGCGAGCCCTGCGGGCGCACTCCACCCAGATCAGCGTGTGGCAGTCCAGCGACGGGGCGCACTGCTACGCCCTGTCCAACGGCATCGCCCAGCCGGTGCCGCCGGCGGAGTTCTACGTGCTGGCCACCGGTGACCCGGTGGGCGCGGACGCGGACCTGTTCGGCGGTCTGTGATGGCGGCCGCGACGCCGGTCCGCACGGCCCGCCAGCCCGCGGCGGGGCCGGCGCGGCTGCCGGTGCCGGACCGGCTGTTCCTGGCGCTGCTGGTGTTCGACGCGGCGGTGCTCGCGGTGGTGGAGCTGGTGTTCCTCCCGCTGTCGTTCGACGGGTATCTGCTGCCGAACCTGGACGGGTTCCCGCTGCCGTTGACGCAGCTGGTGGCCGCGGTGACCACGCCCCTGCTGGTGGCCAGGGCCGGCGAGCTCTCCCCGCGGCCGCTGGTCGCGTCGGCGCCGCTGGTCGCCTGGATCGTGGTCGTCGCGGGGGTCGGCCTGTTCGGACCGGGTGGGGACGTCCTGCTGACCGCGGACTGGCGGTCGCTGCTGCTGTTCGCCTGCGGAGCCCTGCCCTCGGCCGTCGTACTCGGCCGGGTGCTGGCCACCGCACTTGGTGGACCGTCATGAGCGCGACCGCCACCGGCGGCGGGCCGCGGTCCTGGTCCGGTCCGGCGGCCCGGTCAGCCTGAGCGGAGGCGCTGGGGTACCGCGGGCGTCGGCCTCGTCGAGCCTGTGCTGCCACCGCCAGTACTCGATGGCGATGTCCCAGTCGGCGGGGTGGATGCCGTCCAGGTAGTGCCGCAGCTCGGCTACGGAGTACCACCGCCGGTCGGCCGCCCGTTCGACGACACCGCCCGTGAGCGCGGCGAGCTGCTCGGCCTCGGCCTCGTCGGTGCTGTAGTGCACGGCCCGCCCGCCGACGAGGACGGTGTGCACGGTGACCGCTGGCGGGCGCCGTGCGGCCACCAGGATCAACGCGAGTCCCCACCCGGCGACCAGCACTCCCAACACCCACGGAGCGGTGGCCCAGATGCCCCTGAGGTGCGGTTCGAGCAGCTGCGCGGTCTCGATGATCGCCTTCACCGCGCCCGCGCTGTAGACCATCGCGACGACAGCGCGCGCGAGCCCGCGAAGCAGTCCTGACCAGAACACGGCGGGCTAGTGGTGACCCGGCGAGCGCGGCGCGGGATGAACAGCCGCGCCCGCCGGGGGCCGGGTCGGTCGGCGCGTTCTCTGCCCGACAGCGGTCATGGCGTTCCTTCACTAGTTCGCCGACTGGGTGGCCGGTGGGCCGACGCGGTCGTCCTCACGCTGTCGGCCCACCGGCCCGGTCCCCACCGTGGGGCGCACCGGTTCCGGAGGAACCTGGAACGGCGGAGACCTAAAGGCACGGTACAACTAGACATGTCCATCTGTGTCTGTCCTAACGGGTGATGCGCGTTCGCTCCACTTCGGGCAGGATGTGGTCACCGACAGACAGATGGACGGCAAGGAGCGTGGCGGGGTGGCCACTCAGAACCCTCAGCGCGTCGAGCTCGGCGAGACGCTCCGGCATGCCCGGCTCGCCGCCGAACTGGCGCCCGGCCAGGTGGAACAGGAGCTGGGCTGGTATCCCGGCAAGGTGTCGCGAGTGGAGCGCGGAGATCGGGTTCCGGTCCGGGCCGAGGTCGCGAGGCTTGCCGAGCTTTATCACCTTGAGGCCGGCGAGACGGAGCGCCTGCACCTGCTGGCGGATGCTGCGCGAAAGCGAGAATCCCCCGCACGGGTGGCCGACTTCGCCCAGTCCTACATCGCCATGGAGCGCGCCGCCGTCGAGGTCGACTACTACGACGCCGAACTGGTCTGGGGTGCGATGCAGACCGAGCGCTACGCCCGGGCGGTTCTCTCGAAGTCGCGCAAGCAGGACGTCGAGGCGAGCGTCCCAGACCGGATGAGCCGCCGTCGACTGTTGACTCGCGAAGACGCTCCTCGGGTCCGTGTTCTGCTCGGCGAAGCGGTGCTACATCGTCTGGTCGGTGGCGAGGAGGCCCTGGTGGAGCAACTCCACGATCTCTTGAGGGTCTCCGAGTTGTCGTCCGCTCAGGTGCGAATCCTGCCATTCTCGGTCGGCGCTCACCGCGCGATGGGTGTCGGATTCGTACGTCTGCGACTCGAGCGTCCGGCCATCAGCCGCGTCTACATCGAGGGCCTCACGGACGCCACCTACATCGCGGATCCGGACGAGGTGGCGATCTACGAGCAAGACTTCGACGACCTGTGGTCCATCGCGCTCGACGACGGTGACTCTGCGAACATCCTGCGCAGGCGCATCGGAACCAACTGACGGAGGGACAACGATGGATCAACCCGGGGTGTGGAGGAAGTCATCGAGGTCGGAGGGCGCGAGCAACTGCGTCGAGCTGGCCTGGGCGGGGGCGGTGCGGGACAGCAAGAACCCGACAGGCCCCACGCTGACCGCGCCGCTCGGCGGCCTGCTGGACGCGGTGAAGGCCGACCGGCTGAACGCGGCCCGCTGACGAACGCGAGAGGCCCTGCCCCAGCCCGGGCAGGGCCTCTCGCGTTGTCGATCACACTGGACGGCACCACGATGGTGGTGCTCGGCAGCCGAGGGGGATACTAGCGACAGCCGGTAGCCTCCGCTTGCAGGCGAAACCTCACAGGAAGAAGCAGGAGAACGCAGTGACCTATGTGATCGCCGAGCCCTGCATCGATTTGCTCGACAAAGCGTGCATCGAAGAGTGCCCGGTCGACTGCATCTACGAAGGGGACCGGATGCTCTACATCCACCCCGACGAGTGCGTGGACTGCGGCGCCTGCGAGCCGGTCTGCCCGGTCGAGGCCATCTACTACGAGGACGACGTGCCCGACCAGTGGAAGGACTACACCAAGGCCAACGTCGACTTCTTCGACGAGCTCGGCTCGCCGGGCGGGGCGGCGAAGGTCGGCAAGGTGGCCGCCGACCCGCAGTGGATCAAGGACCTGCCGCCGGTGCAGCACGACGAGTGACCCCCGCGCTCCCCACCTTCCCCTGGGACTCGCTCGCGGAGGCCAAGTCCCTGGCCGCCGGTCATCCGGACGGCGTGGTCGACCTGTCGGTGGGCACGCCCGTCGACCCGGTGCCGCCGGTGGTCCAGGAGGCCCTGACGACCGCCGCCGCGGCCCCCGGCTACCCCACCACGCACGGCACGCCGGAGCTGCGGGCTGCGGCCGCCGCCGCGCTGGAGCGGCGGCACGGGGTCACCGTCCCCGCCGAGGACGTGTTGCCGACGATCGGCTCCAAGGAGCTGGTCGCCTGGCTGCCGACGCTGCTCGGGCTGGGCTCGGCGGACACGGTCGTCATCCCCGAGCTGTCCTACCCCACCTACGAGGTCGGGGCGAAGCTCGCCGGGGCGTCGGTGGTGCGCGCGGACGGTCTGCTCGCGCTCGGGCCAGCACGGCCCGGCCTGGTCTGGGTGAACTCCCCGGGCAACCCCACCGGCCGAGTCCTGCCCGTCGAGCACCTGCGCAAGGTGGTGGCCTGGACCAGGGAGCGCGGCTCGGTCCTCGCCTCCGACGAGTGCTACCTGACGCTGGGATACGGGACGGAGCCCGAGCCGCTGTCGGTGCTGCACCCCTCGGTCTGTGACGGGGACCTCACCGGCCTGCTGGCCGTGCACTCGCTGTCGAAGTCCTCGAGCCTGGCCGGCTACCGCGCCGGGTTCGTCACCGGCGACCCCGAGCTCGTCGCGCGCCTGCTCGCGACCCGCAAGCACGCCGGCATGATGGTTCCCCGCCCCGTCCAGGCGGCGATGACCGCGGCGCTGTCCGACGACACCCATGTCGCCGAGCAGCGGTCCCGGTTCGCCGCCCGGCGAGCGGTGCTGCGCGAGGCGCTGGAGGGCGCGGGGTTCCGGATCGACCACTCGGAGGCAGGCCTCTACCTGTGGGCCACCCGCGACGAGCCGGCCTGGGAGACCGTCTCCTGGCTGGCCACCCGGGGCGTGCTGGTCGCCCCCGGCACCTTCTACGGCCCGGCGGGCGAACGCCACGTCCGCGTCGCGCTGACCGCCACCGACGAGCGCGTGGCCCAGGTCTCCCGACGCCTGGCCTGAGCCCTCAGTTCGCGTGCAGGGCGGCGTTGAGCTGGACGCCGGCGCCGGTTCTGGCCACGACCTCGACCGCCCCGGTGGTCGAGTTCCGGCGGAACAGCAGCCCCGGCTGGCCGGACAGCTCGCGGGCCTTGACCAGCCGGCCGTCCGGCAGGGTCACCTTGGTGCCCGTCGTGACGTAGAGCCCGGCCTCGACGACGCAGCCGTCGCCGAGTGAGATCCCCACCCCCGCGTTCGCCCCGATCAGGCAGCCGCTGCCGATCGAGATCGTCTCCTTGCCGCCGCCGGAGAGCGTGCCCATGATCGAGGCGCCGCCGCCGACGTCCGACCCGTCGCCGACGACCACGCCGGCGGAGATCCGCCCCTCGACCATCGATGCGCCGAGCGTGCCGGCGTTGAAGTTCACGAAACCCTCGTGCATGACCGTCGTGCCGGTCGACAGGTGGGCCCCGAGCCGCACCCGGTCCGCGTCGGCGATCCGCACCCCGGCCGGCACCACGTAGTCGACCATCCGCGGGAACTTGTCCACGCCGTACACGGTCACCGGCCCCCGGGCCCGCAGCCGCAGCCGGGTAGCCGCGAAGCCCTCCACGCGGCACGGGCCGTAGTTGGTCCACACGACGTTGGCCAGCACGCCGAACAGCCCGTCGAGGTTGAGCCCGTGCGGCCGCACCAGCCGGGTCGACAGCAGGTGCAGCCGCAGGTAGGCGTCGTAGGCGTCGGCGGGCGGATCGGCGAGCGAGATGATCCCGCAGCGCACCGCCACCACCTCCACGGCCCGGTCCTCGTCCGGGCCGAGCAGCGCCGAGACCCCGTTCCCCAGCTCGTCGACGGCCTCCTGCTCGGACAGGCGCCGGGTACCCGGCACGCGGCCGTCGTCGAGCTTGGGGTGCGGGAACCACGTGTCCAGGACGGTGCCGTCGTCGGCGATGGTCGCGAGACCGACCCCCTGGGCTCCGGCGTTCTCGTGGGCGATCTTCTCCTCGGCGCTGCTCACCCGGGAGAGGTTAGTCGAGGTGGAACTGGTCCTCGGTGGCCAGTTCGGCCAGCCGCTCGGCGCCGATCGGCAGCGCGGTCAGCGCGGGCTTCCCGGTCACCTCGTAGTCGAGGTTCTGGGCCACCATCACCACCGTGCCGTCCTCGTGGCGGTAGCCGGCCCACTGGTCGAACTGGTCGCCGCCGCTCCAGACGCCCACCCGCTTGCCGTCGACCGCCACCTCGGTGCAGGTGCCCTGCATCCCCCAGAGGGTCTCGGACAGGTCACACCCGTCCCCGGTGACCGTGTTCCCCGGCGTGGTGACCTGGATCATCAGCTGTCCGACCCGGTCGCCCTGCACGAGCGGGGTGCTGGCCATGTACTCCCAGATCTCGACATCCCCCTGCCCCCAGTCGGCGAACTGGGCCTGGTGGTACTTCAACTCGCCGTGCCAGCCTTCGGGCGCGGGCAGGTCGGGCGTGGTGTAGCCGTCCGGTGCGGCGCCGATCACCGACTCGAGCAGGGTGGCGCCCTTGTCGAAGCGCGGCCCGGAGCTCGCCGTGCGGTCGGTCTGCCCGTCCGGCCACTCGGGCTTCGACTCGTCGGCGGGAGGCGCGTCCGACTGCCCGGCCGTGCCCCTGGGGAGGTCGCTCTCGGGGGTCGCGCTGATCACGTCCGACGACGGGTTCTGTCCCGCGCCCACCTGCAGCCCACCGCCCCCGCCATCCGAACCCGGCGAGCCGATCAGCACGGCGCCGACCACCAGCGCGGTGACCGAGGCGGCGCTGCCCGCGCCGGCCCACAGCGCCCGGCGCCGCCGGCCGTCCCGCTTCGCCGCGTCCAGCACCGGCCCGTCGCTCATCGGTGGCGGTGCCGGGGTGGCGTCCATCACCCCGTGCAGGGCGTTCCTGAAGTCGTTCTCGTTCATGTTTCTCCGATCAGAATGTTGCTGTGGGAACCAGGGCGCGCAGCGCGTCGAGGCCGCGGGCGGTCTGGCTCTTGACGGTGCCGGCCGTGGTGCTCATGGCCGCGGCGGTGTCCTCGACGGACATGTCCTCCCAGTAGCGCAGGACCAGCGCCGCGCGCTGGCGCGGTGGGACCGTGCGCAGCGCGTGCAGCAGCACCAGGCGGTCCTCGACCACCCGTGGCGGTTCCGAGCGATCCCCCAGCTGCTGGTCGCCGGCCGGTCGTTCCCGGTGGAAGAAGCCGCGCCTGTTCTCGTCGAGGAAGGTGCGGACGAGGATCCGGCGGGTGTAGGCATCCAGGGCCTCGCGCCCGGAGACGCGGTTCCACGCGCGGTAGAGCTTCACGAACGTGTTCTGGACCAGGTCCTCCGCCCGGTGCCAGTCGCCGCATAGCAGGTAGGCGGTCCCCCGAAAGGCGCTCGACCGGCTTGCGAAGTAGTCGGTGAACCCCTGGTCACGATCATTCATGAAACCTCCTGGGCGTTGGTCACGCAGTAGTCACGCGGGGTCCCGCCTGCCGGGTTGCACGGCCGGTACCGTTTCCTCCGTGATCGCCGCGCTGGACCTGACCGCCGACCCCGTCGACCTGACCGCCCGGCTGGTCGACATGCCCAGCGTGTCCGGCGAGGAGGGCGAGCTGGCCGCGGCCGTCGAGGTCGCGCTCGACGCGCTGGACCACCTCGAGGTCGTCCGCTCGGGCAACACCGTGCTGGCCCGCACCTCGCTGCGCCGGCCCTCCCGGGTGGTGCTGGCCGGTCACCTGGACACGGTGCCGGTCAACGCCAACCTGCCGTCCCGACGCACCGCCGAGCACCTGCACGGGCTGGGCAGCGTCGACATGAAGGGTGGCGACGCGGTGATGCTGCACCTCGCCGCCACCGTCACCGCGCCCCGGCACGACCTCACCTTCGTGTTCTACGACTGCGAGGAGGTCGAGGCGTCCCGCAACGGCCTCGGGCGGATAGAGCGGGAGCTGCCGGAGTGGCTGACCGGCGACCTGGCGATCGTGTGCGAGCCGTCGAACGCGGTTGTCGAGGCCGGCTGCCAGGGCACGATGCGGATCGAGCTGCGCGCCACCGGCCGCCGGGCGCACACCGCACGGGCCTGGATGGGCGTCAACGCCATCCACGCGCTCGGCCCCGCGCTGGCCCTGCTCGAGGAGTACCGGCCGCGGGAGGTGGACATCGACGGCTGCCGCTACCGGGAAGGGTTGCAGGCGGTGCGGGTGTCCGGCGGCGTGAGCGGCAACGTCGTACCGGACGAGGCGGTGCTGACGGTGAACTTCCGGTTCGCCCCCGACCGCTCGGTCCGCGAGGCGGAGGCCCACCTGCGGGAGGTGTTCGCGCGGACCGGCCTCGTGCTGACCGTCACCGACCACGCCGCCGGTGCCCTGCCCGGTCTGTCCGCACCGGCCGCGGCGGAGCTGGTGGCCGCGGCGGGTGGCGAGCCGGTGGCCAAGCTCGGCTGGACGGACGTCGCCCGCTTCGCCGCGCTCGGCCTGCCGGCGGTCAACTTCGGCCCCGGCGATCCCACCCTGGCCCACACCCAGGAGGAACACGTGCCGATCGCCCAGATCCACCGCTGTGCCGAGGTGCTGACCCGATTCCTGGCGCGCTAACGCCTGAGCTCGCTGGCGCGGCCGCCGTGCAGTGCGGCGAGCCCCAGCGCGGCCAGCAGCGTCAGCCAGCGGCCGGCGGCCGACTCGTAGTCCTCCGACTCGTACCAGCCGTCCGGCTCGACGCCGCCCACGAGCAGGATGGCGAGCGCCGTGAGCAGCGCCAGCACGACCAGCACGACGTGCCCCACCCGTCCGGCCTCACCGAGGAAGACCGCGAGGCTGCCGAGCGCGGTCGCCACGACCAGCACCAGCGCCGCGACGGGTTGCCAGCCGTCGGAGGTCATGCCCCACAGACTGCCCAGGTCGCCGACGGAAGCGCCGTCGCCCGGGGCGGTGCGCCACGTGGTCGCGGTCAGGACCAGCATGGCCCCGGCGACGGTGGCGGCGAGCACCGCCTGCCGCAGGCCCGAGGCACTGGCCTGCTGACGTCGGTCGAGCTGGTCGAGCTGCCGGCGCAGCGCCCGCAGGGAGCTCTGGAGCTCGTCAATCCGGTCTTCCGCCATTCCGGTCACGGTAGATGGACCTACACTCGCGCGGGTGACTATCGAGCAATCCGCCGACCGCCCCGACGACGAGGAGCACCCGCGGGAGAAGCAGCGCGGCCCGGTGGTGCTGCGCCGCTCGCGCAGGGAAGAGGACACCACCACCGACCAGCGACTGCTGGACTCCCGCGGCCCTGCCGACTGGGTGCACACCGACCCGTGGCGGGTGCTGCGCATCCAGGCCGAGTTCGTCGAGGGGTTCGGCGCGCTCGCCGAGGTGCCGCGCGCGGTGACCGTGTTCGGCTCCGCCCGCACCGGCCGCGACCACCCGGAGTACCAGCTGGGGATGCGGATCGGCGCGGCCCTGGCCGACGCCGGGTACGCCGCGATGACCGGCGGCGGGCCGGGGGTGATGGAGGCGGTCAACCGGGGCTGCTCCGAGGCCGGCGGCCTGTCGATCGGCCTGGGCATCGAACTGCCGTTCGAGCAGGGCCTCAACCCGTGGGTCGACCTCGGCGTGAACTTCCGCTACTTCTTCACCCGCAAGACGATGTTCGTGAAGTACGCCCAGGCGTTCATCTGTCTGCCCGGCGGCTTCGGCACCCTGGACGAGCTGTTCGAGGCGCTCACCCTGGTGCAGACCAAGAAGGTCACCAAGTTCCCGGTGGTCCTGTTCGGACGGTCCTACTGGGGCGGTCTGTACGACTGGGTGCACGACACCGTCTACAAGGAAGGCAAGATCGGCGAGAAGGACATGGCTCTCCTGCACGTGACCGACGACGTCGACGACGCCATCCGCGTAGTGGAAGAGGCCTACCAGGCCTGGATCGAAGTGCACTAGGCGCGTTTCGCGGGTGTCACCTTTTGTGACCGGGGTGTATCGCGCGGCGTTTCCGGGCTGAGGGCGTGGCACCATCGGCGTCGTGCGGACACTTGGTTTTGGTGATCGGGCGGTGGCTACCGACCGTGCCCTGGTGATGGGGATCGTCAACCGCACCAGGGACTCCTTCTACGACCGCGGCACCACCTTCGACGAGCGGGCCGCGCTGGCGGCGGTCGACCGCCTGGTCGCCGAGGGCGCCGACATCGTCGACATCGGCGGTGTGCGGGCCGGCGCGCACGGCGAGCGGGTGGACGTCGACGAGGAGCTGCGCCGGGTCGTGCCGGTGGTCGAACAGGTCCGTGAGCGGCATCCCGACCTGGTCATCAGCGTGGACACCTGGCGGCACGAGGTCGCTCGGGCCGTATGCGCGGCCGGCGCCGACCTGGTCAACGACACGTGGGCGGGTGCGGACCCCCGGCTGGCCGAGGTGGCCGCCGAGTTCGGCGTCGGCATGGTCTGCTCGCACACCGGTGGCGTCGCTCCGCGGACCGACCCCCACCGGGTGCGGTACCTGGACGTGGTCGCCGAGGTGGTGGCCGAGCTGGTCGCGCGAGCCGAGCACGTCGTGTCGCTCGGCGTTCCGGCCGACCGGGTGCTCATCGACCCCACCCACGACTTCGGCAAGAACACCTGGCACGGCCTCGCGCTGCTGCGTCGGGTCGACGAGCTCGTGGGCACCGGCTGGCCGGTGCTCATGGCGTTGTCCAACAAGGACTTCATCGGGGAGACCCTGGGCGTGGGACTGGAGGACCGGGTGGACGGAACACTGGCGGCGACCTCGGTAGCGGCACTGGCCGGCGCCCGGGTCTTCCGTGCGCACGAGGTGCGCCGGACCAGGCAGGTTGTCGAGATGGTCGCGAGCATCGCGGGCACGCGTCCGCCTGCCCGCTGCCTGCGGGCGCTGGCCTGATGGACGCGGCCGCGCGGGACTGGTTCGCCTCGCGGACCTGGCAGAGTGTCGAGTGGACGGTCGCGGACCTGGTGGCCGCCAAGGGTTCTCGCACCGTGAGCGTCGTACTGCCGGCGCTGAACGAGGAGGCGACGGTAGGCGACGTCATCGCCTCGATCCGCCCCCTGGTCGGTACGCTCGTGGACGAGCTGGTGGTGATCGACTCGGGGTCGACCGACCGCACGGTCGAGGTCGCCCTCGCCGCCGGCGCGCGGGTGGTGCTCCGCACCGACGTTCTGACCGAGCTGGAACCCCTGCCGGGCAAGGGTGAGGTGCTGTGGCGCTCGCTCGCCGCGACCAGTGGCGACCTGCTCGCGTTCGTCGACTCCGACCTCGTGGACCCGGACCCCGCGTTCGTGCCGACTCTGCTCGGACCGCTGCTCCTGCAACCCGAAGTCCAGCTGGTGAAGGGCTTCTACCGCCGCCCGCTGTCTACTGAGGATGCCTCGGTCGGCTCCGGTGGCGGGCGGGTGACCGAGCTGATGGCCCGACCTCTGCTTTCGGCGCTGCGTCCCGAGCTCTCCGGGATCATCCAGCCGCTGTCCGGCGAGTACGCGGGCACCCGTGAGCTGCTCGAGGCGGTGCCGTTCGCCTCGGGCTACGGCGTGGAGATCGGGCTGCTGCTCGACGCGCACCGCCTGGTCGGGCTGCCCGGCATCGCCCAGGTCAACCTCGGCGTGCGCCGCCACCGCAACCAGCCGCTGGCCGCGCTCGGGCTGATGGCCCGCCAGATCCTGAGCACGGCGCTGGGCCGGTGCGGCCTGCTGCCCGGTGACACGCCCGGCGAGCTCACCCAGTTCGTGCAGGTGGCCGGGGAGTGGCTGCCGGACACCGCCGGCGTGCACGTCACCGACCGGCCGCCCATGCGCGAGCTCCTCGTGCGCTGAGGGTCCGCCGCCACGGGTGTGCGACGATCCCTCTCGTGACCACCGCACTGATCTACCTGGTCGTCATGATCCTCGTGGCAGCCGTGGTGTTCCTGCTCGCCTCGGTCGTGTTCGGCCGAGGTGAGGAGCTGCCGGCGCTGCCGCCGGGGGCGTCGCCGACCCGGCTGCCCGCCTCGGACATCACCCCCGAGGACGTGCGGGACGTCCGCTTCCAGCTGGTGCTCCGCGGCTACAAGATGTCCGAGGTCGACTGGGTGCTGCGCCGGGTGGAGGGCGAGCTCGCCGACCTGCGGTCCGAGGTGGCCGAGCTGCGGCGGCGGCTGGCGGAGACCGAGGGCGTCGAGGACCGGGAGCGCGTCCTCGAGCCGCCGGCCGAGCCCACCGCGGAGGCCGCGGAGCCAGCGGTCGGGCCGGACCGGGCATGACGGCCCCGCTCGGCCCGGACGGCCGCCCGCGATGCGGTTGGGGCAACTCGGCGGACATCTACGTCGCCTACCACGACGAGGAGTGGGGCGTCCCGCTGCACGGGGAGCGGGAGCTGTACGAACGGCTGACGCTGGAAGCCTTCCAGTCCGGGCTGTCCTGGCTCACGATCCTGCGCAAGCGCGAGGGCTTCCGCCGCGCCTTCGCCGGCTTCGCCCCGGAGCTGGTCGCCCAGTTCGACGACGACGACGTCGCCCGGCTGATGGCCGACACCTCGATCGTCCGCAACCGCGCGAAGATCAATGCCGCGGTCACCAACGCCAGGGCCATCGCTGAGCTCGACCGGCCGCTGGACGAGCTGCTCTGGTCGTTCGCGCCGGACCCGGCCACTCGCCCGCGCCCGGCGACGCCGGCGGAGGTGCCGGCCAGCACCCGTGAGTCCACCGCGATGGCCAAGGAGCTCAAGCGGCGCGGGTTCGCCTTCGTCGGCCCCACCACCGCCTACGCGCTGATGCAGGCCACCGGCATGGTCGACGACCACGTCCAGGGGTGCTGGCGGGCCAGCTGAAAACGTGCGGGATCAGGGCCTCGGCAGCGGCTCCGCCTCGAGGACGGCGGTGGCCAGCACCCGGAACTCGTCCTCGTCACCCGAGCCGGTGATCACCGTGACCGCTCCGGCCACGGTCGTCGCCCAGGCCACCTCGTCCCGCCGGGAGGGGTAGGTCCGCCACTCGGCCCCGCCGACCTCCACGGACCCGGTGTCGGCCGCGGCCTCACCGGTCTCGGCGGCCACCACCTCGGCGAGGTCTCCGCCCGACTGGCCGAGCTGGACGTAGCGCCCGGCCGGGGTCAGCCAGCCCACCCGGATCACGACGTCGGCCCTGGCACCGGTTCCGACCGGGGCGGTGGAGGACGAGTTGGCCCGCCAGCCGCCGGGCAGCGCGGGCCGCCGGAGCGGGAAGCCCACCGTCCGAACCGCGTCGTCCAGCTTCGCCGAGACGTCCACCGAGGGCGCGGTGTCCGGGGACACGTCGGGACCGCCGGGATCGAACGAGCAGCCGCGGGTCACCGTCACGATCAGGCCGACGATCGCCAGCAGCACGGCGACGGCACCGACCATGTCACGCATCCGCAACCCGGCCCGGCCCGGGCGCTGGGGCTGCCCACCCGGGTCCACCTCTCGGTCCACCACGCGCCCATCCTCGCAGGTGGTGGAGATCATGCTCACTCGTCCCCGTGTCCCACCGTCTGGGAGGATCGAGGGGACCTTGCTGGGGGAGACGCGGGGAGACACCGGGAGGCGGTATGACCCAGTCCGACCAGCCGACGACCACGCGCCGGCGCGAGGCGCCGGACCGCAATCTCGCCCTCGAACTGGTCCGGGTGACCGAGGCGGCGGCGATGGCGGCCGGCCGCTGGGTCGGTCGGGGCGACAAGAACGGTGGGGACGGCGCCGCCGTCGACGCCATGCGCAAGCTGATCGGCACCGTCTCGATGCGCGGCGTCGTGGTGATCGGGGAGGGCGAGAAGGACCAGGCCCCGATGCTCTACAACGGCGAGGAGGTCGGCAACGGGGACGGCCCCGAGTGCGACGTGGCGGTCGACCCGATCGACGGGACGACGCTGATGGCGAAGGGGATGCCCAACGCGATCGCCGTGCTCGCGGCCACCGAGCGGGGCGCGATGTTCGACCCGTCGGCGGTGTTCTACATGGAGAAGCTCGCCGTCGGCCCGGAGGCCGCCGACGTCGTCGACCTGACCGCGCCGATCGCCGAGAACATCCGCCGGGTGGCCCGCGCCAAGCAGACCGACGTCTCCGACGTGACCGTGTGCATCCTCGACCGGGAGCGGCACACCGACCACATCCGCGCCGTGCGCGACGCCGGCGCCCGGATCCACTTCATCTCCGACGGCGACGTCGCCGGCGCGATCTCCGCGGCGCGGCCGAACACCGGCGTGGACCTGCTGTTCGGGATCGGCGGAACGCCGGAGGGCATCATCGCGGCCTGCGCGCTCAAGTGCATGGGCGGTGCGATGCAGGCCAGGCTCTGGCCCAAGGACGACGAGGAGCGGGAGAAGGCGGTCGGCGCCGGTCACGACCTGGACCGGGTGCTGTTCACCGACGACCTGGTCAGCGGCGACAACGCGTTCTTCTGCGCGACCGGCATCACCGACGGCGACCTCCTGCGCGGGGTGCACTACCGCAGCGGCGGCTGCACGACCCAGTCGATCGTGATGCGGTCGAAGTCCGGCACCGTGCGCATGATCGACGGCTTCCACCGGCTGACCAAGCTGCGCGAGTACTCGACGGTCGACTTCGACCGCATCGAGCGAGCCATCGAGGACGACCCGATCCCGCCGCTGCCCTGACGTTCGGGTAACGGTCTCGCCCGGACGAGCAACGTGGACGGTCCTCGAGGCGTCTTTACCTGTATGCGGACCAGCACGGTGCTCGTGACCCTGACGGCCGGTGCCACCCTCCTGTCCGCCTCAGCCTCGGCGGCCTCGGCGGGTGCGCCGTCGTCCGCGGGCCAGGTGGTCGCGGCGGCGCCGGCACCACCGCCGGTCTCGCCCGCCCCCGCCCCGACCGCTCCCCCGTCGACAACGACCCCGACGACGACCCCGACGACCCCGGTGACCACCTTCCCCCCGCTGCCGACGGTCGCCGAGGCCGAGGTGACGATCACCAAGACGGTGCCGCCGCCACCCCCGGGCGTCCCCTGCGACGGCGGCACGGACGCCTGCATCGACCTGTCGGCGAACCAGTCCTGGCTGCTGTCCGACGGCGGGGTGGACTACGGACCGGTGCCGATCACCCACGGCCGCCCGGGGTGGGAGACCCCGCCCGGCACGTTCTCCGTGGGGTGGAAGGACATCGACCACCTGAGCAGCGAGTTCGACAACGCGCCGATGCCGTACTCGGTGTTCTTCAACGGCGGTATCGCCTTCCACGAGGGCAGCCTGACCGACCTGTCGCACGGCTGCATCCACCTGTCGAACGCCGCCGCGCAGACCTATTACGAGGCTCTCCAGGTGGGCGACACCGTGCAGGTGGTTCCGTAGTCAGGGCGCGCCCTCGATCCGCTGCAACCTCCCTGGCCTCCTCCGCGTGGGCTAATGGTGACAAGCGGAGGTGCTCATGGTCCTGGCTCGGTTCCTGGTGGTCACGGCGGCGGTGGCCTGCCTGGCGTCCTGTTCGGCGGAGGCCGCGCCCGGCGGCTCGCCCCGGCAGGCGTCCGCCCCGGTGGCCTCGTCCCCCGCCAGCTCTTCCCCCGCCAGCTCAACGGCCCCGTCGACCACGACGCCGCCGCCCCCACCGCCCCCACCGTGCGCGGCGAACGTCCGCGCGTGTGTGAGCCTCTCGAGCAGGCAGGCCTGGCTGCTGCGGGGCGGACGCGTCGAGTACGGCCCGGTTCCCATCTCCCACGGCGGCCGGGCCAACCCGACCCCGACCGGGACCTACCCGGTCTCGTGGAAGGACGAGGAGAACACCAGCAGCATCTACGGCACACCCATGCCGTACTCGGTGTTCTTCGCCCCCGGTGGCATCGCCTTCCACCAGGGCGACCTCGCCACCGACTCGCACGGCTGCGTACGCCTCTCGATGGCGGCGGCGCGGGCCTTCTTCACCTCGCTTCAGCCGGGCGAGACAGTGCAGGTTTTGCCATAGCCCATCCGTGGTATTGTGATTTCATCCGGTCCCACACCATCTGGGCCCAGGAATGATCAAGAATACTGTGGGGGACATCCCGGTGGGGGCCGGGTGGCAGATATTCTGATGTCAAATACTGGGGAGTATTTTTCTGATGAGATCACTGACAAGGTCGCGCACGCGACGCATCGCCCACCTCGCGGTCGGAATGGCACTTTTCAGCCTGACCGCCATCTCGACCGCGGGCACCGCGTCGGCCGAGCCAGCACCCGAACCAGTGACCGCCAAGGAGCGCGCCGCGGCGGCAGCCGCGAAATCATGGGGAGAACGTCCGGGGGATTTCGTGGCGCTGGAACGCGCCATCACCGAGGCCGGCGGGGACAGCCTGCGGTTCAACGCACCCGCGGTGGGCCTGCGGAACGCCACGGCGCACCAGGTGCAGGCCGCGTACCGGGACGTTCCCATCAACGCCTTCGCCGTGACGGGGGCCTGGTACCACACGCAGGACCAGTACGGCGAGTGGTGGACGGCCATGGGGAACTGGAACTTCCGGGACGACTACGTCAACGGTTCCAACCCCGACGACGCCTCGGGCCTCGCCACCGACGACGTGGACAAGAACTGCTGGCAGAACGACGGCGACACGCTGTCGGCCTACGACTACCAGAACAACTACTACGACCAGACGTACCGACACACGGCAACCGTCAACGAAAGCGTGTGGCAGATTCGTGATCGGACGCAGGGATTCGTCCTCAAGTCGGACCACGGTACCCATCTCCTGCATTTCCGGCGCATCGGGTACGGCTGCGACAACAAAATGGTGGCCGGCTATCACTTCGAGCACAACCAGGACGGTGACGCTTCCAGCTGGGGCGTTTCCATCTCGGTCGGCGTGATGAGCCTCAGCTACAGCGGCGACGCCGGCGATACTCTCAAGAAATCCACGCCGGTTTTCTACAACAACCCGCCCAGCTAACACCGTTGTGGCACCCTGACGAACATGACTGAACGCAGCACGACGTCGGCGAGGGCGTTCGGCAACGGCGCCCTCGCCGTCGCACTCCTTGTCCTGATCCTGGACATGATTGCGCCCAGCAGCAAGGAATGGAT
The DNA here is from genome assembly GCF_001921205.1 of Actinophytocola xanthii. Taxonomy (GTDB): domain Bacteria; phylum Actinomycetota; class Actinomycetes; order Mycobacteriales; family Pseudonocardiaceae; genus Actinophytocola; species Actinophytocola xanthii. The sequence continues at coordinate 10,012 of NZ_MSIE01000038.1, read as the reverse complement.
GCCCCCCGTCGTCATCTCGCTCACCGTGATCGGCGTAGGCCTGCGCCTCGAGGCCGCCCTGCGGGAACACAGCGCCACCCGCGGCTGAACCGTCGCTCTCGTCGCCACGTGGGGACGCCTGCCAACGCCCCGAGGCGGTGCGCTGCCGGTCGCGCTGGCCCGTAGGCACGATCCGCGTGCCGCCGCTACCGCGACCTCCTGTCCGCCGTGCCGCGTACCGGCACCCGCGCTACCCCCGTTACCTTCTTCGTAGTTCCTGATCATGGAGCTGTGGTCGCCAGGCTCGGCATGACCAACGCCCCCAGTCGAACCCATGATCCAGGGGTGGTGTCACCGGGTCTGGTGGCATCCGAGGGACCGCTGATAGGGACACGGCCACCGCAAGGTAGGCCTCGTCGTAACGTGGGTGCCGGCCATCGATTCCCAACCTGGTGACCACGTGGGACGAGCGAATGGCATCGTGGATGAGCAGCGGTTTCGGGGTTTCCTGGGCCTGGATGTCGGCAAGGACGCCCATCATGCGGTCGGTCTCGACCCGGACGGCAAACGGCTGCATGACGGCCCTCTTGCCGGGGTCCTGACCTCGATGCCCGGCATCGACGTCAGGACCGCAGCCCGCATCCTCCTCGGGATCGGCGACGCCTCCAACTTCGCCAGCTCCGCCCACCTCGCCGCCTACGCCGGCATCGCCCCGGTCACCCGCAGCTCCGGCACCAGCATCAAGGGCGAACATCCAGCCCGAACCGGCAACCGGAAGCTGAAAACGAGCGTTCTTCCTGGCCGCGTTCGCAGCCCTGCACGACCCCCACCAGCAGGGCCTACTACGACCGCAAACGAGCCGAGGGCTCTACGCCATGCTCCGCAACGGCACCCACTACCGCCACCCCGAACCCACTCCACTCCCCACAGCGGCTTGACAACCACATAGGGACACCCCCCGGGCGGCTCAGGCGACGTCGCTGGAGTGGCCGGGGAACAGGTGCGCCTCCGGGTTGAGGTCGACCGCGATGTTGTTCACCGCGGTGGCGGCCTCGCCGAAGCCGGTGGCGATCAGCTTGACCTTGCCGGGGTAGGCGGCGATGTCGCCGGCGGCGTAGATGCGGTCGCGGGCGGTCTTCATCGTGGTGTCGACGCTGACCGCGCGGCGGACGATCTCCAGGCCCCACGACTCGATCGGCCCGAGGTCGGCGGTGAAGCCGAGCGCGGCCACCACGGTCTGCGCGGGCAGCACGACCGGCGCCGGGTCCGACTTCACCTCCAGTTCGACCTCGGCCAGTGCGCCGGCGGAGTCTCCGCGCAGGGCGACCACCTCGGCGTCGGTGATGATCGGTACGCCGAGCTCGCGCACCTGGCGGACCGTCGCGGCGAACGCGCGGAACTTGTTGCGGCGGTGGACGAGCGTGACGCTGCGGGCGATCGGGTGCAGCGACAGCGCCCAGTCGAAAGCCGAGTCGCCACCGCCGACGATGACGATGTCCTGGTCCCGCAACGGTTCCAGCTCCGGTACGAAGTGGACGACGCCGCGCCCCAGCCAGCCGTCGCCGGCCGGCAGCGGGCGCGGGGTGAACTCGCCCATGCCGGCGGTGATCAGCACGGCGCCGGTCCGCACGACCGCCCCGCCGATGTCGACCTCGTACTTACCGTCCACTTCGGACAGGGTGCGGGCCGCCCGACCGAGCAGGTACGTCGGCTTGAACTGGTCGGCCTGCTCGACGAGCGCTGCGACCAGATCGCGGCCGAGCACCGACGGGAACCCGGCCACGTCGAAGATCTGCTTCTCCGGGTACATGGCGGTGACCTGCCCGCCCGGCTCGGGCAGGGAGTCGACGACCGCGGTGCGGAGCTCGCGGAACCCGGCGTAGTAGGCGGCGAAGAGCCCTGTCGGCCCCGCGCCGACGATCAGTAGGTCTACCTCGGACGGTGTCTCGGCGGAACTCATGCACACCTACCCATCGCGGAGAGTGGCCAGCACCACCACAAGCTACCCGCGCGGCGCTCGCCGTGGCAGGCCAGACTGAATACGTGACCGAGAATCAGTTCAGGATTGAGCACGACACGATGGGCGAGGTCAGGGTTCCGGCCGAGGCGCTCTGGCGGGCCCAGACCCAACGCGCCGTCGAGAACTTCCCCATCTCCGGTCGCGGCCTGGAGCGTGCCCAGATCCGCGCGCTCGGCCTGCTCAAGGCGGCGGCGGCTCGGGTCAACCAGCGCCTCGGCGTGCTGGACGAGGACCTCGCCGGGGCCATCGCCGCCGCGGCCGAGGAGGTCGCCGACGGGCGGCACGACGCGCACTTCCCGATCGACGTCTTCCAGACCGGCTCCGGTACCTCGTCGAACATGAACGCCAACGAGGTCATCGCCACGCTCGCGAGCCGCGCGCTCGGCCGGGAGGTGCACCCCAACGACCACGTCAACGCCTCGCAGTCGTCCAACGACACCTTCCCCACCACGATCCACATCGCCGCCACCGAGGCCGTCGTGCGCGACGTGCTACCGGCGCTGGACCACCTCGCCGCCACAATCGAGCGGCGTGCCGGCGAATGGGCCGAGGTCGTGAAGTCCGGGCGCACCCACCTCATGGACGCGGTGCCGGTGACGCTCGGGCAGGAGGCGGGGGCGTGGGCGGCCCAGGTGCGCTACGGCATCGAACGGCTCCGGGACACGCTGCCCCGGCTCGGCGAGCTCCCCATCGGCGGGACCGCGGTGGGCAGCGGGCTCAACGCCCCCGAGGGCTTCGGCGCTGCGGTGGCCCAGGAGCTGGCGTCGCTGACCGACCTGCCGCTCACCGAGGCCCGCGACCACTTCGAGGCCCAGGCCGCCCAGGACGGCGTCGTCGAGGTCTCCGGTCAGCTCCGCACCCTCGCCGTGTCGCTGTACAAGGTGGCCAACGACGTGCGCTGGTTGGGCTCGGGGCCGCGGACAGGGCTCGGCGAGCTCGCGCTGCCGGACCTTCAGCCGGGCAGCTCGATCATGCCCGGCAAGGTGAACCCGGTGATCCCCGAGGCGACGATGATGGTCGTCGCCCAGGTGATCGGCAACGACGCCGCGGTGGCCTTCGCCGGCAGCCAGGGCAACTTCCAGCTCAACGTGATGCTGCCGGTCATCGCGCGCAACGTCCTCGAGTCGGCCCGGCTGCTGGCCGCGGTGTCCAGGCTGTTGGCGGACAAGGTCTTCGAGGGTGTCGAGGCCCAGGTGGACCGGATGCGGGAGTACGCCGAGTCCTCCCCCTCGATCGTCACGCCGCTCAACCGCTACCTCGGCTACGAGGAGGCCGCGTCGATCGCCAAGCAGTCGCTGGCCGAGCGCCGGACGATCCGCGAGGTCGTGCTGGAGCGCGGCCACGTCGAGTCGGGCAAGCTCACCGAACAGCAGCTGGACGAGGCGCTGGACGTGCTGCGGATGGCGCGCGGCGGCTGAGCCCGAGTACGCAGCCGGCGGCGACGACCAGCGCGCCGCCGGCCGCCACCGCGGTCGGCTCCTGACGCCCGAGCAGGACCGCGGCGACCAGCCCGGCCACCGGCATCAGTCCGATCAGCACCCCCGCGCGGTCGGCCCCGAGCACCGCGACGCCGGTGTACCAGCAGCCGAACGCGACGGCGGTGACCAGCGTGCCGAGCACGACGATCGTCAGCACCTCGGTCCCGGTCGGCGCCGGCCAGGCGTCGGTTCCCAGCCACAGCGTCGACAGCAGCGCGCCGCCGACCGCCGACCCCGCGCACGCCCAGAACGAGGCGGTCACCGCGCCGAGCCTGCGCACGACACCCACACCGCCCAGAGTGAACAGGACCTCGCAGGCCACCACGAGCACGGCCAGCAGCAGCCCCGGCCCGTGCCAGGACCCGCCGCCGGACAGCACGACCACCCCGAGCCCGACCAGGGCGGCGCCCAGCAGGGCGACCACCGCGGGTCGCCGTCCGGCCAGCAGGGGCGCCGCGACCGCGAGTACCAGCGGGCTCGCCCCGAGCATGGCCGCGACGAAGCCCGGCGTCGCGTACCGCTGGGCGACCAGGACCGCGGCGTTGAACCCGAGCGAGCCGGCACCGACCATCAGGAGGAGCCCGGCGAGGTCGCGCGGGGACGGCAGCCGGACCCGTCCGCGCAGCCAGCCGAGCAGCAGCACCGCGCCGATGCCGTAGCGGAGCGCCTGGGCGGAGAGCACCGGGTAGCCGTCGAGCAGCCCGGTGACCGGGACCGACGCTCCGACGAGGATGGTCGCGGCGGCGGCGAGGCCGGCCGCGGTCCGGGGCGAGGTGGGAGGGGTGGTCACCCCGTCAGCCTCTCGATCACGGTGGCCCAGACGTAAGCTCCACTTCGATGACAACCAACTGGTCCACTTTGCGTGAGCTGCTGCTCCCGACGGCCGGACCGCGGGGGCGTCGGGTGGAGTCGGCCCTGCGCACGGCCATCCGGGAGGGGCAGCTGGCGCCCGGTGTGCGCCTGCCCTCCAGCCGCGACCTGGCCAGCCAGCTGGGGGTCGCGCGCGGCACGGTGACCGCCGCCTACACCCAGCTCGTCGCCGAGGGGTACCTGACCAGCCGGCGCGGGTCGGGCACGCGGGTCGCGACCGGTCTCGAGCGGGCCGCCCCGCGCCCGGAACCGGCCCCGGCGCCGCCGCGCTGGCGGTTCGACCTGCGGCCTGGCCTGCCGGCGCTGAGCGCGTTCCCGCGCGGCGAGTGGCTGGCCGCGACCCGCTCGGCCCTGGCCGAGCTGCCCGACGACTCCCTGGGCTACCCCGACCCCGCCGGCCTGGCCGAGCTGCGGGCTGAGCTGGCCGGCTACCTCGGCCGGGTCCGCGCGGTCACCGCCACCGCCGAGGACGTCGTGGTCACCCACGGCGCCGCGGAGGGGCTGTCGTTGCTCGCGGCGTTGCTCGGCGGGCGGATCGGGCTCGAGGTGCCCGGTCACCCCGACCAGTTCCCGCTGGTGGCGGCGGCCGGGGCGACGCCGGTCCCGGTGCCGGTGGACGAGCACGGGGTCGTCGTCGACGGGCTCGGTGACTGCCGCGCGGTCGTCGTCACCGCCGCGCACCAGTTCCCGCTCGGGGTCGCCCTGCACCCGGCGCGCCGGCACGCCCTGCTGGCCTGGGCCCGCGAGTACGACGGCGTGGTCGTCGAGGACGACTACGACGCCGAGCACCGCTACGACCGGCCGGCGCTGCGGGCGATGCAGGCAATGGACCCGACGCGCGTCGCCTACGTCGGCAGCGTCAGCAAGACGCTGGCGCCGGCGCTGCGCCTGGGCTGGCTGGTGCTGCCGCCGGCCCTGCGCACGGCGGCGGTGCGGCACAAGCGGCTCACCGATCTCGGCTGCTCACCGCTGCCCCAGGCCGCGTTCGCGCGCCTGCTCGCCTCCGGCGGCTACGACCGCCACCTGCGCCGGACCAGGGCGATATACCGGGCCCGCCGCGACGCGCTGCTGACCGCGCTGGCCGAGCATCTCCCGGCCTGGCGGGCGGTGGGCGTCGCGGCGGGCCTGCACGTGGTCCTGCGGCTCCCCGACGGCATGGACGACGCGCTGCTCACCGGGCGGCTGGCCGAGCGGGGGATCAACGCGGTGGCCCTGTCGGCCTACGCCGACGACCCCCCGTATCCGGGCCTCGTGCTCGGCTACGCGGCGACCACGCCGGACCGGCTGCGGGCGGCGGTGGCCGAGATCGCGGCTACGCCGCCGCGGTGATGTCGGCGACCACGCAGCTGATGTTGTCCGGTCCGCCGGCCCGGTTCGCCAGCTCCACCAGGCGCTCGACCGCCTCGTGCGGGGTGTCGACGGTGGCCAGCACCTCGCGGAGGGTGTCCTGCTCCAGCACCGTGTGCAGCCCGTCGGAGCACAGCAGGTACCGGTCGCCGGCCCGGACGTCGTGCAGGTCGACGTCCGGCTCCCCCGCGCCGGTGAGCGCCCGCAGCAGGATCGAGCGCTGCGGGTGGGCGGCGACCTCGTCCTCGGTGAGCCGCCCCTCCTCGACCAGGGACTGGGCCACGGTGTGGTCGTTGGTGATCCGGAACAGGGTGCCCTCGCGCAGCAGGTAGGCCCGGGAGTCCCCGACGTGCACCAGGCCGAGCCGGGAGCCGGACCAGAGCAGCGCGGTCAGCGTGGTGCCGCTGTCGCGCTCGGCGTCGTCGGCGAGCAGGTCCCGAACCGCCGCGCCGGCCTGGCGATCGGCCTCGGCCATGACGTTGAGCAGGTCACCGGCGGGCACGGCGGCGTCCAGCTCCCGCAGCGCGTCGATGGCCACGGCGCTGGCCGCGTCCCCCTTGCGGCCGTAGCCGTCGGCGACGGCCAGCAGCCGGCTCCCGGCGTAGGCGCGGTCCTGCTGGGCGGGGCGGACCAGCCCGCGGTCGGTCCGTGCGGCGTAGGTGATCGTGAGCGGCTGTTCTGGCATGGCGAACTCCTCCTCGGACAGGTGCGCGACGAGCACGGCGGCGAGCTCCCGCCGTGCCGCGGTGTCCGACTCGACCCCGCGCCAGTAGCCGGCGACCGCGTCGGCGGCCTCCCGACCCGGCAGCTCGCAGACTCTCCTGATCAGCGCGAGCGGCATGCCCAGCCGACGCAGCCAGGCGACCAGCCTGGCCCGCTCGAGCTGCTCGACCTCGTAGAGCCGGTACCCGGTGACGGGGTCGACCCTCGCCGGCCGGAGCAGGCCGAGCTCGTCGTAGAGCCGCAGCGCCTTGGGGGAGAGCCGGGACGCCCTGGCGAACGCCCCGATCGTCAGCGGTGCCATCGCCACCTCCCTCGTACTGGGACGCACTCCACGGTGGAGCCTGCCCCATGGGGAAGGTCAACTCCGGCTGGTGGTGAGCAGCGCGGTGAGGGCGTCGGCGGGGACGGTGAGCACCGGGCCGGGGTGCTTGGAGTCGCGGAGGAGGGCGAGGTGGCCGACCTTCGCCACCTCGACGCAGATGTTGCTGTCGCTGCTGCGGCTGCTCCTGCGCCACCGCGGCTCCGTTGCTGGCATGCCTGTGCTCCTGCGTTCTTCGCTAGCTCAGCTCGGCGACGATCGCCTCGAGCAGTGCGGCGGTGGCGGCCGGGCTGAGCGCGACGTTGAGGATGTTGCGCAGCGCGAGCCGGTATCGGGAGACGTCCGACTCGTCCTCCAGGAACGTCGCGGTGACCTGGCCCTCCACGTGCACCACGTCGGGCTCGTCGGCCAGCTCCAAGACCATGAACGAACCGCGCAGGCCGGCGTTCGCTCCCGCGCTGAACGGGACCGCCCGCAGCACGATGTTGGGGCGTTCGGCGATGGTCAGCAGGTGCCGCACCTGCCGCAGCATCAGACCGGGTCCGCCGACCGGCATGCGCAGGGCGGCCTCGTGGACGACCGCGAGGTACTGCGGTGCCGTCGAGCGGGTGAGCACGGTCTGGCGTCCCATCCGGGAGGCCACCAGGTTGTCCAGCTCGGCTGCGGACAGGCTCTCGTCGGTGCCGTGCAGCACGGCCTCGCAGTACTCGCCGGTCTGCAGCAGACCGGGTACCAGCAGCGAGGCGTAGTGCTGGATCCGCGCCGCGCGGTTCTCGTAGTCGATCAGCATCCGCCAGAGCTTGGGAAGCCCCGCCTGGCGCTGCCACCACCCCTTCTGGTCGCCGCGGCGGAGCAGGTCCAGCAGCTCCTGGCGGCGCACCGAGGGAACCTGGTAGTAGCCGAGCAGGGTGGCCACGTCGTCGGCCTGCAGCCCGCTGTGGCCGGTCTCGATGCGGCTGATCTTGCTGGCCGACACCCCGAGGGTCCGACCCACCTCGACGCAGCTCAGGCCGCGTTCCTCGCGCAGCCGGCGCAGCTCGGCGGCGACGGTCCGGGAGCGGACCGACGTGTGGGGGTTCCCAGTCATGATTCCGATACTCGCCAGCCTTCGACCACGCCGCAATCACACGATCGAGAAGGCCCTGACCAGGGACAACGCAGACTGTCGGGGTCCGAGTGCATGATTGTCGGGTGCTGCTCTCCGACGTCGTGACCACCTCGGCCGAGGTCTCCTCGACCCGCTCCCGGCTGGCCAAGGTGGACGCCCTGGCCGGGCTGCTCCGCCGCGCCGGCGACCAGGTCGGCACGGTCGTCTCGTTCCTCATCGGCACGCCGAGGCAGGGTCGGATCGGCGCCGGCTGGCGCACGCTGGTCGACCTGCGCGTCCCTCCGGCGACCGAGCCGGGGCTCACCGTCGCCGCCGTGGACGAGACGCTCGGCGAGGTCGCCCGGACCAGCGGCAAGGGGTCGGCGGCGCGGCGCGGCGCCCTGCTCGGCGAGCTGTTCGGGGCGGCCACGGAGGCCGAGCAGACCTTCCTCGTCCGCCTGCTCACCGGCGAGCTGCGGCAGGGCGCGCTGGAAGGGGTCATGCTCGACGCGGTCGCCACCGCGGCTGAGGTGGGCAAGGAGGAGGTGCGGCGGGCGTTCATGCTCTCCGGCCGGCTGCCCGCCACCGCGGCGGCCGCCCTGACCGGGGGCGCGCCGGCACTCGCCGAGTTCGGGCTGCGGGTCGGGCGGGCCATCCGGCCGATGCTGGCCTCGCCGGGCGAGTCGCTCGCCGAGGCGCTGGGCATGGGGGCGTGCTCGGTGGAGTTCAAGCTGGACGGCGCCCGGATCCAGGTGCACAAGGACGGCGACGAGGTGCACGTGTTCACCCGGACGCTGCGGGAGATCACCGGCTCGGTGCCGGAGCTGGTCGACCTCGTGCGCGGCCTGCCGTGCCGGACGGTGGTGCTGGACGGCGAGACGCTCGCTCTCGACGACGACGGCCGGCCCCGCCCCTTCCAGGAGACGATGAGCCGCTTCGGCGCCACCAACGAGCGCGAGCTGCTGTTGCACCCGTACTTCTTCGACTGCGTACACCTCGACGGCGCCGACCTGGTCGACGCACCGCTGCGGGAGCGCAACGCCGCGCTGCACAGGGCGGTCGGGGATGCGTTGGTGATCCCCGGCGCGCTCGAGCCGAGCGAGGAGGAGGCCGAGCAGGTCCTGGCCGACGCCCTCGACGCCGGCCACGAGGGCGTGGTGGTCAAGTCGCTTGAGTCGACCTACCAGGCCGGTCGGCGGGGCAAGGCCTGGCGCAAGATCAAACCGGTGCACACGCTCGACCTGGTCGTGCTGGCCGCCGAATGGGGCCACGGCCGGCGCACCGGCTACCTGTCCAACCTCCACCTGGGCGCCCGCGACCCGGACGGCGGCCCCCCGATCATGGTCGGCAAGACGTTCAAGGGCCTCACCGACGAGCTGCTCGCCTGGCAGACCTCGGAGTTCCCGGCCTACGAGAGCCACCGCACCGACTGGGCGGTGCACCTGCGCCCCCACCTGGTCGTCGAGATAGCCCTCGACGGCGTGCAGGTCAGCCCCCGCTACGAGGGCGGCGTCGCCCTCCGCTTCGCCCGCGTGGTCCGCTACCGCCCCGACAAGAGCCCCCCTGAAGCCGACACGATCGACGCGGTCCGCGCCCTGCTGCCGAGGTCGAGAACCGAAGGCGGGGAGTGATGCGCCTGGACGACTGGCACCGGTTCGACGACGACGAGGTTCCCAGCCCGACGCTGGTCGCCGCCTGGGTGGCACTGGAGCTCGTTCCCAGCGAACGGGTCCCGCTGTGGGCCGCGCGGTGGCTCGTTGAGGGTTCGACGGGGAGGACCTCAGGACCCTGGCAGGCCTCGGCGGAGCCGATGCTGCCGAGGTGCACGAGGTTCTGCCCGCCGCTCTCGCCGACTGCGCCGTACCGGTCCCGCACCCGGTTGTCGCGACGGCCCAGGTGGCGTTCGACAGGCTCGCCCGGATGCAGACCGCACACCAGGCCGGCGAGCGGTGGGTTCTGGACAAGGTCCGCGAGATCGTGTCCGACGCCGACTCCGACCACGCCCGCGGCGTCATCGACCTTCCCCTTGGCCGGATAGCCCACCTCGCCGACGAGTGGGGCGCGGACTGGAGCCGGCCACGGCACGAGCTCGAACAGGAGATCCGGGATGCGTGCCGGGCACAACTCGCCGCCGGCCGGAGGACCTAGACGAGTAAGTCCTAACTGATTCAGTGGTCGTAGGCGGTCAG